>CAZMQK010000001.1:0-18879 GCA_964568685.1 uncultured Ignisphaera sp.
TCAAAAAGAAAACTCGCCACAAACGTAGACTTACCAGCCCCAGGATGGCCCAAGATGAGTACTGTTGTTGATGGTGGTAAGGGTCCTAAAATACTGTGCAAATTGTTATCAGGTAGGACATAACCTTGAAAATCTTGACTTATAGACATGAGCTAGCCCGGCTCACTCTATCATTAAATAGCTGTGGGAATACAGCATATAAGTGTTTATGTGGTATAGCTATATACTAGTCTGTGCAGTAATTGGTGTACTATTTGTTGTACTTGTGAACTTTAGTGTATTGAGTGCACTATTTCTATGGGCTAGAGCTCCTGCGTGGAGCCTTACTTTAGGTGTGCATGTAGAAGCAATTCAATACTATTCATTGAGGGAATGTGGTGCAGTACTAATAATACAATTTTGTGCAATGTCGAGTGTGCGGGGCTCTTCAGGCTTATGGCCCGCCGAGGGCTTTCATTAACTGATGTAGCCAGCGATGGTGCTTTAATGATATCTATGAGCCCCACGTCTACCTATGGTGAAGTTAAGTGGTGCTTAACTTTTCACTAGTAAAGTTAAGCAAAGCTGATTTGAGTACGTGAACTTAAGGAGGCCAAGGCGCTCCGTGAGGCTAAAGAGTCTCTTTCACATACATGGCAGTAGCGCTCAACATTCCTTCCTACAAATACTTGTTCCACCCTGTGTACAACCTGCTTAGTGCTTGCGAATGTTGTTGCTCCACCTATTCTCTACAGCTAGCTCTTTATGAGCTGCCAGTGCTACCCTTCTTCCCCACCCCATGGCCTCTATAACTGTCCCCTCTCCAACCACTATATCTCCTCCAGCATACACCCTGGGCATAGATGTTCTACCGTCATCGCCTACTACTATTCTACCCTTACTATCTGTTCTGATCTCAGGCGTTGTCATGGGTATTAATGGATTGGGGTGAAACCCTATGGCATTAATAACCATGTCCACTTGAATACTTACTGTCTCCCCCGTTGGCACAGGCCTCGGCCTCCCTGTCTCATCTGGCTCGCCCAGGGCCATCTTCATGAGAAGGACTTCACTTACGCTATCCTGCGAATGGCTTTTGAACTCTATTGGCTGTACTAGGAAGAGGAATTTCACCCCCTCTTCCTCAGCATTATCCACCTCCTCTTCTCTAGCAGGCATTTCACCTCTAGTTCTCCTATACAACACGTAAACCTCTTCAGCACCTAGTCTAAGGGCAGCCCTAGCAGCGTCCATGGCTGTGTTACCTCCACCAACTACAGCAACTCTTCTACCTCTATGTACAGGGGTATCGTATTCTGGGAACAGGTAAGCCCTCATCAGGTTTACTCTTGTTAGAAACTCGTTTGCTGTGTAAATGTAGTTAAGGTTCTCCCCTGGTATACCTAACATTCTTGGGTGCCCAGCCCCAGTCGCTACAAACACTAGGTGGAACTCCTCTAGAAGCTCATAGAGTGACACAGTCTTTCCAACAACTACGCCTAGCTCTATGTCTACTCCTAGGTCCCTCATGTAGGCGAGCTCTTCTTTAACAATTCTCTTTGGTAATCTGAACTCTGGTATTCCATATATCAAAACCCCTCCGGCTTCATGTAGAGCCTCAAAGACCGTTACCTCGTGCCCCAGCCTAGCCATGTATGTAGCGAAAACTATGCCAGCGGGCCCAGAGCCTATGACAGCCACTCTTTTGCTTCTCTTCTCTAACTGTTGTAGCTTTGTATACACGCCTTGTTCTCGAGCCCAATCAGCTACAAACCTCTCTAAAGCCCCTATTGCTACAGGTTGCCCAAGCTTGGCTAGGGTACAGAGCTTCTCACAGTGTTTTTCCTGAGGGCAGACCCTCCCAGTTATAGCTGGTATTGGCGAGCCTTCCTTAACCACCTTGTATGCCTCTTCAAATTTCCTTTCTCTAATGAGCTTAATGAACTTTGGTATATTGATCCTAACAGGGCATCCCCTAACGCAGGGTGCGTTAGGGCACTGGAGGCATCTCGAGGCCTCTTCAAGAGTCATTTCCTCGCTATAGCCTAGCGCAACTTCGTTGAAATCGTTTATACGCTCCTCAGCAGGTCTTTTAGGCATGGGTACCCTGGGCTTCACCTTAACCACTTTAGCATCACCTTTGCGCCGGTGCTGATATAACTAAGCGCTTGAATCTATTCAAAGCCTCCTCCTCCTCGTTTCTATACATGTTGAGCCTTTTCAACAGCTCATCCCAGTCAACTTCGCTGGCTTCAAACTCTGGCCCCTCAAAACATGCAAACCTAGTTCGCCCACCTACTGTAACTCTACATGCACCACACATACCCATGCCGCACACCATTATTGGGTTGAGGCTTGCCACAGCCCTAACACCACGCTTCTTGGCAATGATGCTGCAGCTCTTCATCATGGGCGCGGGGCCCACCATCCAAATTAAGTTAGGTGCTACATTGTTTTCGAGAAGCTTTGCAAGCACATCTGATGTGAATCCCTTGAACCCCTTACTACCGTCATCAGTTGCTACATGAACCTCGTCGCTGACCTCCCTAATCCTGTCCTCATATACAAGTAGCTTGGAGGTTCTAGCACCTATAATCGATATCACGTAGTTTCCCGCCTCTTTAAAAGCTCGGGCTATGGGGTACGCAGCGGGGATCCCTACACCACCACCAATGACTATAACAGTGCCAAGCTTATCTACATGTGTAGGGTTTCCTAAGGGGCCTGCGATGTGGTAGAGGGGGTCTCCTGCTTCTTTCAATCCTAGCTTGTGTGTTGTTACACCAATTTCTAGGAAAACTAGCCTAACCCACCCTTCTGAAGCACTCCAATCGACAAGTGTTAGAGGTATTCTCTCCCCCTTCTCATCGGGCATGACAATTACAAACTGCCCTGGCTTAGCTGCTCTTGCAATTCTAGGTGCGTAAACATCTATCTCCTTTATGTTGGGGGCAAGAGCTCTTTTGCTTAGCACTCTATGGTGCATGGATTGAAACCCAGGTGAATATTATGAGCTGTGCATGCTGTTGTTGAAACCATCTACTCTAGTCAGTTTAGACAGGTCTAGGCACATTAAAAGCGTTTCCACTGAAGCATGATATGTTTTCCTATGCTTTGTATATAACACCTAAACACACTTGCGAACACTTACTTTGACTGGTCACTGTACTTAATAGTTCAAAACTCCTTGTGCCAATTATTTACCCAGTATTTGAATGCAGTGTGTACATGCGTTAAAGGATTTAGCTAAAAGTTTAGCTAGTTAGTGCACTAAGAGATGTACAAAGAAGTTGACAGCGCTATTCACAATGCTTGCGATGAGGCTCTGCAGTGCTTTCTGTACCTACTTCTGCTTTTTTAAATGGCTTGCTATAGTTAAGAACTCTAACTACATGGGTAGCCCCAGAGTTGTGCTAGAGTAGGTGTGTGGAGCTCCATTTCAGAGCTTCTTGTTGTTTGAGTTGAATTTAAATTTTGCAAAGCAGTTGAATGACTAGCGTTGGATGTGCATACAGATGGTGTACCGACTTGCGTACTAGTTGACCCAGTATTTGATGTGCTCGCCGACTAGCATTTTATTGCATAGCTAGCAAAGCGTGTTCCCTCCCTCATCTGCTGACCAAGCTCTTGCTTACTTCACTCATAGTGTGCTCAGCAGCTTTGCAAAGGCTTCTTCAGATGCAGCTTGAGCAAAGCCTTCTCTAGAGAGTAACCTCTGCGCAGAGTCTGAACTACTTGACCTAGTTGAAAGTGAGGACGTTCTCCTGATACTTTCAAAACTTTTAACACTGCTTATCCCTAGCTTTTCCTGCAGGCGCTTTTGTCATGAATATCAGCAAGCTTTTGCTGAAGCTCTCTGGTAGAATAGTTAGCCCTGAGAATAGCGAGCTTGTGAAGAAGTATGCTTTAGTTGTCAGTAAGCTTGTCGATGAGGGTTATAGAGTGGCTGTAGTTGTTGGTGGAGGTCCTTATGCTAGGAGCTATATTAACTGTGCAAAGGCTCTGGGTTTAAGCAGTGCGCAAGCTGACATGATTGGAATTGAGGTTGCCAGAGTTAATGCACTGCTTTTTGCGTATGCTCTTGGGGGGCACGCTTACGTGCCCATACCTAGGAGTATTGAAGAAGTGGAGAGGGCTTGGAGTACAGGTAGAGTTGTTGTTTTGGGGGGTCTGCAGCCAGGGCAGTCAACATCTGCCGTAGCTGCTGTTGTTGCTGAGACGCTTGGTATAAAGAGGATTCTCTACGCGACAGACGTTGATGGCGTTTATGATAGGGATCCGAAGAGGTTTTCTGATGCTAAGAAGTTTGAAAGAATAGCTGTTGATGAATTGTCAAGGGTTTTGAGTCAGAGGTTTGAGGCGGGGGGCTATGAGTTGCTGGACCCTATAGCTGTTCAGATAGTTAAGAGGAGTTGCATAGATGTTGTAGTGTTCAATGGTTTTGACATCGAGAATGTTGTGAAGGCTGCTAAGGGGGAGGCTGTGGGCACCCTGATAGCATCATGCCCATAGGCGTCGGCGCTCTTTGAAACAGCTTATAAGTTTTGTATCCACGTTGTACTTGTGGATGATGTTAATCCCGACCGCTGCTGATTGATGAGGTTGCGGTGGCTGTCTGACACCTCACTGGTGGCGTCAATGAGGTTGTTGGTTACATGTGATATGGGTTTTGAGAGTGAGTTAATGCGTGAGCTTGTTGAGCTCTCTGGGGCTCGTATTACTAGCGTTTTGAGTGGCAGGGTTTTTGCAGAAGTTAGCTCTAGTATGCTTGCTAACGTATTTAGGTCTCGCATTGCAAATAACATCTATGGTCTGTTAGTTGTTGAGGAGAATGTTAGGAGCCTTGACGATGTTTACAGAGTTGTGAAAGGAATTGACTTTGCCACGCTGATTGAACCTAGCCAGAGTTTTGCTATAAGATCTGAGAGGATAGGTGTGCATAGCTTTACTAGCATAGATATTGGTAGAGTTGCAGGCCAAGCTGTGATAGACAGCTACATGCAGGCACGGGGAGTGAGGCTTAGGGTAGACTTGGGCGAACCTGATGTGGAGATATACACAGAGCTCAATGGATCGAGGCTTATCGTGGCCCTCTCACTAACCAGGGTTTCTCTACATGTGAGAGGCTACAAGGTCTTTGCCCACCCTGCTGGGCTTAAGAATACCATAGCATGTGCCATGCTGAGGATAGCTGGGTGGAGGCCTGGTGAAGGGCTTTACGACCCTATGTGCGGAGGGGGCACAATAGTCATAGAAGCTGCCCTTCAGGCTAAGGGGGTTGAGGTACCGTGCATTGCTAGGAGGAATATAGACTGGGGTGTTTTGGCAAGGGTTTCTCCAGAGGCCGTTGAAGAGCTTGAAAAGCTTTGCTCCAGAGGTGTTGCAGAGGGCGAGAGGGCTCATGTTGGCGTAGACATAAACCCTGTTTTTGTTGAGGGGGCTGTTGTAAACGCTAAAAGTGCTGGTGTTGATGATGCTACCTTATTTTTTGTAGGGGACTCAATAGCGTTTACGCCGAAGCTGAAAGAGCTTGAAGGGGAGTTTGGTGTGAACTTTGCAGTAGCTGTTTTCAACCCTCCCTACGGCTACAGGATGAAGCCTGGCGCTCTGGGGAGGCTTTACAAGAAGATTCTGTCCGCGCTCATGAATAGCGGATTTAGTACTGTGGTCTTCATAACATCTGCTATAAGGGTTTCAGAAGCAGTTTTACAAGAGCTTCACCTTACTGAGGTTGATAGGCTTAAGGCTGTGCACGGAGCGCTACCATCTATTGTTTACCGATTAAAGTTTTGAGATTAGGATCAGATCGTCGCGGGCTCTTCACGAGGTCAAGACGTGGCTGTTTGGAGCGGCATCATCATCTGCGTGGAGATCGACGCTTGAGGATAAGGTAATGGTTTAGAAAGATAAAAAGCGCTTTCGGTTCATCACTTCTTTATGTAGTGCCAGAAGTAAAGCCTGTTGGGCTCCACGCCTATTCCAAGCTCTTCTAGCCTCATATATAAGTTAAGAAGGGCCTCTTCATCGCTTTTCGCCTGCTTTGGCGGGTACTTGAAGTAGAATGCAGAAGCCCACTCGGGAGCCCCCCTAACACCCTTGTCTTTAAGAGCTTTTGCCAGCCTTATAACATCTACTAGCACTGCTGTGGCCATGGCCTTGTCGTCCACAACTAGCTTAAGGTCTATTGTCACGGGTAGCCCCATGAAGCCCAGGGCCTTTATGTACATGTACGAGACCTTGGTGTTGCCGAGGAACGGTATGTAGCCACTGGGCCCTGCGAATAAGTTGCTTAGGAGCTTTTCTGGCTCTGGTTGAGTGGAGGCCACAGCCATGGTTTTGCTTATCTTTTTACTAGTTAGCCTGCTGTGGTCCAGCATGTTCTTGAAGTCCGTGTTCCCACCTACGTTAAGCTGGTAAGACTCAACTATTTCAGCACCCCTCATGGATATGAGGCTCGCAAGGGCTCTGTGCACTATTGTTGAGCCTAGTTGCCCTTTTATGTCGTCTCCGAGTATCAAGGTGCTGCCCTCTTCAAACATTTTCGCGTAGTGTGGGTCACTTGCTATGAACTCTGGTATGCAGTTCACAAATGCTACGCCTGCTTTTGCCGCAACCTCAGCGTAGAACCTGCTGGCTTTTGCACTGCCCACAGGGAGTAGGTTAATTAGCACATCCACACCTGCTTCTTCAAGCTCTTTAACAAGGTCTTTCTCTGTTGGCTCTGGCTCAACCGCTGGCTCAAAGTCTTCCACCATGTGCTCAGCTACGCCATCTAGTACCCTACCCATTTTAACTATAACACCTGTCTTCTGCATGTCTATGTAATTTGGGACTTGATTTGGTTTAGCGAAGATTGCTTCTGCGAGGTCTTTACCAACCTTGTGCTTCGACACGTCAATGGCGTATGCAAACCTTATGTCATCTACTCTATACCCCCCAATGACATGGTGTATTAAACCCTCTGTACGCTCTGTTCTCCTATAGAACTCCACTGCCTGGACAAGCATGGCCGCTATGTTACCCACGCCAACAATTCCAACTCTAATCATATTTACACACCCAAATATTTCTGCCCGTATATATTCTGAAGGCACACTTATAAACTTTATTATTGGTAAGCAAGTTTGACAGTGTATGGAGTCAAGGGCTTTGAGAAGGCTTAGGCGAAAGCTCACAGTAGAGGTGCTGTGGCTCTATATAGCGAAAGCCTTGCTGAGCTCTGAGCCCATGAAAGCCTACGACATTGTCAAGGTGTTAAAAGATGAAGTGGGTTTGAGGGTTTCCACAATCACTGTATATAGCGTTGTGTACAGAATGGCTAGGGAAGGCTTGCTTGAAGTTGTCAAGATTGGTGGGGAAAATCTCTACAAGTTGTCTGAAAGAGGTAGGATTGAGTTTGAGAAAGCAGTGAAATTCCTAGAGCATGTTATGCAGGTGCTGAGGTCTCAATGAGGTTTTGCAGCTTTAGTAAATCCACCTCCTCAATCGGGAAAAGAGACCCGAGGTTCTTATTGGCACAGCTACGCAGTCTCCAAAGAGTATGTGCTGTATTGATAAAGCTACTAAAACCCTCTTAAAGCACCCATAATCCCCTACAACCCTTACAATCATCCTGTTAGAGTTTTTTGAAATAGTCGCAATGGTTAAGCTGCACCCCATTCTCTCTACATCTCCTAGTAGCTTAGAAACCCTCTTCTCAAAATCCTTTACAAAAGCCTTTACATCAGTTTCCTCACCGCATACTGTTTTCAACAGTATGTACCTCTTCACTTTTCTACTCTTCTTGCGGCTGAGTAGCGCTATAGCTAGTTCATCGACTAGCGCAAAAATACCTCTTCTAAGATGTAGGGCTACATATAGTGTTACAGTTATTGAAGCAGCTGAGAGCGCTATAGCTATTATGGTGAGGTGCTCCAACTACTCTTCACCTAACCATGTTTTTAACAACTCCAGGGGGTAGACCTCTAAAATCATTCTTCTCTCTCTTTTCGAAAAACCCATGGAAAAAAGCACAGCATCTATATGGTTTGTGAAGAGGCACTTAGGGTAACTTTCGACAGCGCCAGATACAGCTACACCTATATCAGACCTCAGGGCCCTCTCTATGGTGTTGCCAAGCCTATCAAACGCCCTGCTTATATGCATGGATGTGGTGTTTGCTGAGAGTAAAAGCTTTACAAACTCTCCGAGGGAAACTTCAATGAATTTGCGTGCGTGAGACTGTTTAAGGAAGTTCACCTGAGCCTCATCAACATACTTCATAGTGTCTGGCGAGACAAGTATTAGTGTACTTCTCCTGGTTTTGGCTAGTGTTCTAGCAGATTGAGTGTCGAGAGGCTTGAAAGCAGTTAATACACGAGGCTCTCTGCGTAGAGCGGCTGTCTTAAGAGACCTTCTATCAACGGCTATTACCCGTCTTGGAATAACCAACACCTCTTTCCCAACATCCACTAGAGAGTCCCTACATGATTCAAAGAACCTTTCATCTAAGCCCACTATAGAGGCGCTATCTTCAGCTATGTACTTCTCAACGTCTTTGCAGGAGTCGAAAAGCACAAGCATGTTAGCCCTGGGCTCCCTTGCCAAAGAATATCTCCTCTAGAAGCTTTCTAACACCTTCTGCAGATCTGAGCATTGAGAAGGATAGCACTAGCTTTACTGTGTCATCGCCTTCAGATACTGCGGGTTTGCCTAGGTAAGCACCCTGCTTGTCAATTCTTATGAATACTTTATTTGCCTTTGGGTCGTACCTTATCTCGAGAGAGTTTACCACATACCTTCTATCAAGCTCGCTTAAAAGATTTGCAACATGTTTTAATACACTATACGCTTCCTCGCCCTTGAAACGAGCTTCAAGCACTGTTATCAGGTTTCCGTAAAAGCCCCTTACAGTATTTTCAGCTATGTGTGTAGATGGAGCTATATGCGGTGGTATTAGGTTTAGGATTGCCTGCTTAACCTTACTGCAATTCTCTGTCGCATGGCACAGCGTGGAAATGATTACCTCGGACAGTGTTACCTTCCTGCTTTCTGGGCTCTGCATGCACTATACCGTTGCGACAATCTTTATTACGTCCCCATCTTTAAGCTCATAATCCTTGCCTACTCTCTGCCTCGTCTTGGCGTTGATGGCGTAGAGAAACCTCTTGCCTAGATCAGTGTGGACTAGGAACGCGAGGTCCAGTGCTTTTGAACCTCTTGGCACAAGGTATGCGTCTGGAAGTATGTTGCCCTTGCTGTCAGTGTACTTGTTCTCATCTTCAACTGGGTAAACAACAATTCTTCTCAATCCTTCAAAGGCAACAGCATTTATAGCCCTCTGAACGCCTGTTCCCCCAAATTCTCTCATGATTTCCCTGAGCATATCTATTCCTCTAAGTTGTTGTTGAGTAAAAGCAGAGGCATCTTTTATTTTAAACTCTGAGTCTCCAGGTAAGTACTCTACATACCCTTTTTCAGCAAATCTTCTCAACATGAGTTCTCCAAGTGCGGTCACGGGTACCACTATTCTATTTGGTAGCATCCGCATCATTTCCTTTAGCATGTCCCTAGCTTCAGGCACATCTACTTTATTAGCCGCTATGATAATGGGTTTTGCGACCTCCCTAAGGGTTTTTATAAAGAGCCTCAGCTCCTCTTCTCTCCAGCTAGAGGGCTTCTCATTCTCAAGCCTTGTTAAAGAAAGTGCCATAGATACATGCTCCTTACTTATTGATAGACCTGAGAGCCTTTGTGCAAGGGCTTCGACAACCTGGCTCTTATTCATAGTGTCAAGAGCTCTTGCAAAGCGGCCCCAGTCCTTCGATATTATTCCGTACACCCATTCATCGTATTCCCTCTCTATCTCTACGACATCCTCTACAGGATTCCTATAACCAGGTTTCACAGGCTTTCCATCCTCATCTGTAGAACCAGAAGCGTCAACAACGTGTATTAAGGCATCTGCCTGCCTAATTGCATCTAGGAACTTGTTTCCAAGACCCCTACCCCTATGCGCATCTTTTACAAGGCCTGGTAGATCTACTAGCACCACTGGGATGAACCTCTCGCCGTTTATGCATAGAGAGGTAATGGGGGTGCACTTAAGTAGCCTGAGCTCCTTATGTACACAAGTTTTTCTAACATATGCTACTCCTGTGTGGGGCTCTAGGGTTACAAAAGGTCTATTCTCTATTTTTACTGGTATGAGTGTTGCTGCAGAGAAGAAGGTTGACTTACCAACGTTTGTTTTACCCAGCAGTCCTATGTATATCTTTGGTGGTGGCGTTGCTGTCACCTAGGTTCTGTTTTTCATTATTGCTTAAAATTGTTATAAATGCATAAGTGGTGCACAGTTAGTAAATAGGTGACGCTTTTTGGCCAACTCCATGTACTACTACATGGCTATGGCGTGGAAGAGGCCTTATGAGGGGGAGCACGCGCAGCTGATGAAGCAGAGGTTAATAGAGTGGAGAAGGCAACCATCAATAGTGAGGGTAGAGAAGCCTACGAGGATAGACAGGGCTAGGAGGCTTGGCTATAAGGCTAAGCAGGGGTTTGTTATTGTTAGGGTGAGGGTTAGAAAGGGAGGGCTGAGGAAGCCTAGGCCTAGTTCAGGCAGGAGACCCAAGAGAATGGGTGTCTATGGGCATTCGCCAAAGAAGAGCTTGAGGCTTATAGCTGAGGAGAGGGCTGCGAGAAAGTATAGAAATCTAGAGGTTTTGAACAGCTATTATGTTGGTGAGGATGGACTTTACAAATACTACGAAGTTATCTTAGTAGATCCGCATCACCCAGCTGTCCTCAGCGACCCAGATGTTAATTGGATAGCGAATCCAAGTCAACGTGGTAGGGTGTTCAGGGGCAAGACCTCGGCTGGTAGAAAGACTAGAGGCTTAGTGTCAGCAAGGCTTAGGGAGACTCATAGGTATAAGTGGAAGAAGAAGCAGAAAGAGAGGGAGTTGAAGAAGAGGCATGAGGCAAGTCGTGGTGCCAGGTTAATTGCCCCTAAGGAGGTCTACAAAGAGCTTGGGATAGAGAAGTAGGGTGTAGGGCTAGTCCAAGGGGTCTATGTAGACGTAGAGAGGTTTTTCATGTGGATACAGCTTAGCAACAGCTATTCCTTGCTCCACAAACTTTACTGCATTTTCAATACCTCTTTTGCCGAGGTTTAGGTGCTTTGCAAGCCTAAGCCAATAGCTTCTCGAAGGCGAGGACAGTGCTATTACTGCACCGCAACTCTCTACAATGGTATCAGTATAGGGGTTTAAGTCGTCTATGCTCTGAGTAGCCATTGCTAAGGAAATTCCGTAACCTCGGCCATACCTGATGAGCATGTTGACAAGGTCTTCTATAGCGCTTTGTGCTACATACCACAATTCGTCCAGCAAAACCACCTTAGCTATTGAACTTGTGTTTAAGCCTCCTAGAGTCTTTAACATCCTCTTCAAGATGTAAAGTGTTGCAACAGCAGTAGCTTTGGGATCCAATAGAAAGAGCCTGCTAAGATCTATAACAGTGTTCTTCTGGTGAAGAAGATGTGTTGCTACAGAGGATTCAGAGCCAGTGCTAAAGATGTTTAGAGCAGTGTGTATGGCTTCTGGCTCTTCCACCAAGTAACCACGAAGTGCGTTATCTAAGGTAGATTCATGGCAATATCTACATAGTCTCACAAGCTGTTCATGGACTTGATCCCTCATGTACGTAGGGAGCTTATATAGAAGGTTCAACGTGTTTATGAAAAGCCTTATGTTGTATATCACGTCCTCTTGAGGTTCACCGCAGCTACATATAGGTATAGGCATTTGGGTGACGTCCCATATAAAGGCGTTCTTATTTGTAAAGAACTTCATAAGCGATGGATACTCGCCTTTGACATCAAATATTGCTAGGGTTGCGTTGTTTAGTTTTGCAAGTCTTGTTGTGATAGCTGTAAGTGCTATCGTTTTCCCAGAGCCTGTAGGCCCCACAATAAGTATGTGGTGTCTGGGGGATCGCTTTGCATCCCAGTAAATTTTTCTACCAAAGAGCACGTCTATACCTATATAGACTCCACTATCATCACTTTTTGTTGTACTGCTTAGGAGCATGTGCGGAATGGAGTAGGCTACAGAGTCTAAGAGCACTATCTTGTGGTTATGTTCAGCGAAAATTGATTATCTGAGTAACAGTATCAAGGCTTCTCACACTTTTTAGTGATATGTTTAGAATTTGCTTGGCAAGCTTCGGTATCTTTGTCATGCTCTCTCGGTAAACACCAAGATCTTTACATACTATGGCTATGGTGTTTGAGATCTCAATAGGTATTATTCCGCTCAATACGCGCCTTCTAACTTCCAGTAGCTTCTCTATGGACGCTCTAATACGCGTATTCGCTTTATCTTGTTCTACTTCCACTATTTTCATCTGAAGTTTGCTATCTATAGTTGACAAGTACTTATCGATGTTCACAAGCTCTATTTTTGATAATGTTATTAGTCTACAGCCAGGTGGGGTAACAGTATTTATATACCTCTTTAAATGGCTTAAGAGGTCTAGGTACTCTAATTCGTCTATCCTAATATCAGCATCCTCTATAGTGTAGAGAGCTACAAGTTTTGAATCATAACCATTGCTGCACCTGTAGACACCTCTGTAGATCTCTTCGCAGAGAGCATTTCCTTTTTTCCTCAATATGAACTTCTTAAAGGAGGTACCTAGAGACCTGCTAATAGCTACAGCACCTCTTCCAGCTTTAACTAGTGCTTTAGCCACTTCTCTTATCATCTTCTGAGCCCAATACTAGCTGAAACTTTTAAAGCGATTTGATGCGCTAAGTGAAGTAAGTGAGGTAAGCTTATTGGAAACACAAGTATGCTTACCTTTGCGGGCTCTGCCACACCAAGAGCTTTCTCTCCTCGAATAATGTCCTCGAGGTTTATTGGAATAGAGAGAATCCTCTCCGAGTTTGGTGCAATAACATCAGCATGGTTATAAACCAGTATTGTTGAGGCTACGTTACTACAGCTATTTTTTACTAAAACATGTAACTGCAGGTGGTTGTCGTAAACAATTTTAGCAGATGCGATAGCTATACATGTGCATGGTAGGGTTAATCTATATGCCACACCCCGTTCAAGAAGTGCCGTGGGCACATTGCGTTGCTGTATCTCTGCAACTATGTTATGGTGCACCAGCACTCTATTTTCACAACTTCTGCTTCTCATCCTAGCCACGATTATCATAGCAATGTAGTCGCTGTCTCCACATAATTTCATACAACCACTTTCTAGTGTGAGAACACGGGATTTGCATAGAACCTCAAGACTTAGCTCAATGTCTTGTAGCGCTGGGGGGTAGAAACAGATAGCCTCCTCTTCTATATTTATCAAAGGGCGCACGTCAACCCTTTCAACCCTCTCCACAATAATAAGCATATACTGTGCTATACTGGGCTCAGCACCTTCAACAGGCCTTACCTCATCTAGACAAATAGCTGATGAATGTAGTTCGCTTGCAAGTAGCAAGGTCTTTAAGCATTTCTTCAATGGGAGCTCAACCTCCTTGTCGCAAACTAGTGGCGTGTTATTTAGTAGCACAAGCCTCCTAATGACATAGGCTCTAGGTGCTCCAATTCTAGACCTAGCACTTGGTTGCAGCCTAACTACGTCTTCCTCCTTACCTACAATACCATGTAGAGTAATGTTTAAGAGAAAGCCTGGCCTCTGTCTTGTTTCAGCTATCACCTCTGTTACCATGGTATTATACCGTTGAAAAGCTATGTGGATACCCTCACTTGGCGTGATCTTTAGTGGGTAGCCTGGCGCATATGGTATTGCCAGGAGCGAGGAACTTGGCGCGCTTCTGCACTTGTATACTCTTGGTAGTGCCTTCAAAACACTATTTGCATGTAGTATAGAGATCCTCCCCAGGAGGTCTACACACACTATCTCCTTATCACTAGCTTCGGTGCAGTTCATAAGGGCTGAGGGACCTTCATATAGCTCCTCCACTACAAGAGCCTTATCGGATTTGCTTACTTCATACACAGCCATCTTACTGTTACCAAGGAGTAAAAGCCTTGAGTTAACTAAGGCAATATTTTGTGCAGCCTTCTTTAGCTCAGCAAATCTCATGTGGTCAACGTCTAGTAAAATCACACCACTGTTTTTCGCTATGGCAACAATTCCTTGAGTTGGGCAGGTCTTTACACAGTTTGGGGTCTGCAAACCTATGATTTTCAACTTATCCTTATAGGCATCGTAGAATGCAAGCTTATTAGCGACCACCCCCACGAATACGTCATCGTATAGATGAAGAGGATTCTCTATGCGATACCCAGTTTCGTATAGAAACCTCTTTTTACCATTAGAACCTATGAGAAGGGTTCGTGTACTAGTATGCAAGGCTATAGTGTTACGTTGCCAGGTAACACCTATGATGGATTCAAACTCATTGTTCTGAAATTCATAGAAATGTCCATATAAACCATCGCTTAAGATAACGGCCTTGCTGTCTTTAACATGGCATGTGAGTGCCTTAATGCCCTTAGTCTCTACACACTCTACGCGATGGCATTTAGCGATGAGCTCAGTACTTGAAGGGTCCTTGGCGAGGAGCAAGCGGTTTTTGACATCAACAATGTAGCTGAAAAGCCCTTGCGGCATCACATGCTTTACAGGCTCTTGATCGCTGTACTCAAATTCTCCTGATGAATTAATTGATATGGTCCTCGCTAAGGAGCGCGACTGTGCAAACACGATTACACTACTATCTGTAAAAGGTAGTACGGAAAGGTCATCTCCAGGTCTCCAACTTAATTCGATGTGTTTACCTGGTGCTAGTATGCTGTACAGCTTGATATTGTTGCCTTGTCTACAAGCAAAAGGTGCTGGTGAAATAAATGGTATAGATGAGTGTAACATTATGTGTGGGTGAGCTACAATACTGTTGTCAAGTAACCTTAAGAGTCTTTGCTCAAATTGGTACACCAGCAACTTTGTATTTCTTGTCACTACGGGGAAATCGAATTCTACTACATTCATTTTCTTCGTAAAGCCCCAGAGCTATGGAAGCTATTATATAGTGTATTGCACATATCGATGGCAATGCTGAAGTGCTGCTCCCTGGGCATGGCAGTGCAAAGTCCGAGATGCAAATTGCAATACACAGGCTCTGTGTTGATTTGTCTAGCTCTTTATAACTCTCTTCCCTAAGCAACACTTTAGTGGTGGCCCATGTTGACACCTCGTGAAAAGCTCGTGATGATGTTAAGTGCTTTGAAGGATAGAATAGCATCACCAAGCGATGTCATATCTTCAACTGGGTTGCCGAGATACGAAGTCTTGGCTTCTTTTCATATCTTAGAAGCGCTGAACATAATTGAGGTTGTTTATGTTAGAGGAAATTACAAGCTATACAAACTTTCAGAACTAGGTAAAAAGGTGCTAGAAGCTTTATCAAATAGTAGGGAATTCGATGTTGTTATAAAGTATGGTGAAAACGTGCAGGAGCTAAGTAATGCAACGAATAGTGGTATAGCTGAAGCAACAGCATAGTTAGATGTAGCCCTCGGTTATGGAACTTAGGCACGCACATGCGTCATAGTATGTTGCACTAAGTAATGTACTTAAAATTGCTTACACGCGCTAATAGTGTACTGTATGGTAACACTCATCTCAGACATTTTTCAATGCACTCTTGAGTACTTAGGTATAAGAGACATTGTTTTAAGTAGCAAGCTTTATAGAAATCTGCTTAGAGAGCTAAATTCACGTTGTGCAAGCCACAAGATACTTCACTTAGTAGCTGAGAAGCTGGTGGTGGGTCGTGCAAAAATCTGTAGAGAGAGTACTTATGGCAAAGTTGTAGGTTTCTACAAAGGAATTGCAATAAGTAGAGAGTCAAGGGCGCTAGAGCAGTATGACACAGTTATAAAAGATTTTAGGGAACAATGTGCACGTGACATATCGCCACTCTTTAACGAAATATTTGCGAAGCTCTATCCAAAGAGCCCTCTGATAGTCTTTGACGCCACTCTATGGGAGTTGCATCACGTTAATGAAAAGAAGGGTGCTTTAAAACAGTTGCTTCTTTCATTAAATGTAGTAAGGAGGTATCTCACAGATTTGAGTACGGCCATAATCTTACCATCAATGGAAATAAGGGCGTTTTTAGAGTCTTTCAAGAATAGAATTGCCATCATTAGTTGGCTACATAGAATGCAAACCAACCACGGTCTGACCATAGTTCTAGACCCATATGCAGATAGAGCCCTTACGGAGGTGGAGGTCATGAAGGCAGACACCTTTGTAATTGGGCTTTTAGTTGACGATATGTTTTCAAGGCCTTTTGCCACATATTTAATGACTCTTCTGAGGAATCTTAAGGATTGTGAAAGAAGAGCAATAGTGTACAAAGGGCATGTTGTTGGAGTGCCTAGAGAGATAAATAAGATTGTCGAGATTCTGTTGAAGGTAAGATTTGAAGGAGTTAGCATTAGCACAGCAGTGGAAGAGGTTATGGGCGTGGACGACAAGATCAAGAGACTAGCTCGTGAGGCGGCAAAGTATTGCAACATGGGCAAAGCTGTTGATAAAAATGTTGTCAAGAGCCTTATGATGGAGTTGGGATTGGATGAAAGGTACTATGGCAAGGTACTATCTAGAGTCAGAAAGCTTTCTTGTTGGAGGGAGTGAGTAAAATCTTATCTTTCCCTCAAGATAATCCCTAATCACAGCTCTTGCTGCCTCCTCTATGTTTGGCTCCCTATCCTTCTTATAGAGCCACCCCCTCTTTACAGCTATATGTGTTAGTATTTCTAGAGGGTCTAGAGAAAACACATCATACACTCTTTTAACTGATCTTTCGTTGTAATTTAAGACTAGCTTAAGGATTTTACTAGCGATAGCTATGGGGTTATCTATGAGCTCTACTGGCCTACTCCTTATTAAAGCCTCCAGCCCCCTGACATCAAATGGTATATAGCCTGGAGTGTCTATAATGTAAATACCTGGCGCAATTTTGTATACTGTGATTCCCTTAGTATAGCCCCAGGAACCAGGGTATGGGCTTGTGGTAGCAGAGTCCTCTCCTTTCAAAGCATTTATAATAGAGGATTTTCCCACCTTTGGTAATCCAAATAAAGCTACATTTAAGGCGCCTTTTCCCTTCAGCATGTCCATAAAAAGACGCTTTAATCTCTTTACACCTATATTCCGCAATGCAGATAGACATAAAGCAACAATGCCATGGCTTGAAGTAAAGTACTCAACCCATTCTCTACATATATTTCGCGGCACAAGATCGCATTTATTAAGAACTAGCAGATAATCCTTACCAAATCTTTTAGCTGCACGTTCTACAGTTTCACTCTTTAGCTCTAGGGGGACCCTAGCCTCTACAATCTCTACAATAATATCTGACCTGGCTACAATTTTTGATATTTCTGAAGCCT
Organism: uncultured Ignisphaera sp.; assembly: GCA_964568685.1. Taxonomy (GTDB): domain Archaea; phylum Thermoproteota; class Thermoprotei_A; order Sulfolobales; family Ignisphaeraceae; genus Ignisphaera. The sequence continues at coordinate 17,393 of CAZMQK010000001.1, forward strand.
TTAAAAGCTTCATACCAAAGCAAGCCTTTAGTGTTTTAATAATACTGCAAGTGTTTGTAAGTATTTCATAGTACTAACACTAATTTTACTGAGTAAATGCTTATAAATTTAAATTTTCAAATGCTCTGCTCATGCACTGCAAGATCTTAGCTTAGAGTTGTTATGAGGTATTATAAAGATTTGTGTAGCGTAGAGAAATCAGGCATAGTGCTAAGCAGCGCATTGAAGCCTTATCCAAGGCCTTATTACAGAGGTTGCTAGGGCTTCATATGACCTGCAGTTCTCTCGCTAGGTTTAAACCCTTATTTGTGCTTTGGGTAACAATCCTATGATTGCTAAACCCTCATTAGCACAAGTTCACAGAACTGAGAAAATAGATGTGTATAGAGTTAATGGTTTTCAGAGCTGAGAAAAAGGTGCCTGTTACCATGCACAAATACTTCAAAATTAAATATTTATAATTCGATAGGCCTCCACGGCTCTACTTTAAAAATATATTACTGTTACGCGCATCTGTAAGCTATGTGAGCTTAGTAAGAGTGGATGATGAGCTCAGCGGTTTTGAGAAGATGATAGAGGTCTTGAGTGCTGATATAATTTAATTTGATGAATTGAATTAAGGAAGTTAAGATATGATTACGATTTTAAAGCATATATTTTGTTTTAGGAGTTAAATTAACTTGTTATAGGCTTCCTACGGTGATGCAGTTGAGGTTCTGTCCAAAGTGCGGTAGCATTATGGTTGTAAAAGTAATTGACAATACCTACGTATTCTATTGTGCAAGGTGTGGCTATAGAACGGAGGTGTCAAAGGACTCTGCAATGTTGAAGAAGAGCATATCTTTTGAAAAACGTATGGAGAAGCGTGAAGAAGTGGCTGTGGGCATTCCTCTTGGGGCTATTTTCGTAGAGTCTATTGTTTGCCCAAGGTGCAGAAAGAATGGTGTTTATTACTGGAGAAAACAAGTATCATCAGCTGAAAGCTCTGATGTTATAGCCAAGACTTATAAGTGTGCCAGCTGTGGATATACCTGGACAGAGCTAGAGTAGAGCTATAAAAGAGTTGAAATAGCCTCGGCAATTCTCAAATAACTTATAGCGTCATGCAAGTTTGGTTGGTAATGCCTAGGCTTTGCTTTCACCACCTCTATAAACCACTGCAACTCTTTTTTCAAAGGTTCGTAGACCTCTACAGGAATTATTTGCTCACCTGTAGCTGAATACACAGCTACTCTATTTGTATTAGTATCAGCTCTAATAAAGCCACTCTCTGTTATGGCATCTATTTCACGCACTTTATAAGGTGACACGCCATCTATGTGTATATGACAATAAACACCTTTTTTCATTCTCAACGTGGCTATAATAACTTCATCATAGCTCATTGCAAGTCTATGAGCTTTTATAACTGTTGCAACCTCATCTTCTGTAAGATATCTGCACAAATCTATGTCATGAACACCCAGGTCTAGTAATATTGGATAGGG
>CAZMQK010000001.1:18979-180650 GCA_964568685.1 uncultured Ignisphaera sp.
GATATCTGCACAAATCTATGTCATGAACACCCAGGTCTAGTAATATTGGATAGGGGACCATATTTTTGGGTCTTCGCAACATTCTTTTTAAAATAATGTATAGAGGTAGTTCTTTTCTCAGAAGCTCTTTAAGTGCGATTACAGCACCGTTAAACCTCATAATCATTCCAGGCATTGCGATAACGTTATTTTCTGTAGCTATTTCGAGAAGTACCTCGGCTTCTCTAGATGTTGTAGCTACAGGCTTTTCAATTAGGGCGTGCCTTCCCTCAGCTAGGACATCTTTAGAAACCTTGGCGAGGAGGTCTATAGGTGTAGCTATAACAACAGCATCAACATGCTTTAACAGCTCTACATAATCTGTTTTTGCTATGGGTACGCTGAACTCCTTTCTAACGTTTTCCAGCACTTCCTCTCTAATGTCGCATACTGCCTCTAATTTAACCTTACCGTCGTTTTCCAGCTCCTTTAAAACTCTTACGTGATTTCTCCCCCACCTACCAACACCTATAACCCCTACTCTTATCACGTGTACTCACCCTTTAATGCATCTAGGTGTAGGAATATTAGAGAGATTAAGAAGAATTGTGTAACTATAACGAAAGCTACTATAAGGATTTTCTTTACTGCATTGAGTATCTCCATGTACTGTAAAAGCTCTAGCACATCACTTGGAACAGCTGTATGCACAGGTACAATGGGCGTAATAACATATTGCTGAAGCAAGCTTAGCGCATAAATGACATAGTAATTTATTGATTGAACAAAAACCGCTCTCGCATCCCAATATCCAATATCTTCAGCTATAAATGTCTGTTCATAACTAGTAGCGGGAATAAACCATAGCAAGAGGCTGTAAGGCAAAGAGACAAAGAGTACAAACATTGTGATTAAAAGAGTGAATTTCTTCATTCTCTGAAGGTCAAGCGCTATAAGCGATGTTGGTACAATCCACACAAAATAATTCAGGTTACCTACTTTGCTAAATGTTATAAAGAGTAGAAGTAGGAGTGAAGTGAACACACTTAATATTGAAAGGCTGTCACGGTATTTGCACTCTCTTTTAAGCTTTTTTTGCATTATGTAAAGAGCAATAAAGTAAGTTATGGCAAATGGTATTACCCACAAGTTGTCGAGAACCTTATTGTACTTGCTAATGGTGCACTCTAGTATGTGTGTAGATAAAGCCCATACTGACAAGTCTTGAGGGGGGCGTGATGAGTGAAAACCCACTAGGTTGTTTAAAAACCCGCCTCCAGATGCAATATAGAATGGTATGCAAAAGACTAGGATAACTAATATGAACGTCAATACGTATCTAACAGTTTTCTCTAGACCCTCCTTTCTATAGATGAAAATAATATGTAGAGGTAGAATAATGGCAATGACGTGCTTAGTTAGAGTAGCTAGTGCAAGCACTATTGAAGCTTTTGAGTACTTCTTAGATGCAATATACATTGTTGAAAGCAATATTAGCATCGCGATTAATACATCAAATTGAAGAGCAAACAGTATTTGAATTAGTGGCAAGCTTAGTAACCAGACAAGGGCTACATCAAAGCCGCGGGCCCTCTTAATTATGCAAAAAGCCATTAGTGCTGGTATTACAACTAGGCAGAGCTTCAAAATAAGGTATCTAAGCTGGTATGGAGCAAGCATTGCGAAAGCATAGATTGAAATAAATGCTAATACAGTTAGTGGAGGGTATGGAACTTTACATGCAGGGGGTTGGCAAAGGCTGTATATTGCTAGTATTGACGACATTCCATTTTTTTCAATTATTTTATACCAGGAAATCCACCACATGATATCATAGTAGTTCCATCCAATTACAAAGGAGGACACTATTAAGGCTATTGATATAATGATAGCAGCCTTCCTTTGCTTACTATTTTCAAAAAATACATCCCCTTCGGGGTATCGAATCTTTTTTACAATGCTTCTCAGCATCCCTTTCATAAATGTCTTGACCTGAACATATAGTAGAGTATGAGGGGGCTAATTTAAAGCTTTTGATTTTGCTAGGTACTCAACACTTTAAGACCTCCATAACCACCTCTGTAAATGTCTTCTCTTTTTCATCAACAACTCTCTTTATCTTTTGGTACAGCTCCATATGTGTTCTATCCCTCTGCCTTACATAGAAGGTTATGTGATTAACCAAATGCTTGACATCAGCAAAAATCTTTCCACAGGCTTCACACTTCCAGCAAGGTCCAGTTGCACTTATCCTCTCTCTTCCACTCTCAGTAGGAGAAACACGTGAGACCTCTACAACACCTGTACTTTCACTTACAAGCTCATACCATAGCGTGTACGCATCTTCTCCACATAATGTGGCAATAGACTTGACTACTTCCATAAATAAAGGAGCCCCTGAGGACTTCACAATCTTAATAAGTCTAGAGCTACACTCATTCAACTTTTCCCGCCAACACTTTTTTACCATTTCACTAATTTTAAATAAGTTTTGGGCTATTCAAAAACAACTATGATGAATGTGGTGGCCTAACTGAATTGTGATGATGCTTAGAAGGGCTGATAAACAGAGCAAAATCATCTGTTTACTAACACCCTCTTCATCATTTATTTTGAGCCTAAGACTTATAAATCCTCGTCACTTTTATTCAGTATCTTAGGCCGCCGTAGCTCAGCCCGGTAGAGCGCCGGACTCATATGCTGCAAAACGTGCCTGGGAGATCCGGTGGTCGCGGGTTCAAGTCCCGCCGGCGGCATTAATGTCAACTCTAATATTTGTTTCTGTTTTAATAAATAATGCGCTACTGAATACTGATTTCGGTGCTTACCGATGTCAAATATTGGTACGGAGCTTGACAATGTAATGATATGCTTATACACCTTAGATAGTGTGATATCAGAAGATGAGTGTGTTCCTCAAGCACTTCACTCTATATATAATATCTCGTTATACCTTGGCGTCAGAATAAGGCACTCAACACTTCTATCACTAGCTAACTATGTAAGAGAGTGGAGTGCTCTTACAGAGCTCGAACAAGAGCTCATAGTAGAGCTCTTTAAAAATCTAGTTGAAAGTTACAGAGCTTCTGATTATAATAGTGTAAAGGATGTAGCAAAAAGGATATTCAAAATATTAATAGGGACTGGATTAGACACTAAAACAGCTAAAGATGCTGTAGAACTTGTTCTCAATACACTTTACACAGCACTAGCAATGTCATTTATAAGTGTTGCAACAGATACATCACTGTTAAACGCCCAGGGAGTGCCAGTAATACCAGAAGCGCCTGTTCTTTAGTATGAGTTATATTAAAGATGCGAAAGCCAGTACTTAAAGAGCTGTTCACGCAGCAAGAGCATGACTAGCTCATTAAGCACTTTACTTGCAACCAATAGACCCCTAGTATTGAATGCAATTTATACTCGTCACCCATTTTAAGCTAGTGTTAGAAGTCATGATGATTAGTACTGCACATTATTATTACGCAATGCAGAAGCCCTCTGTAAAAGGGATGTGCTACTATACTCTACTCTAAACTACTAAACTTTAATACTTTAATATGATTGGTATCCTTATAGAACTTATGCATGTGAGGAAAGGAAAGGCACTACAAGTAGTACTAGTATTAGTGGTATCTTTAAGCAGTGTAGGCGTCATCTACTTTGCACTAGCGCACAAGCCTCAGTTTACACAATCACGAGTTGTCATAATGGTTTCAACAACGACGTCCCTATACCAGCTTGGGGCATTAAATGACTTACTTAATGATTTCAAGAACTTTACACATACAGATGTGCAATTCAATATTCTTGCTAGAGGTTCAGGTGAGGCACTAAGGCTTTTAGCTGACGGCGCCACATGTTTTGCTTTTACACATGCACCTTTTCTAGAACTTCAATACATAGAACAGGGAAAAATTGAGAGGTTGGCGATATTTGCTTATAATGAATTTGTGATCGTGGGTCCTAGAACAGACCCTGCAAACATTAGCAAGGCTCAAAATGCTATTGAAGCATTTAAAAGAATATACTATGCTAGTGAAATGGGGTTGGCTAAGTTTGTTAGTAGAGGAGATTTTTCTGGGACTCATGTAAGAGAGCTACAGCTATGGATGATAGCAAACCTTAGCCCCGAAGGAAAGAGCTGGTATTTAAAGAGCGGGCAAGGCATTGCACAAACGCTTATAATGGCTGATAATCTTCAAGCATACACTCTGACAGATGTAGGGTCCTGGCTGAGCCTCAAAAACCAAGGAAAGATACGCAACCTTGCTGAATTAAAGAGAGACCCTGGCTACCTGTTGAACACATACTCTTTTTACATATCGAAGTCGCCGGCATGTAGTGCTTCAGAAATACAAGACATAGCACATAAATTCAGAGAGTACTTAATGTCACGTGGCCAGGATCTCTTGGCTCAGAGGTACAGTGGGTCACTAAGCCCTGTTAAGGGAAGAGAGGCAATATTTTTACAGTTATGGGAAGAACTTGCGCAGTTAAGGTGATTTTACACAATGCTAGTAGCATCAAGTAATCAAAGTTATTTTTAAGGACTCTACATAGATTACTTGGAGATTGTGTATGACAGAGCCCATACTTTCAATAACCATTAGAAGTCTTTACATATCAGCACTAGCATCTTTTGGAGCATTCATTGTGGCTACACTCATTAGTTTGCACATATCGAGGTCCAAAAAGTATATAGACATGCTCTCTCCTATTTTTGAAGCACTCGTAGGTGTTCCAACAACTGTCATAGGGCTATTTGTCTATGTGTTACTATGTCCTAGCGGCCCTCTTAGCTTCTTAAAACTGCTCTACACACCATACGCGATCATGTTTGGGGAGTTTCTTGTCGCATTGCCAATAGCTGTTACCTACATGGTTAGGCATTTTTATAGTGCTAGGGAGAGTGTAAGGGAACTTGTGCTCTCACTTGGAAGCTCTGATGAAAAGATCATCACAATGCTTGTCTTAAGGGAGTTGGCACCTGTTCTCATATCATCTTACCTAGTTGCTTTTTCTAGAGCTATTGGTGAGCTAGGGGTGGCGCTGATTGTGGGCGGTGGCATTGAGGGGTACACAAATGTCTTAACAACAGCCATAGCGCTTCAAACCTCTATGGGGAACTACGAGTACGCTATTTGGATAGGTCTAGTGCTAATCTCAATAACGATGATTATTGTGCTTATAGTGAAGCTCCTAGGTGAATACGTGATATGGAAATAGCTCTTAAGGGTATTTGGCATAGTTACGATAATCAGACACATGTTTTGAAGAGCATTAACTTGGAGTTCAAAGAGCCGGGCATATACGCAATTCTGGGGCCTAATGGCGCTGGAAAAACAACGCTTCTGAAAGTAGCATCACTAATTTTAAGACCATCACAAGGCTTTGTGCTAATTAATGGATCTAATTTTTGGGAGCTCCACAGAGAGGGAAGAGAGGAGATTAGAAAACGTGTTGCATATGTTCACGATAAGCCAATATTGCTTCGAGGGAGTGTTAGGGATAACATTAGCATAGGTATGAGGATTAGGGGTGAAGTGGATGAGAGTCTTATAGATTATTACGTTAAGCGCTATAGCCTATTAGAAGTTCAGAGAAAATCAGTGCATAGATTAAGTGCGGGTCAAGCAAAGGCAGTTTCGATAATTAGAGCACTTGTACTAAAACCTCAAGTACTGGCGTTAGATGAACCATTTGCTTTTCTAGATGAGGTAAGAGCACGAATCTTAGTAGAAGATTTAGTTAACATTACTAATGATGGGGGCATGATATTGATAGCTACGCACTATATGTATAAAGAATTGGCGAGTGAGGTGAACTATGTTATAGAGCTGTTAAAAGGTGAAGTAAAGAACATCACTAGGATGCGATGAAGCTGCTCTTATGTTACTGGAAGCTGTGGGAGTTTAACCCCTCTCTGACCCTGATACTTGCCTGAGTAAGGTCTTTGTATAGGTGTTGAAACCTTTGAAAATACTACATGCAAAAACCTTGTGCCCTTTCTTATCTTAATTGGAAAAGTAGAAGTGTGTATCTCTATAGTTATCTGCCCTTCAAAACCCCCATCTATAATTGTTGGCGGGATTGAGAGCCCCATTCTAGCAAAGGTTGATCTAAGCTCTACAAAGGCCATGAGCTCTGGAGGCACTTTGACATACTCCATGGTCGCTGCAAGATATATCCTCCTCGGCTCAAAGATCATCTCCTCCGCTTTAAAACATCTGTAAAATGAGCTTAAATCTGTGGCAACAGCATAGGGGTTCAGAACGGCACTAGAATCATTCAACATGCACACCTCACCATCTATTCTAAGGTCGAGGCCATTCTCTCTCACTATGTCTTCAGAAAAAGGCTCTACAACAAGTCTTCCACTCCTTATGTAGTTGATGAGGTCAAAATCTGACAGTATCATAGATACCTATCACCAATAATGAAAGTTATTACTCTGAGTTATATTAAATAGGAAACCCTATGCTAAACCACATCTCTGCTTAAATTCCTGCTCTAAAGCTCTTTCCTTTACAGTACCTCTAGGCGTCTCCTCATAAAATACTTTACTTTCATACACAAAGATTCTGGTCTTCGTGTCTAACCAGCAATCAGGCTCTAAACCTGCTTTTAGACAGCCCTCAGCAAGGAAAGTCTCTGCATCCCAACAGTACTCTACAGGAACTTGTGGGAGCAGGGTGCCTGTGTGCCACCCTCTAGAGACTATTATTCCATGCTTGCCTACGATAACATCTGAAGGTTTTTTAATGGGTACTGGTGTTGACAATACTGAGACTTCGATAACTATAGTGTTCAATTCATCAGGTCTCAACGGGGGGAACCTTGGGTCCTCTGTTGCAGCTGCTATAGCGGACTCTATAACAACTCTTACTAGAGATGATACTGGCTGAAGAAAGCCTATACAGCCTCTAAGCTTTTTCTGCTGAGGCCCCACAACTCTGTCTATTGTGACAAAGGCCATTCCATTCTTCAGCAACTTTTTATCAACACCCTTATCCGGCTCTATTTTAACATTTTTACTAATATACTCCTCTATAGCCCTCCTAGCAAGCCTCACAAGATAAACTCCGTCATCCAAAGACATTTCAGAGGGTGTGATAATGTTGTACGTACTCAACTCTTTTCACCAACTTCTGTTACCTCCACCCTTCTTTCACCAATACTAACTTTACTGACTAACTTAGCCTTTTTGATTTTTGCGCTCTCCAGCACCTGATTTATACTTCTCCAGTGGGTGCCTTGCCAGTAGACCATTTTACATGCAGGGCAAATCCAGAACTCTTTATATCTCAATGCTATAGCTTTGCTAACCCTATGCGCTATCTCTGTAATTGATGTAGTGTATATGAGCTTTGCATTACAATGCGGGCACCTAGTATCATCTTTGTGAAACTCTAACTCTACTCCAAACCTCTTTGATAGCTCTGCTAATACAGCATCTATCTCAGGATCTTCAACAAAAAAAGCTCTTAGGCGCTGCTTCCTAGCCCTACGATAAAGACTAAGATCGCGAGTGAGTAGGATTCTATCTTCCTCTCTAGAAATCCTTATGAGTTTCCAATCATCTACTTTTCGGAAGTATAGCGTATCGTAACCCAGAAGCCTAAGCCACCGAGCTACGTGGCCCAGCATTGAATCTGCTACAAAACGTGGGTGATCTGGCATTGTTGGGATCCTCTAATTTCTAAGGAACAGTAATTAATGTCTCAAACTTAAAATATTTAAATAATTCAAATAGTTTTGCTCTGCATGGGGGCAAGTAATTTCACTTTTTACTTTCAATGTATTCTAGAAGTGTTTTACCTCTCTTAGGCTCTGTTTTTATGTTTAAAACCCTCTCTATAGTTTTCCATGACTTTCTTACTATGGGTGGTATTGTTTTGAATTTTACATAATAGCTCCTAAGCCACTCTATAGTTTTTGCATCACTAGGATAACCACTCCCCAGATCACCATAGACATTCTTAAGCAGGTCTATGTGCCTATCACGTAAAACTTTTGCAACTATACTTGCTGCTGCTACAGCAAGGTATTTTCTATCAGCATTGAATTCTACATGCAACTCTACGTTATTAGCCACATGGCTCAACCTCTTTATAATTCTATCTGGAGCTGTAAATGCATCAACATATATTTCTCGAATTGGAGTGCTTTGAAGAGCTTTCTTAGCCATTTCTACAATTGCAATCATCTCTAGTTCGTTAACATTGTATTCGTCTATCTGATGCGGGGCAATCCTATGCACTACTACTAATTTGGAAAGTGAAATTATAGAGGAAAAGAGCTGCTCCCTTCTATTTTTCGTCAGTTTCTTGCTATCCTTAACACCTAGGTTCTCCAGTATCTGCAAGGTCTGCTTTTCTACAACTACTAGAGCTATGAACATATCCCCTACTAGAGGCCCTCTACCAGCTTCATCTATACCCGCTATGACATCACTCTGCACATTTAATTCACCTTAAAATAGCCTTCAGTACATTATTAAGGGCGTCCAAAGGTGATTCAAGGCCTCTTAAAAGCTCTTTTGCACGCTCTTTATAAAGCTCAATTTCATTGTCATGTAGCTTCAGTATGTTTCTAATAGTGATGTAAGCTTCAGCCAAATCTGCTAAATGCCATAGTGGAAACCCCCATTCTGAAACGCATTTATTTACATGAAGCTCACTGGGAAAGATGGATACGCCAGGTGTACCAAGCAAAGCGGCCTCCCTTGCCATAGTCCCCCCACCGCTGATTACAGCCCTAGCGTAATACGCTACCTTAGTTCCATCAACACCTTCACTGCTAGGGACAATGAACTCCCTTATTGCAAAGTTCTTTGCAATATGGTCGTCAATGTATCTAGGCAAGTAAAGTACCTTATAGCCACTTTTAATTGCTAGCTCAATGATCCTTATAATAAAGTTATGCACATCTTGATTGTCATACTTATAATATGATGCTTTTACTTCAGGAGGCCTAATTATTACGTAGCTATGGGGCTCTAATCCCCACTTCTTAATGTAGTTAGTGTCGAAGAGGGAGTCCTTTAACCACTCAACTTCATCAACGCCCTTGAACTGTACTAGCAGTGTTTTATCCTTTATAACATACTTTTCAATTTCGCTTTTAGGTATACAGGATGAGAATATCACAGCACTTGCAAGGGGTAGAGAGAGCCTAGATGGAGCCTCACTATGAGGGCTATCAGTAAATGCTATGTATGCTTTCCCCAATCCAAACGCCATTCTAGCTGCAACAGGGTTAGGGAAAGCAAGTAGGGCGTCGAAGTCGTTAACACTATGCAGAAGCTCTATAGTCCTCTTTGCTTCTTCTAAAAGCTTTTCTCTTAAACCTACAGCATACCTGCCAATAACCATAAACTCCACTCCTAAGCTCTTTAAAACAGGTATTGTGTAATCATACTCTCTTGCTGTAACTATGGTGTCAAAACCCCTTCTCTTCAATTCTAGAGACATGTGGCCAAATAGCTTTGCTTGCTTTGGAGTTAAAATATCAAACCACAGCTTTACCATACTTATTTGATCGCCACATCTAAAAAGATTCCATAAGGTTTTTATGTTTAGCTGGGATCTTATATTGGGAGCAATAATGAGTGCAGACTCTAGAAAGCTCTTTGGCACAGATGGTGTTAGATGGGTTGTTGATAAAAGTGACCCGGAATTTTCACTAAGGCTAGCCATGGCGATAGCGAGCTATTTCCCCAAAGGAGCAAGAGCCCTAGTAGGTAGGGATGGGAGGATAGGTAACAACTCAGTATACCACATAGTCATAGGAGGGCTCATTTCAGCTGGTACTAAAGTGTATGATGCTGATTACATACCAACACCTGCCTTGCAATACTGCGTTAAAGAGATGGGTTTTGACTACGGTATTGTAGTGACGGCAAGTCACAATCCACCAGAGTGGGTTGGTATTAAGGTTGTGCTTAATGATGGCATTGAGGCTCCGCCAAACGTTGATCTAGAGATAGAGTCTATATTATTTGAATCGAAATTTAGGAGAGCATCTTGGTTTGAGTTAAAGCCTGTTGAGAAGTTTGAGGCAGCCATAGACTACTATGTTAATGGTGTTAAGAAGCACATAGATCGTGAAAAGCTTAAGAAAAAGGAGTTGAAGGTAGTTGTCGACTGTGCCAATAGTGTTTCAGCACTTACCACCCCGCGCGTGTTAAAGGAGCTTGGCGTCAAGACACTTACTATAAATGCAGAAATAGGCATACCACATAGACCCTACGAACCTACACCAGACTCGTTAAAGGAGCTGATGCAAGTAGTCAAAGCTGTTGGAGCAGATTTTGGAGTGGCACACGATGGTGATGGTGATAGGGCGACATTTATTGATGAAATGGGCAACTTCATCTATGGCGATGTTTCTGCCATCATTTTGTCACAGTATGTAGCGGAACGGCATCCTGACCTGCCTAGGAGAGTTGTTACAGCAATTTCAACAAGCCACCTCCTCTCAGAAAGATATTTTATTGAAAAGGGGATAGAGGTTGTATGGACAAGAGTAGGCTTTTTGAACATAGCCAGAAAAATTATTGAGTTGAGCGGGGCCATCTCCGGTTTTGAGGACAATGGCGGGTTTGCATATGTAATGCACCAACTAGTAAGAGATGGTACAATGACAGCTGCGTTGATGGCAGAATTAATTGCAGAGAGTGATAAAGCACTTTCACATCTCGTTAGCAGCATTCAGAAGCCATTTATAATAAGGACAAAGGTACCTATTGCGAGTAGGGAGGAGGGGCTAATTATTGTAGAGAAGCTGAGGAAGCAGTACCATGGCCACAAAACATTTGATATCGATGGAATAAAGGTGGTGATGAAGGACGCAGCATTCCTTGTTAGACCTAGTGGAACAGAACCCCTGATAAGGATAACTGTTGAGTCCTGGGATGAGGCTAGGGCAGAAGCATTATTATCAGAGCTACTCGGATATATAGATGAAGCTAAGAGAGGTCTAGAAAAATGAAATACAGGCTCCTCAACTACTTAGCATGCCCCTACTGCAAAGACAAGGGCTTTCCACTAAAACTTATAGTAATAGAGATGTCTAGATACGAGCAGAGGAAGATACCACAAAATCTTCAAAAACCTCTATGTGACTTATATTGTGCCTATAGAAATGGATTTGTCAAAGAAGTTCAGGAAAAAGGTGCGGAACCACCATGTGATGACTGCATAAAAGCTGAGGTTAAAACAGGTGTGCTCTTCTGCATTAACTGTAGTAGGTGGTACCCCATAATAGATGAAATCCCCAGGCTTCTTCCAGACAACTTTAGGCAAAGAGAAGAAGACATAGAGTTTCTACAGATGCATGGAGATAGAATACCTGATGAAATCAAAATGAATGGAAAACCCTACAACTTATTAAGCAGATAAGGTAATTTTTAATTTAACCTCTGAAACAAGTAGGTGCTTGGGTGCTAAGATGTCAACACTTTACGAGAGTTTAACACAATGGATAGAGATGCAAAAGAAGGTTAAGGAATGGTTTAGTAGTGTAAATGAAAATGCTAAGAAGGGAGATAGGCTTGAATTAATACTCTATACAAGAATGGCATTTCAGCACATGATTAGAACTCTAAAAGCTTTTGACAGCTGGCTACAGGACCCTTTCATAATCAGTAATATGCCTAAAGACGAGCTAGAATATGTATGGATCACAGTTTACAACATATTATTACAGCTCATAGATCTGGACGTAAAGCACACCTCAGAGTTTAGAGACTACATATCCAAATTAGAAAAAGAAGGAAAACTCAGTCCAATTCTACTTGAACTCTTTGGCGAAAGCAGTGGGCGCAGAAGAAGAGGGGAACGCGAAGGAGTTTCGCTATCCATATAAGAAGAGACCATAGCTCAATTCTAGCATTATTTTAAAGAGTGCTGACGTCAAGTATTTGAACAAAAATTTTATTTCCGCCTCGCTTGCTGTGTGGTTTGCACTACAGCAGAGACCTCTTCATCTATTGGCACAACTCTGCTCTTCTGCTCTTCAACTATCCTCAATATCTCATCTAATTTGCTATCTGCTACTTGAAGATTTTCTAAGAATTCTCTTCCTCTACTTGTTAATTGAAGTTTTTTGGATTTAGGATCAGTTTCAACAAGGCCTACATATAGTAGTGCTTTAATGTCCTCACTTAGCTCTCTCACGATAAATCTATTACCCAGTTTCACAATGCTATAGCCAAGATCTATTTTCTTCTCCTCATGTATGATGTTTATTAGATACGTCAACCCTTTTTCACTAACAGAATTGAGTACCTTTATCATATTCAACAATGCTAATTTGCGTCTATCGTTCTTCACGGTTTCTAGCGTCACGACTTGAACTGAAAATGTTTTTAACTCTTTTGTTTTTTGTTGCTGTGTTTTTTCAGGCACACATGATCACCTACTTTAAATACCTAACTAATCTTTGTAATACTCCTGACGTACTTAATAAGCTCAAGATATTCGTGACCGTATATTCTTTTGAAAACCTCTTCGTTTACCTCTTCACCCCTTCTCTTAATAGATTCCATTACATGAACTCTTATTGAATCTGCCACTTGGTGCATGTTGATAATTAGTATTATTGCCTTTCTGTATGCAAGGCTTTGCCTCGTTAAAAAATACAATGAGAAGAATAGCTGCATTGTGCTAAGGGTAGCTAGAATCATTAATGCAGGTGCTACGTGCTTTTGAACAGCAATCATGACAGTGACATAACTTGCTGATAATGCTGGTATTATAGATTGTAAGATTAGTGAAATCATAAGCTTTAAATGAATTGCAATCATGGTTGCTATGGTTAGTGTAAAAACGATCAAGCCTGCAAATACGAGCTGAGAACTTAGTAGCAATCCATTATACAGAGCATAATATAGCGATGCCATGCTGACGCTCATGGAGGACAGCGTTATGATTGACAGCAGGAGGATCATTTTAGTGCTCACTAATTGGAATTCCACAACAAGAGCTCTTACACTATTGACCATTCTCGCTACAGTTTCTCTTAGGTTATCTTTTGTAATAGCATCTTGGAAGCTCTGCAAATCGGAATAGAGTTTGCTTAACAAGTCAATTATTTTTCGTGTGAGTAGAAATTGCTGTGTTTTTTCCAGTTGTCTAATAGCATCATGAAGTTCCTTAGTGTAATCGCTTTCTGGATTCAATGAAATTAAAATTTCTAGGCACTTCCTCAGGACAGCAGTTAGATCTCTTTCTATCACTGTTGCTAACCCAGTAGCAATAGCAATGCTTGCCACAGGAGCTCTAAAAACTTTTTCCATGAGATGAGCACATGGATTACACTATCTCTTTTTAGAAACTCGTAGATCTGGGCGACTAGGTATATATAGATGAATGGCGTTAATTGAACTGCATAAAAACTGTACTGAGTTCTCGATCCCGCAATCCATAGAAGCAAGTATGCTGAAAACAAGCCACTAAGCATAACCCAGGGTTTTTTGCTTAAAGGTTTTGATTTTTGAAACCTGTAAGCTACTGTAAAGATCATTAGGATGAGGCTCAGAGTGTATGCTGGAGCAAATCCTTGGGCATATAGGGTATAGCCACTTGGATATATGTATAAGGGAAATGAGTTCATTCCAAAGAACCAGTCCCACGGGGCTGAAGCTATAGGGCAGCCGCTTCCAATGCACTTAGTACTTAAATGCCAAGACAGTGCTCCGAATATACTTTGCTGAAGCCAGGGTCCAAACCCTATTTTCAGTATTATTGGAGCTGATACAAGTAATTGGAAGAATACAAATGAAAGTGCTGTGAGCAAAAGGGATTCTATTGATTTGTTCAGTATTTCAGTGAATCTGTTAACACCTCTCTCTATAAGCTCACTTATGTAGAGAAGTAGTATTGGTATAAATGCTAATAGTGCTGTGAACTTAAATGCTGAGGCGAGGCCTAGCACAAGCAAAGACTCCCTGTACTTTTTACTTACTGCAAAGAAAATAGCGAGAAGTGTAAAGGCTGTGACAAAGATGTCTAGCAACGCTATTGAAGCAAGATTTCTAACTAGTGGATCAACAGCTACAGCAGCTGCTGTAACGAGGCCGAGCTCTTCATATTTTGTCAATCTTTTTACTACGAAGAACGTTAGCAAAACTGTTAGCACGCCCATTATTATTGATGGTATGCGCCAGTAAAGAGGTCTATCACCTAATAGTAGCATTGATAGGGCGATTAGGTACTTAGCTGTGGGTGGGTGTTCAAGGTTAAGATAGTCATTAATGTTATTAGCATCCCCAAGAATCCATCCATACACTACATCAATTGCATTAGTAGCTTTGCCAAAAGCGTCAATGGCTTCTCTGCTTTTTGCTGACACATACATAGCATTGAGATGTGCAAATTCTGTGCTTAATATCGTTACTCCATACATTTGAGCATATTGCGTAGCTTTTACAGCGTCTTCTTTTGACGCGTATATCAGTGTTGCATTAAATGTAGAACCGCTTTGTTTTGGTTCAAGGTTAAAAATCTTTCTCAAAATGTTTCTAGCAGCATCTACGTACCACACCTCATCAGATACGTAGCCCTTTGCACCCATATGAAAACGGCTAACTTCCTCATTCTCTAGGTTAATTGCCTGAAGCACTGTAAGGTATGCATGTACAGCTATTATGAGAATAAGTATTGCAGAGACAATGCAGTTCTCTAGAGAGTGCTGGTTCAAGCTTTCAGCCTTTTTCAGAGTTTGTAAGCTTTAAAGGAAGGTTTATAAGCTTCTAGGATAGTAAGAGAGTACTGTTGCTGATGTATTACTGCGTGGGGGTGACTTGATTGAGCATTATAAGAGAGGTTAAAGAGGAGTCAAAGAGGCAGGCCTTGAAGAGGATAAGTGCTCATAGTCACATTAGGGGTTTGGGGCTTGATGAAAAAGGTGAGCCGGTATACATTGCAGATGGTCTCGTAGGGCAGTTAGAGGCGAGAAAAGCTGCTGGTATAATTGTTAAGATGATTAAAGAGGGCAAGCTTGCGGGAAGGGGCATACTTTTCGTAGGACCTCCAGGTTCTGGGAAAACCGCATTGGCCATAGCTGTTGCTAGAGAGCTTGGGGAAGATACCCCGTTTGTAATGATAAATGGTGCAGAGCTCTATTCAGCAGAGGTTAAGAAAACTGAGATTTTAATGAGGGCTGTTAGAAGAGCTATTGGGATTAGGATAAGAGAATTTAGGAGGGTGTATGAGGGTGTTGTTAAGGAGCTAAAGTTTGCGCTAGCCTCTCACCCATTTAACCCATATGTTAAGGTTCCTAGAGGAGCTAGGATAACTCTAGCAACAAGAGATGAGGAAAAGACTTTAGAGGTGGATCAGAGCATAGCAATGCAACTTGCTCAACTGGGTGTGAGAAGAGGGGATATGATAAGTATTGATAATGATAGTGGTGAAGTTTTCAAACTAGGTAGAGTGAAGGGCGTTGAAAAGGCTAAGTACTATGATGTCGAGACTGCAAAAGTTTTTGAGGAGATGCCTAAGGGCAAGATATTTAAGGAGAAGGAAATTGTGAGGACTGTCACACTTCACGACCTTGATGAAGCGTACGCCGCTCAAAGAAGAGCAATGATATCGCTAATTGGTATAGGAGCTGAAGAAAGAGAGATTGACCCAGAGATAAGAAAAGCAGTTGACGAGACCGTTAGGAAAGCATTGAACGAGGGTAAAGTGTCTCTGGTCCCCGGAGTACTATTTATAGATGATGTGCATATGCTAGATATAGAGGTGTACAGCTTCTTGACAAGAGTTTTAGAAAGCGAGTTTTCACCAATAATAATAATGGCAACGAATAGAGGTATTACAAAAATACGAGGAACAGATATAGAGTCTCCGCATGGAATACCCCTGGATCTGCTTGACAGACTCTTAGTAATAACTATTCGTCCTTACACGCCTGATGAAATAAGAGAGATAATCCTTATTAGAGCTGAGGAAGAGGAGGTAAGGCTATCAAAAGAAGCCGTGGATCTTCTCGTTAAAATAGCAAGTGAGAGGAGCTTGAGATATGCAGTACAGTTATTACAACCAGCAAGAATAGTTGCTGAGAAGAGGGGGAGAGAAGAAATTAGAGCAGAGGATGTTGAAGAAGTAAGCAAGCTATTTGTAGATGTTACACAAAGCGTTGAACTAGCAAAGAAATGGGAGAGCAAATTCTTGAAGTGAGGTAGTTGTCTCAGCAACAGGATCTAGTGTTAAAAATTGTTGAGCTTCTTAAATATGTTGAGATGCTTGAAGGTGATGAGAGGACTTCACATACACTCGATGAATTGTCAAAAAGATGGGGTGTTGATGTAGATAGAGCCAGGGGAATACTAAGGAAATTGAGAAGAGAGGGGTTTGTAAGAAGAACAAGGAGTGGGAGATATAAATTAACATTGGCAGCAAAAGTTCTCATCAGAATATATAAGAGGGTAAAGAGGTAATAATTTGCTGGTAAGTGATGAGCACGGCTGTGTTCTGAAGCATTAAAATGTGATGAGAACCCGTGTTACTGATAAGAAACTGGCTTTATTTAGGGGAAGATGTGAAGTAATGCTTTGTGGTATGTATATGGAGTTCGATGTTGTTAGTCTCATTTACGGTTGGAGAATTGAGGAAGCTAGGAAGAGATTAGAAAAGAAGCTTGAGAATGAGATCTACGTTACAGACCTTGTGTATTGCCCACTTAAGTACTACTTTCAGAAGAAGTTTAGAGAAATAGCACTGGCAGACAGTTTCAATCCTGTAACAATATATGGTGAAGCGGTTCATGTAGGTACTGAAGAAATCTTAAAGAATATTCTTGGAAGTGGAAATGTTAAAACTGAAGTAGAGTTTGAAAAAACTATTGAAGTTGAAGGTAAGGCGTTTATTGTTAAGGGGCGTGTTGACGCTATTATAGGGGACTACGTAATTGAAATAAAGTCTAGTAGATCTGATACAAATATCCCGCAGTCTCATCATATTCTACAAGCAAGGTTCTACCTATGGCTAACAGGCCTTAAGAAAGCACTACTCTTATACATAACACCCAATAGAATTTCACAATATCTTGTGACAGAGCCTGCTTCAGATGGAGAAGTATCTGACTTTATCCGTAGCCTATTAGCACAAAGCCCTGCTCCTCGATATAGTTGGGAGTGCATGTACTGTTCATTTTCAATCCTATGTCCAAATAAGAAAGTAAGTACTGTTTGAATAGTGTTTAATTGAACAGCCCTACACTCTAGTGGTTCACACCTTCATGTGGGCACAAGTTTATAAGTGCGTTACTATACGCTACACTTTCATTAGGCGTCAAGAAAAGATGAGTAAAGACCAAAATAATGAAGACCCTATGAGCGATAGAGTAGTAGGTAAGCATGTCTATGGAAATCTATACGAAATAGATGTAAACATTGCAGAAAGTGAGGAAAAGCTCAGAGAGATAGTCATTGGAGCATCAAAGCTTGCAAATATGACACTTTATGAAGTTAAAAGCTGGAGTTTTGGTGGAAAGAAGGGGGGGATTTCAGTAATAGCTCTTGTTCTTGAAAGCCATATTGCTGTACATACATGGATTGAATACAGATATGCTACTGTTGATGTGTATACATGTGGAGAGAAGAGCGATCCATGGAAGGCATTTGAATACATTGTTAAAAACTTAAAGCCCAAATATTACACAGTAAACTATGCAGACAGAAGTAGCTTTGGAGCTATAAGAACATAAGAGCAGAAATGTAATGATGATGGTAAAGGCACTGACAACGTGATGTAGCTGAGCTACTCTGATAAAGTAAACAACTTGAAATAGTCCCATGACGAACCTACAATAAAACCTTTTTTTAAGAACCTGGGCTAATGTGATGTGGGCGTCCTAGACTGAAACATGATGACTTGGTTCCGGCACTGATCAAAGTAGTGTTTTTATTGAGTCAAGCACCAGCGCTTCATATGCCATAATTCTTCTTGTTTATGAGGCAAGGAGTTACACTTACTACTGCTTTTTAATTCTGAAGTGCTATAACTCTTTATAGGGTAGTGCAAAAGGGCGCTCTAAGATGTATAAAGTTGTAGTCATAGGCTTAGGTGAGGTAGGTAATGCGCTCTACACATTTTTTAGATTAAGTAGCAAGTTTGAGGTCTACGGCTATGACCTAGACCCTCAAAAATCTGTAAATAAGCTAAGTGAAATACCAAAAGATGTTGACTTTCTGCATATTACAATACCATTCTCTAATAAATTTATTGATGCAGTGCAGTACTATGCCTCAACGTTAAATTCCCAATACATTGTAATTCATTCAACAGTTGCTCCAGGAACTACTAGAAAAGTCTTTGAGAAAATAGGTATCCCTACAGCATTTTCACCAATTCGGGGGAAGCATCCAAATATCCTAAAGCACTTACACTTCTGGACAAAATGGATTGCAAGTTTACCTCAAGAAGCACTCTCTACTTTTGTCCTTCACCACACTTTGGCTGGTTTTAGAGTTAGAGAATACTATGGCAACCCAGAGTCCTTAGAGCTTGCAAAACTATGGGAAACAGTTTACAGAGCAATAATGATAGCATCGTGGCATGAAATTCATAGAATAGCAGTAAAATTCAATGCGGACCTCACAGCCATAGCAGAGTTTGTAGGAGAGGTTCATAAGGTCTTGCACGATAGGCCTTTATACTATCCAGACTATATAGGGGGCCACTGTCTCATACCCAACACCATGATCTTAAATAGCGTAGCTCCTTCCAAGTTATTTGAGTTCGTATTGGAGTCCAATGAAAAAAGGCTTAAGGAGAAAGAGGATGCCAAGATTCATAGAGATATCGAGAAAATGAAGCAGATTGTGCAGGAATACATTAATAGGGAGTACTACATATAATGACAGCATTAATGTCACATGGGAAATCTTTTTAAGCCATGATCTATAACACAGTATTAGCTGTTGTGAGGCGCTATGACTTCAGAATACGCTATACCACCTTACGTAGAAGAGATGTTTAAAGTAGAGTTCACGGAGAGTGATATAGAATCGTTGAAAGACGCGTTAAAGGATATGAAATCTAGAGTAAAGTTAAAGTTCTTTACATCAGGAAATAAAGCAAAGTGCTTCTCATGCGCAGAGGCAGAGAAGCTTGTAGACATTTTGGTAAGTGCTAGTCCCTTGATAGACTCTGAAAAATCCATACTAGTCGAGAAATTTGATATGGAGATAAATTATGATGTGTTTAAGAAGTATAATATTGATAGGGTCCCAACATTACTGCTTCTAGAGGGATCAATTCAATACCTAGGTATGCCAGCAGGAGAGGAGATCAAGGCCTTTATAGAAACCATCATTAGACTGAGCACAAGTGATCATGGTCTTTCAAGCGACACTGTTGAAGAACTTGCAAAACTAGAGGGAAAAGCTATTATAGAAACTATCGTAACACCACTATGCCCCTATTGTCCCTATGCGGTGCTCTTAGCAAATATGTTTGCTTATGTAAGTAGCGTGTACGGCACAGGCAATGTCATATCAGTTATTGTAGAAGCGTACGAAAACCCTGATATAGCTGATAAATATGCTGTGACAACAGTTCCTACAGTAGTAGTAAATGGCAGGGTAATTTTCATAGGATTGCCGTATGAGAAACAACTCTTAAAGGCTGTAAGGAGATTAGCAGGGCTCCATGCGTAGGTCAGAAGCAAGACACAGTTTGACATAAGCACTTGCGTAGGGAGCGAGTGCTATTCTAATCATCCTATGTCTGTACTCATGCTCAACTCCATCTACACTAACCTTTGTGATAAAACCCCTGTAAATTTTTATAGCGGTGTTAACAGCCTCATCAATAAAGTTTAAGCTAACCATGTTAATGCAATTACCCTCTAAAGCCCATGGAGCTAAGAGAGTATAGTTGTCCACAACCTCAATCAGAGGTTCACGCACGCAGTGATTAATTGATGTATCCAAAACTATTACAGATTTTTCCACGATTGCTCTTCTGATTGCAGGTACAACACCTTCACTAGATACATACATGTAGTTGCCATAGTGCTCTAGTTCCATGTAATTCTTACCCAATGTAATTAGCTCGCCTAAATCATCAAAAGCAATTGTTAAGGCTAGGCCCCTACTAGAGACTGCTGTAAAAGCTTTAATACTACAAGTAGTACTATGAGGTTTCTCTGAAGCACTTGGAGCTAGCCTCTGAGTTTTTAGCAAATTAGCTGTAGCAATGATGAGGTTTCTCAGGCCCTCCCTCTGATACACACTAAAAGTTCCTAGAGTATTACGTACTTTGCAAAGAACACCACTGTTGCTTTCAATACACACAAGCTCTGCTTTCCTCGGAAACTCTATGACGAAACTATTGTAATAAAGCATATTTGAAGAGAACGAAGTAATACTGCGCTTTTCATCTATACAAAAAGACATGCCTAGGCAACGTAGAGGGTCTCTACCAATAATAATACTAGTTGTATGTGGAAAGACATTTAAAATACCTCCACGAATTTCTTTTACAAAACCCAATTCCTTGAGAAACATCAGAAAATCTTTCTTAAACTGGTCAGCACGCGATAATATCTTCATCAAATCTGTAGGGGGCAAGTCTCTTCATCCCATCAGGGGCTACCAAATACCTCATTTAATATTTTCGGCAACGGCCAAGATCATCATCTGGTTCTCATAGAATTTTAGCTTTTTCTGTCTTAATAATCTTTAAGAGAAGTTCACCACTTAAGACCGAAATTTTGTGACAAAGTCATATCTCAAGCAATCTGCGTAGTATTAAGTACATGCAATATGTTGCCGCAATACCAATTGTAATTGCCGCTGTAACAGTAAATCCATCACCTAGAATGCCTCTGAACAACGTGACTAAGCGTAGCAAAGCTACTATGAAGGCGTCTATTATGAGAACTAGTGCCAGTGTATAGATGAGAGCTTTTGAAGCACCTCTAAAGCCTTCGCACTTTGCTGCTTCCTTAGGCAGCATTTTAACACCATGTAAAAATACTCACATATTGCTTAATGTTATTTGAAAATTTAAAACTGTGTTTTTATGTTCTAGAGTTTTATTAAAGGGTACTAGTATATGAATAGTAATGCGAGTGAGTATTTCGTTCAGCTGACGCATAAATGGAGTAAGATACTGTTTGATGAAGAGAGCGTTTATGACGCTGACGTAGATTATACTAGGGAAAAATTCTTCATCACAGCTGCCTATATGTACCCAAATAGCCCCATTCACATAGGACACGGAAGGACATATCTCATAGCTGATATTATTGCTAGGTTTAAGAGGCTTCAAGGATACAATGTGTTGTTTCCAATGGGGTTTCACTACACAGGAACTCCTATAATAACTATGGCTGAAGCCATAGAAAATGGAGATAGAGATCTTGTGTACCTATTTAAAAACATATACGGTGTGCCTGATAGCGAGATAGAGAGGATGAGAGATCCACTCTACCTTGCGAGGTACTTTCACAACATTTCAAAGGAAACAATGAAGTTATTTGGTCTTTCAATTGACTGGAGGAGGGAGTTTACAACAATAGACGATGATTACAAATCATTTATACATTGGCAATTCCTAGAGCTTTATGATAGGGGGTACATAGAGAGAGGCACTCACCCTGTTGGCTGGTGCCCTAAACATGAAATGCCTGTTGGGATGCATGATACAAAGGGTGATGCAGAGCCTGATATCGGAGAATTTGTGGCTATATTCTTTAGGGATGAGGATGGTGTTATATATCCAACAGCAACGTTAAGACCGGAGACAGTTTTTGGCGTTACCAATATCTGGGTTAACCCAGAGAAGTACTACGTAGAAATCATACTAAGTAATGGAGATAGATGGGTAGTGGGTAAAGAAGCTGCGGATAGGCTAAAGCACCAATTAGATTTTGTGGAAAAGAGGGGGTTCTTAGGTTCACAGCTAATTGGAAAATATGTTATAAACCCTGTAACTGGAGAGAGCGTGCCAATACTACCTGCAACATTTGTGGAGGCCTCATTTGCTACTGGTGTTGTAATGAGTGTACCAGCACATGCTCCATACGATGCAATTGCATTAGAGGAACTAAAGCAAGTTAAAGAGTACAAGGAATACGTAGAAAAAGCTATTCCTAGGGTAATAATTGAGGTAGATGGAAGAAGAATAGCTACAGCATATGAAGCCTTGAAGCAGTTTAAGATCTCATCACAGGTAGAGAAGGAGAAGCTTGATGAAGCAACAAAATATGTCTACGGACTTGAACATCAGAATGGCTATATGATCCAAGACCTACCTGTGCTTGAGAGTCTAAGGGATGAGATTCTCGCTAAAGTCAGTGGTAAGAGCGTAAAAGATGCGAGAGAAGCTATAAAGGAGCTCATAGTTAGTAGAGGTTTAGGTGCAATAATATACGAGCTTCTGAACAAACCTGTATACTGTAGGTGTGGTACAGAGGTAGTTGTTAAGGTTCTAAAAGATCAGTGGTTCATAGATTACAGCAAAGAAGAGTGGAAGAAGCTAGCTAGGAAAGCACTAGAGGAAATTAGCATTGTGCCCCCAGAGGCCAGGGCACAATTTGAAGCAACAATAGACTGGCTAAAGAAAAGGGCATGTGCTAGAACTAGGGGTCTTGGCACGCCGTTACCATGGGATCAAAAGTGGATTATAGAAAGCCTTAGTGATTCAACAATATACATGGCTTTCTATACTATTGTTCATAGAGTCAGGTCTCTAGTGGGAGGGCCAAGGTATTTGCCAAAGGTATTTTGGGACTATGTATTGCTTGGCAGAGGTAGAGCAGAAGATGTTGCTAATATCATTGGTGTTAATGCAGAAGACGTTAAGAAGGTTAGAGACGAATTTCTCTATTGGTATCCGCTAAATGTCAGGGTTAGCGGCAAAGACCTTATACCAAATCACTTGACTTTCTTCATATTCAATCACGCAGCGCTCTTTCCCCAGCAACTATGGCCTAGAGGAATAATTGCAAATGGCTGGGTGCTAATAAAGCAACAAAAGATGAGCAAGTCCGCAAAGAATATAATTCCATTGAGAGGCATTGTTGAAGAGTATGGAGCTGACATTATAAGACTTGTCTTAGCGCTTAATGCTGAAGCGCACCAAGATGAAAATATCGACTTAGAAATGCTTCAAAGGCTTGGTAAAGAAGAGTACCCACAGCTACTACTCAGCATAGAGAAGATGTTTACTGAGGTTTTTAGCAATGCAGATAAATTAAAGGATTATGAAGATATTGTCGATAGATGGATTCTAAACGAATTCAACTTTCTCGTAATAGAGATTGAAGAGGCATTAAACGAGTTTAGAATACGTGATGCAGGTATAAAGGTATTCTACGGTATAAAGAATTTGATTGAAACATATCTGAAACTAACTGAGAGACCTTCTAAACGCATTTACGAAGTATTGAGGATCTGGATTGCGTTGATCAGCATCTTCACGCCTTACATTGCAGAAGAAATTTGGAGCAAGACATTTAAAGATGGTAGGGTAACCACTCAAAGCTTTAAGCTACCAAAGGAATATGACAAAAACATTTTAATGGCATTTAGGTATGCAAACTACATTATAGGTTCTGTAGCTGAGATAATGAGGGCACTGAAAAAGAGTTCAATAAGCAATACAGTAATTTATGTAGCTCCTTTAAAGCAACAGCAGTTAATGAAGTGTGTTGTAGAGGCGATAAGCAAAGGACTTAAACTGAGTGAAGTAATTGAGTTCCTATCAGCAAAGACAGACCTAAGTAAGAAAGAGATAGGGAAAATCGCTAAAGCACTGTATAATGTTGCGGTTGCTGTTCCAGAGGATTTGAGGAAATTGTATTTAGAAGCTGTAGTAAGTGAAATAGAGGCATTGATAATAGCGAAAGAATACATGGAGAAAGCCCTCGGAGCAAAGGTAACAATATTTAGCTCTGAAGATTCCAGTGCTCCTAATTATGGTGGTAAAAAAGACGTAGCATTGCCGCTTAGACCTGGCATCTATATTGAATAAAAACAATTATTTTGCACAAAACTTATTTTTGCTCGTACATTATTGTAAATCCTATGGTGAGAAATAGCATGAGTACGCAAACACCTCAAAAATCAAAGGCTAGAGTTGTTGAGGTTAGAAGGATTATTGGAAAAAAGCATGTTAAAAACAAGACGTATAGCTACGACTACTACACACTATCTTTAAATCTCTATGTGCCTAGAAATATCGTTGAAAAATATGGAAAAGAATATGTTGTTATTAAAGATGAGGAGAGTGGAGTAATAACAGTAATGCCAAAGAAAGTGGCGGAAGAGAGAGGTGTAAAGATAGAGAAGCAAGAAAGTGAATAGCTCGGATTAAATAGCTCAACAATTTTTTACCTGTTGTACTAGCACCTCTGTGTTTTGATGAAACTAGGCTGAAGGTCTATGGAAGCGCTCAACCCAAGGTTCTATATTTTTAGCGAGAATGAGTTGAGAAGTGGTAATATAACGGATATATACTTTATTAGAAGTAGGCAAATTTTAGAAAGATATGGGCTTTGCAACAAACTTGTAAGATTTGAAATCCATACATATAGCCTACCTAAAGACTATAAATGGGCTATATTCACAGGTCTTGAAGAAGTTTTGGCTCTGTTCCGCAACTTGCCAATCACTCTATACTCTGTCCCCGAGGGTACTATGTTTACACAGCTTCAGCCATTAGCTGTAATAGAGGGGAGAATATGTGATATAATAGTATTTGAAACAGCAGTACTTGGTATACTGAGATTCTATAGTAGTGTTTCTACAAAAGCAGCAAGAATAAAGAAGAAAGCAGGAGAAAAAGAGGTGCTGTTCTTCGGTTTAAGAGCTCAACACCCTGCAATAGCTGCAGCACTAGATAGAGCAGCGTATATAGGAGGTTGCGACGCGGTCTCAGGAGCATTTAGTAAAGAGATCCTCGACATTGAGCCTCGGGGTACAATACCGCATGCACTAATAATAACGTTTGGTGATCCCGTTGAGGCATGGAAAGCCTTTGACTCCGTAATGCCTGAAGCAATTCCTAGAATTGCTCTTGTGGATACATTTTACGATGAGCGTTTTGAAAGCCTTTTGGCGGCAAAAGTTCTGGGCAAGAAGTTATGGGGTGTAAGACTGGACACACCAAGAAGTAGGAGAGGAGATATGTACTTGATTGCTAAGGAGGTTAAATGGGTCCTCAAGTTGCAGGGCTTTGACAATGTTAAAATAGTTATAAGCGGTGGGTTAGATGAAGATGATGTGGAGAGACTTAAGGAAGTTGCAGATGCCTTTGGAGTAGGCACAACAATTGCATTCCCACCATCAATAGACTTAAGCATGGACATTGTTGAGGTGTACGATGAGAAGGAGGGTAAGTGGATACCCATATCTAAGAGAGGTAAGCTTCCAGGCATGAAACAACTATATAGATGTATACCAGTACGAGAAGATTATGTGGATGAACCAAATAAAGCTATTACGTGTACTGATGGTAGTTTAGCCAAGCCCATGTTAGCTAAAGTTATGGATCAAGGTGAGGTGCTTCAAACAATACCTAAGCCTGTTGAAATAAGGCAGTATGTACTTGAACAACTAAGGTATGTAGACATGTAAAATCGATGATTTTAATAGTGTTTTTAATCTTGTTTAGATCTCAAAGTTTACTTAGGTTAAAGAATGAAAATAATTACTATAAAAATTGATGAAAAACTGTATGAGGAGTTAATGGCAAAAGCTAAGGAAGAGGGGTTATTATCAGTACCTGAGTACATAAAAGTACTATTAATGAGGGAGCTAGGTAAAACAAAGCATGTCGAACCTGAAGCAAAAGCTGGTGTAAGTGTAGATAAGTTAATTCAGTTGCTAGAAAGGAGGTTGTTAGACAAGGTAAATCCATTTACATCAAAAGTGGATGAGCTTGCAAGAAAATATGGGGAGCTTGTTGAAAAGATTGAAGCTGTTGAAGAGAAGTTAAAGGAGCTAGAAGAAAAGATGTCTGTACAGCAAATTCGAAAGCCAGAAAGAGTATCACAAGGTGAAAAGCAGGAGCGGAGGAAATCCGCTATCGAGATTTTACATGAGCAGAAGGTAATCTTTGAAAGAGATATTGCATCTAGAATAAGGGATAGAGAGAGCTTTTTCAGTAAATTGCAGCGCGAGGGTGCGAAAATAATTGAGGCTAGGGATGAGAGAATAGTTGTTGAGCAAGCATTTTGGAATGAATTTGCTAAAAAAGTTAGTGATTTAAGCTCTCAGAATGAAGATGAGGTTCGCAAGGTTTTAGATGACATAGAGTTTCGCTTATTTAAAAAACTTAAGGAGTCAGCCTTATTAATATACAATAACTTTACTAAGAGATGGCAACTGGTAATGTGACGCAGTGGCGTAAGTTATTTTGCGTGTAGAGCACATTAAATTAATTACTTAGGTGACAAAGTCATGGTGATATTCAAGTGCTTGCTAAAGGGTTACTGTTGTAAAAAATATTGGATCCCAGTAACGCATTTGGATCTCCTTAGAATAGAGCTTTATGCAGGTATTAAAGTTAATTCAAATATGCTTAGCTTGTATGAAGTTTCCTTATACGAAGAGCTTTCGTACCCTTATGTAGTATTTAGTGGGGAAAAGTACTTCTTAGCTCTAAATTCAAAAGAGGATGGCTCATGCTTGTTTCTTTCAACTAATGGCAGATGCTCTATACACCCCTATAAGCCCCTTGTGTGTAGATTTTACCCATTTGTATACACCGAAAAAGGAGACACAATTGAAATAGAGCTTAACAATAATGCTATTGGTGAGTGCCCTGGCATAATATTAGATGGGAGGGCAGTTCCTGAAGACATAAAGAGGGACTTAGCTAAATTGGCACGTGCAAGGATGCTAGAGCTTAGGATGTGGAATGATGTGGCAATGCAGTGGAATGAGAGTCCTTACAGTAAAAAGGATTTTAATGAAGTTGGTTCAATATTCGTAGACTTCATCATGAGATTTACTAAAGAAGATATGAAGAGGCTTAGGGAAATGAACTTGTGGTTGCCATAGTCTTTGTGTAAAGACTTATAAGTGTGTGTTGAAGATGTGTGATTTAAGGAGCTATGAAGAGGTGCTAGGCTTGGCTTCGGCTTACTATGAAGGTGCAAGGGTACCCTGGGTTCCTACAAGGGAGGAACTACTTGATGTAATTATGCGGTTAGCTAACATAAAAACTACTGATGCGTTTTACGATCTTGGTTGTGGAGATGGGCGTGTGGTTTTAAAGGCAGTAAAAGAGGGTGTTAAGAGAGCTGTGTGCGTAGAGATAAATCCAATGTTAATAGAGAGAGCCAGGGAAAATGCTAAGGCAGAGAACCTATTGGATAAAATAGAATTCGTAAACGAAGATTTCTTCAAAGTCAATTTATCAAATGCCACTGTCATCTACATGTACCTCTTAACATCAGTTAACAGAGCGTTAAGGCCTAAGCTTGAGAGCGAGTTAAAGGATGGCACAAGGGTAGTAACACTAGACTTTGAAATACCTGGATGGAAGCCTATACAAATTGTCGAGGTATCTTTGCCCATGAGAACCGCAAGGCTATTTCTCTATATTAAAGGTGTTAGCGATAGATAGGATAGCAATATCACTAATTTAGTAATTAACGAAGAATTGCTTTTGTCTCTCTAATAATCTTTTTTGCTTCATCGGATGCTGTAATGATATCTCTTTTACTTTCTTGAGTTTGCAAGCTATGTACTACATCATTTGCAATGGTGTTAATCCTATCAATGTAGACATCTATTACCGGAATGGTGTTGCCAATCATATGTTTCAACTCCTTTGAAAGCTCTTTAACAAGCATTGCAGATAAAATTATGCGTTCAGAAATCAGTAGGGTCTCTAGCTTAGTAGTCACACCCTCTAAGAAGACATCAATGACTTCAATCCACTTTTTCAATTCCTTTAAATTCTGTAATTCTCTACTTATTTCAACTTTACCATGCTTTATATTGTAATGACTAACTAATTCCAACCTCCTAATGTTATTATCAACAACACTTTTATAGTACTCTAACTTTTTATGCAAATCCTTCAAAAGTGCAAGGCTTAACAGCAACTTTGACTTTACATGCATAATGCACCCCAGTACATAAAATCTGTCTTTAAAAATATTAAAGGTGTGCAACAGAATATTAAGTCTTACACATATACTTAAGCTCACTTTCTGAGGCCCTTAACGACAGTTCTTTACCACCGAATTTCGGCAAGAAGTTTTTCTCTAAGTCCCTCATTTTTCTCTTAACATACCACAGGAAAACCTTTATCATTAACTTTAGAGGTCCATATCTCAATCCCTTCATATAAAAATTATGCGTTATGTCTTCAGCCCATATAACAGTATGCCAAAACGCCATCCTCATAGCCTCTGCGTGCTCTTGTGATATCTTCATTCCCACGACACCCCCTTCCTCACTTTTCAAAGCCCCCATAGGTACAAATAGCATTGGAACTATGAGGCTTCTATACCTCTTTAAACGCTCTAGTAGTTCTATAGTTTTAATAACGTCGTCAGGCTCTTCACCAGGGAACCCCAAGATGAAAGTTGCAGCAGGTATTATTCTGTGGTCATGCATTATGGCAAAAGCTTCCTCGACAATATCAGGCCATTCTTCAGCCTTGAAGGGTGCAGCCTTAGCGGGCATTATTATCTTTGCTAATCTTGGAGAACCAGTCTCTATACCCACTTCAACACCTAGGTAATCTTGATCTAGACGTGAATAAATGATGTCAGTTATCTTTGTTATTAATCTACATTTTCTCTGGGCATAGACTACAGCAGCTAGAGATGCGTGAGCCCATGCCATATTTTTCACATTTTTAGTTACAGCATCATGAAGCTTAATTAAGGCCTCTTCATTTATCTCTATACCCCTCGCACCATATAGTAAAACATCTTCGCTATGTAAAATGACGTTATTTACACCAAATCTTTTGTTTACTTCAATCTCTAATAATATCCTTTCTATTGGAATATGCCTCAAGGGTCTTAACGTCACACTGCAGAATTTGCACCCCCTTGGGCACCCCCTCATAATTTCGACAAGCCCATTGATGCTAGCCCCCTTAATTAGAGGTATTTTGTCTATTGGCGGAGATTCATGGGCCCCCACAGATATATATCTGGGCACTTTTTCACCTCTCAAAAGCTTCTGAGCGACATCAACTATTATTTCATCAGCCTCGCCCTCAACTATCACATCAATACCCCACCTTTCTACAAGTTCAGGCTCCCAGAGCCATTGCCATGCAGCCGGACCTCCAACAACAATTTTTACACCTCTGTATTTCATTTTCCTCACAGCCTCGCTTTCCATCAACCTAAAGAAACTCCTTCTATTTACAGGCTCTCTTTTTGTAATGAGCCACCATTCAGAACTTGGCGGCCCAAAGGCAAAGAAGTCATGATGACCTATCATGAGAACCTTTACTCTATCAGCATATCTATTTAGGTGATCAGGGTCTATAATATGCGCTTCAAAGCCTGCATCTTGCAGTGCAGCTTCAATTTTTCTTAAACCGTATGGAGCTTCCAGGGGCCTTCCAAACCTGTCAGTCTTGGGCTTTGGACAGCATAAATACATCCATAACGATTCGGGGATGCGTATCGCTGGCCCTGTTGCGAGAAATCCTAAGAATTCTCTTCCATGGTGATTTGTCATCATGCTCCTATCTGTCGTTATAGCTATATCAATGTTCAGAGTCTCCATAGTGCTGTGCCTGCACCTTATACCTGGTATTGAGGTAGTATGTTAAGGGTATATATACCTAGTCACCATAAGAAATAGTGAAGTGCTATTTAATACTTTAATATGAGCTTTAAGGTGCTGTTAAATGAATTTTAAGAGAAGAAGGATAGAAGCTCTTACAACTGTCTGGAGCATAATAGTTTCAAAGCCGGAGTTGAAAAGGGAGGAGGTAGTGGAGATACTGAAGAGCGTTTATAGATCAATGGGCGTAGAGCCTATTAGAGGAGCAGGTAATCCTCCAGACCTATACGATAAAGAACTTTCCTCGCTTTATGTTATTGGGAAGTGGGGGCTTGGGATAGACAAGGATCTTCGAGAAGAGGTATTTAAAGACGTGTTCTCAATGGAGATACAGTTTGAATTAATGTGGGGCGCTCTTAGAAAAGCGAATTCAAAAGAGGAGTTTTGTAGAGAATTGAAAGAGGTGTGCAGTAAACTAGATGAAGGTATGGCGGCAAGGTTTCTTAGATTTGCTTTCACACTTTATTACTTCGGATTTATAAAATTTGAGGAACTGACTTCAATATTGAAAAAGCTATACAGCTTTTTTGATAGTCTTCAAGACACTGTAAGAAGGTTCACAAAATTTGTTATAGCATATGAAATAGGGCTTAAGATTGCTTCAGGCAAGCTTAAAACTGCTTTAGAACTTAACATGGAGAAGAATGTGCTGGCATTAAACATAGGTATACCAAGAGCAGTTCCATCCACGGACTACATAATTGAGGTAAGTAAACACTTTTTTACTCTGCCAAGTAATGTAACCAAGAACTTGATAAGGGCAGAAAGTAAAAAGGAAAGTGAGGGTGATGCCAATGTATAGAATATCTGTTGAGAAAAAGTACATAGTTAAAAAAGGTGATAAAAAAGTTGTTGTAGAATTATGCAGGTCTCAGGATGGCAGGTTATTTGTGGCCCCCATGTACATCACTAAGCATGTGTATGTCGCGCCAGATGGCTCAGAAAAGGAGTGGGAATACGATGTGAAGGGCGCTGAAGAAGTTGACTACATGTCGTTACCGCAGAACATAAGAGATGCGCTGTCTAGAGCAGGGATTTAAGCATGGCGTCATGAATCTAACATTTAATAAGGGCTCAGCGTAATTCAAGCGAGGATAGTAGAGAAGTAATTTCAGTTTAGAATTCGGTGCCTATATTGAAACTCAATTTTTTAGATGGAATTGCATACGCATATGAATTTGAAGAAGGTGAAATCTCTAAACTTCTTCTTCCCCAAATCGCTCAATGGTTTAGAGGAAAATACTGCACCTTCACACCACCACAAAAGATGGCCATACCCTATATAAAGGCTGGCTACAATGTTTTAATATCGAGCCCTACGGGTACTGGAAAAACTTTGGCGGTCTTTCTACCTATAATTGATGAGCTTTATAGGTATGCGCTAAATGGTGAGCTAAGGGATCAGATATATGCAGTATATATATCACCATTAAGAGCTTTAAATAATGACATGCAGAAAAATCTCATACAACCACTTTCTGATATTAGGGAGTGTATTAAAAGAGAGCTAGGAATTGATGTAGAGATTAGGGTTGCTGTAAGAACCAGTGATACGCTACCTCACGAGAAATCCAAAATGGTAAAATCACCTCCTCACATACTTATTACAACACCAGAAAGCTTCGCCCTTGCCTTAAATGCCCCTAAATTTAGAGAGAAGCTTGCCACGGTTAAGTGGGTCGTTGTAGACGAGGTTCATGAACTTGCATCAAGCAAAAGAGGGGCGCACTTAGCCCTATCTCTAGAAAGACTTGTAGATCTCGTTAGCAAGGATTACCAGAGAATAGGCTTAAGCGCAACGATAGCACCTTTAGAGGATGTTGCAAGGTTTTTAGCTGGGTACAATGATAATGGCTCTCCAAGGCCTATAGTGATAGCTGATGCCAGGTTTTCAAAGCCCATAGATATAAAGGTTGTTGTGCCTCGCTTTGATATAATCTACACACCTGCATCTATGCTTAATGAAGCAATATATGAAGAGTTGGTGAAGCTCATTTCACAGCATAGAACTACACTTGTATTTACAAACACGAGAAGTGCTACAGAGAGAGTTGTATACAAGCTTAAAAAGAGTCTGAGCTCAAATGGGGTGCTCGATGCTGATGAAGTTGAGGCGCATCATAGTAGTCTAAGTAGAGATTTAAGACTTGAGGTGGAGGACAAGCTCAAAAAGGGATTTCTCCGTGTAGTAGTATCTTCAACAAGCCTAGAGCTAGGTATTGATATAGGTTACATAGATCTTGTAGTACTACTAAGTAGCCCTAAGAGTGTTACAAGACTTTTGCAAAGAGTTGGTAGGGCAGGGCACAATGCATATTCTGTCAGCGAGGGAATAATGATAGTTGTAGACAGAGATGACCTAGTGGAGTGTACAGTATTAGCAAAGCTAGCCATTCAGAGAAAAATAGACCGTGTAAAAATACCTAAAAAGCCTCTTGACATTCTGGCACAGCATATAGTTGGGATGTCTCTTGAAAAGCCTAGATCTATTGACGAGATTCTTAGAATTATCAAGAGGAGCTACTCGTATCATGAGATCACAGAAGAGGAGCTGATGAGTGTCATAAACTATCTCAGCAGTAGATACCCTGGTCTAGAGGACTACAATGTTTATGCTAAGATACGGTATGATGAGGGCTCGAGAATTGTTGGAAGGAAGAGAGGTGCAAGAATGATATACCAGCTTAACGTAGGGGCAATACCTGATGAGGCAAAAGTAGCTGTTGTAGCAGTGGTTGATGGTAGGAAGAAGTACATAGGGGATCTCGAGGAGGGATTTGCTGAGATTTTAGCGCCAGGAGACGTCTTTGTATTAGGTGGCAAGACGTATAGAGTTCTAGCCCTGCATCCAACACATGTTGTTGTTGAACCTGCTGGAGGAGAAAGACCAACAGTTCCATCGTGGTTTTCTGAAATGCTTCCGCTAGCCTATGACTCAGCACTAGAGGTAGGTAAGTTTAGGAGAGTTGTTGCTGAGCTAATTAACTCTATGCCTAGGGAGCACGTCATATCATGGCTTATGAAGGAGTACAATATTGAGGAGCACGCAGCTGAATACATTTATGACTACATATTTCAGCAAATGGCCTTTACAAGCACTAAGGTTCCTTCAGATCGCTTTATGCTAATTGAGATATGGTTTGATAATGAAAAAAAGGCTACAAGTGTGATATTCCATAGCTTGTTTGGTAGGAGAGTGAATGATGTACTTTCGAGGGCTTACGCGTATGTCTTCGCAAGGCATCTTAGGGAGAATGTTAAAGTAACGGTAACAGACAATGGCTTTATGCTAACATTCTCAAGTCCCTTAAAAGTTCAAGAAGTTAAAAAGCTAGTATCTGAGGTGTCTCACAAGAATGTAGAAGAGATTGTAAGGAAAGCTGTGAGAGCAACGGAATTGTTTAAGAAGAGATTTAGGCATTGTGCTGAGAGGGCATTTATGCTACTTCGTCGTTATAAAGGAGTTGATGTCTCAATTGCAAGAAGGCAAGTGAATGCTGAGAAAATAATTCAGGTACTTGAAAAATACGATAAATTTCCAGTGATAGAAGAGACGTATAGGGAGGTTCTCGAGGACTTCATGGACCTGTCTCATGCTAAGGAGGTTTTGAGAAAGATAGAAGAGGGTGAGATAGAAGTAGGCATAATTGAAAGTGACTTAGCGCCAAGCCCATTTGCACATAACATAATAGCTTATGGGTATAGCGATGTAGTTTTAATGGAAGATAAGAGAAAGCTTATAGCAAAGCTACAAGATATTGTTAAGAAAGTTTTGGAGGAAAGGAAGAGAGTAGGTGAGGAGAAGGTTCACAAACACAGAGTTCTACTCTCTAGCTCTGCTATATAATTATGGAAGCAAAAGGCAAATTACCCATAGTGTAGGGCAGGATATAAACTTAAATGCACTTCATAGTAAATAGGTGCTTTGAGAGTAGCTCACGCAAATTTACTGTGATGAATGTCTAGTCCGCCCTGACTAGATGATGGAATCGGCACCCACTGACAAACAATGGCACCATATGGACACACAAAAAAACATACGGGGCACAATCTGCATTTACTGTAATCAATCTTAACATGGTCGTCCACATCAACATACATGGCATTATAGGGGCAGAGCTTAAGGCATGACAAGCAACTACTACAAGCTACATAATCAATTTTAGGATAACACACATTCTTATCCCTAGCCTTAGTAATTTTACTGAACACCTTTAAAAGATACTCAATTTGATAGAGGGCTAATAAGGTTTGATTTGAACTGCTAATAAAATAAGCAGTACTGGTGCGGGGGGTGGGATTTGAACCCACGCAGGCCTACGCCATCGGGTCCTGAGCCCGACCCCTTTGACCTGGCTCGGGCACCCCCGCACAGTGCCCTAGTAACAACTACTACTTAGTATGTATACACTTTTCTAGTTCTGAAAAGCTTTAATTATAATGGTCTACGATATTTCGTTAAGAACTTCCTTAACTTTTTCTCTATTATTAAAATGTTTCAGAACTTTTATATAGAATTCTATTGCATCTCTAATAAATTCCGATCTACTTCTATAATTGAATTTTTTGTAAAGTTGCTCTACCTCATTAAATGTTTCCATGTTGAGCTTTAATGAAATAACCTTCGTAATGGCAACATTTAATTCTATTACTGTATTCCTAGAAGACGTGCTTTTATCACTTCGAGGCTCTCTCAAGCCAGCCCCCACTTTGCTATAGATAAATATGAGACGAGGTATTTATAAATATTTGTAATTGCCTTTAGTATGTATCTGAGGAAATAGGCTTTAGGAAGTAGTTCAATGAAAACGTTTCTGGAAAATGATATTTTATTAATGGTATTACTATGAAAATGCATAAGAAATACTTAAGAATACTTTGTATTACAACGTAATGAGAAAATGCTTATAAACTTTTTGTTTTATTTGGTATTTAGCTTATATATTTTCATGAAGTTAAAGTTAATGAAGTGGGAATAGTTAATGAGAACATCTATAGAGGGCCTGCTTGAGTACCTTATTGTGAAAGCCTTGGCAGGCAAGGACAATGTCATAAAGGCTTTGTCAGACTACTTTGTCTATGGCGAAAGCCCCAGTGTTATAGCATTGAAGCGTGGTCTCAGCAAGCATCAGGTAAGAGGCTACGCGCAAAGAATTGTTGAGAAAACAGGTTCTGTAACAAGAGCTAAGGTTATTTTAAAATATGCTACGCCAATAATTTTAAAAATAAAGCCTGTTACAAAGAAAATGAATAGCTCTTTCGTAAAATGCCTTTTATGTGGTGAAGAACTTCCACTGCAAATAGTTGAGGATCATATTAGAAAGAAGCACATGCCTATTGTTGAAGATTACTTGCAATCCACAGTTGAATTAATGCGTAAAAGCACCATCATGGACAGGTCTTGAGTAGAAATATTTATTAAGCCTCTTTAAGCTCTTTCTCAATCAATGCTCAGGGCTTTAAATGATATAACGGCTTTAAGCAGTATTCTTAAGAGAAGAAGACTGGCTATAGCTATTTCAATAGTTACTGGAAGCTGTGGAGGTGCATGCCCTTTCAATCGCCTGCCAATAGTAAATGGCAGTATTGAAAAACATGTTGTTGAAATACTGAGGCATGTGGAGCTAAATAATGAGATAACGTGTATCATAAGCTTGTGTAAAACTGGTACTATGAAAAATATTGCTTTATGTAGCTCTAGTTTAAATGTATCTAAGAGTAGATATGATGAGGCATTGAAGTGCATTTCCTTTTCAGATGCGCTCCTCATAATAGCTAGTGATATGAGTGTTATAAAGCTATTTGCAAATCTTTTATGTTTAGCACAACTAGAGGGTGTTGAAGTTGTTTTGATGAATATACGTTAATCAGCATCACTTGAGTTGCTTAGCCATGAGGTACGCATCTTCACCGTCTAAATAGTACTCAGGAATTGTTTGAATCACTACAAATCCAAATTTTCTATACAGATTAATTGCTACTATGTTGCTCACTCTAACCTCAAGATAAGCCTCAGACACCTCATAAGTTTTACTCAAGATGCCTAAAATTGTTGATAGCAAATAAGATGCCACTCCTCTACCTCTATAACTTTCTCTAACTGCAAGACTCACTATATGACCTCTCTTAATCTTCTTATTATGTTGGAAAAAAGATGGCCCCTCCTCAATACGTGTTAATATATAACCAGCAATCTTTCCATCAATTTCAGCAACATAAAATGTATCACCAAATTTGCTCAGATGCTCTATCCAAAACGATAAAGGGTAGTGCTCGGGGAGACACTCAATATTTATAGCTACTATGTAATCTAAGTCTCTATCAGTAGCAGGCCTTATCTTAATATGCATCTCTCCTGCACTCATAAACACACCAAGAGGTTGATAAGCAAAGCTAAATATTTTTATCAGAGCCAGGTTAAAGTAATTAAAAATTATGCGACATTGGGATTACCGAATACCGCTCCATAATCTTTGGACTTGGAGTCTATTTATCTGAGCCTGCGCTTCACTAACTGCTACTTGATAAAGCTTTCAAAACTTTGGTACCCTTAACATCTATGTGCCCCAGGGCATAAACACTTACAGTATAACCTCTTCTTACAAAGAAGGAATGTAGCCCAAACCCCCGCCAAAGGGTGGAGATTCCTGCTAGAGTGGGAAGGGGTCAGGCTAATAATCTGAGCTATCCTAGTTAAAAATAGTGAGGGATACTCTTAATGTATTGTTTCTATATGCTTCTTACTTCTTTCTTCCAATTCCTTTATTCTCTGCTCAAACTCTTTAAGAGTAGAGACTACGGCCCTCTCAAGATCTTTTTGATCTAGATACAATACCATGCTTTTAAAGAATTTCAGTGCGCAGGATTTTGAGTGAAAATACAGCTCTCTTCCTCCTAGGACTAGCTTTACTCCTTGTCCTTCAAAAAAGGTTTTATTACAGACTATACATTTAATGCTTTTAGTGGGCAAGTTGCTTACCTAAGATTTCTCTCAATACTATTCAGATATCTATCAAGTTCTAGGTTTTTTATAATTTGTTCAGCCTTCCTAGTCGCTTCTTCAAGACTTGATGCAGTTACATTGAGGTAAATTTTAGTATCCTTAATTCTAAATCTGTACTTCGTACCAGGTAGCCCTTCATACCTATAAATTTCGACAAGCTCTAACTCTATTTTCACGGACTTACACCAAAATGCATTGAACCGGAATCACATACTAGAATTTTTAAGTATAAAGCCGTTTTTAAAGAAGTTGAGCAAATATTGTTCCAAAGTCTTGTGTAGGGAGGTAAGCTGAAAAATAAATGGGCTTTTTGCAAGGTGGCAGTACCACAAACACACATATCAGCATTTCAATATCTGGCTATTATGGAGAACTGGGCGCGACCTCTTTAATGGCTTGTTCTAGTATTTCTAAGCCTTTTACAGCTTCATCTTCTGATATGATAATTGGTGGAGCTATCCTTATACTACTCTTGCCACAGCCCAGAAGAACAAGCCCTCTCTTTAACGCTTCATATAAGACTCTGTTTCTAGTTTTTTCATCGTGTTCCTTACTCTTTTTATCTTTAACAAATTCCACCCCCCAGGCAAGTCCCAACCCCCTTACATCACCTACAACACTATACTTATCTTTTAACTCGAAAAGCCTCTCTTTGAATATTTTCTCAAGAGACGTAACATGGGGTAGGAGCTTTTCTACAACCTCTACTGTCTTTAGTGCGACCATTGAGGCTAGGGCATGACCTCCAAAAGTATTGCTATGAGCACCTCGTGTGAAATCAAGTTCAGCTCTAAATATTGTTGCTCCAACTGGAATGACTCCACCGCTTAAGGCCTTAGCCATCGTTATGATGTCAGGGGCAATATTAAAGTGTTCAATTGCAAACATTTTTCCTGTTCTCCCTAACGCCATTTGGACCTCGTCATCTGCTAACATGATATCATACTTTTTAGCAAGCTTGTGTAGTTCAATAAAGAAGTTTCTAGGTGGAACCACATAGCCCCCTTCACCCTGGATTGGCTCAAAAAATATGCCAGCAACATCGTCTGGAGATACAAAGTGTTGAAATATCCAGTAATCTATGTATTCAATAATCATATTAATAAGATCATCAGGGTGCTCATACCCATCGATATGCCATGGATTTCTGTAGGGGTTGGGGTATGGAACATGTATCACTCCATCCATCATAGGCATATAGGTCTTTCTTTGTATAGGTTTTGATGCAGTGAGGCTCAGGGACCCCATGGTTCTTCCATGAAAAGCCCCTATGAATGCTATAAAGTACTTTCTACCAGTTGAGTGTCTGAGTAACTTTATCGCCGCTTCATTGGCTTCTGTACCACTATTACATAAAAACACCTTCTTACTGAATGTACCAGGCGATATTCTTATGAGTTTTTCTGCTAGGGCAACTTGATACGGGTTGAAAAAGTCTGTACCAGCAGCGTGAGCCAGCACATTCAACATTTCAATTACAACGCTCTTTACCTCAGAGTGTGTGGGGTAGCCTAGGTTTGATGCTGATATCGAAGAAGCAAAGTCTAGATACATATTACCATCAACATCGTACAGCCACACGCCTTCACCTCGCTCAATAACTAGTGGCAAGTTTTCAGGGTCGTGAGTTGTAGTAGCAATGTAGCGTTTATGCTTCTCTATAATCTCCCTAGCTCTAGGCCCCGGAGGCTCTACGTATACCTTAGGTCCTTTAACTACCAATGCAGAGCACCTTAATTGCAAGCCCTCAAAGGGTGCAGTATCAGCAGTAGTATTGATAGATGCTTCATATAAGCTTTTGAGTTTGTCAAAAATCGTATTTTTTAGGGTGAGAAAACCCATGGTTTTGCTGAGCTCTGGTCTCGTAATAGCGGGTGCTTATGCAGATAAAATTAGAAGGACATTGTTTGCCCAACTAAGAGATTACGTTAAGAAGGATAAGGAGTGGGGACAGAAAATAGCATACGCAACCGCTCAGCTCAATAGATTGCTCTATACTGTATTAGTGGAGCAGCTTAAGGTGGATAAGGGTGATGTTGTTAGGATTAGAATAGAATACGATGTAGACGAGGCCAACAAGAATATTGTTTGGAAGTGGGATGCCTTAGTTGTAGAAGCATTTAGGAGAGTACCAAAGGATCAAATAGACACTATAGTTAAACAAGCCTTAGCAAAAGTAACAGAGTTAACAGTAGCAGCTGTGGCATACAATGTAGTACAACTAGGTGAGACAGCTGATGGTGATGTGGTTTTTGCCGTCAAGTTAGATGATAGAGAGGTTGGCGCAGCTATAGTCACACCAGTTAATGAAACTCTATCAATACTAAAAAGAGGGGCTGTGCTAGAGCCTACGCCGGCAATATTTGAAAGAGTAAAGTTAGAAATACAGCCAGGTAAAAGCTTAGAGGATTCCCTGAAATCAACACTTTCAACGGTTATGCAAACAGCTAAGCATGTGAGTTACAGTGAAGCTCTTAAAATCGTGAACATAGTTAGGGAGAGAATCTCAGCTACACCAATGGCAAAAATAGAGGAAATAGAGGAAGAATAGTTCTACTAAACAAGAGCGCTATCTAAAGGAACTATTTTTATATTGCTTTTTCTTGACTACAAGTACAAACCCCTTTCTATCGACTACCTCAACGACTTCTCCAGGCTCAATCACATCACTACTTTCAGCAAACCAGTACTCACCTTCATAAAGAACTCTACCCCTTTTTCCAGGCTCTATACGTTCTACAGCTTTGCCTAATCTATTAGACACCATTTGTACTGCTTTCTTTCTTTTTCTTCCAGCCTCTACAGCCTTATATAATATAATTGAGAGCAATGCAGTAAGACCGCTGCCAAGTATTAGTGCAAGGTTCCTTAGGCTCTCTATAACAGTTGGTGTAACTTGAGTTGCAGGTGATATGGGCATGAGGAGAATCCCAAAGACTAGAGCTATTATGCCGCCTACCCCTAGTATGCCAAACCCTGGGTACATGAACTCTATGACTATGAGTAGAGACCCTAGAGCTATTAACAGTATGGAGATTATGTTGAGATTTACGGAGCCTCCTAGTAGTGCTAGTAATAGAAAGACTATCGTTAGTGGCAGTATATCTATTCTGCCTGTTAATAGGGCTATGAACGTCCCAAAGAAACCTAAAAACCACAGAATAGAATTGATTGTAGGGTCCCTAAGGTATGTGTAAACCTGGATGTATAGTGAAGGTCTATATTCCTCATAACTGCTTATACTAATTGTGATATTCTTTATAACATTATCGTATTTTATGCTAATATTCCTTTCATTTAATTTACTTATAAAATCATCTAAATCTACAGCAACAAAATCTGCAACACCCTTCTTAACAGCCTCCTCGCCCTTGAGAACCAGGTTCCTCGTAATAAACAGTTGCACTGATGTAGCATTCCTCCCCCTAGCTTCAGCATAACGCACTGCCATAGCAACAATGCTGTTTATTATCTTGCTCTCGTTTATAAACTCGTACTGACCTGTAACAGGGTTTACTGTTATAGGCTGAGCAGCTCCTATAACACCATAAGGGGATATTCCTATGATGTGCATGGGTTGAACAACTATGCTGGCAGCACTTAATGCCTTGTCATATATGTACCCCAATACTGGGACTTTAGAGTTTAGAAACATGTTTGCTATATTAACCATAGAATCCACATAACCGCCATAACTATCCACTAAAACTATCAATGGGACACCTCTTTGCTCAGCCAGGGAAAGCGCATCCCTAATGAACATCTCTGTTGGCACATCAATAGTTCCTACAGAACCCTGCAATCTTATGAGTATTGCCACACTGCTACTTTCACTATTCTGGCACTGTACATTGAGTGGTAACTGTAAAAGTGTGATGAGGAACATCACTAGAGTCATAGTTGAAAGTATACAGCATTGACTTAGGATGAGCCCATTTACCTTAGTCATGATCTCTTTACTCCTTTACCCTTTTGCAGACCCCCCACTAGAAGGCTTTACCTTTTCAATAGCTAGAGCAGAAGCTATAGCCTCAGCGGCTGTCCTCGAAGATATGCTCTCAGTTATTATTATCACGTTCTTTTCCTTTGCTATGTCAACATAGGTTTGTAATTCTCTTAGTCTCAGTGCAATTGGGTGTCTCTCATACGTCAATGCGGCTTCAGAAAGTATTTGAGCTGCACTCCTTTCTGCCTCTGCCTCAATTATTCTAGCTCTCCTAATTCTTTCTGCCTCCGCCTGATAAGCCATTGCCCTGATCATCCCCTCAGGTAGCTCTACAGCTTTTAATGTAACCATAGATACCTTCACGCCCCAGGCCTCTGTAACCTCATCAATTATGCTTTGGATTCTCTTATTAATCTCGTCTCTCTTTGTTAAAATCTCGTCTAGTTCTAGCTGACCCACTACATCTCTAATTGTTGTCTGACCGAGCATAGCTATTGCATAGTTGTAGTCGCGCATCTTCATCACAGCCTTCTCAGGATCTATCACTCTGTAGTAGACCACGGCATCAATTCTCACAGTCACATTATCTTTTGTTATTACCTCTTGCTTAGGTACATCAATAGTGTGTATCCTGGTATCAACAATAAGACCTCTGTCTATAAATGGTACTAGAATGACAATGCCAGGACCTTTGATACCAACATATTTACCAAGCCTCAAAACTATCATTCTTTCCCATTCTTTCACAATTTTAATAGACTTAGAGAGTATTATTATTACAATGATTAGAAGTAGGAGTATGCCAAAAATTTCTGCAGGACCTATTGGCATAGTCTCTCCTCTTACACTTAAAGGCTATTCAGAGCTTGGTATATTAACTTCGATGAAAATAAGCTTCTAACTTAAATTTACTCAAGCTTTAGCTTTTCAGTATAGTGCTTCAGGATATCGGGATGCTGCTCAGCAACAGTGTTAAATTCATCTTGCTCTACAATAGTATATGGTATTACATCTTTTATCGAATCCAGTCCGTGTAGTATCATTATAAGCCTGTATATGCCTATTCCAACACCTGCTGTAGGGGGCATGCCATGCTCTAAGGCTCTCACATAATCTTTGTCCATTGGGTGATGCTCTACTTCTTCAAATTTCTCTTTACTCTTTATTCTAAGCTCCTCTTCCTTACTAAAAAAGTGGAATTGAATTATCGGGTTATTAAGCTCACTATACCCATTACCTACCTCCAGACCTCCAATGTAAATCTCAAATCTCTCAGCATATTCAGGGTTTTCTCTATAGGGTCTTGCTAGGGGTGAGACATCTCTTGGGAATAATGTTATGAACGTTGGTTGCTGAATTTTTGGTTGAGCGACTTTTTCAAATATCTTCTCAAGTAGCTTACCTTTTCTAGGGTCTTGCACCCTAATACCGAGTTCTTCAGCTATTTTAAGTAGCTCCTCAAAGCTCTTACCCTTAACCTTAACATGACCAAATGTTTCGATGGCCTCTTCAAGAGGTATTCGCCTCCAAGGTGGTGTAAAGTCTAGCACCAC
Organism: uncultured Ignisphaera sp.; assembly: GCA_964568685.1. Taxonomy (GTDB): domain Archaea; phylum Thermoproteota; class Thermoprotei_A; order Sulfolobales; family Ignisphaeraceae; genus Ignisphaera. The sequence continues at coordinate 61,252 of CAZMQK010000001.1, forward strand.
TTTGTCACCGTCTTTCCCCACTTCAACCTTGTAATCGCCGTACACTGTTTTTACAGCATATGAGACCATTTCCTCTACCAATTTCATCATACCATTCCAATCTGAAAATGCTTGGTATATTTCTATTTGAATGAATTCTGGGTAATGCTGAGCATCAATATCCTCATTCCTAAAGCAAACAGCTATTTCATATACCTTAAAGAAGTTTGCTACAACAGATCTCTTAAGATAAGTTTCAGGGGCAATGCTTAAGTACACATCCCTATTAAGGGCAAACATCTTAGTTACAAAAGGTCTTGCAAGGGCACCTCCATAGACTGGCTGAAGTTTTGGTGTATGAATTTCTATAAAGCCTTTGGAATCAAGGAAGTCTCTAAACGCCTTTTCAATTCTGTAAATTGCTATTACAGCATCTCTAACCTTTTTATTTAACATGAGATCGAGATACCTTAGCCTATACCGCTTTTCAGCGTCTGCGAGACCATGCCATTTCTCAGGGTAATCTCTCCAGGTTATTGCTAGAACTTTGAATTTTTCAACAAGTAATGAAAGCTCCCCCCTCAGCGTCTTCACAGGTCTTCCAATAACACCTATAATATCACCTACATTAAGTATGTTAACAATTTTCCACAAGTTTTCTCCAACAACATCATATCTGAACACTAGCTGAATCTGTGCTGTACCATCGTCAAACACCATAAAGACTATCTTACCGTGCTTTCTAATTCCAAGAATCCTACCAGCAACAGAGTATCTATCTTGAGACTCTTCTCCGCTCTTCAAATGAGAATATCTCTCCCTAATTTTAGCCAAAGTCTCATTAACGTCAAAGCTATATTCAGTGACATAAGGATCTATGCCAAGCTCTACAAACTGCCAAAATCTGTGCCTCTGAGACATTGTGTTAACCTCGTCATAATCCACATACAAAATTTTAAATTTATTGATGGTGTGTATAAAATGTTATGATGGAAATTCTGGTCAGAGTACGTAATTCAGCTGGATTGCTTTTCATCACGTATTTGCAGCGAAGAGCGCTATCATCATAGCCTATGTCATTACTTCGCTTTCTGCTTATTAAACTGCAGATTGTAACAGAATTTTTATGTCTGTGGCACCGTGGATCCCTTCACCAAAGATTGTTGTAGAGTACTTAAAATACGCATTAGGAGTGAGTAGGGAAGATGTTGTTCTTGACTTAGGATGTGGTGATGGAAGAGTTCTACTGGAGTTTGCAAAAATTGGTGCTACTACTATATGTATAGAGATTGATAGAGTTCTATGTAACATTGTAGAAGTGACATTCAATATTCTTGGTCTAGGAGACAAAGCTAGAATAATATGCAAGGATTTTTTCAAAGTAGACTTATTAGAAATTAAACCAAGGCCAACAATAGTATATACGTATCTCTATCCTTCAGTACTTGAAGCACTTGCGAGAAAATTCGAAGATGAATTAGACTTTTGTACAGTTATTGTATCTTTAGACTTTCCAATTAGAGATTGGAGCCCAGTGTACGTGAGGCATTTAGTTGATGAGAATGATCACAGTAGAGTTGTGTGGATATATGTAAATGGTATTTCAAATCCTAAAGCGAGAACTCTAGAAGCTAAAATAATTGATATAGATGAATGTGCACACATGTGTGTAGAAAAGTGTAAAAGGAGGCTCTTTATGTACTGACTCAGTCTATCGACCCTTCGTCATGAGCTCCAACAACGTCGACCTCATCATCGTTACCTATATACTCCAAGTAGCCCTCTTAAATACTTGCTTTATATGCTATAAAGTTCCTTTCTTACAGACTCAGGTAGGCTCTCTTCATTAATTATAGTAGCAGTGCTCGGAGGTCTAACAACCTTTGGCCCAACGACTATGTACTTACCCTCATCCTCTTGTCTACTCTTCAAAACTCTAACCTTAACAAAGGCCCCATCAGCTCTTTTAACATAGATGTACTTCTTATGTTTTAAGCCCATGGGCCTCACTCACAATCATTGATTTAACACTCCAGTTTTTAACTAGTTTTCAGTAAAAATGTGATGAAGTGGGTAATAAACTATTATTAAGACAAGGTGAAAGGCGGTAAAGATGGACAATGATAGGGGTTATTTTTCTGACTGGCAAAGCCTAGAAGAAGCAATAAAGAAATGCAATAGATGCCCTTTGTACCGAAGTAGGAAAAATGCCGTGCCTGGAGAAGGCGATAAAAACGCTCATATAATGCTTGTAGGGGAGGCCCCAGGAGCCACAGAAGATGAAATGGGAAGGCCCTTTGTGGGAGCAGCAGGCAGGCTTTTGACGATGATCCTTGAAAGCCTTGGAGTAAAGAGGGAGAGTGTTTACATAACAAATGTTGTCAAGTGTAGGCCTCCAGGCAACAGAGAGCCAAGGGATGAGGAGGTGGAGGCGTGTAGCCCCTACTTAGAGTCTCAAATACTTTTACTAAAGCCCAGAGTGATTGTGACATTAGGTAATGTAGCTGGCAAAAAAATTTTTGCTCTGGGGGGGCACTCATGGAATGGTGTTATGAAGATGAGAGGAAAAATATTCAATTTAAACATGCTGAGCCTTTCTATGCTAGTAATACCAACGCTTCATCCAGCAGCTGCGCTTTACAATCCCCAGCTAAGGTCATTATTTGAAGAGGATATGAAGCTCACTAAGAAGGTTGTGGAAAGCATGAGCAAAGAAGTACTTGGGAAATCGCAGAGAGCTAAGAGTAGGACATTGCTAGATTACTTTAAGCAACCACGTAATAGCATGTAAAGAAAAACGCTTGCAGAAACTAACATCTCTCCTACTGAGAGCAAATGATGTAGCACTAATTCAGAATAGCTTAAAAGGTCTTACGTTTTGTGCTAAGCATATAAAGTAGCTTAGCACTATAACGCTATAGATGATGATGTGGGCAGCCTACGACTCGTGAAGAAGGATGAAGAACCCAGATGCTCAAGCTGAAACCATATGCCTTAGAGGAGACAATTGCTGCATCTCATTAGCCGATGCATCGAAGCTTCTAGACATTATTTCAAAAATAAGTCACGTAATTAAGACTAGCCCAGCTTTTAGAGACTTAGCAGTGCCCTTGGCGAGCGACATTGAAATGGCAAGGAACGCCATACTCAAAATTCGAAATTCTTTAGAGGTCTTCATAAAAATTGCTGTAAGGAGCTCTGAAAAAGATGTTGACGAATCCTTCGTTTACACCATGTCAAATACTTTAAATAGATTAGTTGAGGTGAGAAATAGATTAAGTCGTATAATAGACTTTGCAGAGGGGTCTTTAGATAACATTAGGAGTATAGCTTCAGACGCAATTCTGCGGATAGATTCAATGCTATTGCGCTTCTCTCTTATAGCGTTAGCCTTTGCAGCAAATGTTAAGAGGTGGAGTAGGGAAGCAGCAGGGGCCTTCTCATCCGCCATAGCATCGGCTCTTTTTGCCACACTCCTTAGTCTAAATAGTAGCGAAAATGTTGTAGAATTGTTAAAGGAATGCACACAATACTAAGTTATGTGCGCTATATAGGTGAAGACATGCAGGAAAAGCCTTCACTTTCTCACTAAGCAAGCTTTAAAGGGAGATGAAGAAGCGGCAAAGCTCATAACAAGTATCCTCTCGTCACTAGGACCTCTGCAAATAAAAGTCGTAGCACGTATGCTTGTGCACCAAATTGCCATGAATATGTATGCTAGTTTAAGTGAGGAGTGCAAGAAATGTGGAGGGTTTGCTGTAGGCTTGGAGAGCCTATAGGGCTCCACAAAGTCTGTTATAGAGGATTTAAAGGGTATAAACATAGATCTCAGCAGACACACCATCAAAACAACTATCGAGTATACTTACTGAGACCTTGCCTTTTTCAAAGAGTGTGGGCTTACGAGATGCATATTGTAAAGCCCTACGCGTGTCTCTCATAACCATTTGCTGCAGAAGATCTTCAGAAAGGAGTTATACCTTTGTATACACCTTCAAAACCACTAAAACCATTTATACTACACTTTTGTATAGCTGGCCAAAGAGTGTGGAGTATTATAGAGTCTTCGATGAGAACATGTATCTATGTGTTGCAGAGGCCCCTCACCTTACCAGCTTTTAGAGTACATTAAGAGGAAAATGAGGGCTGGTGCATAATTAATGCAAAGCAGAGCAAACCTCATCCATTTACCACTTAGTATCTTGATTAAGCTTCTGCAAAACTTTTTGCGAAGTAAAGGCAACCTCAGTAACGCTATGGCCTATTTGTAATATACTTGTTCTAATTCTAATTTTGCTGAAAAAGATGAAACAGATTAGTGGGCCCGCGGGGATTTGAACCCCGGACCTCCGCCTTGTAAGGGCGGCGTCCTAACCAGGCTAGACGACGGGCCCTTCAATTTAGTATGCAGTATGCTTGGGGGGTTATAGCTTTTTTAGCTCTTAGTACTCCCTCCATGTATGACCACATTTAGCACACTTATAGAATGTTGTAGGAGGCTCATCAGCAGCTCTTGTTTGAATTTGCCAAGCATACACTTCTTCATAGCCACATTTTGTGCACCTCACATGTCCTTTTACTAGCGTTGCTGTGGGTGGTGCAGATACTGATGTAGAGTCTATTACAACAGTTTTCTCCTTATTATTGTGCTGAAAAGACCTAGTCATCACAACCCTGTTGCCTAGGTTCGTAGCTTCATAGCCACATTTTGTGCACCTATACACTTTCTTTGCTTTGTCAAGTACTAGTAGTGTTCCGCAGCGAGGGCAAAACAACGCATCACCACCTTTACTCTAACGTTTTTAGAGTACAGGCTAGTCTTTCTAAGGCTAATAAGCGTTATTACTAAATAAAAAATTTTTCATTGCGTACATGTATACCCAAATCAAATACGTTCTTTACTACAGCAGAAAGCATTTGTCCTTTCCTCACTAATTTTCTAATCTCATCCTCGTCATAGAGCATTACTCCTATGCCAATGGCTTTAAAGTCCTCAGAATCTATTACAGCCACGTATCTCTCTTTCCTAACAGGCGGCAATATTTTTTTAAGCGATGCTAGAAGCAGGTCATTACCATACAAAAATGCTTTTACACCTTGAGGCATTGCAATCGCAGCGCACGCCATCTTTTGATAAGTATCATATATGAAGTTGTATAAGTGGGGTGATGGAACGAACTTTCCTCCCCATAGCCACCCAGCCAGCACCCCTCCACCAACGACTCTCAATACCCTAGAGTTCTTCAAGATCATTTCGTGCATTGGATTAGGGTAAAGCATTATCCTAGTCCAGCCTCTAAAGGAGGAAAATAGTAGTGCTGTGAACTCCTTCTCTAAATAACTAGACACCTCTTCACCAAAACACTCCTTAATAAAATCTCTTAGCAATGTCCAAGCATCACTTACTAACCGGCTCCTCACCATATTTTCTCTCAGCCATATTTATAATGTCTAAGAAGATCTTCACAATATCTAATTTTACATCTCTCTTACCTATTTTCGCATCCCAAATTTCATCCCAGACCTCGTAGACCTTAGCACTCCCTCCAAGGTTGTCACTAACAACATCTACAGCCACATCAAGGGTCTCTATATCCCACTTTTTCACATTCTTAAACCTCCTATCAACACATCTTACAAACTCTTTTATAAACTCGATATACATATCATAGAGAATGTCTACATGCACAGTGCTTGAATTTTTCATTAAGAGCTCTTCAACCGCCTTCCTAATAGACTTAAAATTCATGTGCATACCCTTGCTCAAAACCTTATTAACTAAGCTAAGAACTTATATCTCTACACGTAAATATAGTTATCGGTGATACCATGAGTGTAGACTATGCAGAGTTAGGCGACTTAAGGGAAGGTGGCTACGTAGTCATAGATGGAGAGCCTTGCAGAGTTGTGGAGGTTTCAAGAGCAAAGACAGGAAAACATGGTAGTGCAAAGGTACACATTGTAGCGATAAGCCTCTTTACAGGTTCTAGAAAAACCCTTGTGGGTCCAGCAGATCAGAGGGTTGAGATCCCCATAATAGATAAGAGAATAGGGCAAGTTATAGCTGTATTAGGGGATAAGGTGCAGGTAATGGATAGTGAAAGCTATGAAACTTTTGAAGTTGATATGCCAGCTGACGAAAGTGTGAAAAGCAAGATAGCACCAGGTGTAGAGGTGGAGTATTGGAGTGCTCTAGGTAGGAGGTTCATATCTAGAGTCAGGTAAAAAATGTTGTAGGATTGTAAAATGGTATTGGATTCTCTCAAAAACCTAGTTGCAAATTTTTTAAAAGGAAAAGGTTCATATGAAGAAGCTGTTGAAAACTTCGTTAAGGAGCTTCAGAAAACACTTTTAAAAGCAGATGTAAATGTAAAGCTTGTTCTTCAGCTAACCAGCGGCATTAAGGAAAGGGCTCTCAAGGAGAAGCCCCCACCCCTAGTTTCAAAAAATGAATGGTTTATAAAAATTGTTTATGATGCACTTTCAGAGCTTTTTGGAGGTGATGTAAAGCCTCAAGTATTTCCACAGAAAACCCCATATATTTTAATGCTCGTTGGGATCCAGGGCTCAGGAAAAACTACGACAGCTGCAAAAATAGCCTACTTCTACAAGAGATACGGATATAGACCTTGCCTAATTTGCACAGATGTTTACAGACCAGCTGCTTACGAACAACTATATCAACTAAGTAAGCAAATTGATGTAGCATTCTGCGGAGATCCAAGGTCTAGTGATGCTGTGGTAATAGCTAAGAAGTGCGTTGACACGTGTTTAAGGCAAAATAACAACATAATTATAATAGACACTGCCGGTAGGCATGGATATGGAGAAGAGGAGGCATTGCTTAAGGAAATGCAGGAAATGGCTAGAAATGTGAATCCAGACGAAATAATGCTTATCTTAGATGCGTCGATAGGGCAAAAAGCTTATGACATCGCCATGAGGTTTCACATGGCAACACCCATAGGCTCCATCACTATAACAAAGCTTGATGGCACAGCTAAAGGCGGTGGAGCACTATCAGCAGTGGCGGCAACAAAAGCAGTGATAAAGTTCATTGGGACAGGCGAGAAAATACCAGAGTTAGAGGTGTTTGAACCAAGAAGATTTGTAGGTAGGCTTCTAGGCTTAGGCGACTTAACAACGCTTATAGAGAAGTTAAAGTCTTTAGAGTATAGCGAAGAAGTTGAAAAAAGGTTTACAAAAGCTCTAGCCACAGGCAAAATCACATTGGTAGACCTTTACCTACAGCTTCAAGCTATGAAGAAGCTTGGGCCCTTGTCAAAGATTCTGCAGATGGTCCCAGGGCTATCTCTTTTGCCTATAGATGACAAACAGTTGAAGTTGAGTGAGGAGAAGATGAAGAAGTGGATTGCTATAATAGACTCTCTATCTTTTGAGGAATTGAGGAATCCTAACATAATTGACAAGAATAGAATGATGAAAATAGCTATAGGGTCTGGCACTACAGTAGAGGATGTTAAAGAATTGTTTAAGTACTACGAACTTGTCAACTCAATGATGAAGAATATTAGGAGAAGAAGAACGTTTCTCCAGAGGCTGGGTATAGATTTAACAAATATAAAAGCAGAGTAGGGTAGAAATGAGCCCCAATGAGATGCTCAGTGAAACCATTCTTGCAACCGTAGCTAAAATCTTGGAAAAGTACCCCTTATGTGATAGGTGCCTCGGTAGGCTATTTGCTTATTTAGGTAAGAGTTTGGGAAACGATGAAAGGGGTAGGGCATTAAAAATAGCTACAATAATGGAACTACACAAGAGAGTTTTGAAAGGTGACAAAGAAGCTCTTAGCATTTTAAAAAAGGTCTTAATTAATAGCAAGATGCCTTTGACAGAACTTTATAAAGAATTTAATGTAGAACCCCAAGGAATCCCTTTAAAATGCTATATCTGTGAGGATCGTCTAAATGAAATTATAAGCAGGTTTTCAGAGCTTATTGCAAAGAATATCACTGAAAGCAAAAGGCAGAGCTTTTTAGTAGGTGTCGTAGCACCCCGCAGCCTGATTGAAAAAGAGTCAATTATAGTAAAGGAATTCCAATTGCAGTATTGGGAAAGCATTAAGAGAGAGATTAAGAGGGAGGTAGGCAAAAGGGTTCAGCAAATGACGAGTGCTAAAGCTGATTTTGAAGCCCCTCAAGTTACCTACATAGTAGATTTAGTAAACAACACCATAAGGGAAGAGGTAAGATCGGTATACATATATGGCGTTTACAGAAAGCTCGGAAGAATGATTTCACAAAATATCTGGCTGGGAAAAGATGGCACAAGGAGGTATAAGTTAGCAATAGAGGATGCTGTCAAGAGTACTTTAGGTCATGTTAAGGCTTCTGACGTTATTATGCATATTGCTGGAAGAGAAGATGCGGATGTTAGGATGCTGGGGAGTGGTAGACCAATTGTATTAGAATACAAAAATCCAAGCTCATTCTCAATTGATTTGAGGGCTCTGAAAGACATTCTAAACTCTTTTTCACAATGGATAAAATTCGATCTAAATATGACTGTACGTCGCGAAGTTGTTTCTAGAATGAAAAAGAGCTCTATAGCTGCATCTAAAATCTATAGAGCTCTCATATACTCAGAGAAAGCGTTGAAAAATGAAGACCTTATGAATTTAGAAAAAGCTTTTGAAGACAAGATGGTGATGCAGAGAACGCCCACTAGAATCCTTAGAAGAAAACGTGACAGAGTACGCTATAGACATGTGCTACAGGTAAAGACCATATACGTGTCCCCTCACGTATTTGAGGCACTGATAAAGTGCGAAGGGGGGCTTTATGTTAAGGAGCTTATTACAGGTGATAATGGTAGAACCTCTCCTAATTTCTCTCAAGTTTTGGGTACAAATTTAAGCTGCCTTATGCTAGATGTTCTACATGTTCATGAATATATATAAAGCCATTCACATGAAGAGTACTGGTTAAGAGGATTTTAATGGGTTGCGATAATGGTTAAGGCACCTCAAGGGCTTAGACATAGAACAAGAAGGCTGTTTAGGAAGAGGATTAGGGAGAAGGGTGCTGTTCCACCACTTAGTAGGGTACTAATTGAGTATAGATTGGGTGACAAGGTTTACATAGATGTGAACCCAGCAATCCATGGAGGCATGCCCCACAGGAGGTACGTCGGTAAGGTTGGTGAAGTAGTAGGGTTTAGAGGAAGAGCTGTCATAGTTAAAGTAAGTGTAGGGTCGAAAACTAAGAAATTGATTTTATTACCAGAGCACATTAAGCCTGCATTTGAGGTGAATGAGAGAATAGATGAAGTTCTGAAAAAGCTTAGCGAAATAAGCAAGATAAGGATTGAACAGAGAAAAATGCTGTTAAAGCTATTAGGTAAACAAACATAAATTTTTATGAACAGAAAATTCTCTTAAATTATAAGCCTGTTGGGGAGCTTAAATGGCATATGAGGTTCTAGAGTTTCACGACATTCCCAACGCTGTTGCTAAGAAACTCCTTGAAAAGTATTTTCAGAAACTAGGAGGTAACGTCTCTGAGCTTGCTAGGGCTGTTATGGAATATCTAGATAGAGTGGTTAAATGTGATGAAGATGTTGCTGAAGAACTGTATAACGAACTTAAAAAATATGGGTTTAAAGAAGCATCAATTTCTATGATCCTCAACATAATTCCCCAATCAATTGATGAGCTCAAAACACTTTTAGTATTCGAAGAAAGTATCCCTGATGAAAATGTGTTAAAAGGCATTGTTGAAGAGATAAATAGAAGTTGTAGTGGAAAAAAGGCATAGTTTTTTAGGGATTTAACTTATGAGACCAAAGGCTAGGCGCTTCCAGATAGTGCCAGACGAATTTGCTATTATCTTAGATTACACTCCAACAGGCAATCCCTATGATAAGCATTCCTTTCACAGAACATCTCCTGTAGCTCAAGGTATTGGCACAAGGTACTTTTCACTAGTAGAAATAATACCTAGCAAAGGTCAGGCACTTTTAATTGGTGAAAGAGTTGCTATAGCCTCAGCACCTGATCGACCCGGCTTGAAGGTTTTTGACAGGCTTCTCTACGAAGATCTAACTACAATAGCCAAGGAGAATTTAGCTAAGTTCTTACCGAAAATTGTTGAAGAGAAAGAGCGTGTGTTTGTTGAGTTTTTTAATGTAGCTGAGGCAATAAATATTAGGATGCATAGCTTAGAATTACTACCTGGTATAGGCAAAAAGACCCTATCACTAATTTTAGAGGAGAGAAGAAAGAGCCCGTTTACTAGTTTTGAAGACATTAAGAAGAGGGTTAAGATATCAGACCCAGTAAAGCTATTCATTGACAGAATAATAATTGAGTTGCAAAGAACTGAAAAGTACTATCTATTTGTAGAGCCTTACCCACCCTCAGCAGACCACAAGTTCTTGAATTACCTAGAGCTACTGTACAGCAGAGTAGGATACAGTGAACCATGGTAGTAGATCCCCGCAAAATACTTTCATCCAAGGGGAACATCTACAAACTAGTAAAAAAATTGCTATTGGAGGAGGGTATAAGGTTAAAGAAGAAACTAAGTCAAACATTTCTAGTCGATGTAGCAGAGCTCAAATACATATCAAGCATATTGAGGGAAAATGCAACTAAGCATCAGTGCATTGCTGAAATAGGGGCGGGCGTAGGCAATCTAACGACGTATATAGCCTCTCTAAATAGCGATAAGATATTGATAGCAATAGAGGTGGATAAGAGATTCACGAGAATTTTAAAGGCAATTCAAGAAGCGTTTCCCAATGTCGATATTATAATTGGTGATGCTTTAAAGATTGTACCCTCTATGAGGGGATGCGATATTGTTGTTGGTAACCTACCTTACCACATAACATCCTCACTTTTGGTATCAATAGCTAAAAGCTCATTTAATTTAGCGTTGATAACAATTCAAAAAGAAGTTGCGGAGAGAATTACGGCAAAAGCTGGGAGCAAAGATTATGGAAAGATTACAGCATTTCTTCAGCACCTCTTTGAGGTAACGTACATTAAGACAATACCTTTACACAAATTCTACCCTAAACCGCATGTACACTCAGCCATAGTTCTTTTAAAGCGAAAAAAGGCCTATGATACCACGTCTCAGCTACTTGAACACATAATTAAATGCCTCTTTTCCTTCAGGAGAAAAACAGTAGATAAAGCCCTAAAGAGATGTTTAGAGGAGTTTAGCGCAGCAGAGATATGTGGGTCACTGGAAATATGGAAAAAGAGAGTGTACCAACTAACTGTAGAGGACTTAGAGAAGATGGTTCATATGCTTGCAAATCAAAGAAAGTAATGGTGAGTACATTAGAAGGCATTGTCACAATATTTAACGAGGAAGTATACATACCTTCAGACGACACATTCATTATTGTTGAAGGAGCTCGCTATTTGATAGAAAGGCTTGCTGAAAGGCGTTTTACGTTAGTAGAAATTGGTTGTGGTACAGGCTATGTAACGATTTCTGTACTTAAAAATGTTCTAAACAAAGATCTATTGAATGTATATGCTGTTTTAATTGATATATCTCCTTGTGCTGTGGACAGCGCATCAAAATCTGTGAAGGTTAATGAGCTTGATACCTATGTGGATATTGTGCAGTGTGATAGTGCAAGTTGCTTAAGGGGGGAATCGATGAAGTTAATACTGTTTAACCCTCCCTATCTGCCAGTTGAGGATTACGGAGGTTGGCTTGCGAAATCGTGGAGTGGTGGTAGGGAGGGTTTAGTTGTTTGGAATGAGTTCTTCGACGATTCTTTAAGGGTGTGCGGAAGGGATTGTGTAATTGTATTTGTAATTTCATCACTACAAAACCTCGGCAAGGTTTTGCAGAGATTGTTAAGTAATTGTAAATGCGTTGAAATTCTCGTGTGCGAGAGCTTTTTCTATGAGACCGTCTGTTCAGCTAGTTGCAGAGTTGGTGAGGCGAATTGATTAAAGTAGTTGTGGTAGGTGTTGAAGGGGAGGTCAACCTAGGGTTCATTATAAGGCTTTGTAAAAATTTTGATGTAGATGAGCTAGCTCTTGTGAAACCGCAGGTAAATGTGTTATCTGAAGAGGTCAAGAAGTTTGCTGCAAATGGTGTGGACTACTTGTACAGTGGCAGGGTCAAGGTTTATGAAAACCTGGCAGATTCTTTGAAAGGTGTTGGCATATCAGCTTGTACATCAGCTGTTGTAGATGTTGTTGGTGGGGATGTTCTTAGAAAAGCCATAGAATTAGAAAGCTTTATTCAAATTGCGAGATCCTATACCGACATTGCCATAGTCTTTGGTAGAGAAAGTGTTGGGCTTACCAGAGAAGAGATTGCAAAATGTGATATACTAGTGCACATTGCTTCAAATCCTAATTACCCTGTTTTAAACCTTAGTCACGCAGTCGCAATAGTTCTATACGAACTCTATAAGATGCTTAATAGACCATCCCTCATCGAGAAGATGGATAAAGCAAAAGAGGAGCAGTTGAGAGTAGCTGAGAAATACATTGAGGAACTGGCAAGGCTTGTGGCAAGTGATGAAAGACAGTATGAAATGTTTTCGCTATCTTTTAAGCATCTTTTGAAAAAAGCAACGCTATCCACAAGTGAAGTAGGTTTTCTAGTAACATTTATAAGGAGACTGGCAAATAGATTAGCAAAGTGCATATAGGGGTGCTCAAATGCCGCAGAAGCCTGCTAGGTGTTATACACACCAACAAAAACCCCCCTATACTAGGAAAGAATACATACATGGAGTTCCACCACCAAAAATAACCAAGTTTGTCATGGGCAACACAAAGCTTAGTGCTGAGGTGGTAGCGACACTCAGGTCAATGGAGAGAGGTGTCGTGAGGCATAACGCTCTAGAAGCAGCAAGAGTAATGGTCTACAAGTTTCTAAGTACAGAGGTAGGAGAGCAGAACTTCCTCTTAATAATTAAGAAGTATCCACATCAAGTACTTAGAGAGCATAAAATGATGGCTTTTGCTGGTGCAGATAGGTTGCAAGAGGGTATGAGGAGAGCTTTTGGAAAGCCCGTAGGCTTGGCGGCCGTCATAGAGCCATTAGATGAAATAATTGAGATAAGAGGCCTGGCTCAGCACGCTGAGCTTTTAAAGGAGGGGTTAAGGAGGGCAGCATCAAAATTACCAGTTAAGTGTAGTATTGAGATAAAGGGGCTTAAGTAAAAGGTCTATGAGCTACTGTCGTAATTACGATTTTGAGATAGATACAATAGTTAAGTTCCTTAGGGAGACCAGGGCTAAGAAGGTTCTCTTGCAACTACCAGAAGGGCTTCAAATATGTGCTCCCGAGATAATGCAGAGCATAAAGAGTAGATTTGAAGAACTAGAGATAGTTCTTTCACAAAACCCCTCCTTTGGCTCCTGCCTTGTAGATGAATATGCTGCTCTAGAGCTCGGAGCTGATGCAATAATTCATATTGGTCATGTGGAGTACAAGTACTATAAGCCAAGGCTTCCCACACTATTTGTTAGAGGTGCTTACAGAGGCATAGATAGAGACAAGATCATCTCAATGCTATACCAAGTTTGCAAACAGTTCTTAAACGCAGCAACAATATGTGTCGAAACAACAGCTCAGCACATGGCAGAGATATATAGTTTTGCTAGAGAGTTAAGAGATTGCAACATCTCATATAGAGGCATAGTACTCGGGTGCATGCCTATAAACCCCAGCGATTGCAATGTTACTGTTGTAATATCTGGAGGCAGGTTTCACTGTATTACACAAGCTCTTCACAATATGGCATTAGGCAAGCGTACTAGTACCCTATGTGTTGATCCATATACTAATACCCTTTGGAGCCCTGAAAAAGACGTGCATAGAATTCTTCGTGTAAGGCTATGGAAGGTTAGAGAAGCCTTCGAAGCTCGCAAATGGCTTATTATTGACGGTTTTTACGGACAGCACAGACCTCATTTAATAGATACTTTAACTAAAAAGCTTCGAAAACTTGGTAAGGAATATGTTGTTACTAAGGCTTTGGTAATAAGCAGAGATTTGCTGAATAACATAGGGGCAGAGAACTTTGATGCAATAGTAATTGTTGCCTGCCCTCATATAGCTTTTGAACTAGCTGATTATGGGAGACCTGTTATAACAGTTGGCGAAGCTATGATGGCTCTTAACAAGGATATGGACAGGTACGTGTACCCATGGTGATGAGGAGTAAGAAGGAACTTGAGGTATTGCTTAGTAAAGTACCTGGGTTTCCTGCTCCTAAACGCAACCTCGAGCAATATGTTTGTGATAGTAGAGTTGCAAGTGAGATGCTGTGGCATGCTTACATGTCCGGCGATATCGAGAATAAGGTAGTCGTAGACCTTGGGTGTGGCACAGGAATTTTAGCTTATGGAGCACTACTACTAGGAGCTGCAACAGCTTTTTGCATAGACATAGACTGCAATGCTCTTGCCGTAGCAAGGGACTTTCTCAGACCCCATGATAACGGTAACGCTCTTTTTATTTGCCTAGATATAAGGAAAATGGCTCTGAGGAGCGCGGATACTGTAATTATGAATCCTCCCTTCGGTATTTACAGGCATGGTATGGATATGATGTTTTTAGCTTCAGCACTGGACCTGAAACCACGTGTTATATACACTATACACAAGCATTCAGATACGCTGATTAGCACAATTGAAAAGGTGTTAAAGAAATATAAGGAGGACTATAGAATATCAATTTTGCTTACAGGCGTCATGGCAATTCCACAAGTATTCGAAACTCATGTGAAGAAAGTTCACAGATTTGACATTGCAATGATTAAAATTGAGAAGAATATAAGGTGACAATGCATGAAACAGCAGCTCACTGTAACACCTGGCGATAAACTATGTGTCGAAGAGGAGTTTGTGCCACATACAGGAGCTTACGTAGACAATGGTGTTGTTAGATCGCTTATAGTGGGTAGGCCTATTTATGATATAATTAGTAGAAGGGTGTATGTAAAGCCAGTAAAAAGCGTTCAAATGCCGAAGAGCGGTGATGTGCTACTTGGTGTTGTAGAGCAGATGAGAGATGAAGTAGCTATAATCAGGTTTATTGGTTATGATATTAACAAGCCCTTAAAACATGAATTTAGAGGCGTGCTTCACATATCACAAGCTACGGAGGCAAGGATTCAGAGTCTTTATGATGCCATAAGACTTGGTGATGTTGTGAGAATTAAGGTGCTTAACAGCTACATACCCTTTATAGTTACAATGAAGGACGCTAAGCTTGGGGTTGTAGCAGCTTACTGTTCTAAGTGTGGAGCTCCACTCATCAAAGAAAGAGAGGTGCTAAAATGCAGGGTTTGTGGCAACGCAGAGATGAGAAAAATGGCCCCAGACTACATATTTAAATGAAGTGATGTGTATTGGAGGGAGTCTTTGTAGAGAGAAGCTTTACATATTCATGTCCTTCAAAGAATTTTTGTGTTGAACTTTTGGAGAAGCTAGACGAGGAACTCGCATTAGAAGCTGAACTCTATGCAGAATTGAAACAAGATAAAATCGTTTTCAAGGTTTTTGGTTTAGAGCCCTCTGTCGAGGCTACAATAACTAAGATAAAGAATTATATAGCGCACTTTACAAAGATAAGAACACTTAGTCCAAAACAGGGATTAACAGCTGAGCAGTTGGCTAAGTTTGTGCATAAAGCAATACCACTGGATGTATTAGCAGAGGTTTTAAAAAGGCAAGGTGTGACGGGGGTAGCCATTAGGAAAAACACTATCTATGCTGATACAGATTTAGAAACTGTGCAAGCATACGCACAGTTAATAGCCAAAGTCATTGACAAAACTGCTAATCTAAAATATTCTCACAATCTTAAGAAAGCCATTATAGCAGCTATAGTGCTATACAATATTAGCATACCTGAAGCTCTTGAAACGCTAAGAGAATGCAATGTGTTAAATGAAAGTGAGGAGCTCGCAGTTCCTTGGCAGAGTGCATTGGACTGCTACGAAGAAAGGATTCAATACTAAGTGTAAAGCAATTTTGAAGCAGGAGGCTTCATATTACAGCATCCCTGCAATATTGTAATGGTAGAGTAAGGAGACATCTTACTTATAAAGCTAAACAGCATTTAAAGTAAAGCAAGCCTTTAAGTAACTAGCTTGTATAGTTTTAAATGAAGAGAGCGCAGAGGTACTTTGTAATGGTAGTAAATGTGGAATTGAAGAAACTCACAGATAGGGAAATAAGGTTTGTAATTTATGATGAAGATAGGCACTCCCTACCAAACTTAGTAACTAAATTAGCCTTGAAAAAACCTGGCGTAGTGTACTCAGCATATATTCTTGAACACCCAATGATATCGTACCCAGAGGTTGTGATATTAACTGATGGCTCTAGAAACCCCCTGGAGGTACTTGAGGAAGTAGTAGATGAAGCTAGGAAATTGGTTGAAGATTTTCTAGTAAAATTTGAAGAGGCTTTAAACAATGCATCTAAAAAAGGAAAGTAGAATACTAGTTGTAGAAAAAATTGATAATGCTGTCGCAGGTGCAGTAATAAGAGGTGTTGCAGGCGTTGAGGACATAGTTGTGTTCAGTGACTGCGTCCATTTAATAAATTTTTGAAGAGTAGGCGAGGTATAGCGGGTGAAATAAGTTACATTGCTATAGAAAATGAGGATGTATGCAATTTAGAGAAATACTTCAAGAGGATGGTGGTACAAGTCAATATTATTAGCGATGCTGAAATAGCAAATACTATAAAAAATACTATTGAATTACTAAAAATAGTTAAACTAAGGCTTTTAAGGACTCAGCTTAAGGAGTAAATCCAGGAGATGATTGTGGTTTTAAGACCTGATAAGCTGATGAAAAACCCACGCAATGATCCTATTACCTAAGTTTTTCTAAAGCCTTCTGAATTAGCTCTCTAGTTATTTGTGGATCAGCTTTGCCCCCCGTTTTCTTCATAACAAGACCAATCAGGTAATTAATAGCCTTAGGATTGCTTAAGGCGTCTTGAACCGCCTTTGGGTTTTCTCTTAAAACCTCCTCAACAATCTCACGCAGGTAATCTCTATCAATTATTTTTACATATCCGGAAGCCGTAACATAAGCCTCTATATCAATTCCCTCCTTAACAACCTGCGGTAAAATCTCTTTAACCATTTTCACAGATAGTGTGCCCTCATCCCACAGCCTTAAGAGCTTTACAATATGCAATGGCTTTACCTTAAGGTTTTCCGGTGATAATTCATATTCATTTATCCACCTCAAAAAGTCTGTTATAAGTAGGTCGGCTAACTTCTTGTAATTATTGTAAATTTTAGCAGCATCTTCAAAGAAATCGGCAAGCCACTTATTTAATACTAGTACTGTTGCTCTATACTCATCTAAACCATACTGCACCGTGAACCTAGCAATTCTGTTGTCAGGGAGCTCAGGTAGTGTAGAAATTACTCTCTCTATAAAGTCCCTATTCATTCTCAGAGGTGGTAAATCGGGGTCAGGGAAGTATCTATAGTCTTCTTCATACTCTTTTGACCTCAAAGGAATTGTCACACCTCTATCAGGGTTCCAGTGCCTCGTTTCCCTTTCTATACTTCCCCCTTGCTCAACGATTTTCTTCTGCCTTATTATTTCATATGTTAACGCTTTTTCTACATCTTTTACAGAACCTATGTTCTTAACCTCCACCCTTCCAAAACCTTTGAAAGAAATATTCGCGTCAACTCTAAAAGCCCCCTCTTCCCTTGGGTCAGTGACTCCTAGGTACTCTAGTATTGCCATAAGCTTTTCTAAAAATGCCCTGGCCTCCCTAGGGCTCGCCATGTCAGGCTCTGTGACGATTTCAAGTAATGCAACACCAGATCTATTATAGTCCACAAGGCTGTAGGGGCTTGTCTCAATGCTACCCATATACACTATTCTGCCTGGGTCCTCCTCAATATTTACCCTTCTAATTCTGACAACCTTTGCATTTCCATCTACAAAGATCTTCACATAGCCATTTCTAGCAATTGCTGTAAAACCTGGACCTATATACTGAGAGATCTGATAGTTCTTTGGTAAATCAGGGTAGAAGTAGTGCTTCCTAACAAAAACAAGTCTATCGCTTATTTCACAATTTAGAGCCTTTGCAACGGCTATGGCATACTCTATGGCTTTTTTATTGACTACGGGTAGGGTTCCAGGAAGGCCTAGGCATACAGGGCATACGTGTGTGTTTGGAGGGCTTTTCCTGTAATCAGCAGGAGTGGGGCAGAACAGCTTTGACTTTAACTTCGTTAACTGAACATGGACCTCTAAACCTATCAACACCTCTAGACTATTTACATGCATATTTAATGCACCTCAGCTATGATATTTCTAAAACCTGTCTTTTCCTCAAGCTGCATCGATAGATACAACAACATCTCTTCAGTTAACTGCCTAGACATTATTTGAATAGCTACTGGCAAGCCATTGTAGAAGTCTATAGGTATACTAATAGCAGGTGCCCCTATGAGGTTTGCTATTACAGTATTAACATCTGCTAGGTACATTCTTAAGGGATCTTCAAAGAACTCTCCAAGTTTTGGCGGTAGTATAGGCATTGTAGGGCTTATTACTGCATCAACGCTTTTAAATATTTTGTCAAAGGTTTCCTTGAGTATTCTTCTAAACTTCAGTGCTCTAATGTAGTACATATCCCTATATCCTATGCTTAGAATATATGCTCCCAAAGCTATTCTCTTCTTAACTTCGTAACCAAAGCCCTTGGTTCTAACATCTGAATATACCTCATCCCAGCCCCTATTTTCAAAAGAAATTTTCAAACCATATCTCACACCATCAAATCTAGCCAGGTTTGAACTCGCTTCAGCCATCGCAATAATGTAGTATGTAGCAACAAGCTGTTTACTATATGGTAAAGAAACAGGCACGCATTCATGGTATGAGCACAATATGTCAACAGCCTTATAAGCACTACTTCTAACACTTTCACTAGAATTCTCAAATAGTTCTTTAACTAAGCCTATTCTTAGCCTGGGCTCTTTATACATTAACTCTTTGAGTAGGGAAACGTAGTCTCTAGCACTTATAGGGAGAGACGTTGAGTCCTTGGGGTCATACCCTGCAATTACGTTGAGAAGAATGGCTAAATCCATAGTGTTTCTCGCCATAGGGCCTATCTGATCCATGCTACTAGCATAGGCTATTAGACCATATCTGCTCACCATACCATACGTAGGTTTTAAGCCATACACACCACAAAATGCTGCAGGGTTCCTTATAGAACCACCAGTATCGGAACCGAGTGCCAAAGGGGCTTCACCTGCTGCTAGTGCGGCAGCACTCCCTCCAGAAGATCCTCCAGGAACCCTAGATAAATCCCATGGATTATGAGTTGGGTAAAAAGCGCTAGTTTCTGTTGTAGAGCCCATGGCAAATTCATCCATGTTTGTCTTTCCTATTACTATACCTCCTTCATTCACTATCTTCTCGATTACGGTAGCGTTATATGGTGGGATGTAGTTTTCTAGCATTTTTGAAGCACAGGTAGTTCTAATGCCTTTTGTCGAGATGACGTCTTTCACGGCTATGGGAATGCCAAATATCTTCATAGAATTAATTCTCTCTTTGCCTTCTTTCATCAATTTCTCTACATGTTTGAAAATAGCGTCCTGAGGTACAAGTGTTATGAAGGACCTCACCTTAGTTTCAACACTATCTATAACTCTATAGACAACATCTAGGTAATCAAAAATCTTCATAGGGTCCGCTTTGAATTCTTGCAAAAGCTTGAATACTGGCATAGAAAGGTATTTATGGCTCACACTACTCACCAATGGTCTTAGGAGCTTTTATATAGCCGTTTTCGAGAATGGCATTTTCAGATAAGAGCTCGTGGTCTACGTCCACTCTATCTAAGGGTTCGTCGTCCCTTAACGGCAGCTCTATTTCTACTACATGATACAGAGGCTCAACGTTATCCAGGCCTCTAACTTCCATTAACTCATTGAACAGCTCAATTATCTTAGTTACTTCAGATCTTACTTTCTCTCTTTCACTCTCAGTAAATCTAAGAAGCGCTAGCTTCTCAAGGTAGCTAATAATATCACCTTCTTGCAACGCTGCATCACCTAGTCTCTTAGTCAGTACTTGATTTATAATTTGTTAAACTAAAATTTGTATTAGAAAGGGCTGTGAAAAAGTGGGGTTTTTAGGTACTCAGCATGAAGCCTGAGGAAGTGGTAGAGCTTTTAAAAGATGTTGTAGAGGACAGGAGACTCATCTTCATGGCTATCGAAGAGCTGCGAGTACTTGGCCATAATGTTGTGCACTTCATATCGAGTAAGGAAGATGAGGAGTTGGTAATCTACATTACGTTTATGTATAGGCAATTGGATGACGAATTAGCCCCTATAGCGGTCACCATAGAGTTTCACGGGCATCTCACTAAGAAAACGCAGTTTGCATTAATTTTGGACTTTGTAAAGAATTTAAATGGGTTTGTCTTTGGTGGTGGTGAGAGCTCTGGCATTCTGATACCAATTTCAACAGGTACAGAACTCAAGATTCTGGTAAAGGATTTGCTACCAGGGTTTTTATCTAAGGTATTGGGAAAAGAAATTAGGTTCAGTATTAACAGATATGAACTTGAGTATGCGCCATCATGAACCTGCTTATATAATCTTTAAAACACTTTAAAATAGATTTATTTTTCTGTAGATCACATAATCTACCATTGGGATGCAAGGTGCTTGAAGTGCTCTTCCTAAGTTCAGCAGACGTAGAGAATGTCATTGATATGGGGAAAGTCATAGAACTAGTTGAAATAGCGTTTAAGGAAAAGGGATTGAAGAGAGTTCAAATGCCTCCTAAGTCTTATCTCTACTTCACAAAGTACGGTGGCGATCTGAGAACTATGCCTGCTTATATAGAATCACTGGACATAGCCTCAGTCAAAATTGTGAACTCACATCCTTCAAATCCGTTGAAGTATGGCTTGCCCACAGTAATGGCGATAATAGTTCTCATAGAGCCTTCTACAGGGAGACCTCTTTCAATAATGGATGGCACAACAATAACAAGGTTTAGAACAGGTGCAGCGGCAGCTGTAGCCACAAAGTACCTGTATGGATTTGGTAAAAGTGCTTGTGTAGGTATTATTGGGGCAGGGGCTATGGCTCCTTACATCATAGAGGCATTAACACATGTGATTAAAATTGATGTACTCAAGGTACACGACATAGTCTTTGAGAAGGCGAAGAAGTTGGCAGAAACCATTAAAGAGAAGTTCAATATAGAGACAAAAGCTGTTGAAACAGCTTGTGAGGCAACACAAGGCTCTGATGTTATAGTGACAGTGACACCCTCAAGAAAGCCTGTGGTGTTAGCTGACTGGGTTAGAGAAGGAGTACACATAAATGCTATGGGTGCTGATGCGCCAGGAAAACAAGAGCTTGACCCGCAGATCTTAAGAAAGGCGAAGATCGTAGTTGATGACTATGAGCAGGCAATACATAGTGGTGAAGTCAATGTTCCAATAGCGCAGGGCATTATAAAGCCGGGTGATATCTATGCAGAGCTCGGAGAAGTTGTAGCGGGTCTAAAGAAGGGCAGGGAGAGGCCTGAAGAGATAACTATTTTTACATCAACAGGTTTAGCAATACAAGATGCAATAACAGCGTGGTATGTATACCAGCAAGCCATGAAGAGGGGCATTGGAGAGAACATAGATATCTTAACTTAGGAAGTTCAGCATCAGATAAAGGAATTGTCATCACAGTTCAACAGGGGTGGAGTTTCATCATCTTTTAAAAAACCTTGTAAGCGTTGCTTGCTTAGAAATCATACTTTTTAGCGCTAGGTTATCTGTGGCAATGCCATCAACACCATAGTTAATTACCTTTAACGCCTGAGCAACATCATTTATAGTCCAAGTGTACACTTTAAGTTTCTTGGCATGAGCCTCCTTAATTACTTGTGGTGTAATTGTTGTGTACTTTGGCAAAATAGCCATAGCGCCACTTTTTATGGCAACACTTATTGGTATGCTAGGCGTATTTGAAAGCAAACCTATTTCTACCCTTCTATAGAGCTCCTTTACCTTAGTTAGGATACTGTAATTAAATGATATTACAAGACTTTGGTCAACAACATTGTACTGTCTGATCAGCGTTATAACAACTTCTTCAAGCCCCACATCCTTAATCTCCATAAACATGACCACCTTACCCCCTAGTTCTTGCAGCACCTCTTCTAACGTTGGTATTGTTTCAATACCGAATACTTTAATTTTCTTTAGTTCTTCGAGTTTTAATTCCAAAACTCTTCTACTAATACCTGCGACTCTCCTAAGATCTTCATCGTGAACAACCACAGGGGTTCCATCATATGTTCTTCTAACATCGAATTCTATAGCGTCAGCCCCCATCTCCAAAGCCTTTCTAAATGCTGTTAATGTGTTTTCAGGTGCATGCATTGAAGCCCCTCTGTGAGCTATAAATAGGAATGAATGTTTCCATTCAGACTCATTATCCAAGGCTATTTCCTCATAAGGCTTCTCATGGATAGCTCTTGGTATAAAGTGTAAATATCAGATGTTGTGGGATCAGCACCTGTGGATGTCAAGTCATTGTATATTTTCTTACACAATGTCTCTACATCTATACCTGGTTCAATGCATATTTGCGCACCCTTGTGATACCTTAGTATAGCTAATACAACTAAGGAAAAGGCAACGATATCACTAGGCTTTAATTGACTCACTTTTATTTTTCTCTTCATAACATCCATAGCGTGAGCGAAGTAGGGGTCCTCAAGTAGCTCTCTCATGTTCTCAAATTCGCTATACATAGTTTTTATAAGAGTGTCAGCAATAGCGTTTGTGGATGGCAGCATTTCATAGTCATTTAAGCATGGCACCTTGCCTCTCTTTAAGTTCTCAGGGATTTGCAATTGAGTAGCTATGGGGATTAACGAGATTATCTCCTTAATTAAATTGAGAAGCTTCGCTATATCAACAAGTTTATGATACTCAACCATGCATCTTCTTGAAGCTGACGCGATGTCCAAGCCTAGCTTTGACGGTGCTAACTCTAATAACTTCTTCAAAAACTCTATTTCACTTACATCTGATTTTACTAGAAATATCGCTGTTCTTCTCTGTAGAGCTACTATATCGCTATACCCTAAAGTGTTTCTCTTAGTTGAATTAATTACCCATAGCATTGTAGCCAGCGCTAATGTTGCATGAGGCTTTGAGAAAAAGTCTACCTTAGTAATAATATCGGTATTGAGAAGCCCTTGCACTCTATAGCACTTATGTAATTTTAATAGAGATTCGACAACATCATTGTAACTCGCAGTGCTCATCACATATCACTAAGCTATATTACACAGATCTATCTCTTTACCATAAATATTGTTTGAGAAGAGTAAAAAATTTATAGCAAACTCCTGAGCACACCATTCACGAGAAACGCTCATGTCATTATGTAATTCACTTTTCAACGACAATCAACGTTGTTGAAGCTTTTATATGGGGCATCTTCCTAATTTTTGATATCACGACATTTCTCAACTTATCAAAACTTTCAGCCTCAATAACAGCAACCACATCGTAAATTCCATAAACTATGTACGTTTCCTTAACCTCTGGTACCTGTGAAAGTGCTTTAGCAACCTCTTCTTCTGTACCCACGTCAGTGTTTATTAGGACAATGGCCTTTGCCATTCACACTCCCTAGATTAATAAAGAACATTATGTAGTATATAAAGCTTTATTAAATAAGCCTTAGTCTCCGATAACAATGATAATAACGTTTCTAACACTTCTAGGGCCGTCCATCTCGACTAGGAATATGTTTTGCCATGTGCCTCTAACAAGCTTACCATCAATTACTGGAAAAGCCCTCTCAGAACCTATCACTGCCGAACCTATATGGGCATGCGCATTATCATCAATAGCATTATGTTTCCAGCCCCTCCCCGGTTGCACAAGCTCTTTTATGAAAGTTAAAATGTCTTGTAATAATCCATACTCTCTCTCATTAGCTATAATTGCAGCAGTGGCATGGGGTGCAAACACGAGACAAAGACCATTCTTAATGCCACTCTTTCTAACGACATCTTCGACACGCTCTGTTAAGTCTATGAGATCGAATTGTTTCATCGATGAAACCCTTATTACCTCATAGTAAATCTTGCACATAGACCTCACAACAATTAATTTTATAGGGGCAGAAACCATATTAAGGTTTGATTCGGGTCCATTAAAAAATAACTAATTATTTTACAATATTACTGAGATGGCGAAGTTTGTTGAAGAGGCTTTAGCATTTTATATACAGCGTCTTTTAGACCTGCTCTAGTGAGAAGCCTCTCCAGCCTATACAGCTGTTCATGCGCAATGTCTAATGTTTTAGCTATTTGAGCTATTGGAATGCCATTAGCTCTAGCATATAGAAGATATATTAGAGTTCTTATACTATGTGGGTGTCTTAGTGCTGAAGCTATTGCTGAATCGAACACAAGCCAGTCTAACAAATCAACATGCTTCTTAACCCAGTCAATTATTTCAGGGGGTAGCTCAAAGGAGTGCTCCAACCTCTTTCTAAATCTCACTTTGCTGTCTTCTATAATAAGCTTTCTCTTCTTCCTCCTCCTTTTTTCAATAACTATTTCGGACATATTTGCACACCTTCAACTCTAAGCACTAAATAGGGTGTGTTGAAAAAGAAGCTAATAAATTTATTGTTTTATAGACTGCTAACCAAATTTTAGAAAAGCATTATAAGCTATTTAAATGAGTTAACTGTAGTAAAAACTTGAGCCAGCATGTTTGAGAGAGATCACGATAGAATAGGAAAGCTCTTAGAGTTCGAGCTTAAGATAGTTAATAAGCATCTACCACTTAAACGTTTTACACTGAGAGAATTGCTAAATATGGAGCTACCACACGTCGCACTACGTGATGGAACTATCCACGTATTTAAGAGAAGTGAGCTTGAGAAGTTGAAGCAGCACTTAAGTAGCGAAGAGCTTGAGAAGCTACAACTCCCAATAATAGTTATTTTAAGACCAGATATAAGCGAAGGTATGGGTTATGTAGAAGACCCTGTGGCAGCAAGGATCTTAGCAAGGTTCCTAGGCATAGAGCATAACCAAGGTTCAAAGCTAACCCTATACAGGCCTCATATAGCAGTTTTGAGAAGGCACTTTGACACGCTATTTCAATTTGCAATAGCCATAGATTCTGCGAACTCATTTGAAGAATTTATGGTGCTTGACTCAGCCAAAGAGTCTATGTAGAGGCGAATAGCATGTCTGTAAATATTCCTGAAGCTGAAGGTAGTAAAATAAGGGCTTCACTAATCTTTGATGAGGTTATAGTCCCAGTGTTCTGCGACCCTGAAGAAATATTCGAATGCGATGCTAATGACTGCGCCCTAGAACTCTTCAATGTTTGCATCAAAGACGTTATCAAGCCCTCTGCTAAGAGCATCAGTATTGACACTATAAAATTCCTTAAGGGGGGTAAGGTAATAGTCTACGTCGTGAATGGAAAGAAACTCTATCTGTGTGCACATAGAATTCAAGAAGATATTCTCAAGCTGTGCAAGACGTGATGCTAACAAATATAAACCTTTTGGGGCACCGCATAGCCTTCAAAATAGCTCGTAACGTAGGTCTTGTGCTCAACACAAATTCTCTTCTCCCTAAATAGTGGTGTGTATATAACAAAGGTCTCCGCTTCACCACCTTCAAACGAAGGATTAAACCCGTACCTTTTAGACAACTCAATAATTTTAAGAGCTAGATTTAAATCTACTGCCTGTCCTAAGAATTCTACTGGCAAACCCCACGCATTCACTGATGTTAAAATGAATTCTATGCCCGTCTTCACAACATCTAGTAGGTGTTGTGCAGGGTCTTTGCCCCAAAAAGGTGCGTACAATTTAACACCCATAGCATCACATATGTCAAGGAACAGAGTCCTCTGCGCATCGCTTGCCACAATACCTATTACAATGTAGTCAAAAGGTATTTTTTCATAGAGATTTTCTATAGACCTCTTTATTTCAAGCTTCTCTAGATCTCTCTCACTCGATGTTAGTGGTATTTTCACATGTCTATTTGACATAGAAAGTAGCTGGAGCTGGAGATCCGTGTATTCTATGAACGGCCTGTGAACATACCAAGGGTAATTGGATAGGGGTGTAAATGTAACTATAGCTGGGATTTCAAAACCTTGTAAGAGTGTTACAAGAAGAGCAAAAGTGCTGTCCTTTCCTCCGCTAAACATTACTACTGCTTTTTTCACTTTATACACTACCTTTCATTAGCTTTCACAATGCGTATTTCGGCTAAGAATAACTTTCTTAAGATGTAGCTCTCTAGGCTATCTAAGGAGGCAAACAAAGTGTTAGCCACATCCACACCTTTTCCAACCAAATAATTTGTGTAAACATCTTTAAACTTCTCTAAAGCTTTGTCGCTAAGTGTTTGAAAAGTTGAATCGCCAATGACCACAACAACACGGTCTCCTCCACGAAACAACAACCAAAGGATATCTGGATTAGGCCCAAGGTTTTCAGCATTTTGCGACACTCTTTCATCAACTCTATAGCCACTGTATCTTAATGCGCTTATTATAGCCACTCTAAATCCCTTAAGGGCAATGTTTTCAACTCTCTTTAAATGGCTCCTATCAATATTTTCGGCATTAATATACAACCTCTTGTGCTTTTCAGCGCTAAATTTTCTTGGAATAATCTTGAGGATCTCATTTAACAGCATTTTGCAAATTCCTGTAGCACTTCACGTCTTTTACTTATAGTACACAATTAAGTATTTTGCTACCTTGCTCAAATCCTCAACTGATATAGCTACGTGTATCAGTATTAACGCTAGGATAACGCTCGACTCTAGCAACACATATAGAATGAAGAGCAGAATGCTTATGATTTGAGGTAGTAAAGCAATTGCGATGAAGTCTTCAACGCTTTTTGTAGTTACTTTGAATCCTATTAGCAATCCGCTCAAGGCAAATTTACGTGTAGCTCTTACAGCCATAGACGCGATCAAATGGAGCAATTCGTGTAAGAACCCAATAAACGGTATTAGTCCTATAACAATAAAGTTTTCAACACTATTTAAAAGTCTCATTAGGATCCATGAAATTGTGAAACCAAGTACTATATATGCAAAGGGCTTTACTTTCGCCCTACTCACTCTCCAGCTACCAAATAAATAGCACAATACACTTGCTTTATATGTTTGACAATAAAACCAAGTAGGTGACAAAAAGAATTGTTTTACTCATTACACCGAAACTTTACCAGGGAACGCTCTTCAAGCCTATGGAATAGGCAAGAAAGTTTGTTATAACGTGGAGTATGAACGTAAGTGCTATTGCAATGAGCCACTCAAAGAATGAGAAGCTTAGCAGCTTTAGAGTTATTGAAAAACCTAATGCGGTAATAATAAAAAGTAGTTGATCAACTAGAGGCAGAGGCTCTCCAGGCCTTAACCCAATTCTCCTTTTAATAAAAGCCCCCAGGAGATCCCCCATCATCGTCCCAATACTTAAGGCAAGACCTAGTGTGACTGTACTCGAAGCGCCTTCTATTAATGGATAGAGGCTCTGTACATAACCTGTACAGATCCCTGCTAAGATTCCTGTTATCAGCCCCTCCCAACTCTTGTTATCTCCAAAAAGTCTTCTACCATCAATAAAACTCTTGCCAAAGTCTACTGGGTGCCTCCGAAAACCAAGTTCATGTAGTAGTCTTGCCACTACTACAGGAGTGCCATTAGCTACATACGCTGGTAGCAGGATCCATAAAACCCTTGCGATTTCATTTACTACGCTCATTTCTACTTCACGTCTATTATGTATAAAAACTTTTTGAGATTGTATAAAAAAATATTTTTATTTTATGTAATGAGTGGTTTAGAATTGTAAAGGTGTTTGCATGACAAATTTAAAGCGAGTTGAAATTAGGTGGCATGGTAGGGGTGGGCAAGGAGCAGTAACAGCAGCGACAATACTTGCAGAAGCTGCAATAAATCAAGGTAAGTATGCACAAGCATATCCTGAGTTTGGAGCTGAGAGAAGAGGTGCACCTGTAAGAGCCTACACGAGGATCTCAGATGAACCCATATACACTAGGGCCCCAATATTAGAACCCAATATTGTAGTCGTTTTAGACCCGTCTTTAGATCCATCAATGTATATGGAGGGTTTAAAGAAAAATGGCCTACTCATCATCAATACAAAGAAGAGCATTAGTGAGGTTAGAAGAGATGTTAATAGAGATGATGTTAGGATTGCTAGAGTTGACGCAACTAAAATTGCTCTTGAAGTCTTAAAAGCACCGTTTGTTAACATGGCTATGTTAGGTGCTGTTGTGAAGGTGATGCCAGTCGTCGACGCGTTGCACATTGAAGAAGTCATCAAGGAGAGCTTTAGACCAAAGATTGCTGAAGCCAATATACAGGCATTGAGAAGAGCTTTTAACGAGGTGGAGATAGCATGACATCCTACACTAAGAGGCTTGTTGGGTGGAGGAACATACCTATAGGAGGGGCTATCATTCAGCCAGGTAATAGTGCAGAGAGGTTTGTAGGTGATTGGAGAGTATTTAAACCAATTATAAATCAGGATAAGTGTGTTAGATGCTATTTATGCTGGGTTTACTGCCCAGAACCTGCAATAAGAATTGTCGATAAACCCTATAAGACCTCTACAGGGAGAGAATGGAAGGTGACTCTAGAAGTAGACTATAATTACTGTAAGGGTTGCGGGATTTGCGTTGAGGAGTGCCCTGTTAAAGCGATTGATTTTGTTGAAGAGGTGAAGTAGGAGTTGAGCGCGTGGATAAGGATACCCTTGACCTCAAATTATGCAGCAGCATACGCAGCTAAAGATGCTGATGTAGATGTTGTAGCAGCATATCCAATAACACCTCAAACTCCTGTTGTCGAGAAGATAGCAGAGTTCATAGCAAATGGTGAGCTACAGGCTGAGATGGTTCACGTTGAAAGCGAGCACTCAGCACTAAGCGCATGTATAGGTGCATCAGCAACTGGTGCGAGAGTATTCACAGCCACATCTTCGCAAGGACTTGAGCTCATGCATGAACTTCTCTATATAGCATCTGGCCTAAGACTACCAATAGTCATGGCTATAGCGGCTCGAGCATTATCAGCACCTCTAAGCATATGGGGTGATTACAGCGATGTAATGGCTACGAGGGACGCGTCATGGATTACAATAATAGCTTCTACAGCACAGGAGGTCTATGATAGCATTATTCAGGTTTACAAAGTAGCTGAGCACCCTGATGTATTACTGCCTGCTATGGTTGCCTACGACGGCTTCATGATGAGCCACACCTATGAGCCTGTACATGTGGCTAGGGACAAGTCCATAGTGCTGGAATTTATACCGAAAAGAAAGCCATCATGGAATGTACTAGACCCTGACAAGCCCATAACAATAGGCGCTGTTGGGAATCCTGACTGGTACTACGAATTTAAGTACCAGCAGGTAGTAGCTATGGAGAATTCTCAGAGCATACTTAGGCAAGTATTTGATGAGTTTAGTAAGAAGTTTGGAAGAGGCTATGACTTTATAGAGACTTATAACATGGATGGTAGTGACATTGCTGTGTTAACATACGGAGGTCTATATGGAACTGTTGTTGAAGCTGTTGACCATATGAAGAAACAGGGCCTAAATATTGGCGCGATAAGGCTAAGGGTCTTTAGGCCATGGCCTACAGAGGAGCTTTTAAAGGTGCTGAAGGAACTAAGGGCAGTAATAGTAATAGATAGGGCTATAGGTTTTGGGGCAGCGCTAGAGGGTCCGGTGGCCATGGAGGTGCTAACAACAGCCTCTAAAAAGGGTCTAAATGTTGCTTTACACAGCTACATAGCCTCAATAGGTCAGAGGACAGTTATAGAGGAAGATGTAATTGCAATAGTTAAAAAGAGTCTTGAACTACTTGAAAAGGGTGTGACAATCACAGAGAGGTCAATTTATTGGGGTGTTAGACAATGAGCTCAGCACCTAAGGTATATTACAAAACAGTATTTGATATCTCAAAGGAAGAATTCTTTGCCCCAGGTCACGGACTTTGCACTGGTTGTACTGTAGGAACTATTGTCAGGCTTTTGCTAAAGGTCGCAGGTCCAAATACAATAATAGTTAACCCAACTGGCTGTTTAGAAGTTTCAACAACAACATTTCCATACACTTCATGGAGGGTGCCCTACATACATGTAGCTTTTGAAAATGCAGCTGCAGTTGCAAGCGGGGTTGAAGCTGCTTTAAAGGCATTGAAAGCTAAGGGTCTTATAGACCCAAATAAACGCATAAATGTAATAGCTATAGGAGGAGACGGGGGCACAGCTGATATTGGGTTCCAAGCACTTAGTGGAATGCTAGAGAGAGGGCATAAAGCAATGTACATTATGTATGACAATGAAGCTTACATGAATACAGGTATTCAGAGAAGTGGTACTACCCCACAGCATGCATGGACTACCACCACACCAGTAGGAAGGGTGTTAAGAGGAAAGCTTCAATTTAAGAAACCAGTTGCAGAGATTGTAGCAGCTCACAGAATTCCGTATGTAGCAACAGCAAATCCTGCGCACTTCCTAGACATGATGAACAAGTTTAAGAGAGGGCTGGAGGTCGAAGGACCATCATTTATACATGTGCTTCAGCCCTGTACAACAGGATGGAGGTTTGACCCAAGGCTTGGTATAAAGATTGCTAGACTTGCAACAGAAACAGCTATGTGGATAAATTGGGAGCAAGACCACGGCGAATTTAGGGTGACAGTACCAGTACCAAAGAGAAAGCATGTCAAGCACTATATAAGATTGCAGGGAAGGTTCAATCACTTAACAGATGCTGATATCGAGGAGCTTCAAAAATTGGTAGATAAAGAAGTTGAGAGAATAAATAAAGTGGTAGGAAAGGAGGTCATAGGACCTGTTGTAGAGTAAGGTATGAATTAAGAGTTAGAGCTCTAGAAGCTCTTTTTGAATAACACTTTTTTCCCTTACGATAGACCTCCCCCCCTCCTTACTTACGTAGAATATGTGATCAGCTATCTCTATAACATCTCTATCATGTGTAACCACTATAACTTGTGGGATTCTTTGAGAAAGCCTCTTTATAACATCAAATAGTGCTCTCCTCCTCTCTTCATCTAGAAACTGCGTTGGCTCATCCAGCATCAAAAACCCTGGTAACCTACCGAAGACTGTGTACGCTAGTGCTAGTCGAAGGGCTATGGCCAAAGCAATGCTCTCACCCCCACTTAGCCCCCTTAAATCTAGTCTACCCAAGGGGCTCCAAACTTCAATACCAAAATCATCGTCTATACTCACTCTAAAGTCCATTCCAAATTCACTTAAGATATTATTTGCATACAACTCTAATAATCTCCTAGCCTCTTTTGTCAAAGTCTTTGCTATCAGTCCATCCTTACCCAAAACACTATTTGTTAAAACATCCAAAGCATTAAATATAATTACATCTTTCTCTAACTTCTTTAATTCTGATTCAAGCTCCTCAATATGCTTCTCTAAATCAATTCTACTCTTTTCAAGTTCTTCTAGTTTGCCCTCAACCTTGCTTAGCTCATCTCTAACCATTTGAAGTCTCTTACTACTTTCTCTATACCTCTGCTCAAGTTCCTCAATACTCAGCTTCTCGGCGGCTATGCCTAGCTTAGATAACGTGTACTGCAGATTGCTGAACTCCTCTAGCACTGCATCACCCCCTATCTTCAGCTCAGATAAGAGCTTCTGTAGCTGGACCTCTCTATCGCTTAGCATATTTAGGTACTCAATGCATTTTCTTTGCAAGCACTGCAAGGTTTTCACCAAACTAAAGTCATTGAATTCTATGCACTCCTGCAACTCCCTAAAGTTCTTAACATCTTCAACTATCTTACTTATGAGTTGCTTGTTATTATTATGCTCTTCTAAAGCCCTTCTCATTTGTTGCAGTAGCATATCGTATTTCGCACCGCACCTGGTCATCTCATCGCGAAGGCTTTTAATAGAGCTCAGTAGCCCCCATAGCATAGATTCCATAGCTTCATACTCTTCGACAAGCTTTCTACTACTCTTGATCCTAATGCTTACGTCACTCAGCAGGCTCTTCTTCAGCTCTTCATCCAAAGGCCTTCTACAGACTGGGCAAATAGAGGATGTCTTCACTATCTGGATTGACTTCTCACTTATCTCAATTTCTGCCTTCTTCAGCTGTCTCAGCTCTCTTAGTTCATCAATTTTCTTCTCAATAACATCAATTAGCTTCTCTACGCTGTCTTCTTCAAATGGTACTTGAAGAATTTTCAAAGCTTGAAGCTTTAGTTCACTGAGCCTTAGCTTGAGCTCATTTAATTGCTTCAAAACCCCCTCGAGCTCCTTCCTACTACTCCTATATATTTCAAGTCGGGAAACTATCTTACCAAGCTCTACACTTAAAATCCTTTTACATGCATCTTCTAAGCTTTTGTATATTGAAATCTCATTAAGTAAATCCTTGGCTTTCTTAATCCTCTCAAACCTTAGCAAGGCATCCTTTGCTCTCTCTAAGTCCTCAACTTCTTTACTCAACTCCTTATATATGTTTTCTAGCTCTATTCTCCTCTTCCTAAGTAAATCTATGCTGCTCTTAATACCCTCTAACCTTTTGGATACTTCAAATAGTTGTCGCTTTCTGTCTTCATACACGTCTTTCGCTTTTTCAACCTCTCTTAGCACCTCCTTGAGCATCTCTTTCGCTTTTTCAAGCTCTTCTAAACCAAGAAGCTTTAACACGATCTCCTTTCTCTTTGACTCATTTTCTTCAATAAACCTTGTAAGCTCATTTTGCCTTGAAACTATGGAAAACTTTACAGCCTCTGTAGATGGTATTGAGAGGAGTTTTTCAATAGAGCTGACAACATTTTGCACACCTGCTGCTATAACCTTCTTATTGCCATTGGCAGCAACTTCGTATATGAATGCAGTATCAGGTCTGTTTACACTAATATACCTTTGCACTATGTATACCCTACCCCCTATGCTCATCTCAACCTCTATAGCACCGTCAGAAGCCCCTGATCTAATAAGCCCGCGTTTTCCCTCGCCTCTATACCCCTTTGCAGCAGAAGGTAATACAAAGAGTGCATATATCACAGCATCTATTATTGAGCTTTTCCCTGCGCCATTTGGGCCTACGAAAGCTATTAAGCCTATGGGTAAACGCACTTCAGTACTTTCGTGTGAGAGAATGTTTTTGAGGCGAATCCTTCTAAGGAGTATAGTTTCGCTCAAGGCGTTAAACCCACCTAGCTCTTACCATCACTAGATTTGGACTTAATGTAATTAGTGAGAATGCTCACCTTCGTAATACTCTCTATAAGCTTAGTTGCCTCAGGGCTTTCTCTAAGATAATCTGCAATACTCTTGGCTATCGCCTTAGAAGGCTCTTTAACTAAGCTTGTTAGGAGTTGGGCTAAATGCGTATCTCTAACTATTTGCTCTATGAGTTTTGGCACATTTATGTACTCTAGCTCATCAACAAAAGTCCTAACCTTGAGCATGGCATCATCGTTAGAGACGCCTTTATCTGAGTACACGAGCCTGAAATACTCTATTTCTCCGCGATCTCTTAATAGCGTTAAATACCTCTCTAGAGGCTCGATAGACGAGTTCAAGACGTTTACAACAACTATGGGTTGCTTTAAATTCAGCCTTTTAATCTCACTTAACCTATTTGAAAGCTCAATGCTAAGAGCCCGCATATCCCTGTAATTCACTATCACCCACGGTCTTACGCTATAGAGCTTTATGTACTGAGGCTTCGGGAAATCAACACTTAAATCAATAAGCGCTACATACTTATCACAACACTCATTCACCTTTAGGACCTCTGTGGCACCAGGATAAACAGCATATGCAGCACCACGCCTAAGCTCAGTCTTTATGTGATAGTCCCCCAACGCTATGTAATTTAGCCAGCCTGGTATTTGAGATAGGGAGAGGTCCGCTTGCTCACTAGGTATTCCAAGCTCTTTTAAAAGGAGGTGTGCTACAAGTACGTTTTTATGGCATTCTTTCAAAGGCTTGCCAAGGCTTGGTATGGAGGCTTTTGAAGAGTAGGATACGCAGATGAAGTTCACGCGCTTGCCCTCAATCTCAAACTCCTTCTGAACAACACCACTCATGCTCAATGTGTCTATTACACCTAGGTCTAGGAGTAGTTGCAGAGGTGACATTGCAACTTTTTTAGGTATATCATGCTGACCTGAAGTCACGATAACCCTTATGTTCCTTTCCTTTAGTTTTCTAAGATTCCTATATGCGATGAGATATGCCTCGGGTGGAGGGTTTGGCGAGTCAAAGAAGTCTCCTGAGTGTATGTAAAAACTCACTCTTTCTCTAAGAGCTATTTCTATGGATTCAATAAACGATGAGTATATGTCTTTAGCCCTAGAAAAGAGACCAAAGGGCATTGCACCTAGATGAGTATCACTGACATGCACGGCTAGCATTATCCTATACCTTAATAACAAGATCGCTGTATGCAGTAACTATACTATAGATTTCGAGGCTATATAAATCAGTTATTACATGAGATTTGAGAGCTCTTTGTAGACTTCATCACTAGAGGTAGCAAGGCTTTTAATAGTACTCT
Organism: uncultured Ignisphaera sp.; assembly: GCA_964568685.1. Lineage (GTDB taxonomy): Archaea > Thermoproteota > Thermoprotei_A > Sulfolobales > Ignisphaeraceae > Ignisphaera. The sequence goes on from CAZMQK010000001.1 coordinate 95,882, forward strand.
GCCTGCTCTTCATGGACGACCATATAGATGCTATGTCAAGAGACGCTCCAAGCCTCTTACCTGCATGCTTGTCTATTTTCGCATATATTGGGAACCTTCCAACCCATTCTCCAAGCACTATTGCTTCACCTGTGTTCAAAGCAGAGAGGGATAGCGCCACATCCTCTGTAAGTACATCAGAGACGTTTACCACAAACCTCTGATCCTCTTCTTGCATGAGCTTCATAAAGACGAAGTTTTGAACTTGGCTCACAATATTGGGGTCGAGATTGCGCGGCCTCTGAGATACTATAGCTAGTGAAACTCCGAATTTCCTCCCCTCTCTAGCAACCTTCTCAACAGAACTTCTAGAAACAGTTGACCTAGTAGTAGATAGAAAGCGGTGCGCCTCTTCAACAAATATTACAACTGGGTGGGGCTTGCCTATAGATATGCTGTACTTAGCGTAGTTTAGCAACTCATCTAACATTATCTTTAAACAGTAATCTTTTTGCTCATCAGAAAGCTCAGAGGCGTTTACTACAAGTATCGATGAAGCATTCAACGAGTCTGTTATGCTAGGTGATGCGAAGTTTAGAGGTATACTATCGAGAAACTCTTCAGCTTTTGACAGCGCTTTTGATATGGAATCTTCTTGGGCTCCAAACTCTCTGCCATAGTGCGATGTCAATAAGGTGACGAGATTCTTATAGCCTTCAACAATATTTTCGCTTTGAGTCACGGTCTTAACATACTTCTCCACGTTACTAACATTATGGGGGGTGAGGACCTCCCGCAAAATCTTTTTTACTTCATCCTCCACCTTTATAGAGGCTTTTAATGAATTCTCGTCATCGCCGAATTTTTCAATAAACTTACTCAGCACGGCATTCGCTACTTGTAACGCCCTTGATACGAGAGCCCTCTGTATTGTGGCACCTGCTTCAGGTATGACCATCCTTGCCAGTAATTTAGATGGTATCTTTAGCGGATTGAATTTAAAGTCTATTACACGTACATGAGTGTCAGGAGAAGACACGCTCATATTGATGTACTCTCCATGCACATCAAAAATTACAACAGTGCCCCCCACTTCTGAGATTCTCTCAGCAAGTATAGCCACAGTGTTGCTTTTACCTGACCCTGTAGTCCCTGTTATGAATAGGTGTTTTGTAAGAGCATTCACATCTACCCTGACCTCAACATCAGGTCTTCCAATTATGTGCCCTATTCTAATGGAGCCAGCTGACTTGACTGTGAATATCTTTGCAAGTATTTCTGAAGATGCTAAATGCACATCTGCATCAGGGTTTGGAGGCACTGAAGGAGCCTCTATTCTACTATCAATAATATCAGCAAATATTCTTGCACGTGAAGGTGCGTACCTAAGGTTCTCGTCGTCGATGCCTAACTGCGTTGAGGAAGCTATGAATGTGGGTGTCGTTGGAATGAGTTTTCTATATGCAGTTAAGCTAACAACACCAATAGCACAATGCTGTTTTTTCTCATTGGTAGAGATATCGTAAGCTTCAAACGGAATGGTTATGTATGTTCCGAGTGGTATTGGGTATTTTGACATGATTTGAACGATATGAGGGTAGGACTCCTCACCAACTCTGCCAATAGGTGCACTAAATCGACACATCATTTTAAGCACCAGAGTCTAAAAATGTGACAAGCTGGTCAAAGAGCGCTTTTAAAGCTTCTCTTCTCTTTTTAGACTCAGCCTCTTCATACGTACCTCTAACTATAACCTCATATAATCTAGCTTCTTTTCCTGGAGCGGGTCTTAGTATTCTGCCAAGCCTTTGAATAAACTGCCTTCTAGAACCTGTTCCTGTGGCTATTATCCCAACATTAGCGTCTGGTATATCTAAGCCTTCATCTCCTACTGTTGTTAAGACAAGGACTCTAGTGGCACCTGTTTTAAATAGCTCTAACCTCGTTTTTCTAATATTTTCATCAAGCTCTCCTACTATATAAAACGTGTTTAGCAGCTCTGCAATTTTCTTTGCTTGCTCTACATACTGAGTAAATATGAGTATTTTACTACCTTTCGCAAGCTCTTCATCAACTATTCTCTTTATTGCTTCAAGCTTTCTCTCTGAACTCGCTATCAATTCTCTTAGCTCACTTCTTATTTTAAGAGCCTCAATAGCTGCTACATCACCTTTCTTAGCATCTTCAACAAGCTGTTCAAACTCCCTTCCACGTGCAAGCCTTCTGTACTTATCTAAAAGCTCTCTATACTTCGTCTTTTCTTGGGGGGTTAACGACACTTTTACTGTAATGACATCAAATGGCGCTATATACCCTCTCTCAGCAAGCTCTTGCAAAGTCTTTGCATATACAACACCCCCCATTAATGGGAATAACTCAACATGTCTTCCATCCTCTCTTACAACAGTAGCTGAAAGCCCCATTCGCATATCTGCATAGCTGTTCTCGGCAATGAACTTAAACTTGTCGGCTGGTAGGTGGTGGACTTCATCGATAATTAATAGCGAAAAGTGTGGAGCTAAGGTATTCACATACCTAAAGGCTGACTGGTAGGTTGTAATTGTTACTGGAGCAATTCGTTTTTCATTAGCATAGAAAAATCCTATTAAGCTCTTTGGGGTGTCTGTAAATTCAACTATTTTATCTGCCCACTGAAACATCTGCTCCTTAGTGAAGGTTACAATAAGTGTTCTTACACTCAGTTCAGCTAGCGCCGCTATAGCTATGATGGTCTTCCCAGTCCCCGTTGGGAGGGCTATGATGCCCCTATAGCTGTTCTTTTTCCATGCATTCAAAGCCTCCTGCTGATAATCTCGTAGTACGCCCTTAAACAAAGGTTTTATAGGGAGGGGGTTTTCTCTCTTAATACCACTTGCATCAACTACCTCTACACCCCTCTTCTTTAGCACATCTATAACGTAAAATAAGTACATAGGCTTAGCTAATTTAAACGCCTTCTTATCCCTATCATATACTATCACTTGCTTCTCTCTCAAATCCTTCACCAAGTCACCTAAATAAAAGTTGGGCTTGAGGTACAGACTGCCAATATCCTTCTCGATGACGACAGTTGGTATGTGGTTCTCCATAAGTCTCTTAACGTCGTCAAGAGAACCACTCTCAAACTCTGCGTCGTATCCCATTAAAAGGTCTAAGACATCTGAGGGCGTGACTCTCTTTTCTTTAAGGGCTTGAAGAAGCTTGTTTAAATCTATAGCAAATTTTGCTCTATTACGTTCCTTACCCAAGTACCTGGCAAACTGCAGAAATAGTTCAAAGTCATCTTCATCTATCCAATCACTGATATAAAAAACTATGTTGGGCTTACTGCTTTTGCTCAACTGCAAGTCCCTTGCCTATACAGCCTTTGCTATAATATCGCTTTATGTTACTGAGTATATATGCTACACACTCATTTGTAAGTAACCCTACTTAACCTCACGCCTAGGCTATAACTTGTCAGCTATATTCCAAGAACTCTTATGGTGCCCTCATCACTTATGTAGCCCCACGGCATTGCACGGGTATTGTACAGACCTGCAACTCTACCTAGTCTATCTAGTGCTATAAAACCCGCTGTATTAGATCCAAAACGACTAGTTATTATACTAAGGATTTTTTCGACAGCTTTCTCTGGAGCGATATCACTACACATTGCTTCAACTATTTTCAGAGTTGCATGAGTAAGTAGTATGTATTCACCAATACCTGTTGCAACTGCAGCACCGCATTCATTGGCATAGAACCCAGCTCCTAAAATAGGTGAGTCCCCAACTCTGCCAGGCATTTTCAAAAATACGCCACCTGTGCTTGCACCAGCAGCTAAGGTACCACTTCTATCTATTGCTACAGCTCCAACAGTATCTCCCATACTCAGCCATGTCTCTAGGCTTCTTTTAAAAGGGCTCTCCACGCTTTCTCCTCTTTTCAGCCTTACAATAAAGTTGTTGTAGAGCTCTAAAACCCTTTGCGAAGGCCCTGGATGAGGCTCTAAACCTATTTTCCTAGCTAGTACATCAGCTGCTACGCCAGCGACAATTACATGGTCAGTCTTCTCCAGTATGAACCTAGCTAACTTAATTGGGTTCTTTGGGTACCTAACACAGGTCACCGCCCCAGCTCTACCCCTATGCGCGAGGCCGGCGTCCATTGATATAGAGCCAGAAGCGTCTACAGTGCTACCTACACCTGCGTTAAATACCCCCGAATCTTCTAAGACCTCTATGGCAGCGACTACCATGTCTAGGCTAGAGCCCGAATGATATGCTTTAAACCCCTCTAGCAAAGCATCTTCTAAAGCTCTTCTAACATTTCTATGGGTTTCTCCATCAGTTACCCACTTACCAGCACCACCATGAACGGCTAGGACAGCCCTCAATGTGGGGACCTGGTGAAGCTACTTGTATATCAGTATCTTTACAAAGCCACGTTTAGTTATAACTTTCACCTTCTGTGGGTCTATCTTAATTGGAAGCTCTACAACCTCCCTATACTCATGAAATCTTGCTTTACCACCCCTACCGCTAAGCCCACTAAATCCAACATCCTCTTTTAGCCTAGCCCTTACATACATCAAATTGTTGCTGAACCTTATATCAATGCTTTGTTCATCAGCTTTAGCCAGGTCTATGTTTATCTCATAGTAAGAACCCCTATCTACAATACTGTACAGAGGTCTTAAATAGCCTTCGTAATGCCACATAGGTGCAAGCATTCCCTCTATATACATTATGTCCTCTCTGAACGACCTAATGGCCTTTCTGAATTCGTCTTCAATGTACTCTCTAAGATTCCTCTCAATTTCCATAATTCTCTTAAACAACCTTTCAAACTCTTCATCCATATTCCCAACACCTAGGTGTGTAGGGGGACTGCGTACTCCACATCCTTTCTCATCTGGGCTAAACCTCTTAGAGTATTCTTCATAGCATCCCTAGCCCTTAATCTAATGAGTTCAGCCTGCTCAAGAAGCTCCTTGACATCTATATGCCTCCCTATGATCCTAGATATTACGTCAATGTTTTTAGCAGAAGCCTCTGGGTCTGGAAACTCTAGGAAAGACTCTGTGAGGAGCAGAATTGCATTGAGCCTCGCCCTAGTAAACTCCTTTAGTAGGAGTGCATAAGGTCCTGCGAGAAAGCCATTTTCAAAGGGCTCTATATCCATGTTTTTAAGCAGCTCTAGAGCTTTAGGTGTTGTAGCTATGTAGTATGTCTTAAGGTTTTCAACTTCAAACCTATTCTGTATTGGCATTCCTGAGGGCAAAAGCACGTAGTCCACTCCTTTTCTCTCCATGTAATTCACGAGAATCTTTGAAAGCTGTAGCAGACCCTGTTGAGCAGGTATAAATTCACTATATATTATGAGGATATTGCCACCGGAAAACACCCTTATAGGTGTTCTCAAAAGCTTGTTGCTTACAACGACAATAGGTGGTAGGTATGTGTATGAATCGAGGCCACCAACTTCAGAGAGCTGCAGTGTTTTTGTTATGTGCCAAGCACTAATAACACCCACAAGGCCTGTATCTGGTAAAGAAATTATGGCATAGCTAGGCTTTTGCAACTCTATGGGTTTATACTCCAGTACTAGAAAATCGCCCATCCACTCCTCTCTGTAGACCTCCATCAATTTTATCGCCCAGCACAAGATATCTACTTACGCTTTTCCCTCTTTATAGGCTTTTGCCAGCTTCAAAATCTTCTCAGCTACATCAACTGCTGTAAACCCAAAAACATTTATCATAGGCTCCTTCCCCCAATCACCTCTATGATAAATTACGTCTGGGACTCTCTTAACCCTAGTCACTGCTTGCTCAACCCCCCAGGGTATTGTGGCACCCTCTGCACTCTTTATCTCAACAGGTTCCTGGGACCTGTCATAAAAAGACACAGAGTAACCAAGACCCTTAGCAATCTCTATGAGCTCTTCATCAAATCTTATGTTAGCTACAGCCCTAAACCTCTCGTCGAATTCCATGGCCTTTAGCACAGCCCTAGCCATGTGCCTCGAAGCTCCAAAAGCTATGGGCCCCACCGCCTTCACCTTATCGCCCACCCTAACTATTCTACCCATTACACCAGCGACGCTATCTAAGCCTTTAGCATAGGGTTTTGGTAGAGCCATGACTATGTTCATACCGACCTCAGGTACTAGCGTTGCAACCAGATGGCCACTTTCTTCAAGAATTTCCACGGCTCTCTGCAGGTTCTCAAGGACAAAGAGCTTCTCAGCTGGTACAGCAAGCCACGCAATGGGATTTACTGGGCCGCAGCCTCTTCCAAGCTGAAGTCCATGCTCTATTGCTGCAGTTACAAACATCTTTGCTATTTTCACAGCCTCATCTATTGGCTTTCCCTTAGCCAGTTCAGCTGTTATTGCAGCTGAAAAGGAGCACCCTGTTCCATGGGTATTCTTAGTATGTATCCTCTTAGCTCTGAACTCCTTGAAAGTGCCACTGTAGTAAAGAATGTCTACAGACTCATCGCCTTCGATATGGCCGCCCTTTAGAACAACAGCTTGCGCGCCAAGCTCTTCGACAATGTACTTAGCGGCTTTCTTTGCATCACTAAGGCTGTTTATGCTAAGTCCTGTAAGCCTCTCAGCTTCAAACCTATTTGGAGTTACCACTGTTGCTACTGGTATCAAATATCTCATTAGGGCTTCTACAGCCTCCTCCTTAAGAAGTGAAGCACCACTTTTAGCAATCATGACGGGGTCCACAACTACTGGAAGCCCATAGTTTTTGACTAAGTTTGCAACAAGCTTAACTATGTCGCTATTGCTCAGCATCCCTGTTTTAGACGCATCTACACCTATGTCTTCTACAACAGCTCTAAACTGAGCCTCAATAATGTTTAGTGGGAGATCAAAAACAGCCCTAACTTCATACGTGTTTTGTGCTGTAATTGAGGTTATTACACTCATTCCATGTACTCCTAAAGCGGCGAACGTCTTTAAATCAGCTTGAATACCTGCACCGCCACCAGAATCGCTACCAGCTATGGTCAGAGCTCTTTTAGTCATCTAGATCACTATATAGCCTAGTTCCAGTGGCTTTAATAATCATTACTGACGTGAATCAGCTGAGGTAAGGTCTTCAAAAAGCTTTTAAGTTTCAGCACCTAACAGAACTACCAAGTAGCCTAGGCAACGGGTGTTAGTGTCGTTGTCGTCAGTGCAGAAATTTAGACTTACAGGGAGGGAGAGGTGGAGGCTTAAGAAGTGGTACAGCGTGGTCACACCAGATTACTTTGGCTCAGTAGCAATAGCAACAACGCCTGCTGACGAGCCTTGGAAGCTACTTGGTAGAAGAGTTACAGTAACCTTATACGACCTCACAGGGGACGTCACGCAAGTTCATGTAAACCTCCGCTTCCAGATATGGAAAGTTGAAGGAGAAAACGCCTACACAATTTTCAAAGGCCACGAGCTTGCAAGAGATTATATAAGAAGCTTGACTAGGAGGAAGAGTAGCAAGGTAGCAGCAATATTTAATGTGACAACAAAAGACGGCTACTCATTTAGAGTCATGGTAATGGCGTGGACTACGTACCGCTGTAACACTAGTCAAAGGCATGCAATTAGGAAGACGCTAATGGATCTCGCAACGAAAATAGCCTCGGAGAAAACCTTGGGGGAGTTCGTAGTGGGGATGGTGTTTGGAGACTATAACCAAGTGCTATTCAATGAGGCTAAGAAGATATATCCTTTGAGAAAGGTGGAGTTCGCGAAGTCAAAGCTCTTAGCTGTGCCAACACCAGAGGGGGTGAAGAAGGCTGTCATAATTCCAAAGCCTGGCGTGCTAGAGGCCCCCTATGGGACATCACTTTAATGTAGCTTCTTCAACAAATTTCGATGAGACGCTTTGGAACTACTTCTTCAATTGCTAGGCAATTTTAAATTCCTGGGTATTCATAATGCCTTCTGGTGTAAATGATGATAGGAATTGTCTTAGCGGCAGGAATTGGTAAAAGGTTGAAGCCATTAACAGAGACAAGGCCAAAGGTGCTGATGCCAGTTGCAAGCAAACCTGTTATTTACTACGCGCTGAAATTGTTAAACTTATTGAATGTGGGTGAGGTATTTGTTGTTGTATCGTATATGAGGGAGGTTATTGAGGATAGTGTTAAGAGACTTGCAGAGGAGCTTTCACTTAATATCCACTTTGTTACTCAGGAAAAGGAGTTGGGTACAGCTCACGCTGTTAAAGTGGCTATTGAAAAGGCTCTGGACTACGCTGTTGTGGTTTACGGGGATCTATATATAGATTCTGAGGCTGTTGCTAAGGTGCTAAAGCCGGCAATTGAAAAGAGGCTCAATGTTCTCACAGCAGTTGAGGTTCCCGACGTCTCCAAGTATGGAAAGCTTGTGACTTCTGAAAGCAATGTCCTGAAGGTAGTTGAAAAGCCTTCTGAAGGGGGTAAGGGGCTTGCAAATGCAGGCATATATGCGATTAGGGATAGCACCCTCAAGCTCCTTAACGAAATTAAGCCTTCCGTGAGAGGGGAATACGAATTAACAGATCTTATTGAAATTGCTAATAGCAGGGGCGAGGGCTTTAAGTACGTGGTGGTAGGCTCTGAGAATTGGCAGGACATAGGCTATCCGTGGGACTTGCTAAAGGCTAATAAAATGGCTTTAGAGAGACTAAGTCAAAAGGTGATGTTAGGGGAGGTGGACGCACATGCTGTTGTAAAGGGTGCTGTGCACATAGATGAAGGGGCTGTGGTGAAGGGGTGTACGTATATCGAAGGCCCGGCATTCATAGGTCGTGAAGCGGTGATAGGCCCCAACGCCTATATAAGACCCTATACAACAATAATGCATAAAGCGCACATAGGCTTCTCAGTAGAGGTCAAGGAGAGCATAGTGATGGAGAACACCCATGCCGCACACCTTACATACATAGGCGATAGTGTGGTAGCTGAGGATGTGAACCTAGGTGCAGGCACATTGCTAGCAAACCTAAGATTTGACGAAGCTACTGTAAAAGCCTACATCGAGGGCAAAAAAGTGGATAGTGGGAGAAAGAAACTCGGAGCAATCATAGGAGGTTACGTAAAAACAGGGGTAAACGTTTTAATCATGCCCGGCGTCAAGATAGGCTCTCACTCAGTGATATACCCAGGAGTCACAGTATATAGAGATGTACCACCGAAAACAATTGTTACAAAAGACTGGCTCTAAAAGCAAAACACTTTTAACCAGAGCACAAAAATCAAAAACTAGCCTGTATGCGGCGGTCGTCTAGCCTGGTCTAGGACGCCGGCCTGCCAAGCCGGAGATCCCGGGTTCAAATCCCGGCCGCCGCATATTTCTCTCATAGTGTGTTCTCCTTGGGTGAGAAAGTATGTTATTAGTGTATTAAGTGCTATAAACTTTCCACGAAATTAGGTTAATGGTGGTTGAAAATGGCTGTGGCTCTATTTTTTCTCTGTTTCTCTTTGGTTAAATGGTGTTGGTGGTCTAGGTAAGTACTCTGCGCTAGGTCTCTGCTGAATGGCTTGAGGATGTAACCCCATTAGTGTGTAGACCTCTGGAGGGTTGTTTGTATTTACGTTTAGTCTAAGCTTTTTTGCTTCTCATACAGTTATGGGGTAGTTGTGTGCGTACTTGACTTTGGTTAGAACCCTGGCTATCTCCATAGCTTTTTCAGTGCCCGGCTTATCCTCTAGCAATTTAATTATTACGTCTTGCATTTCAGCAATAGCCTTTTCAGCTACGTTAGCTAACATTAAGAACTCGTCTCGGGCATTACTACTCTTTAGCTTAGCTATTTCAATAAGGCTTGGGGCTGGGTACGCAACATTACCAACAGGTATCTGAGGGTCGAGAGGCCCAGGTACTGCGTCAGGATCCATTATAATTTCATCTGCTACGAGCGCTACTAATGTTCCACAACTCATTGCATAGTGAGGTACTATCACTATTTTCCTATGTCTTTTAAGCGCAATAGCTATTTGTGAAGCAGCTAACGCTAACCCACTTGGCGTGTGAAGAACTAGAGCTATAGGCTGGTTAGGTGGAGTACTCCTAATAGCTCTAATCACAGCTTCAGAGTCCTCAATATCAATATACCTGTACACAGGAGGGCCGAGGAACCTCATCCTCTCTTGCCTGTGGATCAGTGTAATAACCCTCCAATCATGCTTCCTTTCAATCTATCTGATGAGCCTTAGTCTAGCGTTCATCAATGCTCTTAATTGAAGTTGTGGATGAATAACAACATACAAAAACAAAACGAAAAATAGTACACTTACAGGATCAATAATGCGTGTTTCACCTTATAATGCATATGAATACAGCTTATTGTCAAATATTAATAAATCTACGTGTAGGTATCTAAAATTCCGCTATGTAATGATATTAGCGTAGCGGTAATGTGCATAGTTTAGAGATTTGAAAAACACTTCAACGAGGTTGAGATTAAGTTGCCTAACTGTGAACTGTTGTGAGCCTTTGTTTAACTCTAAAATAATTATTCTAGCGTGTTGTTTGCTATCGATTTTGCTAATCAAACTTCGTTGTATTTATGGGTCTCTCCCTAACTCTAAAACTTTACATTGGCTTGCCATGGCTTTAGTAGAAGAATTCTTGACACACAGTTCAGTAAGTCGTATGGGATGTCACCCCATATGCTTATATAGGGGTACCTCTTAAACCATTCGTATGCATTTTTAGAGACAATTATGGGAGTGTCAGCTAGCTCAAGAAATCCTCTATCAAAAATGCTATCGCCGCTAGCTATAATAGGACCCGCAATTCTATGTAATAGCATTTTTAGAAGCTCCTTAACAGCATCTTCTTTAAGTGCTTCAGTTAAATGCGCTACTTTTCTCGATTGCACGACCTTGAGCCCCACCCTTTCTACAAACTTCGTGAGTACATTAATGCATTTTGGTTCTTCGGAGTAAACTAGCTCTGTATACCTCCTCTTTAATGCGTAGACCGCTTCCTCCCTTGGAATGCCAAGTATTTTACTCGCAAACTCAGCGCCTTGTTTTGTAAGCATGAGGACACTTTCTTTACAGGGATTATCAAAAGCTTCGAGAACCTTGACAATAGTTTGCCTACCTCTACAAAGCTCTATCATCGCGCTGCCTTGACCTGAGAAACTGTGGTTGAAGATAATAGCACACCCTCCCTCAACTATTACTATAGGAAACTCGTATCCCATTAAATTTGATATATACTCAATTTCACTAAGAGTCTTAAATGTCACGGGTACAACAAGTATGCAGTAGTAGCTAAGGTCTCTAAGGAAATTCCCCAATAATTCAATATGCACGAGGTCCCTCTTAATGCTGATAGGTAGGAGGGTGTTGTCTATGTCTGTTAACCATAAAGCATGGAACACTTTACAGTCTATAAATTGCACTTTACACACCCTCTGAAAACACCTTTTAAGAAATCTTCAACACTTTTACCTAGATAGCCACATGTATATAGAGATACAAGCTTCATTCCATACTGCACTCTGTATAAAGTAATAAAGGCATTGTTTTTAAGCCTATTACCAGCAAACTTAGAATGGTATTCAAGGCTCTTAACAGTCATATACGCAGGTTCGCACATCTTACCACTATCTTAAGGTTATCTAAAGTTTACACTTGAAAGCCTCGCTCTTCAGGGCGGGGGAGGAGGTCAGAGGGCCTAATAGTAAGCACGTGGAGCAGCTAGTGCATAACAGGAGATCAAAGAATACGGTTTTTAGTGTAGCTATAAATGCATGTGACTTAATGCAGATGGGTCTCTCAGAAACTAATGTAAAGAAGAAGGTAAGGCAATTGCTATAGAAGCTACATGAATACATTAAAGCAGGACTTCTATACCTAGAGATTTCACTCTAGTTACGCTCATTGCTAAGTTTATGGTCAACAACCTCTAAAGCCAATTTTTAAGAATGCGATATAAGAATAGTGTTAATGGATGTCTATTTATAATTCATGCTGAGGGCTTTGAGTCCTTGTGCTTTGTATTATTAAGTAGATCATGAAGAGTATTATCATTACTGTTACACCCCATATTATTGGTATTAGTAATTGTGGTAGAACTCCTAGCCCTAATCCGCCTTGCTCTATAGCAAAAATCATTATAGCAATGTAGAGCACTATTCTTAGGTACTCTGCTAGTGGTCGCAACATCTGTATTTCTCCTCGAAGCTCTGTACTTCTGTAGATGTAGCCTATGAATATATCAACAAGTATGAACCCTATTACTGCTATGATAAATATCTTTAGAAAACCTACTGCATATACCGTTAATGCTAGGTAGCTAAGCTCCTTTATTTGTTGCCAATTAAATATGTAAGCAGCGGTGTATATTCCTAAAATCATTGAGATTATGTGTATGATCCACGCTGCTAGCACTCCAAGAAACTCTTCTGCTGTGTAGCCTAGTGTTTTCACAGCCCTTCCTACGCTAAATCTTCTAAACCATTCATCAAATGGCGTCTTGCTTAGAGCTTTAATTACGAGCTTTTTAATTGCTTGTCCAATAAGCCAGCCAGTAGCGCTTAAAGCAATGATTATTGCAATACCTAGAAGAATTTCAACTGCTTTTAAGAGATATAAATGAAGGTCTTGACCTAGCAATACGTTGCACCATTAGTCAAGCAAGTTTATTAATGTATCTTGATAATAAGTTTTTTAGTAGGTTGTCATATTATGTTTACTGGCTATCCAGCAAAATTTGAGGTTTTTGGCGCTGTTAAAGTATACGAACTTGTGAAGATATATTCTTTGTTTGCATACGGATTTGAAAAGCCTGGTGTCGTATCTTTACCTAGGCTTAAAGATCTCGAGGATGTGGCTCAGAAGACAGTTTTTATCGTACCTATAAAAAACGAAGAGCCAGTAACTTTTGAAGGTGTTTTAAAGGCCATTCCACACCACTCTCCGATTGTCGTTGTTTCCAACTCTAGCTTAAGACCGTTTAATAGGTATAAGGTAGAGCTGGATATAGCTAAGTCAATTTACAAGATGTCGGGTAAGACAATAGTTGTAGTGCATCAAAGGGACCCTATTATAGCTGAAAAGCTTAGGGAGAGCTTGCCAGAGATGCTCGATGAAGATGGGCTTGTAAGGAATGGGAAGGGTGAGGGCATGCTGATAGGGGCTCTAATTGCTGACGCTCTTAGGGCTGAGAACATAGCTTTTGTTGACGCTGATAACCATATACCAAGCACAGTTCTTGAATATGCACTAATATACTATACAATGCTTAGCTTTAGTGAGTCTAAATACAAAATGATTAGAATCATGTGGGCTCACAAGGGGTGGACTACAGAGGAGTTCTTCTTAAGAAGGTTTGGAAGAGTTTCAACAGCAATAAATACGGTGCTAAATAAGGTGCTTTCATTCAAAAGAAAAAGAGAAACAGACATAATTAAGACTAGTAATAGTGGTGAACATGCTATGAGCATGGACTTAGTAAAAATGGTGGAGTGGGGAAGCGGGTTCTCCATAGAAACACAGGAACTTGTAAGCATATTAGAAAAATGCTATATAGACCTAGACAATGGTTACTGCCCAGCACTACCAGAAAACATAGAGATATACCAGGTAGAATCACTAAGCCCACATATACATGCAGAAAAAGGAGATGAACACATAGCTGAAATGCTGATTGCAAGTTTATCAGCAATATACCACTCAAAGCTAGCAGACGAAAAAAGTAAGATCTATATACTTAATGTGGCAAAGGAGTTAGGTTATGCAGAAGAATTGCCAAAAATACCAAGGTATAGGTACCCAGAGATGAATGCGAGAGAGCTACTAGACGCACTAGCGTCAGAAAGTAAATTAAGCATTGTATTGACATAACATTGAAGTTCATTTTCCACTCACTTAACGGAACACATCTGACATTATAATATTGAACAGTAATAGCTTAGTGTGCTAGCCGTAGAGAGTAGTTAAGGCACCAAACACACTCTTCTCTTGACATAGGGAAACCCTAAGCGGTATGCATATCAACTTATTGAATAGAGTGAAAAGAGCTATCCTGCATGACTAGCATCCATTATAATGTAATATCAAACCAATTTGTTGAAAAGAAATTGAAATGCACCCCCACTCTTCAACTGTGTGGCGAGCCCGCATGGATTTGAACCCTGGACCACCAGCTCTGCGGAGCGGGGATCAGTTCACGATCAATAATGTGTACGCGTAAACTCTAATTCCATTTTGAAATCCCCTAGTATTTCATAGGTAATTAAGCGTGAACTACTAGTTGGGTGCTTGCTTTAAATACTCCTTTCCCTAAATCACAGGTAGCATTGTGGGTAAGAGCATGGTTGAACTCATATCTAAGGGCCTCATCCCGCTTGGACCAAAGAGTATCACGAAAATGACAAATAATTCAAGTCATGAGAGGTACCTAATATACCTCCCGCTAGAGCTGAACGACCTCTAGACCTTGCTCGCAATACAGTGTAACAACCTAGCCATAGCCATATTTTACACCAATTTTCTAAGAAGGGAAAAGGGCTTAAAGTCTTTTCTAAAATAGTTTCTAAAATGGTTTCAGTTTTGATTTCGCTATTATTAAGTCTACAATTTCTATTTCACTAAATGAATTTGGACGGGCGTGATGAAATGGGATACAATAAGGACGTTTACCTAGTAGCACAGAGCGAGTATTATACAGGCCTTGCAAGGCTACTCACACTACTTTACCTAGGGCTTAACAGGAAGGTAGATATGATCCGTGCTGGTCTCGGTTCATCGACAATATATTTCAATACGCTAAAAGGCATACAGCTCGGATTGATCAGAGTAGTAGATGATAAAATAGAGTTGACGGAGAAGGGCAGGGCTGTGGCCGAGATCTTGTACGCGGCGTTTAAAGAGATTGAAAAATCAAGGGCTTTGAGGGTTCTTCTAAATCTCAGTAAAGCTCCCTAGTTATCTCCTCAATCACCTTCTCCTCGGCTAAGAGCATGTATGTGTTGACTACTCCAAGGCAACACTCCTTGTCCTCGCACTTCTCCAGCCCCTCTTCAGCCTAGTCAGCAAAGTCAACAGCTGAGCATTAGTACAATTCACTTATACCACCACCCCCCCCTCAGCTTTATAATACGAGTGCTTAAGTGAAGGAGGCCAGCGAAACTAATTCCCATCCCACACGGGAGGTACCGCTACAAGAAAGACAACAAGTACTTAGGTGAGCTTACCTAGCCGAACTAGTTCCTCTATGATGAGGTATTGGACCGCGATAGCGTTTTTATTTACATAATTTACATGTAGTAATTGTTAACGGGGGTTCACCGTGAGCTAGGACCTATCTAAATACGCCTCATATAAAATGATGCCTTATATCGATAAAAACGAAGAATTGAGGTATAGGTCTTCCCTGTGCTGGGTAAGAATGTAGGGGGATGTTGTTATTGCTGACATGAGGAATAAGCCCGAGCACGAGGCCATTCTTTATCCCCCACTAGATGTTATTGAGTCGGATGGGACGATCTATAATGCGTAGCTTGGAGAGATGGAGAGGTTCATCCTATACCCTAACTACGTAACCGAGGAGGTTGGAGGAAACCAGGCCCTCGTTACACGTAGCGACGGAGTGAAAATTAAGAGGATAGATTGGACCTCAAAAGCGATTCTCATAGAACTCGCTAATTATCCAGAGGACCTTGTAGAAGCACAGAGAGTAGCTTCTAGATACACGAGTGAAATCCGCATTACTGAAAACAGTAACATCCGACCCGAGAGACGTCAGTAGAGCTAGGCATGTTGTGAGCCATATATACGCTAATTACTACTAGAGCAGTAAAAGAAGGCCCAAGGGTCGATAGTCATATGCACTTGTCTCTAAGCGATAGCTACGAGTGGGCGTATGAATTTAGACAGAAATTCGGCTTGTTCGAGGTAGACTTGATAACAAAGGAGAGGAGCCCTCGCCCCTCTATTTTGAATATAAAAGGAGATGGTGTAGAGAAATGGAACCGAGAGAGTATAGAGAGCTCGTGGTATTTGATAAGCAAAGCACGGGTAAAATACTGTGAAAACAGTTGCAGTCAGCAAGGAGGCTTAGAGGAAGCTAAAGGAGTAAGAGAAGCGATTAGGAAGCATGGGAGGAGAGCTAGGAACATACTCAGGGATACTAGGAGAAGCTCATAGCGATCCTCGGGGCTCAGCCCTCACCCTCAGAGTCTCGACAACTACGGGCCGTCTACCCTTCAAGGGATAGCTCACCAATATGCATTGCGTTTTCAAGCCCTTATAAGACTTTATATCAGTGATAAGTGTTTGATAACATGTCCAAGTCAAGGTTCATATATGCCAAGCGCTCTGTTACAAAGTTCTGAGGTGGGGCAGTAGCCCCCTACCCACTAACAAAACACCAAAACCAAATCAAACCACTACACAGCAAAAAAGTACACGTAGTAATCATAGCAGGAGAGTAAAACACTTCGCATAAACTCACATAAACCTACATGAAACCCGAAACAGTTACAAGGGGCTCTTGGTTGCAAACATAGCTAAACTAGATGTGGGAAAACGAGTAAAAAGTATTTTATCTTCTAGATCTCGAGAATAGTAGTGTATGCACTGTTGCACCTGTGTTTTATCTTATCTTCGAGGGCGGTGATTACTTGACTTGCTAGTTCTAGCCCGCAGTAGCCCATGCTGTAGCATTGGTCCACTATGCTGGCGGCTTCCTGCTCGGTTATGCTGAGCCCCAGGTGGTTTTCCTTACAGATTTATAATCCAGTTAATTACTGCTTACTACAACTGTTCTTTCTCCCCCCTCTCGCGGTTGTTCTCTAATTCTCTCTACGTGTTCCTTGTACCTTTCGACCAGCTATTTCATGTTCTTGACCCCTCCCGCTTGGGGTCTCTTGCGGCCTCTCTAATCCTTGATGGGAGTGCCTCGGAGAGCCTCCTAGCTAGTAGTTCGGATTGCGAGAAGCACTATAAGCCCGCCCATTGATGTGATAGACGAAGAAACACGCATGACTAAGTGATGATGAAAAGTTTTAAACCCCTCTCCAATCATTATGTCCAAGTTGGTGCTGAGGGTTACAACCCATTTGGATGGAAACTTACATGGGTGTACTCAATGATAAAATTCGCATACGATGATATAGCAAATCAATTTGTACTTGACTACAGCGAAGCGCGTAATTGGGCAGGTAAAGTGTGGTGGTGTTTCACCTGCGATGCCAAAATAGTAGATACCATTACTCAAATGACTTTATATCGACTATACGACAGAGCTTCTTGGCAAATGGGTAGCTGGAATGCAAAATACACAGGTTATAATGAAATCGAGATCAAGACTACCTCTACCAGAAATTATCTCTACGTGAGTTACTGGGTTCGCATAGATGGTGAAGGTACATTTGGAAATGCACTAAATCAGTGGATTCCAATAATTATACAGCTTATACCACAAACATCGGGGTAGAGAAGTTTGAAGATTAAAATGGACCCTTATTTATTCTTTTCAATAATCTTCATTGTTTTGGCGCTTTTGCTGGCATCGTACCCGATATTGGGGTTCTACTTTACTACTTATGTTTCGAGCCCTCATGATTTAGTGCCAGGCTCTAGCTTTACCTACTACACTCGAATCTTACCGTATTTATCTCACAATACTACCTCAATGTACATAGTTAGATTGGACTTTATCTATGTTGGCTCAGAGGAGTATATTGCAAACGTCACACTGTATAAACTCGAAGATTCTCACGGGATTAGTATTAGTCCTCTTAGAAGAGGTGGCTTTTCCTTCTTTGCCGATAGAGTAAACGTATTGTGCAATACAAGCGTGGCTTTGAGCTATCAAAACAGCTCTCTAGTGAGATTGGTTATGCCTAAAGCCACGGGAAACGTGTCTATAGTGAGCGACGTAAAGTACTTGATTTTTGAGGAGACTGGCTCGTACTTTGGGCGGGGACTCTTTAGTCCAGGCTACCCTGAAAAATACCTTGGATTTGCCTGGGTATATAGAGGTGTAGTAGTGAGCACTGCATCTAACAACTCTAATATTGCAGAGTCCGCCGCCTTGTTTGTACACGTCAATGAACACTACCTCGCATATCAGATATGGGTTGAACAGCCAGTTATCTCACAAGCCCTTCTAAACGACCTTGGACACGCGTGCCCCGTGCTACATAGTCTCGTAGAGGCGGATAGGAAAATAGCCAGTGAGCTGGATTATACAGATGAAGAGGTGATTCAACTCAACTATATAAGTATAGTGCCTAGCGACCAAGCGTGGGTCCGAGCCTTCTGGGATAACTTTAACAATCTAGCCCCACTATCATATGCACTAGTAGCTATGGCCGTAATCCTCATAATACTTAGGGTGAGGCGTAGTTGATGATTAAAATCAAAGCTGTTAACCTAGGTAAGCGCTTTGGAGGGCTGTGGGCCCTTAAAAACATATCGCTTGAAATCGAAGGGAGCGTGATCGCTGTTCTAGGGCCCAATGGGAGTGGCAAAACTACTCTATTGACCATACTCGCAGGTCTAAGGTACCCGTCAACAGGCAGGGCCTATGTAAATGGTATTGAGCCATATGTTGAGCGGGAGAAAGCGACCAACTTGATCTCATTTATGTTTGAAAAACCCAGATTCAACCTGAGTATAAAGGTCAAAGATATTGTCCAGATCGTCTGTGAGGAGAGAGCTTGTGGCAATGAGGGAGAAGAGCTCGCCTATAAGCTGGGGCTAGAAGAGTTTTACAACACTGCGTTATCAGACCTTTCATCTGGACAAGCACAGCTAGTTGGAATTTGGGTTTCTCTCGCTTGTTGGGATGGAATAGCGATTTTTGATGAACCATTAGCCCATCTAGATTTCAACAGAGTAAAGGCCTTGGTAGAGGTTATTAGGAGTAAGAAAGGCGTTATCTTCACGACTCACACCATTGAAGAGGCAGAGGCACTCGCGGACTATATAGTCATTTTAAATGGGGGTATGGTGGCATGGTCAGGCTCTAAAGATGCCCTACTTTCCTCTAATGTTTTCGAGTTATACCCTATTGAAAATAGAGAAAAAGTAATAGCTATCCTCACTAATTACGGTTGTAGTAAAGTAGTTGACATGGGGTTATCAATCATTGTAAGAGGGTGCGATGAAGAAATTCTCATCAGGGTTCTGAAAGAAGGTGCTATAAGCGGTTTTAGAAGGGCGGGTGTAAGGGCTGTTTTGGTTGAGAGCTAAAATGAGAAAAATTAAAAATGTTATAAAGTGGTATATGAAGAGTGGTTTGTTTCACCCAGCAGTGACTATTCTACTCGTCATAACAACTCTAGGATTCTACAACGTACTAGAAACTTATAGGGATGCTATGAAGTATACTATGGTTTACACGATATTTGAACTCACTCTTTTCCCACTCTACGTACTCTCAACAGGGCTTCACTTAGCTAGAAGCCCTATTATAATAATCTTTGAAGTCAATGTGTTTAAAGACTGGAGAAGTGTGTTTCTTGGAAAGCTAGTCTCATTTGTTCTGTCATGGATCCCGTTGGTGTCGATTACGTGCTTGATAGCATATGCTACAGGTGAGCATCAATTGATAGTTCCTCTAATAACTAAATTTATAGTGTACACTTCGCTCCTCGCCCCAGCAATACTATTGAAAAGCCAGAAAGCTGCTTTACTGTACTTTATAACAATATACATGCTTATACCGATTTCAGCACCTATAGTGTTGAATGGAGCTATACAGGCCCATGGTAAAATCGATGCAGTTCTCTCACTACTCTTCTACTTTATGTCCCCTATATTCATAATTAGCTACACAGATTACACAGATATACCTGCGTTTAAGGGGTACACCTTATCGGTAGTTATCTCAGCATTAATAATAGTTGCCTCCATGGAAATGTTCAGAAAGCTAGAGTATGCTCTAGAAAGTGCTCATTAATGGCTTCTCTAAGCAGCAGAATAGCGGATACTGGATTTTTACTAAAGCTGTTAACTAGGGTAGCTACTCTACTCCCTCTCAGCGGGTTAGAGAGGGGAGGATCAGGGCAATTAGGACTGCTGGCGACAAGTTTAGGATTCCTGAGAGTGAGGTTAGGAGAATAGCTGAGGGTCTACCAATTAGTAGGGATGTTAGAGCAGTAGTCTATGCACGCGTTAGCTCTTCAAATCAGAAGAGTGATTCAAAGAGGCAGGTGCAGTATCTCACAGAGCACCGTTCATCTAAAGGATATAGAGTCGTTAACGTGATTACGGATATTGCTAGCAGGGCTAAAGACTAATAGGAAGGGGTTACTGAAGCCACTCGACATTGTTAAGAAGCATCAAGCCGACGTGGTAGTAGAATTCAAAGATAAACTAACGAGGTTTGGATTTGAGTATCTAAAGAGGTACTTTGAATCCCATGGGGCGAGAGTAGAAGTTATAGAGTAGTCAAGAAGGACACTGAGGAGCACGAGTAGGATTGGAATAGGTTTGAAAATTGTTCTGAGGTATAGCGTTAAAAACTACATTGAGCTACCACATCCTTCGACCCACGTGCTTTCGCCTTACGACTACAAGCACATTGTCTTAACAGACTATGCACTATGTCACCCCTGCAGGCATCCAAAGAGACCCAGTATTCGTTTAAACCCCCTGTGTGCGAGCACGATTTATGCATTAACAGGGATAGAGCGGGAGTGCGGCTCCTCCATGCCACGAGATAGGTAGCTCGCCAAGCAGAGCATTACATAGTCTGCAAGCAAACACAAGAAGCTCAGAGCCTCCCTTGTCCTCCCCGAGGGAGCCATCCTACGAGGCCTAGCGAGTACTCTGAAAGGCGCGCACCATACAACCCTCATACAACCTATGCACGCGGCTACCACGTATAAAGAGCTATCTCTTAGTCTCGGGCTTCCTATTGAACAGCACAGCTCACACCCCCGTAAGTTACTTACGCCCTTGTAAGTTGTGAATTGCGTTTCGAGGCTATCACGGCGAAGCAGTGCTTAACGTTCTGCTCTGAACTGGCTTCAAGCCCCAGCCAATGTCCCTCTTCTCGAACTCCAGCTCCCCGATGCCTACCAGCATGCGCATTCCTTTACTCTTAAGCACCCTGAGCACCTCTACTGGGTGGTCGCCCATGCGTGATGTTTGGGTACCTTCGTTACTTTGGCGACCACGCACGGGTTCATCCCACCTACCTAGCCCCTATCTCCCCGCCTGCGGTTCCAGAGAGTTCTACCTCTCCAGAACTCAGGATAAGGTTCTCAAAACCATAAGACTATGCTTGTTTCGTGTGGGAATTTTAGTTGAAAATGCTTGGAAGATATTGAGAGTTCTGGGGCTTTGACCTTGGTGTTTGATATTAGGTATTATATTGAATTAAGACAGTTATCTAAGTGTTTGTGTGAGGGCATCAAAACATCTAGGACAGTACTAAAGAACGTGTCTCTCTAGTCTGCGTGGGTGTTTTCCATAAATTTGATCTCCTTAGATAGTAATACTTGGTTATCCTTTATGCTTACTTGACGTAACATATGTACGCCCGCTAAGTAAACCCTAATATATTGATGAAGTTCTTGATCCAGGCTTCTACTACCCTGATTCCCCAAAATGTTTTTCCAATTCTTTTTCCCGATATTATTTTAACCTTTAAATAGCTCTGATAATTACTGTGGTTAATTGCCTAAAAATTTAAGTGTCCCCTAGCTATAGTAATTTTGGATGTGTGCCAGGCTGTGACTGGATATGTGAAAAAGCGGGTGGTGAAACGGCTCGAGCACTTTCCCTGGCTTACTGCAGTCCTAGGTGGCTACTTGTCCTTGTTGTATCAGGTTTAGTAGGTGCAACTATCGCATATGCTGTCCTACAAAGAAGGTTAGGAAGGGACATACGAGAAGATAAAGGAAAGAGTGAAGACTCTAACAAAGGACTATACAAAACCCGTCTACATCAATGCGCGTAGTATAGCCTCGGCGTCGCTATTCTATGTACTCCTAGCCGAGGGGTCAATCGGATCCCTCGCTACCACAGTTCCAATAAACCAGACCCGCAGCTAGCCCTCCTGTTCTCGCTAAGCGATAGGTTCGTAGAGCTCTACCAGAACTGGGAGAGATACCTAATTAAGTGAGGCCGTGGCTGAGTAGGAGGTCTAGGTACCTTGGATAGTGCTCGTCAGCCTCGCTCAGCAGGTCCTCGTACCTAGCTTCAGATATCTTCGGCTCACCAAGAAAAGAAACTACAACAAACCACAGCACAGAGGGCACCGGGAAATATTATCAGGTTTTCAGAGGATTAAAACGTTTCACGAAACCGACTTGCCACATGAAACGTGGTCTTAGAAACCTATCAGAGGAGTGGAAAGGGTTGCAATTGTGTGGCGGGCCCGCGGGGATTTGAACCCCGGACCACCGGCTTAGAAGGCCGGCGCTCTGTCCTGGCTGAGCTACGGGCCCTTTATCTATGTGGTGGCCTTAACAAGTGATTTGTTGTGCAGAGTTTTTATTTTTGTTTGCTTTTAGATTCCATCAGTTCTTTGATAGCGTTTCTAACAGTATTTTCAAGGTCTATTTCTGTTCTCTCTATTACACCTGTTACATGGTCTTTCTTTCCACCAGCCTTTATCTTCATGTGTTTTGATAACTCCTTTGCTAGATCTCTTGCATCTAGGTGTTGTTGTGCTTCTGAACCTAGTGATATTTCAAAGTATGTTTTTTGCTCTTTTGGATGCAAGATTATGAGCACTAGCCTTGGCATCGTGTTTACGGCTTTCAGTACAACACTTTTTAGCGCATCTTCATCTTGTACATCAGTTTTTAGTATGTAAAGCTTTGCTTTTCCTAAATCTTCTGCATATTTTGATATTTGCTCCATTAGCAGGCTTTGATAGAGTTCTCTATAGCTCTTAAGAATGTTTTTCATATTTTCAAGCTCCCTAGATACTCCCTCAACCCTTCTATCAACTTCCTCAAAGCTCGATCCAAGAGCATGTGCAATTCTCGCTAACCTACTTTCAAGTTGCTTAACGTAGTCTATAGTAGCTGTCCCTGCAGTAAATTCAAATCTTATAACGCCATCAGCAATCTTATCTACACTAATAATCTTCAGTACACCAACCTCCCTAGTGTTTCTCACGTGTGTACCAAAACATGCCTCGGCATCCCATTGTGGTATTTCTACAACTCGTATTATTGGGGTCATGGGTACCCCACCCTGGTACAGCGTGAATCCGTACATCTTTTCTGCCTCATTTCTATGCATATAAGTAACCCTAACATCTAGCCCCGCATCAATTATGCTATTCGCTAATGCCTCTATCCTCTCAATTTCCTCCCTCGAGGGCATCTTATAGTGAGTCACATCAAGCCTAGCCTTGTGCTCTGTCTTCTCTGCACCAGCCTGCCACACATGCTCTCCTAGCACTCGCCTAAGTGCTCCAAGCAAAATGTGGGTAGCTGTGTGATGTCTCATTCTTCTATACCTAAAGCCCCAATCTATTTCACCCACAACCTCCACACCACTCTTTAACCCTGTGACACTTTCAACAACATGTACAACGACATTACCAACTTTCTTTGTATCAACGACTCTATAACTCATTTCACTTGTCTTGAGGTACCCTCTATCACCAAGCTGACCCCCACCTTCAGGGTAGAACGCTGTTGCATCTAGAACAACATAATTTTCATACACACCTAGTACCCTAGCTCTAAATACTCTCGTATATGGATCTTCGTGGAACAGCCTCCTAGTTTCAGGTAACCTACTGGCCCACTCTGCAACATCCTTTGGCAGTGCGACCTCTTCCCCCAGCTCTTTTAAAATTCTTGGTCTGCTGTGGCGAGATGCCACTAAGGAGTAGAAGTTGTGTGGCACATCAAACTTAATACCATGTTTCCTCTCAAGCTCTTGTGAGAGTACATCAGGTGGAATTCCATGGGAGTCGTAAAGCTGTATCAGCTCCTCAACTGAGGGGGCCTTCTTTGAGTACCTCGTAGCAATTGTTGATACCTTAGAAAGCACTTCTTTAAACTTTTCCTCCTCTAAGTCAATAATCTCCAAAATTATGTCTCTACGCTTCAACATATTTGGATACATATCGCTCCAGAAGCTTACCTGCTTAGCTATGAGCTCTGCTAATCTCACATCAGCCCCTAGTCTACTCAACCTCCTTAAAGTCCTTCTTATAACAAGTCTGGCTAAGTATCCTTCACCACTATTTGAAGGAACTATACCATCAGCTAGCATAAGCGTGAGACTCTTTGTGTGGTCTAGCACAGCATAAACATCGAACACCCTCTTTAGCCACTCTTTTAGCTCTACGCTACTTGTGTTTAGCTCAATTGCTACAAGATCTACAGCCTTGTTGAAACTATCTGAATCAGCTAGATCATGTCTACCTGCTTTTTTAACTAGTGTGTAGAGAACATCTTTTTCAGGCTCAGAAACACCTAGCATCTTGTGAAACTCTCTCACAAGATCGCCATAAACAGCGTGGAACGCTGTTGGTGTCTTTTGGGTAAACCACGCTATCCTCTCTATGCCGTAGCCTGTATCAACTATTTTTAGTGGTAGCTCTACGTAGTTCGCTCCTTCAACTTTGTACATCATGAAGACTAGGGTTGCTAGCTCAAGCCCTCCTACTGCTACTTCAAATGATGGTCCAGCATTGCCTCCCCCCTCCCACCACGATTCCTTGAATACAAGCTCTTCCTCTGGTATTCCAAGCTCTTCTACAAAAAACTCTTTTGCAAACTCTACAGTTTCATTAACCCAGTAAATGTATTTATCAGGGTAGTTAAATGCGTGGTGCCCCCCCATAATGAAGTTAGTAAGATGCCTACCTAGTGTAAATCCGACAGCGTCTATATCTTCAAGCCTTATGCATGGCTGTGCTATTACTAGAGGGTTTGCAGGAGGCTCAGCAATACCTGAGGTAACGTGGGGTTGGAAAACGACAATGCTAGCTATGGTGAGGTAAAGGTCTTCTCTCCACCTAGCTACAACAGGTCTTGGCTCTACTACTTCATGTCCTCTTTTTCTAAAGAAATCAAGAAATAGGTTTCTAACCTCTCTGTAGCTAAGCGACTTTCTAGTAGAAATGGCGAAAAACGTGTAGTCTGTGCAAGGTGCATCTCCGCAATTCTCCCTACTTATGGCGCTCCAAAAGTGAGCTCCGCAATACCTGCACTTAGCTCTCTTATACCCTCTTTCACTAAACATCTTTACAGCATAAATAGATTCGTCAATAGGTCTTGACATACCACGCTTTCACTTCTCGCAATGCTTATAGTGGGTAAGCACATATTATTGTGAATTCAAAAACAGTTTTCTACCTAATACTACCCTTAGGTAATACCTCGTCAGCTAGCCAAAGAGAGCTGCGAGCCCTTCAGCTAGCTGCTCTTCTGATACCCCTTCCTTCTTCTCCTCCTCTTCCTCTTTCTTCTCCTCAGCTTTTTGAGTAGCTTGCTGCTGAGCAGTTGTAGCTGTGGTTATAGGTGCACTTACTGGTGCAACAGGCATAGCAAATGAGGACTTCAAAACGTCATCAATGTTGATTTCCTTGACAGCTGCAACTAAGGCTTTTAGCCTTACATCGTCTACTGCTACCCCAGCAGCCTCTAAAACTCTTCTTAGGCTGTCTTCCGAAATGTCTTTCTTTGCTGTATGGAGTAGGAGTACTGCATAGATGTACTCCATATTGCAACACCCAAACTCAGTATTGACTTGTATTTTTGTGAGCCACTCTTATAAATTTAAATAAGCTCAAGGCAAAATAGTTACGAGTCACCCTATTGTATTTGGAAGCACTACAGACTCTACTCCGAGATGCTCTCTAACATAAGATGCAAATGCATTTGCATGTCCACTTCTATAACCATCTACAACGAGAAGATCAGGTCTTGAAAGATCTACGTAGTACACCAGCTCATTAAAGTCAGCATGACCACTTATTCCAACAACCCAAATATTGCTAGAGTTCACTCTTATAATTGATTTTAAGAACCTCCCAGTTAAGATGATATGCGAATCTGCATCACTGCTGTACGATGAAATGCCTGATGCGTGATGCACCTCTAAATACCACTTAGACCTCTTTATCTCCTCAGCATCTCTCGATCCTAAGAGGAAGGCGTCTTCAACTCTATATCCATACCTCTCAAGGACTTTATATATTCTCCACTGCGATGATGTGAGGAGGAATGGGGCATCAATACCCCAATCCCTTAGCTTGACCATAGCGTCCTGAGCTTTACCATAATATGCATAGAGAGCTACAGAACCCTGAATCAACAACTTTTTCAAAAGCTCAACGAATTTACCCCATATTACATCTTCACTTTCTCTCACATGCCTTGGATTGCCATAGGTAGCGTCAATAACTAGGACATGGGGCTGCTCAATAATCTTTGTTTTTGTACCAGGATTCCTAAAGTCACTAGTATAAGCCAGCACCACCCCATCGTATTCTACAGCAACTTGAGCAGATCCTGGAATGTGGTCTGCGTATTCAAATTTTATCACATAATTATCTAAAGACGTTGCTCTACCATATTCTAAGGGAACTCTCTTATTCTTAGGTATAGGGTGCCCCAACACATCTAGTAAATCCAGTGTAATGGGGGTCCCCAGGACGTGCCTGCAATACGTGTTGCTTCTACTTAGATGTAGAGTGTGATCGCTATGAATGTGTGTTACAATTCTTGTAAGGCACCCATTAGCATGCCCATCTACACAGAGCTTTGCAAGAAATTGTATTGCACCATTTCTGTCTATCCAGACAAGCTCTGGTAACATGGCGGCTCAGCATCTGGACCCTGCTTTGCGCCTCATATTATATTTATGGGGAGTTGGTATAAAACCTACGGTGCTTCATTAGCACTCCCATACTCGCCAGAGTCTTCGTCACCCACATCAACGTCGTGCCATGCTACTGGGGGGTCGCCATATCTTATAACTGGCCTGTCTAATGTTGATAGTAAGGTAACTCTACTTGGCACGCTTTCTGATACAATATTGTATCCAAGTCTCTTTGCAAGTTCCTCAGCAATTCTTCTCACCTCTGTGTGGCTAGGCATATCGCTTCTAGAGAGCCTAGTTATTGAGGCTCCTATGTGCATATACGCTTTGACCTCTATGAAAGTTGGCTGAGCTACTTTTAAAAGCCTTGCCCACGTGTCAACAGCCTCTTCATTCATGTTAAAGCTTTTAACAAGAGTTATCCTCACAACTGTTGGAGCAGAGAAGCTGGGCAGGATTTCTAAGGTTTCCAAGGTTTTTTTCCATAGATTACCTGATATAGGGTTATTGAACTTAGTGTAGCTACCTAAATCGTAGGCCTCTAGAGATACGTATAACTGTGTAGGCTCTTCATCTAAATTTGCTAAAACCTCTGGCTTAATGCCTCTCGTAACAAGAAAAGTTGTGAGACCCTTGTTGTGGAACTCCTTTATGAGCTCACCTAAGCGCGGGTACAGCGTTGGCTCACCAGTAAGACTTATAGCCACATGCTTAGGGTTTAACGCCTCTTCGTACATCTTCTTATCTACATCGGGGTACTTCTTGTAGCCACTCACTGTTCTCCTATGCTCTCTTACCGCCATTTCTACTAAGAACCTGGGGTCGTCAACATTCTCAGGAAAATGAAACCAAATATCACTCCACTGATCTCGAGACCTGTAGCGCCAGCAATGAAGGCAGTAATTCCAACACCAAAGAACAGAAGGTGAGAATTGTATGCACCGGTGAGACTCTATGCCATAGAACTTAGCTTTATAGCAAAACATCCTCTCTACAAGGGCCTTGTGAACCCAGTAGCACTTCTTTACAGCACTATGAGAGCCTATTATATGGTACCTCTGTTTTTTGAGAACAGATAATGCCTGTACAACTGGGTTTACAGTTGCACCCCCCGCGAGCGCCATTGAGCGTCACTGAAAGTTCTGTTACCTCAAATAATACAGAGCTTAACTAAGTCTATATCTTTTATACAAACAATTTACCTTTAAGCTGAGAACTACTTATAAATCTGCTTTAACTAAGATTAGGTTGTAAGAGAAATACTAGCCTTAGATGTATAGTGCTTAGGAATTGAAAGTAGGTAGGTATTGTAATGACGGCAAGATCCATTATACTATACCATGGAGACTGTGATGGTGTTATATCAGCAGGCTTGTACATAAGGCATTTCTTGCTTGATTACTTCCCAGATAAGATTTCGCTGAAGTACTCTCATCCGTGGAGACTTTACGAGGATTTGGATAAGGTTGTGAAATCCTTGAAAGAAGGGGTAGAGGTTATAGTGCTGCTGGACTTAGCAATATCATTGAACACAGTTGAAATGCTGAAAAAGCTTTCAGCTGTAAAGAATCTGAGCATTGTTATAGTGGATCATCACTCCTCTTCAGCACCTATTATCAGTATGCTGAAAGAGCTTGAGCCGAAGATAAAGATTTTCTGGAACCAGGTTCAGTCAACTCCAGAGGTCTTAGCCTCAAATTTAATTCGCAATTTAAATGAATATGAGCAGGCTTTAGTGAAAGTTGCAAATGTTTGTGAAGGTGGGTATGCAAATGATGAGCACGTAAGGGATATTGCAGATAAAATAAAGTTGGTATTAGCTGTTGAGCCTAGTAATGAAGCTTTAATTAGAGGCTCTGTAGAGGCTATTGTTAAGGGTATTGATTTTTGGAACTCGAAGGAGTTTAATGAGAAGTACTCTAAGGCTAAGTGGCTTTTGCAAACACTTTTAAAGAGAATTGAAGAAAGAATAGAGAAAGTGTGCAACTGGGGTATAGCGGTATTCAATGCAGCTGAATCAGTAATTTACGCAGGGCTTTTTGGCATAGCATCAACAGAGTACATAAAGAAGTACAAAATACCAATACTGCTAATTAGAGAAGAGGAGAAGAAGTTTGTTGTAACTGTTAGATCTATGGACGGAAAGGCGCTGGAATTCTGCAAGGCTTTTACAAGCGAGTATAGAGAAGAGCTCAATGTGATATATGGTGGGCACAAGGAGGCCGCTTCACTAACTATAAAAACTAGTAGAACACTTCCCGAACTTGCTCAAATAGTAAAGGAATTTATTCAGCAGAGGTATTGCTAATGCAACTAAATGGGTGCATAAAGGTAGATGTAAATAGCAGTTGCTCAGATATTGTAGCAAGATTAAATGAGCTAAAGGGTAAGTATGTAATAATTGTGGCAGGCGATATGAGTATAGAGTATGTGGGTAGAGCCTCTTCTTACGCACCAGAGGGCTTAAGGGTACTTATTGCTAAACCTGATGGAAGTTTACTCATACATGAGTCACATAAGGTAGAGCCGCTAAATTGGCAACCACCCAAATCATTAATACGATATGAGTGCAAAAATGATAACCTATTTATCAATTCACGTAGGTTACAACCTATTGAGGAATTGCTAGTAGAATTCAGTAAGCTGTACTTCATCTGGGCATGCAAACTAGCAACAACACAACTTGTTGTAATAGGTAGAGAAGCTGATGTAGTCAAGGCAATAACCTTAAACGTAGACGCCTTAGAGAAAGGGGCTAGAGTAATTGGCACTGACATTTCAACTCCATATGGTAAGGTAGATGTTCTGCTTAAGAAAGAGGATGGAACGTTGATTGTGGTGGAGGTTAAAAATGAGAAGGCAGGTATTGCAGCTGTACTACAGCTGAAGAGATATGTAGAGTTCTATCGAGAAAAGGGATTCACTACCATTGGAGTTCTCGTTGCCCCATCAATAACAGAAGAAGCGTTTGCACATATCATGAAAGAGAACATGAGGTTTGTAGAGCTTAAGAAAATATTTTCGGCCACCAGTCTTAGACAAGCCCCTGCACTAGATAAGTATATTAAATGATTTCACAAAAGCTCTAACAGGGGCGAAGTTAGTGGCCGAAAGCCAAGCCTTGTCTGAAGGTGTTCCAGCGATCTTTAAAGAAAGCTTAAAGGTTAAGGAATTTAGAGAGGATAGAGTAAATAACTGTGTCGAACTTGTTTACGATTTTTCACATGACTTTCTAGACCAGTATGGTAATATACACGGCTCTATACTAGCCCTACTATCAATTATTGCAGCAGAGAGCATTGCACGCATGCAAATATTTAGCGACGAGTTTTTAGTAGCAATTTCACATACTATAAACTTCATTTCGCAACCAGATGTGCTAGGAGATTTAGAGCTGAGATCCTGTGTAATTGGTAAAGGAGGGAGGGTAGTACATGTTCAAACAGCTATAACATGTCATGGAAAAGAGATAGCTAACGCTCTAACAATGTTTATAGCCGAACAAAGTGCATAGCCATGGAAGTGCACCTAGTAGGCTTTGAAAGCATAGGTGTGAGGTCCCAGGCAACGTTTATTCAAACAAATGATACAACTATATTCATAGATCCGTCAGCTGCGTTAGCGCCAAGAAGATACGGTCTTCCCCCACATGCGCTAGAGATTAAGTGGCTTTTGAAGGTATTTGATAAAATAGAGGATTTTGTCAGGGACTCTGAATACGTTGTAATAACGCACTATCATTATGACCATCACGATCCGGGGAGGTTTATAGATCCACACATTTTTAAGGGGAAGGCATTTCTAATTAAGGATTTTAGTAGCTACACAAATTTTTCGCAAAAAATGCGGGCATATAGATACTATAATACTATAAAGGAGTTCGCTAAAAGCATTAGCGTTATTGATGGTAGAAACCTTACACTGGGTTCTACAACCATATCATTTAGCTCACCTCTGCCTCATGGGAGAGATAGTAAGCTAGGTTATGTTGTAAGCGTATGTATAGAGAATGACATTGCCGTTCTATTTACATCAGATATAGAAGGCGGGCCCTCTGAAGAGCATTTAAAGCTTAAAGATTTTTGCAGGCCAGAGTTAGCCATAGTGGATGGACCCCCAACTTATTTAATGGGCTACTCATTTTCAGAAGAAGACTTGAAGAGGTCTGTGGAATTTCTCAATACGTTTATAGCTAAAAATGTAGGGTTTCTCCAAGTAATTATCTTAGATCACCACGTATTCAGGGATCTAAGCTACATAAATTTCATTAAGGAGTTGAAGTTGCCTCAAACCACGCACATAAAAACAGCGGCAGAGTTCATGGGGCTAGAGCCACGTCCATTAGAAGCTCTTAGAAAAGCTTTATACAGGGCTGAGAATGAAAACGGCTTAGATATGCTAAGAAATGCATTGAGACAGGGTGGCAATGGTGAGCTATTCGATTAATGTTCTTGTGATAAGCGATGCGCATGGAAGACTAGAATACGTAAAAAGCATACTAAGGAAAGAGGAGAAAACAGACCTCATTATCTACTGCGGCGATATTGCACATTATAGGCGTCCTAGTGAAACAATACACTTGCTCAAGTTATTAGCAGATCTAGCAAAAAGGTATGGTGTAAAAAGGATTATGGCTGTGCCAGGAAACATTGATATTCTAAAGCACTACGCAGAGTTTGAAGTGCAAGAAAAGATATTTGTGAACCTACATGAAAAAGCTATTGACTATCAAGGTTACCATTTCTTGGGCTTTGGAGGCTCTAACATAACACCGTTCAATACCTTGCTTGAATATGCAGAAGAAGTAATTGAAGAAAGGCTCGCTAAAGCTGTAGAGGAGCATTTAAAGAATAGTAGTAATAGGTTTGTGCTTGTAACTCACGTCCCACCACATAATACAATGTGTGACAAGGCCTACAATGGTGAGCATATCGGTTCAAAGGCAATTAGAAGAGTAATTGAGTACTATAAACCTCTTGCAGTGTTCTCTGGCCACGTGCATGAATCTAGGTGTGTAGATAAAGTAGGGAGCACAATTGTAGTGAATCCAGGACCTGTATCGATGGGTTTCTATAGTGTTGCAAAGTTACAGGACGCTCATGTCGATGCAGTATTGAAGCAAGTATAGCCTCAGTAAAAAGGAGTTGCGTGCCTTTACCTATGCGTACTTATTTCAATGAGCTCTCTACAAACTGCTTTACTCTCTCAGACTTTTCTTCATCAAATTCTCTCAAGCTTTCTAAGTACTCTCCAACTCTGTCTTTAGGTACAATGACAGCGCCACTTTCTGAAACATCTAGGAGAACATCGTCTAATAGATATACAACCTCATCTTCACCACTGATGTTTTGAATAAAAAGTATAGGCACATCAGCAAAATTCTCTATAAGCATTTGAATGAGGCATGCACAGCAGCTATTCAAGATTCTTATCTCGATGGGTGCTATAGTCTCTAAAGACTCTGTGCATTGAGTAGCAGTTGAGCATGTAGAGCAGTACATGTAAACATCTTCGCTTTTTCTCAGTACTTCAGCTACAAGCTCTGACCAGGATAACATAGCCATTCGCGCTCACCCCTGTTCTTCATCCTCTACAGTTTTGCAATGCTTATAAGAGTCCATGGTTACGTGCCCTATGAATTCATTAACGCTTTTCCTATCGATATTAAAGTAGATCTCTAGTAATTTAGCTATAACCTCCCTCATAGAATCTATTAACACGGCCTTTCTCTTCCCAAGAATATTGCCGCATGTTTCCCAAGGCAAGCCCTGCAAAGCCTTGAGTATTGTGAGCTTTTCTTCTATAGGGGTCAGCATTTTGCATTTACCGCTACTTCTCCAGTAATTCTTAACCATAATCGTTATCGCATCGCAGCATGATTCATATGTCATATGTCCCTCGACATAACTTAGCAGTCTATCTAGCTGAATTGGAGTAAGAGCAGGCTTTGAGCAGAATTCATCTTGGGTGTTGTAGGCTTTTAGAAGTAGCCATACCACATCTACTTCTAAGTCTCTGTAGGTGTCATGAAGGCTTCCTAAGAGTTTCTCTGTAAACTCTCTATATAGTATGTTGGTGATTCTGCTCCACACATCATTTAATGGTTTTAATACTAGGACTGTGTACTCAGCACTAACGGGGTTTCTGTCAGGTGAGATATGCAGTGGTATAAAGCCATTCTTTATCCAAAATCTCAGAAGCTCTTCTGTAGCACCAAAACCACTCCCAATCCAGTCATAACCTCTTTCAATAGCTTCCTTTACTAGCTCCTGTAGAAGATATGAGCCTATCCCCCTTCCCTGAGCACTTGGGTGCACAGCTATCCTAACTATTCTCCACCCTTTACCAGATCCTATCTCACTGAGCCTACCATGCTTTAATAGCCTATCAGGTATTATGTTGCCAGGTATTTTACCGCCTCTAAGCAAGGACTGTAAATACTCTGGTGATATAGGCCCCTCTTCAGCTAGCTGTGCAGCAGCTACTATCTTACCGTTTTTAAGAGCTAAGGCCCTTATGCTATGATGTGGGGCATCAGCCATCATTGCGAGGTCATCGGGCTCATTTCTGTAGTGTGCAAGTACATATATCCCAAATAAAGTCCTCAGCGTATTCTCATTTTCTAATTTGTAAAGTTCTTCTGGATCTAATTTGAGGTACTCGAACTCCTTTGCTTCAATAAGCTTCAAGTCCTCCTCTACAAGCTCCTCTGGCTCTGCATCAAGTAATAGTACTCTGAATTGCCATTTTTCAACAGGATCACCACTAGAGTACCTTATTGGCTCCGCCATTTCATACATTATCAACTTCGTCGTCTTATCCTCCTTTATCCTCTTTAAGAATCTTACAGAGAAGCCTCTTCCCGCACCCTCATAGCCATGTATCGTTGTGGCAAATATCGCCCTTCTGTACCTTGACCAGATCCTGTGCAGCAACGGAACAGGTATTCCGGCTGCCTCATCCACTACTGCTATATCGACATCTAGCTTAGGGACTACAGCAGGCTCCCAATACTCTATACTGAACCTATCACCCCTAATCTCATAAATCATCTCACCTTTCTTTAGTTCGCTATACTTTAGCTGTATAACATTAAGGGCTTTAGTGGCTAGTAGCATTAGTGACTGTACACTGCTTAGCGAAGGAGCTGTAATAGCGATTCTTAACTTGTTTTTGAAGTTCAGCAGGTTCTTTATGAGACCCGCTAAAGCAATTCCAATTGCACACGACTTACCCCTTCCCCTATCAGCTATTAGTATTACCGTAGTCCTCTTGTAAGGCTTTTGAGGAGGCTCTATAAGGGACTCAATGAGCTTTATTGCCTCTACCTGGTCTTGAGTCAAGGCGAGGTGGTATAGCTCAATAGGAAACGCGGTTTCACTTGGGAATTCTATGCTCCTCCTTTCAAAAGCCTGGGGCTTTACTAGGGCAATTTTGACAATCTCGTCAGAGTCTACATCATATATAAAGACCCCATCGCTGTTCAATGTAACTTCTTTAAACCACCTTACAAACACATTTCTCGGCTCTGGATGTTGTGGCACTGCTAAAGACATTTGGAAGAGGTTTTTTCTATTGTGCCACTCAGACCACTTTGGTGTTAGCAGAATAACTATGCCCCCACCCTCAACAACGCCTACGAGCCTCCCTATATCCAGGGGTCGCAAACTATTTACTAAATCCATGACAAGCCCTTGGTATGTTGTACCAAGATACCTATCTGAAGTCTCATATACAGCAAACTCCACTTCAGTGGCAATTTTCTTCTTTTTGGTGTACCTTCTTACAATAGACCTTACAATTCTCACCCTCGTCTTAGCGTCATTAAACTCGTCGTGATATACGTAAAGCACCTTGGCAGGGCTCCTTACTTGCCCGACCCTTTTCAAAAAGCTTATGAGTATGTCTGAAAGTATTATAGCCTGCTTTTCACTATCATCTCCTGCCAATATGAGAAGAAGCCTATACTTCCCAACCACAGCTTTGCTCAGCTCCCTCAGGAAACTCCTCTTGAGCAACTGATACTGTTTAGATCTGAGTATTGCGGAAAGGGTTTCCCTCTTTAACATAATTTAAACCTTAACCTTGGTTAAGTATTATTACAACACGTTTTAATATTCTATGTTACACTACTACTAGTATAAAATACAGCATTTGTAGTTAGGAAAAACATGGATTACATGTATAGCATTCTCCTCGTAAGTTCTTCTTGAACTTTTTCATATGATTCAAGCCTCTCCTTAGTTAAGCTCGGCTTAACGTACTCCATAGCCTTAGTAAAGTACTTAGCCTCTATGGGCCTAGGTCTTATATCCTCTCTTAGTGCCAGCATTACTGCCTCTCTCACAAGTGCTTCTAGATCAGCACCACTATACCCTTCTGTAATCTTAGCTAGCTCTACTAGGTTCACATCTTCTGCTAAGGGTATCTTTCTTGTGTGGATCTTCAGGATCTCATACCTAGCCTTAGTATCAGGTGGAGGCACATATATTACTCTATCAAACCTTCCAGGTCTAAGTAGTGCAGGGTCTAGCAAGTCAGGCCTGTTTGTAGCCCCTATAACGACAACGCCTCTAAGTGCCTCTATACCATCCATCTCTGTTAGCATTTGATTCACTATTCTATCAGTAACACCAGAAACATCATGCCCTCTTACAGGTGCTATTGCATCAACTTCGTCAAAGAAAATTATTGCTGGAGCAGCTTTCCTCGCTCTCTTAAATATCTCTCTAATGGCTTTCTCTGACTCTCCAACCCACTTACTAAGTATCTCAGGGCCCTTAACTGCTATGAAATTAGCGCCGCTTTCTGTTGCTGCAGCCTTAGCTAATAAGGTTTTTCCACAGCCAGGTGGTCCATAGAGCAGTATCCCCTTTGGGGGCCTAATACCCATATGCTCAAATATATGAGGATATTTTATGGGCCATTCCACAGCCTCCCTCAATTGCTGTTTAACTAGGTCTAAGCCTCCTATATCATCCCAGCGAACCTCTGGCACCTCTATGAGCACCTCCCTCATTAATGAGGGAGCAACGTTTTTCATAGCCTTATAGAAATCAGCCATAGTCACCTTTAATTTCTGAAGAAGCTCTGAAGGTATTGGCTTATCGAGGTCTATTGCATGTTCCTTTAGAAATCTTCTAAGAGCATTCATTGCGGTCTCCTTTACTAATGCAGCGAGATCCGCTCCAGTATAGCCATAGGTCATCTCAGCTAATTTATCCAAGTCCACGTCTTCGGCTAGGGGCACATTGCGAGTGTGAACAGATAGTATTTCTCTTCTTGCTCTTTTATCTGGTGGCGGTACCTCAATTTCTCTATCAAATCTTCCAGGCCTTCTCAAAGCAGGGTCAAGAGCGTCAGGCCTGTTTGTAGCCCCTATGACTATTACCTTGCCCCTCTCCTCCAAACCATCCATTAAAGCTAAGAGCTGTGCTACAACTCTCTTCTCGACTTCACCAACTACTTCTTCCCTCTTTGGTGCTATTGCATCAATCTCGTCAATGAATATTATTGCGGGGGCGCTCTTCTTGGCCTCCTCAAAAATCTGTCTAAGTTTCTGCTCAGACTCACCATAATATTTAGACATTATTTCAGGTCCGTTAATTGCTATGAAGTAAGCGCCAGTTTCATTAGCTAATGCTTTAGCTAATAAGGTTTTTCCAACACCAGGTGGTCCGTAGAGCAGTATCCCCTTTGGAGGCTCTATGCCAAGTCTTTCAAATAGCTCTGGGTGCTTTAGTGGTAGCTCTACAATTTCTCTAATCTTCTCCTTTACTTCCTCCAGGTCACCTATGTCTTCCCACGTAACTCTCGGGACACCAGCTGGAGCACCTCTTACAGGCTCTAACCTTACAGCAATCTCTGTAGTCTCAGTTACATAAACTATTTGAGCAGGTGTAGTGGAAATAACTCTTAGCCTAATTGGATTGCCAAAGTAGCCAAAATACGAAAGAACGACTATGTCTCCTCTGACAAGAGGTTTTTGTAGCAACTCTCTCTTCAAATACTGAGATAAGTTTTTGGTGTAGTACTCCTTGTACCTCGGATCATAATCTGCTCCAAGTAGCTCTGTTTCCTCAGCAACGAGAATTACCCTCTGAGCTGGAACAGCATAAGCTCTCCTCACAGCTACAACGTCTCCAACGCTAACAGCGAGAGTCTCCCTCATAAAGCCATCTATTCTTATAATTTCGTAGCCCTCGTCCTCAGGGTACGCAGGCCACGCTTGCGCGACAGTAACACCTTTATTACTCCTAATCTCTATGTAATCCCCAACCTCAATTCCGAGCTCCTTAAATGTCTTTCTCGGAATCCTAGCAATCTTCTTACCAACATCGCGTTGCTTTGCAGATTCAACTCTTAGCGTTACTTCATTCTTTGACATAGCTACAAAGCCTCACCATTAAAGCATACAGAAGTATTATTCGAAAACTAAAGTAAAAAAGCTTACTAGTATTACATTGGGGTTGAGCCCATTGCTATAGCAAAAATATTGCAGTAGGGATTAGTCTACTTCTGTTTCAAAGCAGCTTGAGCAGCAGCAAGCCTTGCTACAGGTACTCTAAATGGTGATGCGCTAACATAGTCAAGACCTGCTCTATGTAGGAACATTATTGACGCTGGATCACCGCCATGCTCTCCGCAAATTCCTATTTCAATCTTTGGATTACTGCTTCTAGCCATTTTCACAGCTGTCTCAACAAGCTTTCCAACACCCTTAATGTCAATAGTCTCAAATGGGTTCGCCGGAAGTAGCTTTTCTTGTAAGTAGAATGGCAGGAACTTGTTCTCGGCATCATCTCTGCTAAAGCTGAAAGTCGCTTGAGTTAAGTCGTTTGTACCAAAGCTTATGAAGTCCACCTCCTTTGCTATTTCATCCATGGTTAGACACGCCCTCACAGTCTCAATCATTGTACCTATTTTAACATCTAGCTCCACACCATACTTCTTCTTCACGTCCTCTAAAGCTGGTAGTATGGCTTTTTGCTTTGTATACCTAATTTCGTTCACGTCAGCCACTTGCGGAATCATTATCTCAACAACTGGGTTGTAACCCTCCTTCTTGAGCTCTGCAGCTGCTTCAAGTATCGCTGTTGATAGGTAGTAGTAAAATTCAGGATATGTCACACCAACTCTCACACCTCTGTGACCAAGCATTGGATTAGCTTCTTGCAGTACTGATACTCTCTTGTATAGCCACTCCTTCTCCCTAATAGCATTCTCGTCAGCACCCTTCATCTTTAACTCATATATCTCCCTTAGAATCTCCTCTGGTTTTGGTAGGAACTCATGGAGTGGTGGGTCAATTAGTCTCACAATCACAGGCTTATTGTTCATTATCTTGAACACTTCTTTGAAGTCCTCCTTAATCATTTCTGCTAGCGGTTTAAGGTACTTGATCCTCTCCTCACTGTTCTCAGCTAAGATGACCTTGCGTAGCAGCTCTAGCCTCTCAGGCTTTCTAAACATTCTCTCTATTCTTAGTAGCCCTATGCCTTCTGCACCAAACTTCAAAGCAATCTCAGCGTCTGTAGGTACGTCGGCATTTGCTCTTACACCAAGCTTCCTAACCTTATCAGCCCATTCCAGCAGCTCCGCTAGCTCTGGTATGAGGCCAGCCTCTACTGTTGGTACAACACCTAAGTAAACATTACCGCTATTGCCATCAATTGTAATCCAGTCACCCTCTCTAACAACTAGATTACCCACTCTGAAGTACTTCTCCTCCTCATGTACCTCAATAGCTTCAGCACCTACTACAGCAGTCTTACCAATGGCTCTAGCTACAACAGCGGCATGGCTCGTCATACCACCTCTGCTTGTGAGTATACCTACAGCTGCATAGAATCCGTGAACGTCGTCAGGCTTTGTCTCAGTTCTCACTAGTATAACCTTCTTACCCTCCTTAGCCCACCTCACAGCATCGTCAGGATGGAACACTGCTTGACCACTTACAGCTCCTGGTGATGCTGGCAACCCCTTGGCCACAGGCGTCGCCTTGGCCTTAGGATCTATCCTGGGATACAGCAATTGTATGACGTGCTCTGGTGAAACCTTTAGTATAGCCTCCTCCCTTGTTAGAATGCCCTCCTTAGCCATGTCAACAGCGGTCTTAACCCTTGCCAGCGGAGTCATCTTAGCATCTCTACACTGCAAGAAGTATAGCTTACCTCTCTCCACGGTGAACTCTATGTCCTGCACATCCTTATTTACTCTCTCTAAAAGCTTAGATGCCTTATAGAGCTGGTCGTAGAGCTCTGGTGATAACCTCTTGAGCTCTGACACTGGGTATGGAGTTCTGATACCTGCTACAACGTCCTCTCCTTGGGCATTTGGCAGGAATTCTCCGTATAGCACATCCTCGCCTGTCGCAACATCCCTACTAAACACTACCCCAGTCCCGCTATCCCAACCCATGTTGCCAAAGACCATTGTGACTACATTTACAGCTGTGCAGTGAGCTATGTCAGGTGTCACCTTATTCATAATTCTGTAGAATATAGCTCTTGGGTTCATCCAGGACCTGAAAACAGCCTTAATTGCAAGCTCTAGTTGCTTCCAGGGGTCCTGTGGAAACTCACCCCAATGCTTTCTAATGACCTCTTTGTATCTCTCGACAAGTTCTTTTAGATACTCTACAGACCTTTGCCAAAGTCTTGGCGCGAGGTCTCTGGGTGGTTGCGTATCTAGCCTAGGTACGTAGATAGGTATCTTTTCCCTAATAAGCTTGAGCTCATCAGCAAACTTTTCTTCAGCCTCCTTCCTGAACTTCTCATTGAGCTCCTCAAAAACAGCGTTGAAGAGCTTCTCATCAATGCTGAGCACAATCTTTCCAAACATGTTTACGAATCTTCTGTAGGCGTCGTAGGCGAACCACTCGTTGCCAGAAAGCTTTGCAAGCCCAACAACGACTGTATCATTTAGCCCGAGATTTAGTACCGTATCCATCATTCCAGGCATCGAAATTGGGGCACCACTACGCACAGAAACTAGTAGTGGGTTTTCTGGGTCACCAAAACTCTTGCCAGTCTTCTTCTCCAAAATCCTCATATGCTCTACTACTTGCTCCCAGAGCCCTGGGGGTAGCTGTAATGAGTCTATAATCTGCCAGACTTTTTCAATTAATTTATCCCTTACCTCTGGTGGTGGATTCTTTGATAACTCAGCCTCTAGCTCGTCCACCTCAGCTTTTCTAGGAGCGTAGAAATCAACACAAGTATCTGTAGTTATTATAAATCCTGGTGGCACTGGCAATCCAAGTTTTGACATCTGTATTAAACTCACACCCTTACCTCCAAACACCTTCTTATTCTTTTCATCAGCCTCTTCAAACTGATACACGTACTTCTTCGTAGCTATTGTCATTCTTCACACACCCATTCTTTTAAAGGCAAGTTAGATTAGTTTATGGCAGGTTTATAAACGCAACTCACTATAATTGTGTAAGATTATCTATATTACTGGGGTAAATAGAGCTTAGCTAGGCAATGCAATTTGGTGACCTAACATGCGCACACCATGGCGGTATGTGAGCACCAAGGCCTTGCTAGGTGCAGGTACTTTTATTGGCAACAACACCAGCATATATGGATTTACAAAGGTGGGTGTGGGAGTATATATAGATGACAACGTTACAATAGGCTATCCTATGAGAAGTAAGATTGTGAAATTAATGGAGAGGCTAAGAAATGCTGAGGCCAGAGAAGAAGATAGTGAGCCTTATCAGATGCTAGATGAACTTAGTAGTGGGAGTGTGATTGGAGATAACTGCATTATTAGACGTGGTACAATAATATATGAAGAGGTTTCAATTGGTAGTAGCTGTGAAATGGGTCACAATGTGCTCATTAGAGAAAATGTGAACATAGGTAAGGGGTGTAAGATAGGCTCATACACTATACTAGATGGTTACATAACCATAGGGGATGACACTATAGTGCAGTCAGCAGTATACATACCACCAAAGGTGTCAATAGGCTCTAGGGTGTTCATAGCGCCAAGAGTGGTGTTCACCAATGACAGGTATCCACCAAGTAAGAGAATTATAGAAACGATAGTGGAAGACGAGGTTGTAATAGGTGCAAATAGTACAATAGTCGCAGGCATTAAAATAGGGAAAGGGGCTGTGATAGCCGCGGGGTCTGTCATAACAAAAAGTGTTGAACCCTACACTGTTGTCGCAGGTGCTCCAGCAAGACCAGTGATGAAGCGTGAGGAGTACGATAAGAAGAAAATAGAGTATGAGCTATCAACAGGGGCGTTTCCATGGAGATAAACGTGTGCAAAGCCATAGCTTTATTTGTTACTGTAGCTAGGGATTGATTGAGAGCAAATCTCTTTCTAGACTAGCTATATTTATAAATTCATTACGAGACACTATCTTAAGTGGGTTGCACAGCATTTTAGGCTCTTAAATAGCATCAATACTATGTGATCAGCTGGTAAAGGGTAGGATGATGAAGAAAAGTGGCAAGAACAGATCATTACTGGAATTTATTAAGCAAGGGGATGCTCCGACGAAAGTCACTGATGCTAGTGCCTCAAAATCTTCTGAAGCATTGGCGCAAGCTAGCAGAGAGAAAGAGGAATCCACTAATGTAGCAGTGACTCAGCAGAGTGAAGCTATGGAGCAAAGACTCGGACAGGCGATGGCTGAGGTTAAGGGCGAAGTAATGCCAGAGCATAAAGTACTAAGTTCGTTTGCAGTTAGAGTTGTTATTCCAATTAGTTTGAATCTTGAGCCTGTATCAAAGCATTTTCTCGTAAAGAGGAATGTTGTAGATAGTGTTAACACAGCATACTTACTGCAGGTAGACTACGATGGAAATGCTAAGAAAGCCTTGATGGTATTCTACGACCTGAAGTCCAATGAGCTCCTCTTTTTGTACGATAAAACAGGGCATAAGCCCTACTTCTTAACTGATATACCTGTTGATAAATTTAGTGACCAAAGCAATACTGTGATAAAGAAGATAACAGGGCACCCCTCCTTTGACCATGTTGAACTTGTTGAAAAATTTGACATGCTTTACAACGCTAAGAGGACTTTCACAAAGATTGTTACAAAGGATCCTCTTGCTGTAAGGTACTTGAGGAATAAGGTTGCCAAGGCATGGGAGGCTGACATAAGGTATCACATTAACTACATTTATGATAACAAGCTCATTCCCGGCATACCCTACACTGTATCAGGTTTCAACTTTATAGAAGAAACTGGTGTGGACGAAAAGAAGTTATTGGAGGATATCGCTAGAAATTTGGACCTAAAAACCAGGGAGTTCATAGATACTGCTCTGCACTTTGCCAAGTTGTTTGAAGTTAGGTGGTTCTCACCGAAGAGAATAGCTATTGATATAGAGGTCTATACGCCATTTGAGGGAAGGGTGCCATCACCTGAGAATGCTGAGTATCCGATCATGTCCATAGCTGTTGTGTCAAATGATGGTTTAAAGAAAGCCTTTGTACTATATAGAGAAGGCCTAAAATCTGGCCAGGAGATCCCAATGGATGTTGAGATTGAGATATATGATAATGAGAGAAGTATGTTGCTAGACTTCCTACATGTAGTACAGCAGTATCCCATAGTCATATCGTTTAATGGTGATAACTTTGACTTTAGGTATCTCTCTTTTAGAGCTTTGAAGTTAGGTATAGACAAGGAGTTGCTGGGTGTAGAGATTAGGAAGGTTATTAAGGGTAATAAAGTAGAGTATGAGGTGAAGTTGAGAAATTCCCTACATATAGACTTGTATAAGTTCTTTAGCAATAAGGCCATACAAACATATGCCTTTGAATCTAAGTATAAAGAAACGAACCTAGATGCAGTTGCACAGGCACTACTGGGCATTGGAAAGGTGCAACTCAATACAGATCTAAGTAAGACAAGCTTGGAGGATCTCGTTAGGTATAATCTAAGAGATGCACAAATAACACTAGAACTTACGTTATTTTCAAATGAACTAGTGTGGAAGCTCATACTGCTACTAATGCGTATTAGCAAGCTCGGTCTTGAGGACTTAACACGCTCTACGGTCTCTGTATGGATAAAGAACTTGTTTTACTGGGAGCACAGGAGGAAGGGGTATCTCATACCTAGAAGAGATGACATACTTAGTTTAAAGAGTAGGAAAGTGACTGAAGCTATAATAAAGGGGAAGAAATATGCTGGTGCCATAGTTATGGAGCCCCCGCAAGGCATATTCTTTAATGTTGCTGTCCTAGACTTTGCCTCCCTATATCCGTCAATAATGAAGAGATGGAACCTTAGCTATGAGACCATAGACCCGGAACCAGGTAAATGCAACAGCGTAGAGAGCATTATAGATGAGCAGAATAGGGTGATACACCAAGTGTGCCTTGATAGACCTGGCATAACATCAACAATCGTCGGTCTACTTAGGGACTTTAGAGTTAGGATATATAAGAAGAAGGCGAAAGACAAAAGCCTTGATGAAGCTACAAGAAGCTGGTATGACGTTGTTCAGAGAGCTATGAAGGTATTTATCAATGCGGCTTATGGGGTATTTGGAGCAGAGAGTTTTTCTCTCTATGCTCCATCAGTAGCGGAAAGTGTTACAGCTCTTGGAAGAAGGGTAATAACAGCTACTAGAGATAGAGCTCTGGCACTAGGTTTGCGTGTTTTATATGGAGACACTGATTCGCTATTTGT
Organism: uncultured Ignisphaera sp.; assembly: GCA_964568685.1. Taxonomy (GTDB): domain Archaea; phylum Thermoproteota; class Thermoprotei_A; order Sulfolobales; family Ignisphaeraceae; genus Ignisphaera. The sequence goes on from CAZMQK010000001.1 coordinate 139,271, forward strand.
TTGGAATCCTGATGAAGTAAAACTAAACGATTTGAGGAAGTGGGTTGAGGAAACATTTGGTCTCGAACTAGAGGTCGACAAAACATATAAATTTGTTGCATTCCCCGCTTTAAAAAAGAACTATGTAGGCGTCTTACCAAATGGCGAAATAGATGTTAAGGGAATGGTTGGCAAGAAGAGGAATACACCAGAGTTTATAAAGAAGCTCTTTGTATACATACTTAAAGAGCTTTCAACAATAGAGGAACCTGAAGACGCCTTTAAGGTTATAAATAAGATAAGAGATGAGCTTGAGAAATACTACCTCTTGTTGAAGAACAGGCTTCTTACACTAGATGAAATAGCATTTCAAACGACTCTCTCAAAGCCCTTATCAGAATATAAGAAAAGTACACCACAGCACGTTAAGGCAGCTCTAATGCTCCAGAAATATGGTATGCAAATAGCGGCAGGCGATATGGTGGCTTATATTAAAGTGAAGACAAGGGAGGGTGTAAAGCCAGTGCAATTAGCTAAAATAACAGAGATAGACATTCAGAAATACTTAGAGGCTATGAGAACATCACTAGAACAGCTATTCACAGCTCTAAACATTTCATGGGAGGACATCATTGGGGGCTCTAAAATAGTCTGAGCCTTAGCGAATTTAGTAAAACATAAATCTGTAGCGAGCTCTAAACAAGCTGTAAGGCAGATTGTTATCTATAGTCATTCACCAGGTTCAACCTTTATACAAGTAGGCACGACCTCATGAAGTTATCTGCTCTTTCCTCAGCTATGGGCCCTCATCACGCCTTCAGCGCTTTTAACCATCATCATAGTTATGCAAAAAGCCGCACTACTTTTATTATGTGGAGCTAGATACAAAAGTTTTTGGGAGTATTGAAATGGGTGTAGAAGCACTATCAGAAATCCTGAACCATTTTTCAGCAATACTCGGTGGTGGTAGCGGTGTTGCAAAAGCCTTTGCATGGATAGGCATAGCACTAGTGGCAATAGTGGTTGTATACTATATAACTGTAGGCCTCATAAAGGTGTTCAAAGCGTTTTGGAGAATGAACGTGAAGTACTTAGGCCTTGTACTGTTTATGCTAGGGGTAGTTTTCATAGCCATTTCACTAATTCTGCCTTAAAGCTGAAGATAATTTTTAAAGTGTGTTTTCAAACAGTTTCAGCGCAGAATGCTCTGAGTGTGGTACTACGTGAAAGTAGCAGTTATGAGGGCAGAGCTAGGTGAAATAAAGGAAAAGAGCCTCGTTGAAGGTGACTTCAATAAAGTACTCAAAGACGTTGTTGTAAAGGCTTTGGGGCTTTGGGATCCACAGAAATCTGACCTAATTATAATGAAGCATAGGCAAGAGATAAACGTGAAACTGCCCATTAGTAAGGAGCAGTACGAGCTTTATTCGCAATACAATCTTAGGAGGAAGGGGGATTACGCAACTTTTGAAATACCTGTATATCTAATTAGCTTTGAAAATGAGTGGGTTGATGATAGCATATTTGATTCAAAGATTTTTGTTGTCGCTCCCTACATAGATGAGTACTGTACGGAAAAAGTTGAGGAATTAGCTAAAAGCATTACAACACCAGAAAAAGAAGAGAAAGAAGAGATTGAGGAAGAATAGCTTAGCTTAAGTTAAGTCTTCACACCTAATGCATTTAACACTACTTCACGAGCCTTCTCTACATCAACATCCAGTGTTTTTTCATTTATTGGCAAGCGTGTCAAAATAGGCTTTATCTCACTGTCTATTTGGGCGAATAGTTGCGGCAACCATGCCATTCCGAACTCATCTTTTTCCCCATAAGTATTTGCAAACACATAGTCCTCTTCAACTATATCTAATGGTACGTTTAACTCTTTAGATAATTGCTTAGCTATGTTTTCGAAGTATTTATGCTGGGGTAGGTGTTTTGCAGTTACTAAGATCAGCTTCTCTATGCCCATAAAATGCACCTAAAGCAGTAATAAAGGTAATTTGACTAAATATTTAAGCTATTATGCGCAAATACTGAAACGCTACTTCTTAAGCGTTATTTCAACAACATCTCCATCTTCAAGAACGTGGTCTAGACCCACCCTCTGTCCTGGGTATCTCACTGAGCTTCCCCAAACCTTTGCATACGCAAATCTCCTTATAAAATCCTTGTGTATTGCTTTTGCAACATCTAGAACGGTAGAACCCCTTTTTAATATAAGGGGTTTGGGAGAAGGCTCCCCCCCGGGGGGTTTCGTGTAAATTCTTATAATATTTAACATGCTGAAAAGCGCACCTCCCAAAAGCGTCTTATCAAAGCCCTTCACGGCTGAAACTAATAACAACGGCATGCTGTACTTTACTGGGAGTATCTTTTTAACACTCTCACCATCAACAAGGTCCACTTTGTTTATTAGCACCATAGCAGGCTTATACACAGTCCTTTCAAAGAGCGCTCTCTCAACACCATCTAAATCAACTTCGCCATACACTTTCACAATAGCGTTGTATATTCTATAGCTATTCAGAAGTCTAGCCACATCCTCTTCTGTGCACTTCAACTTTCCGTAGTTCACTATCCTTATTCCCCCAGAATGGCTCCTCTCAACCTCTACATAGCCCCGGGGTCTTTCTAAAACAATTCCATGGCTTTCCAGGAAATTCAGCACACCACTTAGTTGCACTTCAACGTCTCTTGTTGCATCTAAAACAATGACTACGCCGTCGCTATTCTTTATTAGCCCAGCTACCTTGGTATTCCAACCCTCACCCTCAGGTATTATGGAAGGTGCTTCGACAAGCTGAAACTGGATGTCCTTGTAAGGCATCATACCTACAGCGGGAAACTTTGTCGTATATGGGATCTCCGAGATCTCGACCTTAGCACCCGTTAAGTACTTTAACAAAGCACTTTTTCCAGATTTTGTATACCCTACAAGAACTACTTGGGCAGCCCCCTCTTTTTCTACAAAGAATGTTATCCCTCCGCCAGACCTCCTTCTCTGCCTCTCCTCGGCCTCCTCCCTTAACTCGGCCATCCTCTTCCTAGCCCAGCGGACAAGGTTTTCCGTGCCTTTATGTTTGGGAACGGCAGAGAGGAACTCCTCTAAAGCTCTCAGCTTTTCCTCAGGAGTCTTAGCCTCCATGTACTTAGCGAACTTAGCCTTGGCTTCAGCAGGTAGGTTTGTCACCATATGCAAAACCCAGAAATTTTTCCAAGGGATTAGCATTATACATGATAATATTAAGTTGTAACTAAACTCTTAAAGTTTCGCTAAATTAAAGAATAAAATGCATTGAGCTTTCAAAAAGTAAAAGATATTAGCTCCTAGCACTAGGTAAAAAGTGTAATGCTGTAGTAGCATATAATAGCTCACTAAGACTACATGATGATGCCCGAGGCGCTGCTGAAATAGCTGTGTGATGAAGAACCCAGTTCTGACGCTAAATTATCAGGACCTTGCTGGCGTAGGTGGCTTCCCCGCCTAGGTACTTTTCTATTCTTAGGAGCTCGTTATATTTAGCTGTTCTCTCTCCCCTTGCAGGGGCACCAGTCTTTATAAATGGTCCATTTACAGCTACAGCAATGTGGGCTATTGTGCTATCCTCGCTTTCACCACTTCTATGACTTATTATCGTATGAATTCCATTGGCCTTTGACATGCTTATGAAATCCAGAGCTTCAGAAAGCGTTCCCACTTGATTTGGTTTAACTATAACCCCAGATACAGAATGATATTTTAGTGCTGTTGCAAGCCTTGAGACATTAGTCACAGTTAGATCATCGCCAACTACTATAACGCTATTCTTCAATTCCCTGCGAAGCTGTGCATAGGCATCAAAACTCTCCTCATGGAATGGATCCTCAATACTCAATATATTGTATTCTTCAGCTAAACTCTTCCAGTACTCTATGAGCTTATCCTCTGTAAGGGTACCTCCATCCACTTTATACACCTTCTTATCTTCGTCATAGAATTGTGAAGCGGCAGCGTCAAGCGATATCCTAACCTCCTTTTCAGCATCATAACCACAGTTCTTTATGGCAGTTCTTAGTGCCTCTATAGCTTCTCTTACATACTTCATCGGCGGCGCGTACCCTCCTTCATCCCCTACATTAACAGCGCTAGCTCCGTATTTGCTCTTCAAAATGGATTTGAGCTCTTTGTATATCTCAACAGCGGCTCTAATAGCATCAGAAAATGTGTCAAACCCTACTGGAACAATCATGAACTCTTGTACAGCAAGCTCGTTCCCTGCATGAGCGCCACCATTAATTATGTTGAGCATGGGAATAGGCAGGGTCCTAGCATTAATGCCTCCCAAGTGCTGAAAGAGGGGGGTCTTTGCTGTATCAGCCGCGGCTTTTGCTATAGCGAGGCTTGTGGCAAGTATAGCATTAGCACCCAGTCTCGACTTGTCAGGCGTGCCATCTAGTTGCACCATAATCTTATCTACTTCCCTCTGCCTTCTAACATCCATTCCTTGTATTGCTGGTGCAATGTAATTAATAACATTTGAAACAGCTTTAAGCACACTTCTACCCTTAAACCTAGAGGCATCGCCATCTCTTAGCTCCACAGCTTCGTATCTCCCCCTAGACGCTCCAGCAGGTGCTATCGCCCTTCCAATTCCCCCACCCACGGTTTCCACAACTACTTCTACTGTTGGATCCCCTCTTGAATCTAACACTTGTAGAGCATTAACGTTTCTTATGGCATATGGGTTGATCATGCAGTTCACCTCGTTAGAGTTAATAAATGCGCAGCTAAAAATAGGTTTCTCTAGCACCTAAACTAAAGTTTATATTTAGCAGAAATAGAGTCACTTAATGTGATTGAGATGCCGAGAAAAGATGTGCAAAAGGCTCCTAATAAGTGCCCTAAGTGTGGAACTATAGTGAGCTCTCCTACAAAAACATGGCAACTAGTAGCACCACTTCCTGATGCAGCAGGTAGGGTTACTGTGACAATAATGGGGGTGTTCGAATGCTCAAACTGTGGTTTTAAGTGGCGTGGGGTGATATCAAAAATGAAGGTTGGTGGTGAAGACATTGAAATTGAGGGCGCGAGGAAGAAGTCTTTTACAATAAGTGGAAAAGGGTCTCATAGGGCAGAAAATGTTATTGAGATAGACGTATCTGAGCTTAGCGAAGAGGAGGAAGAGGAAGAGTGAGTAAAATAATTAAAGTAGTTGAATCGATATTGTTGATAACCTTTATAGTGCTTCTCACATATGCTAATGTTGCATACTATTTCTGGAAGCAAATTGTCATAGCAGTTGTGGAAGGCTATAGCATGAACCCACTTCTCTACGAAGGAGATGTAGTTATAGTTACGCCGAGTAGGGACCTAGATCTAGGTGATGTAGTTATATTTAAGAATGATCGTGGCGAGTATGTCATACATAGAGTTGTTGGTGTAATAAAGTGCTCTGGAAAAAGATTGTACATGACTAAAGGTGACAACAATCAGTTTATAGACCAAGTGACATTTATAGCGTATAGAAGTAGTATTGAATGCCCTAGTGGAGAGGTGCTAATTTTACAAACAGGTTCCACATCATTTGACTTAAATATCAGAAGAGCCGTAGGGGACAGTGTGAGGGGTATTGATGAAACTAGAGTATTAGGGAAGGTAATTCAACTAAATGGTGTACTCATTAAAATAACTGGGCTTATCACTAGATAGTCAAGCCTTTTTCAATAAGTATTCAGCAACCTCCCTTGCATACATACCTGTCGTCTTTAGCTTAGAAAGTTTTTCAAGATACTCATGCCAGTTAAAGCCAAAGCCCCTCCACTTCTCGAATTCTCTTACAATCCTTTCATAGGCTATTTGATGGAATAAGCAGAACTTTTCTCCACTCACAATCCGTTTGCATATTATACAGCGCCTTTCTGGAGGGGCATTGGATGCAGGTATAATTCTGAGTACCTCTTCCTCTAGACTCTGTTTAAGCCTAGTGGCATTATTGATATGCTCTGTCAAGGTCTTTATGGCATCCTCAACTACTTCACTGCACCTCAGCTTACCCTCTCTAATGATTCTAAGCCTTTCTTCAAACTTTCTTGTCAAATCAACACTTAAGAGTTCCTGAGCGTATTTTCTAAGTAGGAATACTATCAGTAAACCAGTATCAGAAACTTCTATAGATCTTGACTTGGGCGTTACATAGCCTCTTCTGAATAGAAGTTCAATTATTTCAGCTCTCGTGGCTTCAGTTCCAATATTTACCCCCTCCATCCATTTAAGTAGAGAAATCCTGGTTGGCGGTGCCACAGGCTTTGTGTACTGCACCTTTATGGCAAAACTCTCTATAGGGATTTTCATGCCTTCGTCAAGCTCACAACTTAAAACGAACTGGTTCCTGTCGTATGAGAAAAATGGGTAATACTTGAGCCAGCCAGGCTCAAGGACCTCAGTTGCATGGAGGGCGTACCGCAGGCCATGCACATTGAGGGTGAGGTGGAGATCGATAGCGCGTAAAGGCTTTGCAAAGGTGGCAATATATCTCCTCACAATTAAATCATAGAGTTTCTCGTGCAATGGCTTTAACTTCTTCGGCTTCTCACCTGTTGGATATATTGCTGGATGCGCTGGGTCATCCATAGAGCCATTATTTGGCCTCAGCACCCCCCTAGTTTCATGTAGAATTCCCTCTACAAGTTCGCGGTATTTGGTATTCAAAGCGATTTTGCTCAGTATCTCCTTGTTATTGAGTGTTGGGGGGAGTTTCTGGCTGTTGGTCCTGGGGTAGCTTATCAAAGCCTCTAAGTACAAGTCCTCTGCAATCTTCTGTGTTCTGTAGGGCGAGACCTTGTACACTCTATACGCTTCTGTTTGCAAATCTGGTAGGTTGAATGGATGTGGTGGGTCTACGTCTCTGTATTTCCTATCAACTCTTTCTACAATCGCATAAGGGCTCTTCTTAATCTTCTCAGCAACGCTCTTCGCCTCATTTAAACTCTCCAAAGGCTTGTCACTGTACTCCAGCTTAACCACTTGGTCACCGAGTCTTATCTTCACAACTATAACTGCGTAGGGTGCTGGGACATGCCATCTTCGAGAGAGGATAATATCAACTGCGTGAGCTAGAGTGGGAGTCTGCACTCTGCCTGCACTCAATACTATGCTCCTTCTAAAAACCTTCCTATAGAAGTCCATCAACATCCTCGATATGTTTATACCCCATAACCAATCCAGTGCATGTCTACAGTAGCCAGCCTCAATCATGTTGTAGTCAAGATCCTCTAGATTTGAAAAAGCCTTGCGTATCTCGTGTGGAGTAAGACTAGAAAACTTAGCTCTCTTTGTCTTTCTCACATCACCGAAGTGCTTAATTATCATGAAGCCTATCAGAGAGCCTTCAATGTCATAGTCACATGCGTTAATAAAACTTGTGGCATGACTAGAGAGCACTTTAAGCACTTCAAAAAACCTCCTAGAAAATCTCGCCTTCCTGTCGACCATGTATCTAGGAACCCACTTGAAATTAAAAGTAGGGTAACCCCTGTCATCAGTTGATAGCGTGAATAAATGTCCTGCAGCTGGCGCTATTACATATGTGGAGTTATTCCACTTAGCAACCCATATAAACACATCACCTATTTTCAACCTCCTATTTGCAGAAAGTGCTTCAGCAATTTTTTGTGCTGCTTTAGGCTTTTCAGCGATCACCAAGACGAAGTCTCTTAAGCCATAACGATGTAAAATATCGTAGCTATACTTAGGCATAGCCCAGCGCAACCCTAGAATTGTGGTACATCTTAAGAAAAACTTAAAGAGCCGCGCCTCTGATTAAGACTAAATGACGTACTTCATAATGTCGTGCACATCAAATAGTTCTTCTGCCAGAGCCTGTAGCCTACTTACTCTATCTTTTTCAACCTCAGCCAAGATTTTTACAGGTATTAGCTGGTACTCACCATTTGGTTTCACACGCTTTATAAGTAATGGTAGAACACCTAACAAAAGCTCGTGATAAGCTATAACAACAGGGTCTCGGGGCTCTATTTTAGAAACATCAATTAGAGGAGGGGCACCAGCAGCTAATTGTAAAGCCCTTGCAGCTACAACACGTGCCTTTTCATACTTTGTAAACCTTTTTGGACCAATGTAAATCTCCTGGATTGACTTCACTAATACAGGCTTTTTTTGCTCTTTAACAGCCATAAAGACACCAAATAGCTGTTTAACAAAACAGCTATAGAAGGAGTTAAAAACCTGAAAATAAGTTTTTTTATCTCAAATCAAGGTTCTGGTGCAGAAAATAGCTTTCGGTCTAGTCTAATGAAGGTGTTGACGTTTCTCCTTTCTCTTCCTCTTTCTTCTCCTCCTTCTTACCCTTTTCCTCTCTCTTGGGAGCGGCAGCTATAACATCATCTATCTTCATTATTGTTGTAGCAGTCTCTGTAGCACTCTTTAGTATCTGCTTCTTCACTATTACTGGCTCAATAACGCTTAGCTTACTCACGTCTTCCACAACTTTTCCATTTAACACATCTATTCCAGCAGCGTTTTTACCCTCTGCGTGTAGCTTCCTTAGCTCCATAATTGTCTCAAGCAGGTCCATACCTGCGGTTTGAGCTAGAACTGCAGGTATTTCCTCTAAGGCATCGGCAAATGCTAATATTGCTAGCTGCTCTCTACCTCCAACACTCTCAGCCCATTTCCTTAGCCTCATTGCTACTTCTATTTCAGTTGCTCCACCACCAAAGGTTATCTTGGGGTCTCTGAGAATATTCCTCACGGTATTTAGAGCATCATTTAGGCTTCTCTCAACCTCGTCAAGTAGCATATCATTAGCCCCTCTGAGCAGTATTGTCATAGCTTTTGGATTCTTGCAGCTCTCCACGAACACCATCTTATCGTTACCCACTCTTCTTTCTTCAACAAGAGCACATTCGCCTAGGTCCTTCTCTGAGAGATCTTTAATACTTGTCACGATCCTCCCTCCTGAGGCTTTCTCGAGTTTCTCCATATCGCTTCTCTTAACCCTCCTCACCGCCATTATGCCTTTCTTAGCTAGGTAGTGCTGTGCAACATCGTCAATACCCTTCTGGCAGATCACAACATTAGCTCCAACAGTAGCAATCTTCTCAACCATATCCCTAAGGATCTTTGCCTCTTCCTCTAGGTAAGCCCTTATCTGCTCAGGTGATGTAATGTTAATCTTTGCTGTAATATCAGGTTTCTCTATTTCTAGAGGTGCATCGAGTAGAGCTATTTTAGCATTCTCAACTCTCCTGGGCATGGCTGGGTGCACAACCTCCTTATCTAGAACAACACCATAGACAAGCATGCTGTCTGCTAAGCTTCCTCCTCTCTTCTTCTCGATCTTAACCATGTCTAGCTTAACATCGTAAGTACCATCAGGCCTCTTCTCTGCTACTCTAAATGCAGCCTCTATTACCATATCCATGAGTTTATCGAGGACGTCGGGTGTAGCAATATACTTGCTTGCTAAAGTAGTATGCAAAGCCTTCTTTATCTCCGTCTTTGCTTTCTCTCTCTCATCAGGATTATCCAAATCGCCTACATGCACTTTTAGGCCAATTTCGTCGAGAATTTCCAAAGCCTTTGCTAGAGCCTTCTTATACCCCTCAATTATTGTCGTTGGGTGAATGTTTTGATCTAAAAGCTGCTCAGCCTTGTCTAGTAAAGCGCCTGTCAAAACAACAGCCGAGGTAGTCCCATCACCAACTTCGGCATCAACTGCTTTAGCAGCTTCAACCAAGAGCTTTGCAGCCGGATGCTGCACCTCCATCTCCTTAACTATGGCAGCACCATCGTTGGTTACTGTTATGTCTCCAAAACTATCAACAAGCATTTTATCGAGGCCTCTAGGCCCAAGACTCGTCTTCAGAATTTCTGCAAGCACCCTAGCAGCCATGATGTTTGCTCTAAGGGCTTCTCTTCCATGAGTTCTCGACGTCCCTTCCTTTAGTATTAACACAGGTATCCCATACATTGCCATATCACATCACCAACATCACCTCTGTATTTAGAAGAGGTTCTATATAAGCTTTCATGAAAATTCCCAATGCTATAGAAGTCTTGAAAAAGCTCTGCAGTACTCGCAAATCTCTCCACTACTAAAAGAACCGCATACTCTGCACCGTGTTGAACCTGCTGTTATAAAGCTTTGCAGAAGTTCAGCAGACTTAGCACTAGAGTACATTAGTTCAGGAGACTTCAGCAAAATCTCCTTTGCTCTCTTTGCAAATTTGTCATTACTCATCATATATGGGTTGTAGGATTTCTCACAGAGGTAGCTAAGGTCTTGCGAGGTTACAGTCAGGTAGATCACATCTGTGGAAACTACATGGTGAAAAGGTCTAGAGACCCTGACACCCTCAATGTACTTCACTGGCATGCTTTCGCCAAATACTGTTTTAGATACAGTTAAAAGGCCATAGATTAATAGTAGTGCGAGCTCATCGCGAAAAAGCGGTGTTAAAATGCAGTTCAGGTTACGCTCTAAAGCTATCTTTGCTGCTAGAGCTTCGGTGTATTTTAGTGCATAAGCAAATGTTCTGGGGACTTCATCTAGGTGGTAGTGCTCTGGGACGACATCTATGGTGGCATCCCTAGCAATGCTTTTTAATCTTGTTTCAATACTACTGCAATTCACTATATCACTAGGGCACAGTATGCTATAAACCAGCTCTAAGTCTTTTACTGCAGTATGTAGTATAGCAAAGGCTTCTACAGATAATGCTAGTTCGTCTCCCCTTAAGATATAGAGTACAGTGTCACCTTTCTTCAGCATCTTGTAGTAGTGCACAGTCTTTCTAACTTGCTTAGCAACACTTCTAAACAAGCACAGTCTGCACAACTTTTCACCAGAGGCAAGTCTTCGGTAAACAGCGCCTCTTTTACCACACAACGTGCAGAGAGGCTGAGCTGTGCTTAAGTTTGCCACACCTAAATCAGCCTCTTTTAACAAACTTCATCTGAACCATTCTGTTCTTAAGGACCTCTCTAATGCCTCTCTTTAAAGCCATTAAATCGTTTTCTAAATGCCCAAAAAGCCCCTCTTGAGAGAATATGCATTCACCATCTAGGTATAGGTTAACAGCTATAGCTACATCGGTTTTAGAACTGCTGGGCTTTAAGTACAGTGCAGTGTGTATTGTGGGTACAGATTCCTCCTCTATAATACTCAAAAGCCTCATTACATAGCCTTTTTCTGAAGCCATGAGGGGGCTTAGAAGTGCTATTAGCACTATTCTGTTCTTAGCTATGTACTCATTGAACTGCTTACTATCCTTAACCTCAACCACCATTACTGCAACCCACGTTGCTTAAGTTTATCTAGTAAAACCTCTTTATCCTTATTTGACAACAGCACCTCTATATCAAGCACATCTTTTTGCCCCCCCGGAGCCTTTACGCCAAGACTATTTACATACACATAACCAAAGCTTAACGCCCTCTTGACATCTTCTACCTGCTCCCTTAGCGCAAAATCCTCTAGTAGAGACCCGAAGTTCAAAAATGATTTTAGTTCACTTTCTGAAACCACAGCTCCGCAAACTAAGCAGGAGAGGTCTGGCATAAGTGAGTTGAAGTTGCAGCGTGGGCATGTGACAGGGAGTATGGGGTGGCGCTTCAAGACCCAGTGGCGCCTCCACATATCCCTAAGTCTCTCTATAAGGTCCATTCTCCCTAACCTCTTAGCCTCGCCGTAGAGTCTTGGGGCATAAGCTAAGACAGCTTCGCCAATGTTATTAACAACAAACTCTAGCTGCTCTTCATCCAGGGAACTCCTTAATTCAAGTAGCAAAGCTGCGAGCAGGGGGTACACTCTATCACTGTTCCTCCTAATTCTCTTAACGATGGTCTCAACATCCAGTGTTGCAGATTCTCCGCGAACCAGGTCAACTATTCTTATTAAAACTGTTAAGTATTCCTCAGTGCTCAGTCTAAGAAAGTCTAGGCCGAGGAGCGGTACCAGCTCACTAACATGCCTAGATACCCACTCCTCTGTATCAGCTACACGTCTCCTACTGCTAGCTCTGATTTGCACGTCCTTTTTAACTTCTCTTTTACTCTCCTTACTAGTGCTGCTTCCAGCACCCTTCTTTGTCTTAGCCATGCTAAATACGCCAATGTCTCATTTGTGTTCTACAGCTTCTATATCTTTTCGAATCCTATAAGCTTAGAGGAACGCACAGCGATGTTAAAGTATATTGAGTAAAGTAGTATCAGGGTGTTAGCGTGTAGCATCCATGCCACAGCATCATACCCTAGAAGTTTTGCTTAGCACTGCAGATATTAACTAGCTAAGAGTAGTAATTAGTTTTGCAGGGGTGTAGCAGTAGTGTCACAGCAACATAGTAATGCAATGGTCGTTTCTAGTCAACAGAGTGCAGATATCTTGAACACTACTGTTATTAAGAGAAGTGGTGCTAAAGAGCACTTTAGCATCGCTAAGTTAGCTAGGAGTATAAAGCTCTCATGCAGTTCTCTGTGTAGTGATGAAGAGGCTTTGGCCATCGCAAATGAAGTTGCAAATGAGCTAAGAAATGCTGAAACTGTGCATAGTAGTGAAATTACTGAAAGAGTTGAAAGAGTATTAATGGTTAAGGGTATTGAGGATCCGAAGTGGTTTGAGGTTGCTAAGCTATATGAGCTTGGTAGAATATATAAGGATGTTCACGGTAAGGGAAGGAGCATAGCTATAGACCCCCTAGACCTGAAGCTAACTTTTTCAGCCGTCAAGGTTCTTGCAAATAGGTATCTTCTAAGAGATCCAAATACAATGAGATTCACTGAGACACCGCAAATGATGTTTAGGAGAGTGGCTAGAGCAGTTGCCCAAGCTGAGCTCTACTACTGTCAAAAAGCTGAAAGAGACCCAGAGCACTGCCTCTCCCTCATGAGGGTATGGGAGGAGAAATTCTACGATCTTATGAGCAACCTAAGGTTCTTACCCAACTCACCAACACTAATGAATGCAGGTACAAGGCTAGGCATACTATCAGCATGCTTTGTCATACCTGTTAGAGACGCTATTGCGACCCCCGAGGGCGAAGGTATATATGATGCTGTTAGAGCACAGGCAATAATATTTCAGCAAGGTGGTGGCACAGGTTTTGACTTTTCAGAGCTTAGACCTGAGGGGGACGTAGTTGCCTCAACAGGGGGTGTTGCTAGCGGCCCCCTATCGTTTATGAAGATGTTCGACGCTAACACCGATGTGATAAAACAAGGTGGTAAAAGAAGGGGGGCAAATATGGGCGTACTTCATGTGTGGCACCCAGATATAGAGAAGTTTATTGATGCTAAGAGTGGTAAGCTGAAGGACATTAACCTGCAGAACTTTAACATAAGCGTAGGCGTTTATGACTACTTCATGGAGGCAGTAATGCGCGGTGACAAGGTGCCCTTAGTAAATCCAAGGAAAACCAACTTAAGGATTGACTTAGGCAACGACTCCAGGTTCTATGCTATGCCAAGGGCAAGACATCGCCTAGCTGACGAATGGACTCAAGAAGTAGTGGTAATGGAGTTGGAGTCACGGGGAGGGAGTGTGTGGCTAGACGAATCAGTGATGGTAACAATCGATGAGGCTCTGGCAATAGCTGAGGACAGGGGGGCCATCGTAAGCTACGTAGATGCCAGGAAGCTATTTGAAAAAATCGTTAGAAGTGCTTGGGATTCAGGCGATCCAGGGCTGCTCTTCATAGACACAATAAATTATAGGCACACTCTCTGGTACTTAGGCAAAATCAACGCTACTAATCCATGTGGAGAACAGCCACTTCTACCATGGGAGTCCTGCAACTTGGGAAGCATAGACCTTGCAAAGTACGTTTACATGGATTCTGAGGGTGTACCTAGAATTGCGTGGAAGCAGTTGGCCGAGGACTTAAAGGTTATCGCAAGGTTCATGGACAACATCATAGATGTTGCAAAATGGCCTTTGCCGCAGTTGGAACAGGCTGTCAAAAGGTCTAGAAAGATAGGAGTTGGGGTAATGGGCTGGGCTCACATGCTAATAAAGCTTGGAGTGCCCTACGATAGTGTGGATGCGTTATACCTAGCGTATCACCTAGCTGAATGGATTGAATACAACTTAGCTCTTGCAAGCATAGAGCTGGCCAAAGAGAGGGGGCCATTCCCTGCATACGACCCTGAAAAGTATAGGCCTACATGGACAACCTCCAAGAGTTTAGAGGACGTACTAAGAATTGCAAATGTCAATACAAAGCCAAGTAAAAAGGTTCTAGAGCTACTCAACGAGCGACCACCAGTTGACTGGAGCTATGTTGAAAAGCTGAGGAAAGAGATTGGGTTGAGAAATGGCGCCTTAACCAGCATTGCACCCACTGGTACTATAAGTATTATTGCAGGGACCTCTTCAAGTATCGAACCCCTATTTGCAGTGGCTTTTGAGAGGCATGTGACTGTAGGGACATTCATTGAAATTGATGGCCTCTTCCTAGACTACTTAAGGCGCTATGAGCTCGATACCCCGGAGTTGATCAAGCTAGTAGCTGAAAGAGGTAGTGTTGCAGATATTCACTACATACCGAAAACCATGAAGCTGCTATTTAGAACAGCGCACGATGTTGATCCTAAGTGGCATGTTCTACACCAAGCAGTGTGGCAACAGTGGATCTGTGCAGGTGTCTCAAAAACTGTGAACATGAGATTTGAAGCGACTATAGACGATGTAAGAGAGGTCTACATGTTGGCCTGGACCCTGGGTTGCAAAGGTGTAACGGTGTATAGGGATAAATCAAAGTCTCAACAAGTTATATACGTGGGGGTTAAGATGAGCCAGTCAATTCAACAGAGAGAAGCCGAGGAGTTAAGGCAGCCAAAAGAGGTAGCAAAACGGGGGTTTACAGTGACTTCGCTAGGTAGCATAGGCGAAGCAATAGAAGACATTGCCCATAGCAATTGCCAAACATGCGAATACTAAATATCAAGTACACTCACATTTTGTGCAAGCTCTTAGATCTTCTATCGAGAAGCGCTATCAGCTCATCTACACCCATGTTACTCAGCTTTTTTGCAAAGCTCACAATCCATGTATACCCATTAGTCTTTTCCAATACATGAGGGTAGTACCTAACCACCCATGCGTTAATCAGCGCCCTTCCCCTAAATGTCCTTAATAAGACCTCCACATCATTTACGTACGGAAAACCTGTTTGTTCAAGTGCCTTAACCAACATATCATAGTCCTCTGGAAGCAGATCCTTTCTACCAAACTTGGCGCTACCATTTCCAACATACCTCTCTCCCCTGCCAGGTATTATAACCTTACCGTACGCTGCCTTAACTCTCCACGACGAAGAATCAAGGGATGCTACACGCAGGTTTTGGAGTGCTGTATAGAGAACTGATGTTCCTCCAAGCCCAAGTACATGTACATAGCCATTAAAAGCCTTTGTAATAATAGCTAGTGGTATTAGCGGAGTGGTTCTACTACCTTTACCTCCTTTGGCGAGAGAGGGTGGTACGGCACCACCATAAGCTATCACCTTCACTCCATAGCTTTTATACACATCAATGGCGTCTAAAAGTAGTGTACTTTCATAGCAATGAATCACAGGTACTATATTTTTTTCCAACTTTGTGTATAGATATTCAAAATACTTAATGTTCTTTTCAACAAGCTCTTTTGAAGATTGACAAAACCTGTGTGGCGGGATGTCGAGCGACATGAAGTAGTCTCCATCAATTTTCCTGTACCTCTCAATAACCTCGTTTATGTCTATCTTCAACCCTTTGATCATTATCTGGTAACCCCCAGAATCAACCCAGACAGCCTCCACTGATGGCCTATCCCACCTCCACCTAATGCTGTTAATCATTATCTTTATACTGGGCATGTACTCCCACAGCTTTATCATCACATCAGGAACTCCAAATACTATTTCTGGAGGCAAAAAAGCAGCACCATATTGATGCTCTGCACTGAGCCGGCTCTTTAGGAATGCATCTCAAAAAGGAATTGATATTTAAGGAAGTTAAATACGAAAGCGTTATATACTGCCAACCCTGAACTGTTTTGCGGTGCATAGTTATTGTCTACTGAAAAACCTGCTATTGTAGCAACAGTAGATGAGGAGAAGCAGGTTATCCGCGTGGGTAAGAGGATTATTCCTCTAGGTGGGCCACTTCCAAGTGTGAATGAAAATGAGAGGGTAGTAAGGTACACCTCATCGCTATGCCCACACTGCTTTAGACCACTCCCTGCCGTAATTATTGAGAGAGATAACAAGCTGTATATTAAGAGGCAGTGCCCTGAGCATGGGGAAGTCGAGGAAGTGTACTTTGGAGATGCAGAGATGTTTAGAAAGTTTGAGAGGTTTAGTTATGAAGGCCACGGATCAGGCCACATCTATACAGCGGCCACAGCTCCCTGCCCATTTAGCTGCGGCCTCTGCCCTCTGCACAAATCTCATACAGCTTTGTTAAACATTGTTGTTACAAATAGGTGTGACTTAAGTTGCTGGTACTGCTTTTACTATGCTGAGAGAGCTGGTTACGTTTATGAACCTACAATTGAAGAAGTAACGAAGATGGTTGAAGCTGTTAAGAGGCAACCAGGGGTTGTGGTGGCAGTACAACTCACAGGAGGAGAACCTACGTTAAGAGAGGATTTAGTGGGCATTGTAAAGGCATTGAGGGATGTTGGCGTAAGGCATATACAGCTCAATACGCATGGAATAAAGTTCGCCAAGCTTTACATGGAGGACCCAGCAAAGGCTGTGGACTACACAAAGAGTCTAAGGAGCGCAGGTATAAACACTGTGTACCTTAGTTTCGATGGCATAACCCCAGAGACGAATCCCAAGAACCACTGGGAAATACCTTACACCTTTGAGGCATTTAGAGCTGGCAACATGACTAGCGTAGTCTTTGTTCCCACTGTTATAAGAGGGGTTAACGATCACGAGCTTGGGGACATAGTGAAAATTGCGGCCTATAACATGGACATTGTTAGGGCTGTTAACTTTCAGCCTGTTAGTCTTGTGGGCATGATGCGCAAGCAGGATAGGGCAAAATACAGAATAACAATTCCAGAGGTTATAGAGAAGCTAGAGGAGCAACTTGGAGGAGATGTGACTAAAGATGATTGGTTCCCTGTTGGAGCAGCAGTGCCTATAGCGAGATTCCTTGAGTTGCTAGATCCTTCGAAAAGAGCAGAGTTCACAACGCACTCAGTGTGTGGCGCTGCTACCTATGTATATGTTAAGAGAGTTGATGATAGTCTCAAGTTCATACCCATAACAAAGCTTGTAGATGCCCAAGGTCTCTTGGAGTACTTGGATAAGAAATATGAAGCTCTGAGAGACAAGCCAAGGTTCTTAGCTAGACTGCTTGGCGTACCCTCAATAATATCAATACTAAACAAGTTCATTTTGTGGGAAAATGTGCCTGAAGAGCTTAAGAAAGAGCTTAGGTCAATAATCTTAGACATATTTATACGCAGAAACTATGATGCTCTAGGGAAATTCCACTACAAGTTCCTATTCATAGGCATGATGCACTTCATGGATGAGTGGAACTACGATATTGAAAGGGTTATGAGATGTGTTATACACTATGCTCTACCAGATGGCAGAATAATACCGTTCTGCGCCTTCAACATCCTAAATGATATATACAGGGACACTCCGCAGAAGACCTATGGGATTCCACTAGAGGAGTACGCTAAAAAGTATGGTGAGAAAGCTATAGAAGGGCAGAAGTACGTCAGGTCAAAAGATTCCATAGAGAAAATGGTTAAGGGGGAGCCCTATCAGAGGTTTTATAGACCAGTAATTCATAAAGTAAAGGAGTTCTATCCTACGCTACTAGCATAAACACAGAATAGCGTGACCTAGTTCAGAAGCTTTATTAAGAGCGTTTCGTAATGAATTTAAAATCTTTTTCAACAAAGCTTCATACTGGTGTTCCACAGAGTGAGTCATAATATTGAGTACGCTAAGGTTGTGACGTTTACCCCAGTAAAGTTCAGTAAGTACAAGGTATTTGTAGTGGAGACGATTCCTGTAAAGCCTAGTGTGAGAATAGCTGGGCTTGTCAACGTAATTTCAAAGAACTTGAAAAACCCTATCAATATGAACATCAAGCAGAGGATAGTTGTTAAGAATATAGAGAAATTTGATGAGGGTGAGTTAGGCTATGCAATATACATGCTTACGTACACAGCAATTCCACACTATTTACAGAAGTATGATCCGCACATTCAGTGCGTGGCATCGTATATGAGCATGGCGAAGGAGGGAGTAGTGCAACTCAATACCGTGGCTCTAGTTACAAAGCAGGATATGAGGGGCGTCAGCAGAAGGCCTACACTATTCATAGGCATTGTGAAGGATGCGAATAAGAAACTGAAAGTCAGCATGGCTCCTCAACTATACAAAGTGTCATGGAATTTACTGTCTTACAAACTTCGCAAGTTTAGTGAAGAATTCGATACCCAACCTTCACAAAGAGCTCACACACTTCTAGTTCAGTTAGTGCCAAAGACAGAACTAAATGTAATCGATATAACAGTTCCAGAGCTCAATGAGGTCCTCAGGGTCAGAATACCTATAAGAGAGCCTCAGTGGAGCTTAAACGATATGCCTTCAAAACTCAGAAGCAGTATAGAGACAGTAATTACAAGGCCAGCGTCTATTAAAGTGCCCTACGCTCCTAAGGGGATCTTAATAACAGGTCCGCCAGGCGTTGGGAAAACTGTTACTGCAGAAGCGATATCCGACGCACTTAATATGAAAATAGTTGAGCTTAGACCCAGCACCTACAGGTCTATGTGGTACGGCTTAACAGAGAAGATACTCGAGCAAACTCTAGCAGCAGTTAGAAAGAGGAAGAACATAGTGGTGCTTTTAGATGATGTGGACTTTCTTGTGGGAAGGCACATAGCAATTCACGAAACTCACGTCTCGGAGATAACAATATTTCTGAGATTTCTACAAGAAGAGCGCAGACCCCTTGTTATCTTGACAACAAACACCCCAGAGATACTTGACCCAGCACTTGTAAGACCAGGTAGAATAGACGTGGTTGTGTTAATGGGGTATCCTGATAGGGAGTTTAGAAAGTACATTGCACAAAGAAGTGCAAAAAGGTACGGTATAGCACTTGAGCCTAGCAAAGCTGAAATGATAGCGGATGTTACAAGGTGGTTTACTCACGCTGAAATTGATGCATTGATCAGGCTTGCAGCGAGTAAAGGCGAGGGAAAGGTAAATGAGGATTCAATCCTATGGGCGCGCCAACAATTTGCAATAAATGAGTCCATTAGAAAGGCTATTCAAGATAGGCTTAGATGGTTTGGCGAGCAGTTTCAGGGTGTAACGATAAAGTATGTTCCTAGTGAAACAGAGATTTACTGAATAAACTCCGTAACTACAACGTAGTGCTGATACGATGGCTTTCACCCCTCACACATTTCTAGACACTCAATAAATGAGGATGCAATGTACCTCAGATCTTCTTCACAGAGCTTTGGATGCGTAGGGAGGCTAAGCTCTCTTTCACTAAGTAGTGTAGCTGTTGGGCAACAAATTCCGTATCCCAACTTCTGAAATACTGGTTGCTTGTGCAGGGGCATGGGGTAGTGTATACCCACCTCAATACCTCTAGAATTCATGCAGTTGAAAACACAGTCTCTCTTCTTTTTAGAGCTCAGCTTAGTAGCGTATAGGTGATATACATGCTTAGCCCACGGAGCCTCGTAGGGAAGCTCAACACCTTCAACACTACTAAGAAGATTTGAGAGCATGTTGGCATTTCGCCTCCTAAGCTCATTTAGCTTGTCTAGCTTCCTCAGCTGCACCATTCCAAGAGCAGCTTGGATAGATGTTATTCTAAAGTTCCACCCTAACTCGTTGTGAACATACCTAGTTACTTGACCATGGTTTCGCAATAGCCTCACTTTCTCGATCACAGCTCTATTATTGGATATGACAACGCCTCCCTCACCCATGGTCATGTTCTTAGTCGCATAGAAACTGAATATAGCAGCGTCACCAAAACTACCAACCTTCTTACCCCAAGCTTCTGCACCATGAGCTTGTGCCGCGTCCTCTACGAGAAAAACTCTCTTATCTGAAGCAACGTCTCTAAGCGCTTTGATATCAGCTGGGTGTCCAAAGAGGTGCACAGCTACTATGGCTTTAACATCCTCTTCTTCAACTTTCTTCAAAACCTCATCAACGTTCACGTTAAAGCTCTTATACTCAACATCTGCAAATACAGGTATAGCCCCTATTAGCATAGCACTAGTAGCAGAGGCTATAAATGTGTAGTCAGGCACTAGCACCTTATCTCCTGCTCCCACACCCAGCGCCTTAAGGGCAAGTGCTAGGGCTATTGTCCCATTGCTTACAGTTGCAGCGTAGTCCACACCAACATACCTTGCAAACTCCTCCTCAAAAACCTCTACAGCAGGCCCGTGCGCAATCCAACCAGATTTCAGAACCTCGACTACAGCCTCAATGTCTTCAGAGTCTATAACAGGTTCAAACAACTTAATTGCACGGTTTTCCATGTGGAAAACGCCTTCTATAGGTACAGGGTCCTAGGGGATGTGGTTAAAAGCTTTCCACCATTTTCATCAACATATACGTCTTCTTCAATTCTAACACCATATTTATTAAAGAAGTATACCCCAGGTTCTACAGTAATTGTATCACCTGGAAGTAGCGTATCCCTAGAATTCGATGAGATGCGCGGGGGTTCATGGACATCTACACCTATGCCATGCCCAAGACCGTGGATGAAGTAAGCATCCAAACCTCTCTCCTTTAACTTCTCTCTAGCTACACTATCTATACCACTAGCAGCAGTATTTGGCTTCAGATTAACAATTGCAGAGTCTATAACTTCACTTATAAGTAGCGCATTTCCCTCAACATCAACATATTCGCTACACAACCTCCTTGGGAGAATCATTCGAGTCACGTCAGATACGTATCCTCGAACCCTGACGCCAAAATCAATTAATATGGGCTCACACCCATTGAACACAGTACTTTGTACAATGTGATGCGGCTTTGCAGCATTCTTTCCTATGGCAACTATGGGGCTAAAGGCGATGCCCTCAGCACCCAAAGCCATGGCCATCTCTATTAGCTTACCGCTCAAAGCTTTTTCACTTATGCCAGGGCTTATAAACGTTAAGGAGTTGACGAGCACCCTCTCAGTAATATCAATGGCTCTTCTAATTAACTCCAACTCAGCGTCAATTTTACGCCTTCGAAGCACTTCAATGATTGGCTTTATATTGCTACACAACCTCTGTTCACAAAATGCAGCAAAATCTGTAGCAAATGCCTTTGCTGAACTAATAGTACTCTCTATTTCCCTCTTCACCTCATCAGATGTCAGTACCTTAACACCACTCTGTAGTGTTAAGCTATGTGAGAACACAGGTACAAAGTCAATTAGATGAGTGCCACTGTAGGTCTCATTAGCACGGTGGTAGTCTAGGAGGGAGATGTACGCTGTTGCGTACGAGCTCTTCACATCAATTAGTACATTAGATACGGGAACATCTTCAGGCGGAGGATTGTAAAGCTCTGAAAAGAGGTAAGCCAGGGTCTCTCTACTTCTTAGCAGAATTACATCAACATCAAAAAGCTTCTTAACCTCACTTACTATTCTACTTACCTTTAACTCTATTAAATGCATTGAAACCCCAACCTTTGCGCACAGCTTTTGGATGAAAACAAAAAAGTTTATATGAACTTTTTCCACAGAGATATTTTCAGAAAGAAGCCGCAATCTCAGCAACTCTAGCAACACTTGATTAGAGGGGATGCTGAGGAGGTAGCGATGCACCAGCTAAAGAAAGCTATAAACACATGCCCAAAATGTGGATCAACACTTGTATTAGCTATAGAGACAAACAAGTATAGAAGTCGCGAAGCTGTGGTGACCTATACATACCTCTGTCCAGTTTGTCGGTACAAGAACATTGTGGAGCAGGTAACGGTAAAAGCTGATGGGGATAAGATACTTGTAGCAAAATTTAAAAGCAGTTCAGCAAAGTCTTAAACAAAAAACCCTTTTTAAACCAATATCAATAATTATTAAAGGCATGGGTGCATTAAATGCCTTTAACAAGAAGCTCGCTATACATGATATTGCTAACAATAGTGTCTGTGCTCATTTTTTCAGCAATCTCGACATACGTTTCTCCGGGGTCCTCCCTGTTCTGGCTTATAAGCGTACTCTACATAGTAGTGTTTATGACTCTCTCCATGCTTATTCCGAGATTAGCCGCAAAGAGAAAAGCTGTGGAAATTAAAGGCTCTATAATATTAAAGGCATCCCCCCAGGAGGTCATAGACTTAGCGAGTAAGGATATAGAGTTAGGGAAGGAGTTGAGTCGACAAGCGTTGATGCCTGGCTTAATGGCTGTAGTATCTTTGATAGTGTGGTTCTTTTTTGCTGGCATAATCCAGTCCTATTTATTAAAAGCTCTCATAGGTAGTGATGCGCACTACATGAGGTTTTTAGGTTACATTATCTTCTACGCCATCCTCATAGGAATAGTTAGGGCTCTAATGTATTTTATAACACCAAAGAAAATGTTAATGCTTGTAAATAGCTATGAGATTAGGAGTGATGGGATTAGAGCAGGTGGTCTCATAATAAAGTTTCCCATAGATGAAAAGAGATACTCTGTGGAATTCAATACTCGCCGAGGCTACTTCGAAATATATGATAAAGCATCGCGTTATGCATACAGATTCTATACCTCAGATGTGGACAAGGTAAAGACCGCCTTGGGGAAGTACGGTAAGGCAAAGTGAGTTTAACTTCAATTGTCTTTTATTACTGGAGGGCGAATGCCTCGGAAATTCAAAACCCAAGCATTCGCAGCGTTCTCTTTCAAAGTGCGCACCAGTATGCTCACGTTCTTTTATCAATAGGGCTGGCATGCATTGCATCAGCTATTATACTTAGGTTGTTTTATATGAATAGAAATAGGAATAGAGAGGAACTCAGAGTTGAAATAGCATCAGCTCAGAAGTAGCATGTTTTAATGTGAATGTACAATGTGAAAATGGGTATGGAGGTTTACAGGGGGTCTGAGGGCTCCCCAATCCTAATATTTTTGAAAACTATGGACTTTGCAACACTAATTGCTATAACACTCCTCCACCTCCTAATATTCACAGTCCTTATGTACACAACCCAGTCAGGGTTATCTAGATCAACTTTTCTATTGATCTTCTCTGCCACGATCCTTATGGCATCTGTGGAGTGCATTTTTATAAGCCTACCTCTGTCATCTACTGTAAAAACTTTCCCATGTAGTGTAATCCTATAGGTAGCGTTTTCAGGAATCCTGGCGAGAGCGTATTGCTGTGCCTTCTCAGCAACCCTGTCTATCAAGGGGTCGACAACAGCATCAACTGGTATAACCCTGTGCAAAGGGGTGTCCTTACCATAAACACACTTCTTTACATCAAACCAGAATTTATATGGGTCGGCTACACTAAGTAGTATTAGTGATGACCTAACCCTGACTATGACATATGAAGTTCCTACACAGCTATTTATCTGAGAAAAAGCCCAATCAATGTTTTCTCTAGATGGCTCTAGAGTTACTATGACATTAAAGCTCATATCACAACCTCTTCAAGATCTTTATGTACGCAACACCATTGCGTGGAATTACGTATGCCCTATTTTGGTGCAGTACAGCAATCTCATTTCTAACTGCTTTCACAAGTCGACCACTTACACTGTAGTTATTGATGAGCTTTACCTCTACGTCAGAACCGATGAATTCTTCATCAAGTACAAAATCCTTCTCGCAGCACTCTCCATATCCATGAACATCGCTTTGCCCTGTAACTACATACACTATGGAGGAGCGTGGAATTATTGTTGCAGCGTTCTCGACAAGCATCCCTATTTCATAATTTGAAACCTCGTCAACAAGCCCCATAAGCTTGTCTCCATCAATTGTGTAAACCTCTATACTCCTACCCACAAACCTCTCGTCAATTATGAAATTGCCTCTCCTTCTAGATTGGTAATGCGACACTATCTATGCACCAGGAGTTTAGATATCGAATCACGTTTTTAAACTATCTTATACTACATTCTCTATCATATGGCAGCAAGCTTTATAAGCCCATAGGATGCTAAACAGTATTGTGGTGAAAAACTTTTGTGTCATTAAGCATCTACATTTACAACACCTTAACTAGGTCAGCTGAGCTCTTCCAGCCACTAAATCCACCACTTGTGAAGACATACTTCTGTGGTCCAACAGTTTACGACCACACGCACCTAGGGCATGTAAGGTCATATCTATCATTTGACTTCATAAAGAGGTACCTTAAGCTTAGAGGCTACACAGTGTTTCATGTACAGAACATTACGGACATAGATGATAAGATAATCAGGAGAGCCAATGAGGAAGGTGTGCTATGGAATGAGGTAGCTAATAGGTATGCCAAAGAGTATCTAGAGGTGCTTCAAAAGCTCAATATAGTTGTTGATGTTCACCCAAGGGTCACAGAGCACATTAAGGAGATCATAGAGTTCATAGAAAAACTAGTTGAAAAAGGCTACGCTTATGTAGCTTCCAGTGGCTCTGTATACTTTGATGTTTCAACAGTTTCAGACTACGGCAAGCTTTCAAAGAGGAGTAGAAGTGAGGAATGGCGTCAAGAAGAAGAGTACTTAGCTGAAAAGAAAAACCCCTACGATTTCGCATTGTGGAAAGCTGCAAAACCAGGTGAGCCATGGTGGGAATCTCCCTGGGGTCGCGGAAGACCTGGTTGGCACACTGAATGTGCTGTTATGAGTAGTAGGTATCTGGGAACACAGTTCGATATTCATGGTGGGGGGCAGGACTTGATATTTCCTCACCACGAAAACGAGATTGCCATGGCTGAGGCCGCTTATGGTGCGAGACCTTGGGTAAGGTACTGGATACACATGGGGTACCTAACAATTAGAGGGGAGAAGATGAGTAAGAGCCTAGGCAATATAGTTACTGCTAGAGAAGCTCTGGATAAGTGGGGTTCAGAAGTACTTCGCCTCTGGGCATTTTCAGCTCACTACAGAAAGCAGTTAGAGTTTGAAGAGAATATTCTAGATAGCTTCAAGGTGCTCTACCAAAGGCTAGTAACAGCAGTGGAGATAACAAAGAAAATTATTAGGAGCTCTAACGTAGTGCATCACCTATCAGATGACGATATAGCCGTGCTGTCTAAGCTAGAGGAATATGAGATGCTGTTCCACAAAGCCATGTCAGAAGATTTCAACACGCCTAAGGCACTAGAGGCTGTAAATGGGGTTGCGTCAATAGTATTTAAGGAAATTGAAGAGAGGGAGAGATTGGAACTTGCGCTCAGGGCCTACTCAATACTTTCAAGCTTTAACACTGTCCTAGGTGTTTTAGACAAGCAGTTAAGAGACAGGGTAGAGGTTGATCTAGGGGTTGTCGAAAAACTCGTTGACCTGATAATTAAGGTGAGAGCAGAGCTCAGGAAGAGGAGGGATTACGAGTTAAGTGATAGAATACGGCAAGAGCTCTTAGCTCTAGGCATAAAGGTTTTTGATTACAAAGATGAGAGTAAGTGGGTGTGGGAGAGATGATCTGCGCCATAGCCTCTGAGAGGATTTCTGAGGAAGATATGAACAGGTTGCTGGACCGCGTTGTTTTTGAAGTTAGAAGGAATAGAGAGAAGAGCTTTACACTAATAATCATAGCTTCAAGCGCAAGAAAAGTCTTTGCGTATAGAGACTCATTTACAAAGTACATAGATGTTGGCGTTAGGCTCTATTTCGATGACAGCATTCAGAAATTAGCTGAGGTTTTAAATAGCTGTGCAAAGCTATTCTGCTCAGCAGGAGACCAAGGTTTAAAGAACTCGAGTTTAAACAAAGCCTTATGCACACAGCTCATTTCATGAGGCGGTGTAGAGATATTTGCAGGGTCCCCGTCGCTCCACCAAACATCACTTCTCAGAGGAGCTCCTGAGGTCATCCCCGTATAGCTACAGAGATATAAAAATGATATTAAGCTTATATGCAAAAAACTGCGATATTTGTAATGAAAAGCCTGCGAAATTTGTGTGCCCTAAATGCGGTAGATATGTGTGTGAAGATCATTACAGTGAGAGGCGCGAGGCGTGCTCTGCATGTGTAGAAGCACTATGCGATGTGTGTAGAACTGCATTGGCAACCTCTAGGTGTGTATTATGTGGTAGGAAGGTGTGCCATAACTGTGCAATAGAATTAGACGAAGTGCGTAAGGTCTGCTCCAACTGCTTTACTACGTATGGTACTGATGTTCGCAAGGACCCGAAGTTTTCAGGATTATTAGGAGTATGAAAGTCTAGTGGTGTGCTGTTAAAATTGTGGCATATAGGCTAATAAACCTCTTCAAATTATTGTGACAGTAGTTTTAATTTCAATGGTGAAGCACTTTTGAATATGCATAGGATACTAGAATACGCTACTGCGCTTGAGAAAGCCTATGAGGCTAGGCTAAGTAGGGCTGCACACAGTAAAGAGGATAAAAGGTATCTGCAAGTGCTCTCAGAACTGGCATCCTTTATTTCTTCAGTTAAGAGATTTTTAAATAAGGCAATTGTGCTAGACAGTGCTTTTAAGGAGCTGAAAGTGGGGCGAGTATGCTATAAGTGGTTCTATGTCGAAGACCATTCACGCACTGTCTTATCTAGGTTAAATCCGCACATAAGCCTATTCTACGATGGCTCAGTGCTTGGTGTGGCGCATTCAAAGAACTGCTATGTCGCAATTAGCGAGAATACTATAAAGCTGAGGGTAAATAGTTTCGTAGATGAGATACCTTTGGATAGTGTAGATGAAATCACGTTAAAGAGGTCTCTAATAATGAAAGCATTGGGTGAAGCATCAAACGCTCTACTAAAATACGCTGATGAGTTTCCTGTATGTGCAAAGCGTCTACATAGAGGCTAAAGAAAGGTGTGCAATGACTTAGGGCTCAGGCGGGGATTCTCACATCATTTTTCAGATGAGGCATAGGCATCATCATTTAGCAAGTCACGCACCTATCATCGCTAAGAATGATTGTTGCACTGGATTTAAAAACGTTATGCAGTGAGGCTTAGAGCTTAAAGTTGTGTTAAAGTCGCCTTCTAGTTGCAATTGAGATAAAAGCTAACGCCACTGCCGCTTTGCCCTAGGGCTTTAAAGGTGTTTGCATTCTAATGTGCCTGGAGGTTTTTGTGAAAACAAAAAATAAAGTGTTTCAATTTGCATTCTTAGGGCGGTGTTAAGACAAATACTACCTTATTTGATATGCTGTTTACGTTAATGCTTAGCTGATTTGACTCTACTCTTCTGTACTCCCAGTCAGCAGGCTTTAATGAGAGAAAGTCTTCTACAGGTCTTAGTGGGAGGTTGAGCCCCTTTACCCAATAGTGCATCGGTATCACAGTTTTAGGCTTTAAAACCCCTATGACACTCCAAGCTGATTTGTGGTCAATGGTGTAAGTACCTCCAACAGGTAGCATCAAGACATCTATGCCTCCTAAATACTTGCTGTACTTTTCATCTAGCTCATGCCCCAGGTCGCCTAGGTGCACTAGCGCAATGCTGTCAACAACTACTTTGTAGAGGGATACCCTACCTCTCCTCTTACCCTTTTCCCTGTCATGATAAGCCTCAACACCCTTTACATAGACATCATCTATGCTCTTCTCCCCTACAAACATTGTGAGAACTTGAGCACTAGGCTTAGCAACAACAGCATAAGCATTGTGATCGAAGTGCTCATGAGTTATCAGGACAATATCAGCCTGTACTTGAGGTGGTTTTAACCCTAGGCTATAGCCATCGTGAGGGTCAATGACAATAACCGTGCCCTTTGAAGTCACTATTTCGAAACATGCATGCCCATGCCACCTAATCAGCACCATATTCTAGGGCACCTCAGGTACAGCAACTACTACAATATTTTTATATCTGTATGCCCATGTATTGAACCCTTAAGGCAAAATAATGACAAGTTTCAAAAACCTATAAACTCACAGAACAAAGCAAGAGATTAGAGGTGTGAGCCATGGTTGCTGAGAGCAGCAGTCAGGGAGGAGCCAATCCCAACATCCAGAAGAGGTTTGATTCAAGACTAGCTCAATACGATAATGAGGCGAAGATTAGGCAAGCCCTAATGATCTTGAATAGGGTAATGAACGACCCATCTATACCTAGGAACATAAGGAGAGCCGCTATGTTTGCAATAAGAGCGCTGAATGAGAAAAACCTTACGCCAGGTGTGAGAGCAGCTAACGCTGTTGGAGTACTTGATGAAGTGAGTCAGGACCCCAACATGCCTCTTCATGCCAGGACCCTCCTCTGGCAAGCAATATCAATTTTAGAAACAGTCAAAGACTAGTCCATTTGCAGAGGTCTTTGCAATGTACTGCTATAGGGTTAGAGGACCTTACGCTACTGCACTAGCAAAGATAATCCTTGACGCAGGTTTTGAGCTTGTTGACGTCTCTAAGAAAATTGCTGAAAGGCTTGGAATAGAAGAGAAAGCCAATGCAATACCCCATGCAACTGTTAAGGAAAGCGATGAGGATCCAAATACGCTAATAGTGATAGGCTATCGTGAAGCTGTTGATGCTTTGCTAAGTGAATTGAATTCAAGGATACCATTTACAGTCACAGTATATGAGGAATTAGGGCCATATACTACTGTAGCCGTTAAGGTGGTAGGCTACGATAGATTAGGTAGGTGCGTAGGTAAGGTTAGTGAGGATAGGGAGGTAGTAATACAGAATATTAGAGAATGTGTAGAGGGAGCTGTAGTAGTTGCACATATAGTTAAGCCTAGCCAAAGGCTTGGCAACGGAAGGGCGATAACCTTACCTGGTATAGCTGTGCTTAAGGACACACTAGTTCTATTAGATGATAGAGAGGGTAAGGTGTTTTTCAGTGAGCACATAAGAGATTATGAGAGGAAATCCCTTTTGAATTCTTTGGCAAGCCAAGTGGTTAGGCAGGGACTTAGCATAAGGTGGAGAAGCACTGCTAAATCAGCTCCGCTAGAGATTATAGCAAAAGACCTTGAAGCAGCTGTAGAAGACGTAAAGAAGCTGAGGGATATAAGCGTAACAGAGCCCGGCGTAGTGCTTTCAGGTGAAGCAATAGCCTTCCTAACGCTTACAAGAGCCTCAAAAGAGTACTTGGATGTTGTGAGAGATGCCGTAGTGCCTACAACACCCCACCACCATGTTTTTAGGACATGCAGAAAGCGCTTTGATGTGTGTATCGACCTTCTCGACTACCTAGCATCAAAAATACCTAGAGACCTGCTTGGGGAGGAGATTAAGGAGTTCATAGCGCAGAGCATTACGAGTAAAGAAGTTGTGCTAAGGCATGAAAACCCAGGTAGAGGGTTTAGCGAGATAGGGCCAATGAAGATTTTAAAGGCTCTTAACACAGAGCTTGGGTTGGCATTAGTGGGTAGGAGGATTATTCAGAGAAACGGTACTTACGATGGGCTTGGAGTAGAGAAGAAAGCAGGTGACATAGCTCTTTCGCTAATACCTGTAGATGATTGGTTCATTGCGCATCTGTACTTTGATCAAAGTGGTTTAGAGAAAGGAATGTATATAAACATTAACACCCCTCCAGAGATATGCCCAGCCAGCAATACTATAAGATACCTAGACTTGCTCGTAGACATAGCTATAGTTAAGAACAATGTTAGAATTGTTGACTTAGAGCAATTAGAGGAAGCTAGGAGAAAAGGATTATTAGAAGAGGACCTTGTGTACATAGCTAGTGAGACTATTAAAAAAGTCCTTGCATTTGTAGAGGTTATTCGGAGGGCTCTGAGGGAGCCTCAATTTTTGGAACAATAGTCTCAGGCTTTCCTATAGACAGCAGAGTTTTGTTTGTCGCAACTTCAGCTATCTCGGCAGCCTCATAAATAGCAACAATAGCTTCGTGAGCAATGGCTAAAACGCCCGGTATATCAAGGCAAGGCGAAATGCTACTCAGTATTTCTTTTGATAGCTCTTCTCTGCTTATAAGAATTCTCATAGTTAATGAGATGTTTTGTGACATTAGCGAGTTTATAGCTTTTGAAACGTACGATGAGACCTTTGAGAATATATCCTTGAACACAGCCCTACACTTTTCACTAGTATGAAGTGCGTTAAAGCCTATTTTTAGCAAGGTCGTTGAAGCTCTGTCCAGCGTATCACCTATGTGCTCAAGGCTCTTTATGACAATGGAGTTGTTAATAGCCTGCGAGGGGTCTCTAAATGCAGTTCTCTTTATAGTTCTCATACCTAGGAAGTGCAGTCTATCCAAATCATCATCAAGTCTGAGTATCTCCTCAAGTTTCTTACCATCACCCGTTGCGAAGTAGTCTATTATCATGTCAAACATCATTGAAAGCGTGGTTCTCATGGCACTGATAACCTCGTTTAAATCTGTGTTGAATTCATCTACTGAGATCTTGATTCTAAATGCCGGCCCCTCCATAGCTATGGCTCCTGGGAGTCTTACAGAGATTTTCTGAAATGCAATTCTAGCAACATCCTTAACTTCATCAACTGTTATAGTGTCGAATCCCTCAATGTAGCTCGCTATCATGAGTCTTGAAAGAGTTTCCGCATCCTCATGTTTTATCTTTATTGTTTGAGTTATCTTTGGATGAACTGTTGACAGGGGCTTTACAAGTAGGTAGCCTGGGCCTAGCGTTACCTCAACACTTGAACCCACACCTACTCCTATTACTGGTAGCCACTCTTTTGGTATTGTAATACCTATACTTCTCTCACCAATTCTAATTACCTTTCTTACACTTGTAAAGACAGCCTCCACAAATACCACCTACTATTCTGAGTATAACATGTTTGTACCTCATATCGTGTGCTCTAACTAGTTTATAAACTTTATATGTCGCTATAGGATAAATACTTCTTTGTTTCTTCTAGAATAAAAGTACGTTCGAATAGTAAAGCTTATCTTCTGAATCCATGTATGAACTTTCTTGGTGTTACAATTTTGAAAATAATACTGCTTATCTTAGATGGTGTAGCTGATAGCATGAAATACAGACCCACATCCCTTGAAATGGCTAAAACGCCGGGCTTAGATAGCCTGGCGTCAAAGTCCATCGGAGGTTGCTTTCACCCCATAGATAGTGAAACTGCTCCAGAAAGCGATGCAGCTGTTTTTTCTATATTGGGTTACGATCCGAAGAGCATCAATGTTGGTAGAGGGCTTTTAGAAGCGCTAGGTGTGGGTGTAGGTATTAGGGAGGGTTTTGAGGTAGCGTTTAGAGCAAATTTTGCCACAATCGATTATAAGACTAGGAGAATAATTGACAGAAGAGTAGGCAGAAGCCTCTCATCTAGTGAAGCTAAGGAGCTTGCAAGAAGCTTAGACGGCATGAAGTTGAGTCACTATGATGGTTACGTAAGGGTTTTCGC
The DNA here is from genome assembly GCA_964568685.1 of uncultured Ignisphaera sp. Lineage (GTDB taxonomy): Archaea > Thermoproteota > Thermoprotei_A > Sulfolobales > Ignisphaeraceae > Ignisphaera. The sequence continues at coordinate 170,708 of CAZMQK010000001.1, forward strand.
AACTATTGGGCACAGAGGTGTGGTGATTGTCAGTAGTAATGAGAGGAGGCTCTCAGCTAATGTTTCAAATACTGACCCAGCATATGGACGCGTGGGCAGGGTATCTATAGCTTTAGACAAGTTTGAGCCTTACGTAGCGAAATGCACTCCACTAGATGATACAGAGGAGGCTAAGGTCACATGCGAACTCGTCAACGAATTCACAGAGAAGACTATTGAAGTTCTCGAAAATCACCCAATAAATGTTGCTAGGGCTCAGAAGGGCCTTCCAAAAGCAAACGTACTTCTCCTTAGAGATGCTGAGGATAGGTATCCGAATATTCAACTCATTTCCCAGCTATATGGGCTGAGCTTTGGCATTGTAGCTGAAATGCCTGTGGAGAAAGGCATTGGTAAGCTGCTTGGCATGAAAGTAGCAGAGGTCTCTCCTCCTACAGGCGATGCGGAGCGTGACCTGAAGGAAAGGCTAGAGGCAACACTTAGTCTACTAAAATCAGTGGATGTTGTGTATGTGCATCTAAAGGGCCCTGACGAACCTGGTCACGATGGGGATAAGGCTAGGAAGGTCAAGTCCATAGAGGCCATAGACGAGTTCTACATTCAGCCACTGTGTGACTCAATAGACCTTAGCAATACAGCTGTAGTTGTTACAGCTGATCACGCAACCCCCCCAGAATTCAAAGCGCATACAAGCGACCCTGTGCCACTAATTGTTGCTTACAATGGTTTAAAGAGGTTTGATGGAATTGCTAGGTTTACAGAGGTAGAGTGTTGTACTAAAGGCTCACTAGCAACACTTCCACACGGCTACGTGGTACTCAAGAAGGTTTTTATGCTGTTAAAGAGCTCTAGTTCCCTGTAGTGATGTATGCACCTCCTATCTGATCTGATGATGTGCGGTAAGAGTTCTGACACCATTGAGGTGGGAGTGTGAAGGAGTACTATATTGGTGTAGATGTTGGTGCCACATGGATTAGAATAGCTATTGCAATGAGAAATGGCAGCATAATTGAAAAAATTGTTAAGAGGACTCCTAGGGAAGGGGATAGGTACACAATAGCTAATCTAATCATAGAGATCATAAAGACCTCTCTTGGTAACTACCTGGAGAACGTAAAGGCTATAGGAATTGGAACGGCAGGTCCTATGGATCTAGCAACTGGTGTTGTAACAAATGCTCCAAACATACCTATACGCACATTTGAATTGGCAAGGCCTATTCAAGAGGCTCTAGCAAAGCCTGTGATTATGGCTAATGACTGTGTTACAGCTGTGTGGGGAGAGAAGGTGTTTGGGCTAGGGAAAGGTTATGAAAATGTTGTGTACATAACTATTAGTACAGGTATTGGTGGGGGGATGATTGTGAACGACCTCTTGTTGCTAGGTAAAATGGGAAACGCCCATGAGATAGGGCATATAGTTGTAGATGTCAGTGGTAAAATGAGGTGCGGTTGTGGTGGGTATGGGCATTGGGAGGCTTATGCAAGTGGTGCCAATATACCCAAGTTTGCTTCTCTACTGCTAAGGGAGTGGAGTCTTAGTGATGAGGAGAAGGGGTCTCGGATTTATAAAGCGTATAAGGAGAGCTTACTGAGCTCAGAGCTCATATATAGCGCAGCTAAGGAGGGGGATAGGCTAGCACTTAGAATAATTGATGAGGTTAACAAATACAACTTAGCTGGATTTGAAAATATTGTAAACCTCTACGACCCAGAGGTAATTACTGTTGGAGGCTCAGTAGCACTAAAAAACAAGGAGCTAGTAATTGACAGAATTAGGGAAGGGCTCAAAAGGTCTCTCGGTGTTGTCACATCTCTGCCTAAAATAGAGCCCACGGCTTTTGAAGATGACATAGTCCTTATTGGAGCAATAGCTTTAGCTGTCCACCCACCACAAAACCTTGTAAAAGCATTGAAATACCTTCAGACGCTGTGATTGCATTAGTTAGTTCATCAGCATCAGTAGCACTCAATTCGCCTCCACAACCATTCTACATTTTAGTAGTCACTAGCAGTCTACGAGTTGCCCCAAATAATTCTGCTTATGGCCTCAGAGCTCTCAATGCTATTGATAATCATTGATATGACGCTCCATGCTTCTAATGAAGTGGGATGTAGTGAAACTCTGTTTTTAAATAGCTTTAGGGTGCTTTCCTCAAAGTCTCCATGCTGAAAGCCCCCTACAACAATGCACACAACCTCGCTTTTCAACATTTTCTCCACAACATATCTACTGAAGTCGCTAGGCTTTAAAAGAACACCTTTTTCATGCATTAGAATAGGTGTTGTGCACCCAATTTTCTCTATGAGTTGGTGAAGAGTCAAGTCCTCTACCCATAGCAATGGTTTTGAAGAGCACGGGGGAACAGAGCCTATTACTAAGAGCTGCTCCATGAGACCAACAAACCTATTGTAATTCCTCGGAATTCTTGTCTTAGGATCCACAAAGATTACAGTATCTTTAACTGTGTGCACGTATAGCCTTAGCAAATTAGCAAGGTTTAGGAGGCTAGACAAGGCTAGCAGCATTGCTACATGGACTATGTCTGGCCTTCCTCTTTTAAACCACTTATCCAATTTCTTCATGGCTCTGTAGTGAACTGATATGTCCAAGAGAATCTCAGTAGGTTTCTTCCTCCTCCGCTTGGCATCTGCCATAATGTTAGGCTCCCCCTCAATCTCCCTAGGGACAAGCTCTAAGCCAGCTTCAGCTATTATTAAATGTAGTGGAGATATCAAGACCTCTCACAGAGCTCAGAGGAAAACCTTAAGCAGATTAAAACTATTACTAGAATGGACTTGCACATAGCGAAGCTGTGAACCTCTTCTCCCACCCCATCATAAATGGCGAAGCTTCTAGTCACAACCATTTGCTCTCAAGGCTATAGCACTTCTGATTCAAGCACTTCTCTCGCCTTCTTAATGGCAATGCCTGTCAATTTGGTTATTGTTTTCAACTCGTCCTCACTGAGATGAAGAGGCACAGACTCCATTCTGCTGCTAGGGATGTAAAGCCAAGTCTTAGCCATGTACGGAACTCCATACTGGGACCTTGCTGAGGTGTAGCCGTACGTGATCCAGCCAGTGCTACACCTAATTCTCAAGCTGGAGATGAGGTCTAGAACGTTACTAGTTAAGACACTCGATCTTAGTAACGTATTAAGGTTGGCTGTGAACTCCACAACTACTTCCCCGACAAGCTCGCTAAGTTCTTGTGGCATATTTTCGGAAGGCAGTAGCACAAGCTGTGCAGTTACTACAGGGTGACGTAGTGAATAGTAGTCTACATATATTGCCATGCTTTCACAATCCTTCTCTAGGCACTCTAAGCAGGTCTTAATAACAGCATCACTTGCTACAGTACACATCTGCACCCTCTCCTTCTGCTTAGCCATGGCTCCACCTCCTTAACCATTACACACTTCCAGTATCTACGATAATACCATTTAAATCTTTTAATTCAGTAAATGTAAAGTTTGCTTTAAATATCCCCTTGTGCCAACAGGGTTCAAGGTCTTGAAAATGCCTAACTGCACTAGAAGTGGAATTGTTGGCTGGGGGGTCTACATACCTAAGTTTAGGTTAAGAGCTAGCAACATAGTTGATATGTGGGGATTTGATGATGAGGCCGCTAAGGGTATTTGGATTGAGGAGAAAGCTGTTGGAAATGTTGATGAGGACGCTGTGACTATTGGGTACCAGGCCTCTGTATACGCCTTGATGAGAGCAGGCATACCCCCATCAAAAATTGACGCAGTATACTTTGGCACAGAGAGTAAGCCGTATGCTGTAAAGCCTAGTGCTACTATAGTTGCAGATGCGCTAGGGATAAAGCCAAAGAAAACTGCAGCAGATCTTGAGTTTGCCTGTAAAGCCGGGGCTGAGGCAATTAGGTTAGGGATAACCCATGTTGAGAGCCAGCTCACAAACTACATTCTGGCAATAGGTGCAGATACCTCTCAGAGCAGCCCAGGCGATGTACTGGAGTTGACTGTTAGCAGTGGTGGAGCAGCATATGTGATAGGGAGTAGGAGTGAGGCGGTAGCATACTTTGAAGGGTTCGTCTCATACACTACAGACACACCAGATTTTTGGCGTAGAGATGGGGCGCCATACCCCCTACACGGAGAGGGGTTTACAGGTGAGCCAGCGTACTTCCACCATACTGTATCAGCTGCTAGACTACTAATGGAGGAGCTAGGCCTCAGATCTTCAGACTTTGACTATGCAGTATTTCACCAGCCTAACGGAAAATTCCCACTAAGGGCAGCTTCAATTCTGGGGATACCCAAGGAAAAAGTGCTACCAGGCATTATAGCACCGTACATAGGCAACACATACAATGGCTCTATGCTAATAGGGTTAGCGAAGATACTTGAGAGCGCAAAGCCAGGGCAGAGGGTATTAGCGGTGTCCTTTGGTAGTGGTGCGGGAAGCGACGCCTTTAGCATAGTTGTTACAGATAAGGTGCTTAGTGCAGTGGGCAAAGCTCCTACTGTGGAGTACTTATTGAAGAGAAGGGAGTACATTAGTTATGGGGAGTATGCAAAAATGAGAAGCTTAATAAAAAGATTTAGACTTTAGCCACAGTCATAATTCTCTAGACACATATTTAGCTTTTTAGCTAAGGTGCACAAATTCTCTATTCCAACAAGTGCTTTAGAACCCCTTTCAGACCTTAGTATAGCAACTCTCCCAATAACTTTCACATTCACTTTTTCACAACTGCCAATAGACATTTTTATTCAGAACACTTAATGCAAACATAACTTAAATACGTTCTAGTAAGAAGCACAAAGCTTATTCTTCTTCAAACCACTCCTCTTGCTCTTCTTCACTAAAACCATAACTCCTAAACTGTTTCACAGCTTCACCAAGAGGCAAACCCGACTTCCTTAACTTAGCAGCTAGGTTACCCCACCTCTCTCTAAACTTCGATGGTACTAATGGCCTAACTCTCTTAGTAGTCTTTCTAGGCACGTAATTATGCTCCATGCCGGGTAAGGCTAAGGCCCCATCTGGAAGCTCTATTAGCTCATCTCTCTCTATCAACTTTATCAGCACCTTTCTTAATCTATCTTCACCAGCAATACCGGCGAAAAGCTCCCTAAGCTCTTTCCACGTCATAGGCCTGCCATTGTTCTTTATAATCTCCTTAACGAGGCTCTCAAGCTCCTCTTCCGTAGGAGCTTTAAACACCTCTAGATCCATGTCTTCATAAAGCTTTTTAATGCGTATCATGGTATCTCACCTTATATACTTTCTTACTCTAAAATAATGAGGTGGGCTTGAAAGTTTATAAACTTTTCTATGATGAACGCCATAGAGGCTTTTTACTTTAATAGTATTATACCTGCATAAAAACTAATTAGGGGCTTTAGATAATGAGCAAGGTAAAGCTAATAATAATGAGCTCATCACCTGAGGACGCTTGGAAATGCAGTAAAGTAGCTAGTAAAGTTAAGAAGCTAGCTTCAAAGTATATTGATATTGAAATACTGCTATCACAATCAATATCACCGGGTATAGCAATTAATGGAGGAGAGGTCATTTCATGTAATCAGGAGGACGATGCTGTTGATAACCTACTTGCAAAAATAGCTATGACAAGCGATGAAGAAAAGGCCAAGGGCGTTATTGTTGCGGCGGCTACCTTAGAGTGGTTGCAGTAACTGCTTAAGTCGCCTGCCCCTGATAGGATTTTTCTCTGTAGTTTTTAGTTTGCTCTCCAGTTGCTTCTGCTCTACACATGCTTTACCTAGGCGTATTCTGAGCAATACTTCTATAGGAACTTCTTTGAAACTTCGTTGTTATACACACTCTTTGCTCTCACGGTAATGTGGTTTTAGCTGTGTAAATTTAAACTCTATAGCTTATATTTTTACTGCTACAGCAGGATATTGAGAGCTGATGAAAAGGTGTTTTTATGAGTGTTGATGAAAGGGAGCTTGTAGTTGAAATGCTTCTTAGTTTGAAGAGCTTTTTCAAGTTCAAGGAACTTGAAGAAATCTTGAATATAACTGTCCCCACGCTTTGGAGATATGTTCACGGCGATATAAAGCCCTCAGTTGATAGAGCTAGGCAGATTCTCTCAAAGCTCTTAGATCAGGAGATCGTGGATAAGCTTAAGGAGAAGCTCATTAGATCTGATGATGAGGGGATTGTGAGAACTTATAACATTGTGTACAACACGGACTTGCTCAACTATGCATCTATAGAGGCGCTTCTTTGGGCTCAAAACATGGGTTTTAGCACTGTGACAACTGTAGAGGTTGATGGGATACCTCTAGCAACGCTAATTGCGAAAAGGCTTAATGCTAGGCTTATTGTGATTAAGAAGAGAAAGGAGGTAGGCTACACCAGGTTCATTGAAGTGAGCTACATTACACAAGCACCACCAGAAGTAGTTACACTATATCTGCCTGAAGGGTCTATAGAGTATGGAGAGAAGGTTCTTGTCGTAGATGATTTAGTGAGAAGTGGAAGGACAAGTGCAGCCGTATTTGAGGTAATTAGGAAAGCTGGTGGTAGACCTACTGGGTTTTACGCACTCATAGGTATAGGCGGTGGCTGGAAGCCTGTTATAGAGAAATATGTTGGTAGTAACTACAGAGTGCTATTTCACATAACCGAGAAAAAGTCGTAACTAAATGAAGTGCCATGCTCTTAAAAATACTAATACTACAAGGTACAGAGAATTGGAAGGATGTGAAGACTGCTATAAGGATTGTAGAAGAGCAATTTTCTGACGTAATACTGATATGCGGAGTTAGTAGCTATAGAGAGGTTCTAAATCTAGATAGAAAGGTCTTTGGCATTCCATCACTAGAAGACGATATTTACATTATAAAGATTCTAAAGGAGAGGGACAGTTACATTGCTGGTTCATGGCGTCAAGTTGAGAGGGAAATCTGCGTGGGGGGTGTGGACTCTAAGAACCCTTTTCAAAATGCTGAAAGACTTAGGCAAAAGAAGCCCCCTGAGTGTAAATACGCAATAATACTTTCAAGCTACGCACCCAAGCACTCGTCGTGCTCAAGAGTGAAGTTAATGAATAGAGAGGTGGGCGTGGGCTTTGCTCCACTACTACCTTTAGCAAAAGAGTTCTCGAAGTCGCTGGTAGTCTCCTGTTCTAGCCATATAGAGAAAGAGGTGTGCATCGAGAGTCTAGAGCAAAATGTCCTCTTAATAGTAACGAGGAAGCCCATAACGCAAGTTGCAGTAGATTTGAGGACCTTAAAAGCCGAGGTGATGTAGATGCTAAGTGAAATAGGGGAGCTAGTAGTCCTTAGACAAAGAAGAGAAAATATAGTAATTGAGAAGAAGGGGAGGCCTTCAGATATTAAAGTAGGAATACTCATGCCCATGCCTTATAGCGCAGCAGTGTCCTCACTCTTCTTTCAAATGGCTTACACCTACGTAAATTCACTAGAGGGTGCTGTAGCATACAGATATGTGTTTAATCTTGAGGAGAAAAGAGTTGAGGCCTTAGACAAGGTGGTCAACCCCAAGAAACTTGACGTGATACTAGTCTCACTTCCATTTGAACTAGACTACGTTACTACTGCATATATTCTAGCTAATTTAAACCTATTGAGACGTGTTAAAGGAGCTGAAAAACCTGTTATAGTAGCGGGAGGGATTGCCCCCTCAGCAAACCCGCTGCCTCTTTCTGATATTGTTGATGCTGTTGCTATAGGCGAGGCTGAAGAAATGCTTGAAAACCTTGTCTACTTGGCAGGAGAGCCCAACGCTTTCAAAGTAATTGGGGAGCTCTCATGCATTTCAGCACCGCCATTTAGCGAAGTTAAGAGGAAGTGTTTTGTTAAAGACCTTAGCAAAACCCCACATCCAGTGCACCAGTTCTACTCATATGAGGAAGAGCCTGTGTATGGGTATGGTGTAAGAGTTGAGGTGTCTAGGGGCTGCCCATATCTCTGCGCATTCTGTATGGAGTCTCACGTTATGTATCCATTTAGAGCTAGAGAGATTGCAGTAGTTGAAAGGATTATTGAGAAGGGTGTTGAGTTTCTTAAAGTACCTAGGGCTATTCTATACTCTTTATCGCTCTTCAGTGTGCCAAACATGGATACGCTTTTGCAAAAACTCCTAAAACAAGGGATAGAGGTGTCCATACCATCAATAAGAGTGGATCAAGTTACTAAAGAAAGGCTTGAGATTATAAGGGCTTTGGGTCAAAAGACTTTGACAATAGCGCCTGAAACACTCCTACCAACTTATGGCTGCAAGATAGGCAAGTGCTATAGCATGGATAACTTAATGGAGGTGCTAAGTCATGCACATAGAATAGGTTTTACTCATGTGAAGCTCTACCTCATCACAGGATTTCCGGGGATGTCAGTAGACGAGGAGCTGAAGCACTTTGAAAAATTTGTTTTAAGCTTGAGGAGCATCAGAAAGAAGGGTTTTGTGGAAATTACACTAAACCCCCTGGTACCAAAGCCCTGGACCCCATTTCAATTCCTACCACCTGCATCAGTACTTAGAAGCAGAAGTGTTTTAGAGCAGTATAGAAGAATTTCTAGGGGGAGTAGTGTAAAGCTTAGTACATTAGACTATGAATGGGCATTTGCTCAGGCAGTTATTGCGCTTGGTAACGAAAGCGCCTCGAAATTAGTGATTGACTGGGCCCTCAATGGCCTAGGTTTAAAGGGCTTTAGAAAAGCTCTTCAAATGGCTAGTGAAGAGGTTAAAGGCTATTTGAAAAATGGGTGGGGGGACCCTCCATGGTATAGGTGTGTTGACATAGGGGTTCCAAAGCTTTATCTGGATTTGAGAGCGCGATACCTAAAGGCTTTGTAAATCTGTAATGGCGGGAAACACAGGTTTTGATGCAAAGTCCTGGGGTTTTACTACTGGGATCCTAGACTTAATCAAGTCTTTGAATCTTGAGTACACAGCCTCCCCTGAAGCCATGTCGCCGAACTGCATAAGCTTTACCGTTATGCTTTGTACGTTAAAGTATGCGAGCCTCAGGAGGCTTCTTGTTGCTGGATGTACAATTAGTGTTGCACCATCTCTTACAAGCCTAGGCACTAGGGATACTACTAGCGGATCGCAGGAAGCCATTACAACCACATCAAAGAACCGCCTATCCTCGTGTACAGAGATGTGCTCACCCTTAACTACATCAGGCCACAGTGTGTATTTAGGGATTGTGAATACTTTGAGTGAGTGCTGTTGTGCTACATATGTAAAGGGTATTATGGAGAGGTCCTTCCCCACAACTAGGACATTAGCTCCTTTGACGAGCTCTAGCAATTCTCTTCGGATAGATAGAACTGCTATGATTAGTGAATCCAGGTGATCATACTCCCTTGCGTTATATGCTATAGCGTTATCTGCACCAACTGTTAGAATTGATTGCGCACCACCGCCTGTTATTGTGAATGCCGCAACTCTATCACCCTCCCTAAACCCATTAGCACCAACACCGACGGCAATCACCTTACCTACAGCTACAGTGCCCATGACATGTGGGGAATCCTTAGCTACGAGTAGGCACTTAGCGTAGGCCTCATCAGCTACAGACATGTAAGCGTAACTTACTTGAACAACTACCTCTCCCAGCCTAGCCACAAACCCCCTGAATCCCTGTATTAGGGGTGTGTTGCAGAAATTAACTGCTATTCTATAGTACAAAGCTGTGAACCTGTGCTATTCATGTCTTTTACATAGCATAAAAACTTATATTCTGGTGCATAAGTAGTACTATTTACATCCTTGGTGACCTCTCTTTGGCAAGGAGCTAAATAGCTTAGCTAACTTGTACTCAAAAGATGTTGAAGTAATTTCAGCAATAGCTTCAAGTTCTCTTGAAATACCTGAGTCAAATACCAACGTAATAAACTTTGCCAGCGGCCTTCCAGATTCCAGAGCAATTCCTGTTGACGATGTAAAGGAGATTCTAAGAAGTGTTATGG
>CAZMQK010000002.1:0-84913 GCA_964568685.1 uncultured Ignisphaera sp.
CTATAGGTATTAGCATTCTCAATACTGTTGCAGAAGCCCTTATGAACACACTGCTACTCCGCAGTGATAGCTCTGCAGGTTTGAGAAACCTTGCACCCTCCTGCTTTACACCAAACACTGCCACAGCATTCATAGCGTCGATAACGTCCTCTGACTCTACAAGGTCGAAGAGCTCTACATTTGTCATGAGGGAGGAGAATACGTACCTAATTGCGAGGCTCTTGGATTGAGGGGCTTGTATGCGTCCCCAAATTCTCGATGGCTCTACTAGAGCTTTCAAACACCTTCACCTAGCCTAGTAAACCTTGCCAACAACACCTTTCCATGTCTTGAAAAAAGCTCTATGAATGGCCCCTCATCACCTCTCCTACACACTGCAAAGAGGGCGGGTCCATTACCTGAAACGCCTGCTGCGAGTGCCCCAAGCTTAAGTGCTTTCATAACTACCCCCTCTAATCTGTTATAGAGAATTCTTGCAATAGCTATTCCGTTTAACGTCATAGCACCGTAGATGTCTCCTTGAAGTGCTCGGTCAAATACAGATTGAAAGAAGCTACCATACCTCCTCATCTCATTAATGTCTATCCTAGGTCTAACAACATTACTGGGTATCAGTATCACAACACTAGAATCTTCATTAATATCGCATACCCTGAACACCTTCATGTTGTTGTTATCTGTAAATGCTATTCCGCCATAGTAAGCTGCAGTAGCATCGTCCAGAGCCCCTGTAAACGATACCCCAGCTAGCTTTGAGAGTTCTGCTGCTAACTGTGGTATGCTTGGCTCATATATCCCATATCTCTGTGTAAGTGCTTTAATAAGGGCAATGGCAACCGCACTACTACTCTTCAACCCGCTTGAGGGGGGGACCTGAGATGAGATTTTTACACAAGGTTTCGCAATGCCATACCTTAACTTAAAGTAGCTTAGTATGGCCTGGACGAGGGAGGGCAATGGCCTGTCCTCACATTCGCTAGGCTCTTTAACGATATTGGCAAGTACCTTTAGATTGATTGCAGCTGTTGCTCCAAGCCCAGATGGAAGAGCATTAACTATTGATACCCCAGCCCACGCAGACATTCCTCTTATACCCCTCCCACCTCTTAGTCAAAACCTCAACATCTTTTTGAGATAGCCTTGTCGTTGGTACGAGCCCTGCTCTCATAGCGTGATCTACTAACACTATCGCTGTCATTGCCTCTACTACAGACACTCCTCTTAAACCTATGCAGGGATCGTGCCTACCCCTAATAGTGATTTCCATTTCTTTCAACGTTCTCAGGTCAACTGTTCTAACAGGCTTTCTTATAGAGCTCGTTGGCTTGAATGCAACGCGAAAGAGCAGAGGCTCACCGGTAGTTATTCCTCCCAGAACCCCGCCATAGAAGTTGTGTTTCCAGCGAATCTCCCCATTCTCAACTGTAAGCTCATCTAACACCTCACTACCTCTCTTTTGTGTAGCTTTGAACCCCAGCCCCATTTCAAATCCTACAACACCAGGTATTGATAGCATTGCCTTTGCTAGGTCAGCTTTGATTTTATCAAAAACTGGTTCCCCCAATCCCCTGGGAACTAAAATGCTAATAGCCCTAACTACAGCTCCTAAGCTATCGCCTTCCTCTACAACACGTTTGAGTAGCACTTGAAATCTATGGTCGTACTCTTTTTTGCAAGCCCTTGTAGCTAGGCACCGTGATGCCAAGGCGTCTTCAAAACTAATATCACCTTCTACTGCCTCTCCGCCAATAGACTCTACACATGCCGCAATCTTAGTGCCTATGAGCATTAGAAGTTTTTTTGCAACAGCGCCTGCTGCAACTCTTGCTACAGTTTCTCTACCACTTGCTCTACCACCACCCCTATAATCCCAGTTTTCAAATCCGTATCTAAATATGTAAGCCATATCAGCGTGGTTTGGCCTTGGAGTAAACTTCAACTCTTCATAGTAATCCGATACCACATCCTTATTCTCTATCAATATAGCTATAGGCCCCCCCGTTGTCCTTCCGTTGAATACCCCACTGAGTATCTTAGCCTTATCCTCTTCTCTCCTAGGTGAGGTATAGGGTGAGCCAGGTTTGCGAAACTGTAGCTCAAAGTCTATATCCTCTTCTGTAAGTGGAAGACCAGCTGGTACACCATCTATAACTACCCCAACTACCGGCCCATGACTTTCACCAAAAGTCGTTACTGTAAATACTTTACCAAATGAGTTGCCTGGCATAGAGGTACCTCACAACCTCTTCCTCAGGGAAGTCTATTCCCAACCAAATTTTCTGAGCCTCAACTGCTTGTGCAACCAAGATTTCAAGGCCATTTATCACATTCACTCTCATTGTCATCGCTCTTTTCACAAGCGATGTCTCTACGGGCCTGTAAACCAATTCTATAACTAGCTTAGCATTTTCAACACAGTTATCTGGAATAAAGTCAGGGTTGGGAGTGGCATTTGCAACTATCAATTCTCTAGTGTCACAGGTGCTGTTCCCAACGTAAGCGTTGAAGCCCCCGGCCTTAAGTAAGTGCGCTACCCTTAATGCTCTTTCCAAAGTCCTATTGATTATAACAATAGCATCGCACCCCAGCTCACCTAGTGCAACAGCTACTGCTCTCGCTGCTCCACCAGCTCCAAATATATAGCATGTGGAGCCCGAAACTAGGTTTTTGAATTTGGAGATCAGCTTCCTTAATGCAATGTAGTCTGTGTTATACCCCTTCCACCTAAAGATGGTGTTTACTGCGCCCGTTTTTTCTGCTGTTGCGTCTAGGGAATTTAGGTGTCCTACTACTCTCTCCTTATATGGTATCGTAACGTTAAGGCCCTTGCATAGCTCTAGCAAAGCTCTTATAATTTGATCAAACTTCTCCTCTGGGACATCGAATGGATAGTAGATTGCATTATGCCCAGCCTTTTCAAATATGAAGTTATGTATAGCTGGTGAGAGTGTGTAGGATATCCCGCTACCCACCAGCCCATAGAGCTCTGTCTTTGTGTCTATTAAACGCATTTCATAAACACCTCAATAAACTCATCAACAGTCATTTCCGCAGGTTTCCAGCTACCAATATCAGTTAGCATTGGCACTACTAGTTTGCCCCCACGCATCTTCTTATCCCTAGCTATTACAGCCCTCCACACCTCTGCACCTACTCCACGGCTTATCCCAACATCCTCTAGCCTTGTCGGCAACCCCAGTAAATGAAGTAGCTCCCTAAGCTTTTCAGTTACATAGGGCTTGTGATACCCCAACGCCTCCCCAATGCAACTCTCATAAATCATGCCTACGGCTATGGCCTTTCCGTGGCTCACCTTAAGTTGCGACAGCGTTTCTATAGCATGCCCAATTGTGTGACCATAGTTTAACACAATCCTAATGTGCTTTAACTCATACGGATCACTTTTCACTATAGAGAGCTTGTCACGAATACTCATCGACACTACGTTTTCGAGCACAGCATAATCTCTTCTCAGCACTTTTTCAGCATTGTTATGGAGGTACTCATACAGCTCTGTATCCATTGTGAAAGCGTATTTAACTACCTCAGCTAGCCCATTGATGTACTCTGGCAGTGGTAATGTGTTGAGGAAATTGAGGTCTGCAACCACTATTGAAGGCTGGTAGAAAACCCCTATAACATTCTTCATGTTCCCAAAATTTACAGCTGTTTTCCCACCTACAGAAGCGTCAACCATTCCTAATAACGTTGTAGGCACATTTACTAGCTGTAGACCCCTAAGGTACAGCGCTGCTGCGAGTCCAGCGGTATCTGTTAACGCTCCACCACCAAGGGCTATCATATAGTCAGATCTTTGAAACCCCCTGCTATACAGTGCACTAATTATATGTAGTACAGTCTCTATACTCTTACTCTCTTCGCCTCCCTTTAGCACTACCTCAAGCTCTACATTCTTAATACATGCTAAAAGATATGTAGGGTCTACAGCTTCCTGCCTTATTACGGCAACTCTGCCACTACCTAGTATTTCACGAAGAGCTGGTTGTAAAGAGCCCTTACCTATGAATACCTTGGTCTTGTTGCAGCACACCTCTTCTTCAAGAATCTTCATATAGTCCTACCTACAGCCCCTGCCACTAGCTTGAGTCTCTCCATGAGCTTCTCAAACTCATTTATTGTTAACTGTTGTTCAGAGTCACTTAACGCCTTCTCAGGGTTAATGTGCACTTCAATTATCAACATGTCAGCTCCTGCTGCAACAGCTGCTAAGGCTAGGGGCTCTACTAGGTCTCTTCTACCAGCTGGATGGCTTGGGTCCACAGCTATGGGTAAGTGCGTCTGGGTCTTGGCGTAGACCATTCCAGTTATATCGAGAGTAAATCGCGTAGCTTTTTCAAATGTCCTTATCCCCCGTTCACAGAGAACAGCCTTGCTATTACCCTCTAACAGAATGTATTCTGCTGATAAAAGCCACTCCTCAACAGTCATCCACATACCCCTCTTGAGCAAGACAGGCTTTTTCAGCTTCCCAACTTCTCTAAGAAGAGCAAAATTCTGAGCATTTCTAGCGCCTATCTGAATCATATCAGCGTAAGACGCGACAAGTGGGGCATCCCTCGTATCAAGAACTTCTGTAACTATGGGAAGCCCAACAGCGTCCTTTACTCTTCTAAGTATTTCTAACCCTTTGACCCCAAGACCTTGAAATGTATATGGACTTGTCCTAGGCTTAAAAGCACCTCCTCTTAACATAGAGGCACCAGCTTTCTTAACAACCCTTGCTACCTCCATAACCATGCCCTCATCTTCAACAGAGCAGGGGCCTGCCGCTACAACAACTTTACTAGAACCTATCTCAACTCCATCAACATTCACAATTGACTTGTCTCTCCACACCTTTGACGCAAGTTGATAGGGGGTGGTTGCCCTAACCCTTACAGCAACACTCTCATCAACAATACCCTCCACATACTTATCAGGCCATGCAACTACTATCCTCCTTCCATCTAGGTCAACATACCTGTAGGACGCTGAGCTCATCTTTATCTTCTCTATAAGTAGCGATGGGTCCGCCTTATCCTTTAATATGAAGAGCACAGATCAGTCACCCTTTCATATCACTAGAGGCTTGCTCTCTTAGAAGCCCTATAAAAAATGACTTAACGTAGTGAGAATATGGGTTTTGTACACTGATTTCCCTTACAACACCCCTTATCTTTTCAAGACGAGTAATAATAGCATGTACATCTCTGTATGTGGCTGTCGCGAACTTCTCCACGTCTATGCCAAGCTCCGCGGCTATACGCTCAACAGCATCTCTATATGCAAATAGTGTAAAGTGTGTTAGCACTTGAACCACAGCCATAGCCTTTTCATGTTCTTCAAGAGTGGCTACAACAGGCTCCACTCCAATTGTTTTCCAGAGGCTCTGCACATAGTCAATGGCTACTAGACCTGTCTTAGACGGTATTAAAACAACTCTTTCACCATATGGTGGTGTGTAGGGTCCAAATAGAGGATGCGTTGAAACATAGCTAAAACCATGGTGCTCAGACAGCTCCTCTAAATGCTTAAACACAGCGGTCTTTGATGAGAGTATGTCCATGACCACCTTGCCTTTAAGGAGATGCACTATCTTATCTACATAGCCCTCTAGAAATGCCTGAATTGAGAGAGCAAGTATCGCCACATCACACTGAGGCAAAGCCTCTTCAACACCACTTGAGGCCGCGCCCAGTTTTTCTGCAATCTCACGTGCTTTTTCGGCATCTCTACCTGTGATAATTACATTGTAACCCTCATTTATGAATGCTTGTGAAAGCATTGTTGCCATAGCACCATAGCCTACCATGCATATGGTCCCCCCCTTAGGTGCTGCATTGCTTTGCATTTTCACTTGTACACTTCGTGATAGCTTAAGTATTGATTTCACAATATCGTTTAGAGCATCTATGGGCAGGTTATATCTTACGCCAAGGGCCCTCCAGTACATTAACACCTCCTCTTCCCTAACAAGGTCTAGTATTAAATACCCCTGCTTCTTCTTTAGCTCGCCAATCTTTTTCACTATCTCCATTCTCTTTACAATAAGCTCCAGTATTGTACTATCTATTTTTTCAAGTTCTCTTCTTAGGTTAGCTATCTCCACCTCCACTTTTCACCATCTCAAGAGCCACTTTAACAATGGACCTACTGTCAAGACCGTAGTAGCTGAGGAGCTCTTCATGACTCCTAGCCGATCTGCCGAACGTTTCTGCGCCAATCACCCTCATTGGCACTGGGCATCTTTGGGCAAGAACCTCTGCAACAGCACCTCCAACACCTCCGTAAACCATGTGCTCTTCAACAACAATTACTCTCCCAGTTTTCTTAGCTATGCTGACTATGAGCTCAGCATCAATTGGTTTAACATTTAAAATATTTACAACAGCAGTGCTTATGCCTAGCCTAGCTAGTTCCTCAGCTGCTTTCAACGCCTCGTGTAAAACCACTCCAACACCCATTATCGCAACATCATAGCCTTCCCTAATCAAGTACGCCTTACCAACTTCATATTCATAGTCTAGATCCTCTGTTACAGGAGGTGCGTAGTCTCTGCCTAGCCTTAGGTATACAGGGCCTCTGTACCTCAACACAAGTTTTTCAAAGCACCTCCTCAAATCAGCTACATCAGCTGGTACCACAACTACCATATTTGGCAATGTTCGCATTAGTGCTATGTCCTCTAAAGCTTGGTGGCTAGCCCCATCAGCATGATCGCTGTAGCCAGCATGAGTAGCCACTATCTTTACGTTGAGGTTCATTCTAGCTACACTATTTCTTATCTGCTCCCATCCCCTCATAATGAAGACCGCAAACCCTGTGACAATTGGTATTGCTCCTGCTACTGCGAGACCTGCGGCAAATCCTATCATGTGCTGTTCTGCAATACCTACATTAAAGTACCTGTCCTTGAACCTCTCACCAAACATCATTGCCCTCGTAGGCTTACCTACATCTGCTGTTACCACCACTACATTCTCTACCTTCTCCCCAACCTCTACAAGTAGTTTACCAAGTTCCTCACGAAAGCTCTTATAAACAAGCATTGAAACCTCTCCTGCTAATTACTCAACTCACATTGCTATTCGCTTCGCGAGCCCCATTCTTTCTACTTGTCTGTGCAAAGATTACAACAGGTCTATCTGATTCCAAAGCTTCTTCAATAGCTATTATGAGGCTGGACACATTGTGCCCATTAGCCCACAGCACCTTCCAGCCAACAGCTCGCCACACAAATGGTAGGTAGTCTTTTGGCTTAACCTCCTTAGTACTTCCATCAAGTTGATGGCCATTCCAATCAACAATAACTATGAGATTGTCAAGCCCTAGAGCTGCTGCATGAGTTATTGCTTCCCAGACCTGGCCCTCATCCTGCTCCCCGTCGCCAATGATTGTGTAAACCCTTCCACTTCCACCAACTCTCTTAATCCATGTCGCAATGCCTACTCCTATGCTAAGCCCTTGAGCTAAACTCCCTGTTGAAATGTCTACACCTGGTATTGTTATTTCTGGGTGGTTTTGGAGCACAGAAGTAGTTGAATTTATATTGACGAGTTCTGACTTGGTGATAGTGCCTAGCTCTGCTAGTACAGCGTACAGTGCTGGTGCTGCATGACCCTTACTCAGTATCAGCCAGTCCCTGTTAACAGGGTCAGCAGAGGATTTCTTCACATATCTTAGTAGCAATGTTGCGATTATTTCAAGAGAACTCAGGGATGAGTCTAAGTGCACGTGTTTCTCATGCTCATACATTGTTAATAGGTTTTTCCGCGCTTCTTCAATTACTGCAGCTATTTTCTCTAGTTCGACTACTTCACCTAGCTTTAGTATTGGCTTTGCATCTCCCCTCACCATAGTAGTTGAAATTCCATTTAAAGCACCAGATACTGTTTGTATAGCCTCTGCTTAAAAAGTTTTTGTATACATAAGGCTGTATAAGCCGTATTAAAGCGAATCACTTATATTTTCCAGGGTTTGTACATGCGGTGAGGTGGCTAAGGTGGGCAAAAGCTTAACTGAAAAGATTTTAGAGAGAGCCTCAGGTAAAGCTGTTTCGCCAGGTGATGTAATCGAGATAGGGGTTGACATTGTTGCTTTTCATGACCTGACAGGCTACCACGTTATTGAGGTTTTAGAGAAGGCTAGTGGTAGCGACATTAAGATTCACAATATAGATTCGCTAGTTGTGGCCTTTGATCACCTTGTACCACCACCTGATGTGAGAAGCGCTGAAATTCAGCACGACATTAGGCTATTTGCAAAGAGGTACTCCTTGAAGAACTTTCATGACGTGGGTTGCGGGATACTGCACCAAGTTCTTTTAGAGCGATATGTGCTCCCAGGTCAGGTTGTGATGGCTGCTGACAGCCACACTACTACCTCTGGTGCTTTAGGGGCTTTTGCTCAGGGTCTCGGAGCTAGTGACATAGCTGCTATAGTGTTAACTGGTAGAACCTGGGTTACTGTGCCTCAGCCATTTAAAATCAGGCTAGCTGGCACCTTGAGGAGGTGGGTCACGGGTAAGGAAGTGGCTTTAGAGGTACTCAGAGTGTTTAAAGCTGATTACTTCAATGGTATGGCTATAGAGGTTTTTGTTGAAGATCCGGGGGCTTTTCCCATGGATTTCAGGGCTACGGTAGCTAATATGGGTATAGAGATGAATGCCGATGCCCTAATGTTTGTACCTGACGCTGAAACTATAGGCTATGTGAAGAGTGAGAGGGGGTTTGAGCCCAAGGTAACTACACCTGATAGTGACGCTAGGTATGTGGATGAGTACACTGTTGAGCTTGATAAAGTGGAGCTCCTTGTATCTGCTCCACATAGCGTTGATAATGTTAAGAGTGTTAGGGAGGTGTGGGGAACAGAGGTTGACTACGTCTTCATAGGCTCGTGCACCAATGGGAGGGTGAGCGACTTTGAAATTGCTGCTAAGATTATGAAAGGAAAGAAAGTGAAGACGAGGTGCATAGCAATACCAGCTTCGTGGAGTGTTTTTAGAAAATGCATGGAGCTAGGCCACATTCAAACACTTGTAGAAGCGGGCTGTGTTGTGACTTACAGCACTTGTGGCCCTTGCATAGGTGGGCACTTCGGAATTGCAGCACCTGGAGAAACCATTGTGTCTACATCGAATAGGAACTTTATTGGGAGAATGGGTAGCCCACAAGCAAAGATATATTTAGCTGGGCCTGCTACAGCAGCTATGGCTGCTGTGACAGGTAAGATTGTAGAGCCAGGTGATCTGGCATGATAGTTGAGGGTAGAGTAGTAAAGCTGGGGGATAAGATAGACACAGATGTGATAATACCTGCAAAGCACCTAAAATACACAAACCCTGAATACCTAGCTCAGCATGTGTTTGAACCCATAGATCCAGAATTCCACAAAAAAGCAAAAGGAGCAGTAATTGTAGCTGGCAAGGTCTTTGGCATGGGTTCCTCAAGAGAGCAGGCAGCGATAGCAATAAAGGCAGCTGGAATTAAAGCTGTTGTAGCAGAGTCCTTTGCAAGAATATTCTACAGGAACGCCATTAACAATGGTCTTCCTGTGGTGGTGTGCCCAGGAATATCAGGAGAGGTGAACGAGGGGGATTTGCTTAGGATTAGTATAGAGACAGGAGAGATAATAATTAACGACACAAAGAAGATTATGTGCAAACCCATTACAGGCATGGCACTTGAAATACTTAAAGCTGGGGGGCTGCTAGAATACCTAAAGAAGCTGAAGAGCGGCTAAAGCCCGTACCCTACTTTAACTTGAACTTGTTGCATACACTAAGCCTCGATATTAGAACCACGCCACTTCCCTGCTTATGTGCGTACACTACTGCACAACTCAATATTGCGTGCCTTCGCACTTTTTAGTGGGGGGCTGTTTCGTGGTTGATGTTTAGAGGTTGGGTTTATAAGTTCTGTTTTTGTTTATTTGGGTTGGAGCCGGCTTGGACAATGGGAGCTGCGCTCCGGACCTGAGCAGGCCTCTGATAGATGGAGTCCTGGTGTCGCTGGACTCGACAGCAGCCCACGACTCCACGCTGACAGTCTGTGGGCGTGGACAGGGCGGAAGCCCCCTAGATACAACAAGCAAACATAAAACAATAAAGATGAACATCTAGGGACAAACTGTCCATTTTCCTACACAATTTTTAACACTGTGTTCACTATGTATTTCAATACTCAAAAGGATGTGTGAGCATAGTAGCATTTAGATAGATTTACTCAAGTCATTAACAACTATTTCCGCTACTTTTTTACCAGATAAAAGCATTGAGCTAAATATTGGGCCCATCCTTGGCAACCCGTGTAGTGCTGCTACAGACATCCCTGTTACGTATAGCCCTGGTAGAGCAATGCCTGTCTTTTCCACCACAACTCTTTCTGAAAGCTCTGAGTAAGCTGATTTTTCTCCTTTTATCACTAGGCTTGCTTCAGGTATTTTCCTAACAACTATCTGCAAGACCTCCGCATCATGGCCTGTCGCATCGATGACAGCCCTCGACCTCACAAATAAGGGGTCTACGTGGAGCCCCGCCATCGATACAGCACTCCACTGTATTACAACACCCTCTACTCTAAGCGGGTTCTCTCTGTATATAACATCCTCTACATGCACACCGAGAACAATCTTTGCACCAGAATTAATGGCACCTACAGCGAGTTTTGCCATAAGCTCTGAAGAGTCTAAAACATAGAGGCCTTCTTCATCATCTCTTTCAAACCTTACCCCAAAGTCTCTTAATATTGGGGTAGCAAGCTCCTCTACAACTACCTTATGAAATAACATACCACCACCACCAATACCACCACCAAAGCTAAGCCTTCTCTCAAAAACCACAACGTTAAAGCCCTTCTCAGCTATGTACCTAGCTGCAACCATGCCTGAGGGCCCTGCACCGACAATAACAACATCAACAGAGGCTAACCTGAGCCAATCTTTCATGGTGTTCCTTATAATAGCTCTAGATATTCTCTCTTCCAACGACTTACCGGGGGTCATGACCATGATCGCCCACAGCTTAACTCTCTAGCTACATCTTGCAACAATATAAGTTTTATTGTATCTTAAGTTACGTACGTAACCATTAATCACACAGGCGCATTTACCTTAGTAGTCAATGCAATCTCACTTAATGGCTGTTGTCAATTACTTTCTAGATCTTTACGAGCTCGAATATTTTAAGGGGATTTTTCATAAGCTCAGTTCCTATTAGAAAAGCATTTGCTCCTCTCCTCATGAGATCCTCAATGTCTCTCCTCGACTTTATACCACTTTCAGCAACTTTTATACAACTCCTTGGCACTTTTTCTAGCATCTCAAATGCCTTGCTTAGTGATACTTCAAGAGTCCTCAGATTTCTTGAGTTAACGCCTATTATCTTGGGTTTTAGGGTTAACGCTTTCTCTAAGTCCTGCTCATCATGTACCTCAATTACTGCTTCTAAGCCTATGTGATTTGCATATTCATACAGCTTCTCTAGCTCCTTATCTGTAAGTATTGTGGCTATAAGCAATATCGCATCTGCACCAATGCTATACGCTACATCTACTTGCCTTTCACACACTATGAAATCCTTCATAAGCACAGGCAAATCAGTCATTGAGGCTACAGCAATGAGATCTCTGTAAGAGCCACCAAAGTATAGCTCTTCTGTTAAAACGCTCATCCCTACCACATGCTTTTCGACAACTCTGACATAGTCATGGTGTGAGAGGTCTGAGTAAAGCCCTGAGGGAGATCTCCTCTTATACTCTGCTATGATAGCAGGCTTTCCAAAGGCGTGCGCATTTTCTATGCTTTTCACCAAGCTGTGCAGAGGTCGCACTCTCTCCATCCTCAAAATCGGTCTATTGGAGTTATGCTCTATAACTTCCTTAAGCCAGCCCTTAATGCCCACAGGCATAGTCTTTCACACTATGTCAAGAAAGTTCTTTAGTATTCTCCTCCCATATGACGTGCCAATACTTTCAGGGTGAAACTGCACCCCAAATATGGGCTGCTCGACATGACTAATGGCCATGATTTCGCCATCTGTTAGCGAAATAGCGTCAACTGTTAGTATTGGTGGCGGCATGTCTACTACAAGGCTATTGTATCGTGTAGCATCTATTTCACTTGGTAATCCTATGAATATCTTGTTTTGTCTTAGTATCTTCACCCTATCGATTTTCCCGTGCAAAACGCTTTTTGCTCTTCTAATTCTAGCACCAAATGCATAGCCTATTACCTGGTGCCCTAGACATATACCGAGGATGGGTACCTTCCCTGCGAAGCTCTTCACAACCTCTAGGGATACACCAACATCCTCAGGCTTTTCTGGCGTTCCTGGGCCGGGTGAGATTATTATTCTATCCGGGTTTATCCTCTCAATAAGGCTCAGCGTAAGCTCATCATTTCGCATAACAATAGGTGTTGTTCCAAACTCTGCAACTATCTGCACAATGTTGTATACAAAGCTGTCGTAGTTATCTATTATTAGCGTAACATCCACAATAATGCTCACCGCGCAGGCTTTGCCGCTCTCCTCATTGCTTCTTTTAATGAGGCTAACTTATGCTCCGTCTCCTCAAGCTCTAGTGATGGATTTGAGTTGTAAACTATGCCAGCCCCCGCCTGTATCCTCAGGACGTCACCATGCACAAAGGCAGTCCTGATAATTATCGCCATTTCACCCCTATTCACAGAAGTTGCATACCCTATAGCACCTGCATAAGGGCCTCTCTTGTAATGCTCTAGCTCCTCTATCAAGTTCATAGCAAAGGGCTTCGGGGCTCCACTAACAGTACCCGCAGGTAGCAATGCTTTTAATGCATCAGCAAAATCTAGCCTCTTTCTAAGAGTGCCTATAATCTTCGACACAATGTGCTGCACATGACTGTATTTCTCAATGTACATAAGCTTCGCAACCTCTACAGAACCAGGAGAGGATATCTTGCCCAGGTCGTTTCTCGCAAGGTCTACAAGCATTAGGTGCTCCGCCCTATCTTTTTCAGATGACAGCAGCTCCTCCTCCAGCCTCCTATCCTCTTCTATAGACCTGCCCCTAGGTCTTGTCCCAGCTATTGGGTATGTCTCCACCACAGTGCCATTAATTGAGAATAGCAGCTCTGGACTTGAGCCAATTAATGCCCTCTTCCAAAACCTAGTAAAGTACATGTAGGGCGAGGGATTTATGTCTCTAAGAGCTAGGTAAAGATTTGCCTGGTCCCCCTTTATCGTGTAGCGCTCAAACCTCGATAAAACAACTTGAAATGCGTAACCATCCCTAATGTATTCTAAAACTCTACTAACTGCATCCTCAAATTCCCTGCCACTCAGCATCGCATCATAGAATTTTGTGTATAGGGGTTCTACTACCCTACCTCTACACCCTAGCTTCTTATCATCTACAACCTCTAAAATAGCCTTATTACTTGCATAGTCATACACAACCACATTTTCTGGCTCAAAAAACTCAAAGTAAGGCCACGGCTCAGAGTGGGGCCTTAAGTCCTTAACTCTTTCCCACAATCTAACAGCGTCATAGCTAACATACCCGAACAACGCCTTGCTTAACCCAACCTGCTCTCCTCTATTGCCAAACCCTCTTAGAACGCTTCTTACTCTCTCAAGTACTTCTACACTACTACCACTAACAAAGTTTCTAGAACCCCATGCAACAACACTTCGCTTTCTACTCACAAGGTCTTCGTATACCATGAACACATCCTCTTCTCCAGCAATGCAGACAATAAGGTCCTCAATGTGTGGAAGCCCCTTCAGGCTCCTCTCCTCCATGATGCTATCACCTCCTTTAACTTCCTAACCTTAGACACATCCTTTTTACCTACGCAAGCTTCTACACCGCTCGAAACGTCAAGCCATCCAGGTTCTAAGACCAGGTATTCATACACATTCTCTAAGGTTATGCCGCCACCAACACCAGCACCGGGGTGGTACTCTAGGAGGGTTTTTAGAACGCTAGGATCTGATTTTAGCCCCTTCCTCGGTGCATCAAATAGAATTAGGTTTGCGAACTTCTGTGCCCTCAGTAAGTAGGGTATGGATTCACGCACTGCCGGTACATAGAGTATAACTCTCTTACTCATTGTAGAAAGCTCCTCCAGCTCCTCACCCCTTAAAACCCTGTGTATCTGCACATAGTCAGCCACAGATGTGCTTACCATGCTTAGGGGGCTGGAAACGAGGACCTCTACAACAGGTGTCTCTACACTTCTTTTAAGCTCCCTAACGAAGTTCCTCTCTACATAGCGTGGCGATACGGTATCTGTTACTACCCCTATGAAGTCTACGCCAATAGCTTCAAGAGCCTTTGCATCCTCCATATTCGTTACACCACATATCTTTAGCTTTACCCTCATACAGCCCCCACCTTAGTGAGAAGGCCCTCTAGCCTACGCACATCGCCATTGCTTTCCACTATCACCTTTACTCTATTCAACAAATTGGGGAGAAGTTGCTCTGCAAGCTCAGCACCATCTCTAAAGTCTTTTGCATGCCCTGTTAAAACCATAGCAACACTTGCATTAACCTTGATAAAGGTTGCTGCTGCTTTATCAAGCCCTTTAGAGGCTCTTAATATTCTAATTGCTGAGTCTTCAGGGTTTGTAGCAGTGACGTTTGTAAGTGGAACTGGCTTTACCCCAAAGTCCTTAGGTTCAAGGGTATAGTACTCTACGCCACCCCCTCTAACCTCGTATACGTGAGTCTTTGCCTCAGGGCTCACCTCATCTATCCCAGGCTCACCATGAACTACAAAAGCTCTTTTAATACCTAGAATTAGTAGAACCTGCGCCATTTTCTCAGCAAAGCTTTTGGAAAAAGCCCCCACAACAACCATTCTTGGGGATGCTGGGTTTGTCAGAGGGCCAAGTATATTGAATATTGTTCTAATACCCAGCATCTTTCTTACTGGCATTACTCTCTTCATTGCTGGATGGTACAGTGGTGCAAAGAGGAATACGAAGTTTACTTCCTTTAACAGCTCCTCAGCTTTACTAGGCTCTACTTCAATTTTGTAGCCCAGGGCTTCTAGGACATCAGCTGAACCACTTCTACCACTAACAGCTCTATTACCATGTTTAGCAACTGGGTGAAGCACAGATATTAGTAGAGCTGTTGCTGTACTAACGTTCATCGTTGAGTAGCCATCGCCTCCTGTTCCTACGATGTCTATAGCTCTGCCTCCGTCTACCTTCACCGCCATTCTTCTCATCGCACTAGCAAAACCCGCTATCTCCTCCACGCTCTCACCCTTCATCCTCAGCCCAACAAGTATTGCTGAAATAATTGCCTCTGGCACTTCTCCGCTCATCACCCTCAGCGCCAGCTCCGCAGCTTCATCAAAACTTAGCGAGCCCCTGTTCACAATTTTCTCGACAATATCCCTATACTCCATCAATGACCCCCCTAAGCTCCTTCAACACCTTCGCAACACCATCAATACCCCCATCGTTAATGGCATGTATCAGAGCACTCCCCACTGCAATACCATCTGCACCGGCTTTCAGCACATCAGTAATATCGTTTAGTGAAAGCCCAAAGCCGACAACAAGCCTGTTCATGACTAATGGCCTAGCCCTCTTGACGAGTGTTACAGGGTCAACAGGTACTCCAATACCTGTTGCTGGTCTAATGCCATAGTATAGAAATAGCTTGGATAGCGGAGACACTTTTGCTATTAGCTTATCAGGCATTGATGGGGATGTAAATATTGTGAGCCCAACCTCCTTAGCATTCTCGAGGCACTCTTCAAATAGGTTTACATAGTCTATTAGGAGGTCTGGTAACAGTAGTGAGTCTACACCAATTTCGCGAACCCTACTCACAAAGTCTGTGAAGTTATTTACCCACTCCTCTAGATATGTTAGAACAACTATTGGAATGTTAATGCTCTTCTTCGCCTCCTTTAGTAACTGCCAGTAATCTATCCCTAGCCTACTCACATGTTCATAGCTTCTTCTAATCAACGGCCCATCATATTTCGCAAACCTAGGTGGAATACCAAGCTCTACTACATCTACACCGCTGTCCTCCGCTGCCTTCAATAGCTTTACAAACATTGATTGCGATGGGTAGCCTAGAGTAAAGTAAGCTATGAGGAGCTTCATACAGCTACACCATGCCATGCTACTGTTTTTGGTACCTCATCATCATGCTCCTGTAGTTCTCTATATCTAGAAGTCCATGGCCACTTAGGTTGAATACTATCACCTTCTTCTCATTGCGTCTCTTAGCCTGCAAAGCGATGTCGATGACGGCCTTTATTGCATGAGCTGCTTCTGGTGCTGGAACAATTCCCTGGGTTTTTGCAAAGATTCTCGCTGCTTCAAGAATCTCGCTTTCCCTATACTCAACCCACTTAACGATGCCCTCAGCTGTGAGTATGCTTAGGCTAGGGGCTAGGCCATGGTATCTAAGCCCTCCTGAGTATATTGGCGGTGGTACGAAGTCTTTCCCCAAGGTCAACATCTTTAGTAGTGGTAGTAACCCCGCTGCGTCTGGATAATCGTACCTGTACTCGCCCTTGCTAAACTTAGGGACCTCTGCTGATGCCGCTGCGATAAACTCCATCTTTTTACCGCTTTTCAGCCCCATGAATGGGTACATAAAGCCCCCAAAATTGCTTCCACCGCCAACACACGCTACCAGCACATCCGGTTCCTCGCCTATGATCTCGAGCTGTTTCATTGTTTCTAAGCCAATTACAGATTGATGCATCAAGATGGCGTCGAGAACACTGCCCATAACATACTTGTAGCCATTTTCTAAAGCATACTCTATTGCTTCGCTAATAGCTATTCCCAGGGATCCTGGATGCCTCGGGTTTCTCTCAACAACCTCTACACCTATTTTTGTTAATTTCGAAGGACTTGCAACAACCTCTGCCCCGTAGAACTCCATCAAAGCCCTTCTCCCAGGCTTCTGCTCATAACTCGCCTTAACCATGAACACAGTAGCCTCTACGCCATATAGTGAAGATGCTAAAGCCACTGCTGCACCCCATTGACCCGCTCCCGTCTCCGTAGTCACGTGGTCCACCCCCTCATCATATGCGTAAAACACTTGTGGCACTGCAGTGTTTACCTTATGCGAGCCTGTTGGCAGAGCCCCTTCAAACTTGAAGTATATCCTAGCTGGAGTATTGAGGAACTCCTCTAGAGCTTTTGCACGATACAGTGGAGTTGGCCTTCCCAATACCTTGTACTTCTCTTTTACCTCATCTGGAATTTTGACAAATCTATCAATAGTGAATTGCTGCTTTAAAACCTCTCTTGGCAGTATCTGCTTAAGCAAATCAATTCTAGAGCTATTTTCTGGGGGATCTATTGGTGGAGGAAGGGGTTTTGGTAAATCTGGTATTATGTTATACCAGTAGTTAGGCAGAACCTCATCCACATACCTACTCGAGTTATTTACCATTGGCTCATATCTATCCCTCAAACACTACAACGCCATTCCTAGTTTAAAAGCTTATCTGTCTACCATCACCATCAGCTTGCGGAGACTCTTCACCCATCGTCCTGGTCTAGAACTCATCATCTGAGTGATACTACAATCCAAATATCTTTTTAAGGATTATAACTCCTGTATACGTAACTGTGAAGACTATTAGCGAAGCTCCTAAAACCCCCACCTCTATAGCTATTAGTGCTTTCTTTTTATTTAATCCAAGTAGAAAGGCTATTAGCGAAGCTGTCCAAGCCCCTGTTACTGGGAGCGGTATAGCAACAAATACTGCGAGGGCTGGGATCTCGTATCTCTCAAATTTTCTACCTCTTTTCCGCACATAATCAATTATCTTTGTATACAGCTTCCTCAATTGCTTTGGCACTATTTTCGAGCTTCTAATGAATATGTCTATGTATTTTAGTAGGTAGAGCACAAAGGGTGCTATCATAAGATTACTAAGAATCGCTACAAGCATACCTAAACCGAGCATTGCAACGTCATTACTAAACCACATAACTGCTAGTGGTATACCACCTCTAACCTCTGATATTGGTAGAAATGACGCTAGGAAGATGTTGAGGAGCTTTATGGCTGTGCTGAGCTCCAAAGCAATTCACACAACTACTTTGGGGGCCACACTCTATCAAAGTAAATGTTTTTAGGCCTTACAGAAAGCGGTATTCCAAAAGCGTAGTCTGCTTCCATTAATCCCATCTCCTGTGCCGCCACTCCAATACTCATCATAATCCTATTATCTACATTGAGTAGTGCTGCTGTTTTTACTGCTGAGCCAAGTGCTATGCCTAAGTTAATTAAGCTAAGCACAGTATCTGCATCTAGACTCCATTTCATAGGCTTTTTAACACCCATCTTAGTAACCTTACAACCAAGTAGTACAATAGCATCACTGTTCCTCACGTTATTTGCATCCCTTGCAAAGAAATCCCCATAGATTTGCGAAAGCTCCTCCATCTTCTCTGCCAGCAACTCTATGTCATCTCTTTTACTCAAAATCTTAATCACAATGTTGTTAACTCCGCGGGCTTTGGGAGCAGTAATGGCGGAGACAGCCATTAGCTTAGCTACTTGATTTACTGCATCGTCTAACTCATTACCCATGCCTCAAAAGCACCTAAGCTACGCTACGGTTTCTTCTGAAGGTCTAATAACGCGTATCTTTACACCATTCTCGACGCAGAACTTGTGGAGCTCATCGGATAGCCTAATGTTGCTGAAGTATAGAACGAGTACTGGCTTAGCCCTTATAAGCTTTGCTTTTTCAACAAGGGTCTTAATAGTGTCCAGAGTCAGCTTTTCTAATTTATCAACAATCTCTATAGCAAATAGCATGCCTCCACATCCTCTAGCAACTAAATGTATAGGACCATACCTTGTTGGATGCATAAGCTCTACGCTAAGCCCTGCCGCAATATACCTTCCAGCTACCTTGCCTATTACACCGTACTTCTCCTCAAACTTCTTTGCCAAGAACCTCGCTCTTGCAGTAACCATGGCGAGCGACCTTGAGTCACATGATATTAAATACGTATAATATAAAAGCTTAACTGTCTTTTACCATAGTGTTTACGGATGCAAAGCTTAAGTATTAAGATAATAACTACTACTTTAGCAAAGGGCTGAAGGGGCGCGCAACATGACTGGCATTATTTTAAGCATCGAGAATTTGAGTGTGAGCGTAGGCTCCCGGATCGCTATAAAGGATCTGAGTTTGCAGATCCCTAGCAACACCATACTCTACCTCTTAGGGCCTAATGGCGCTGGAAAGACAACGCTTCTCAGAGCTATAATAGGGTACCCTGGCTACAACACAGTGAGTGGCGTCATACAGTTTGAGGGTGAAGATGTAACTGATAAGCCTATGGAGTACAGGGTTTCCAAAGGCCTTGCACTGGCACACCAAATACCCCCAAAACTTGTCGGAGTTAGGGTTGCAGATCTCTTAAGCACCTTGTGTAAGAAAAGTGGGTGTAGCGTAAGTGACGTGGCTAAGGATATGGAGATAGAGCACCTGCTGTATAGAGAGTTCGGCAAGGGTTTTTCAGGTGGTGAGCTGAAGAGAGTTGAGATAGCCACACTACTTGCACAAAGACCAAAGCTCGCACTTGTTGACGAGCCTGATACCGGTGTGGATGTGGACTCCATAGAGATCATAGCAAGGGGGTTGAAAAGGCTAGTTGAAATCTCTCCACACAAATCCATAGTAATAGTGACGCACACAGCATTTATTGCAAGGTACATAGAGCCTGATGCTACATGTATACTGCTAGGCGGCTCTATAGTTCGTTGCGGAGACCCTGAGCTTCTGTATAAGGTGATGAGGAGTGGGTTTAAAGGCTTGGCTTGACGAGGTTAGGGAAAGAGCTTTAAAGGCTTTGACAAAGCCTTCACCATACGGCGTAGATGTAGATGTAACACCATTTCTTAGCGCTGGTGAAGTGAGGTCTGGGGGTTTTTTAGATTCTGCAAGAGCTGAAAAAGTTGGTGTAAATCTCAAGGCTAATGCGTTATATATTCAAGTTGATCAAGCGTACTTTAGCTACTTAAGTAGAATACCTGGTGTTGAAGTGCTGAGAATAGAGGATCTCATTGACCAGAAACCCGATGAAGCTTATGAGTATCTCTGGAGGCTTGTAGACCCTGCAGCAGATAAGTACACAGCCCTTGCTGCACTAAGGGGGAGGGGTGGTTACTTTATAAAGGTTAAGAGGGGGGTGAAGGTTGAGGAGCCCATCATGGCATGTCTGTACATGAGTTATGGGGGGCTACAGGCACCCCACAACATTGTTGTTATTGAGGAGGGGGCTGAGGCAACGGTCTACACGGGGTGCACAATAGCCCCAGAGGTGCTAGGGCTTCACGTAGGCATCTCAGAGTTCTATGTAGGTAAGAGCGCTAAGCTGAGGTTCATCATGGTGCACTCGTGGAATAGGGTGGCACATGTGAGGCCTAGAACCGTCGTAAGCGTAGATCATGGTGGAGAGTACATTTCTTACTATGTAAACATGGCTAGAGTAAAGACCCTCCAAACCTATCCTATAGTACACTTAGCTGACGATGCAAAGGCTTTCCTAGCGTCAATTTTACTTGGGCTAGGCAAAGCTGATATAGATGTTGGTAGCAGTGTTTACATACATGGTAATAGTAGTGGCGCTGAACTAGTTTCAAGAGCCTTAGCTAGAGATGAGGCGAAGATTTTTATGAGAGCTCTGATAGTGGGAGAGGGGGTTTCGAGAGGGCACATAGACTGCAGAGGCCTCATGCTATCCGATAAAGCGTCTATTCAAACTGTTCCTGAGCTCATAGCGAAAAACCCCAATGTTATGCTAACACACGAGGCTTCCATAGGCAGGCTTGCTGAAGACGAGATAAATTACCTAGTGAGTAAAGGGTTTTCAAAAGAAGACGCTGTCTCTGCCCTGATAAGAGGATTTGCATCAATAGATGTTAAGGGACTTCCAGATAGAGTGAGGAGCTATATAGAGTCCATAGAGAAGGTAATTTCAGAGAAAGCTCTTTAAATGCTACCAAGCTTAGCTGACCTTACTCTCTGCTCTAAAGGGCGAGGCTCTTAGTCAAGACTATGAATAAACACGGCGTAATTAGAACAAGCATCGAGAGCCAAATAATTCTAAGCTCAGCTGGGTAACCGCTTCATCACACTTCATTCTCCCCGAAAAGTTCATCATCAAGAGCCGTTAAATTAGTAGTAAAGGTTTTAAACATAACTTTGGTATTGAGTTACTGGTGTTGTTAGTGAGCTATGATGAGAAGAGGATTAGGGGAGATATTGTAGATGTTATGCGTAACTTGTACAGAAGAGGTCTTGTTTCTGCTCTTTCAGGTAATGCAAGTATAAGAGTCCCTGGTACAAACTGCGTTTGGATTACACCTTCGGGTATCTTCAAAGGTGGTCTAACTGTTGATGACCTAGTTAAAATTGATTTGGAGGGCAATGTTGTAGAGGGCTTTAGGAAGCCCTCAAGTGAGTGGAGATTTCATGTGGCTATATACAAGGCTCGCCCTGATATTAATGCTGTTATACACGCTCACAACCCTGTTACAGTAGCTTTCTCACTTTCAGGTCTTAGACTTGATGAATCTCTTTTATCTGAGGTAATGTACTTTATAAAGAGAATTGAGTATATACCGCTTGTCGAGCCCGGCACTGAGACCCTGGCTAAATTAGTTGCAGATAAGGTGTCTAGGGGCAGTAATGCAATTATTTTAGAGAGGCACGGCGTTATTGGAATTGGCAAGGATATATACGAGGCTGAAATGATTGTGGAATCCCTAGAAGATCTCGCAAATGTTCAGCTACTTTCAGGGTTAATACGTTTCCTCTTTTCCCTATCTTAGAGTTAGAGGCGCAGAGCATTTGTAACCTCATCGAAAGCCTCATCGGCTTCAATTTCGCTACTCCTAGGCTTTAAATACAGCACCCTTTCTGGAGGTAGATTTGCAACAACTCGACTGGTCTTTAGACCTGCCTCTCCAAACCTGCTAACATTTTCAATTACTACCTCCTTTAATCTCTTAATGTCTGTATAGATAGCTATTGCAGTAGGCATCACCACAATGACAGCAGATACGCTGTTCAGTAGCCTTAGGTAAGGTGTTATAGCGTCATTGAAGGACTCGATGATGACCACATCACTATGAGTACATATCCTACGCCTACATTCTTCAAGGTTGCTTTCCACTTCTGCTGATCTAAGCAATTTTATGAACTCTTGTAACTCCACTTCTTCTGCACTCACTCTTGATGCAAATCTCTCTAAAAGTCTTTGGATTTGGGGTGGGGCTCTACTTACATTTTCTCTAAATATGTAGTGCTTTGTGGTCCCTGTTAAGCAGTTTGAATACCTTGCTAACACCATTTGTTTAAACTGATCCTCTAAATCAGCAAGATACTCACCTATATTGCCTATAGTGATGTAGCTCACGGGATTTAGTGGAGAGAGTAAAACGTCTATAGGGTTCATGATATGGAATTCTGTAAGCCCTAGAGTACTACTGTACTTAGCAACATCCTCTCCAACTAGAATACCATTCTCAATGCTATACAAAAACGAGCGAAACTGGCTCCAGAGGTTATGCCCTGCAATCGGTTTAAAAACTCCTACACTATACCCCCTTTTACTGATGCTCTTAGCAAGCCCTACCGAAAACCACGTCTTCCCAGAATCATATGTTAAGAGACCGGCTACTAGCACTGCACTTTTCATGGTGGTATCACTGTACATTTATTATAAAAACTTTTAAAACATTAATAACACTATTCTCTCACAGGTGGGAATATTGTCCATAGTTGTAGTAAAGAGAAGTGGTTCTAAAGAGGAGTTCATACCAGAGAAAATTGTTGTTAGTTGCCTAAAAGCAGGGGCGACACTTGAGGTTGCGAGGAAAATTGCGAAAATTATTGAGGCAAGGCTGTTAGAGCAAGATGTTAAAGAGGTTTCAGCTAAAGATTTGACAAAGATGATTTTAGAGTTACTTAAAAAAGAGAATGAAGAGTGGTATAGGAATTGGATAGTGTTTGACAGAGCTGTAAAGAAGAGGAGAACCGAAGAAGAGCTTGCAAAAAGTCAATAAGTGCCCTACCTACACAACTCTATTACCTTCAAAGTTTTTATACCCCTTCGTATTGCAAATCTTCTGCGCTTGATGATGAGGAAGAGCCGATATGAGTTGTGATGAGTTTATCCTCAACTGAGTAGCACCTCGTCACTCAGTAGCCTTGAGCTATATACACTTTCTTAGAAGTCCTCGGAGTCGTGCATCTCACGAGCTCTACTAACTATTAGTGTAAAATCTTATAATCCTACAGTATTGTGAGAAGGTTTTGCGAAAGCACCTATGATGATACTGTCAGTGGCTGATGTTAATGATGTCTACACACCCTACTGAATGGTGTTAGCTATGCACCTCCTATTTGCTGATGGCCATGCACATTCAAATCCTGTAAAAGGGCTTGGTATGAGGAGCATTGCTAAGAGGTTTAAGCAGCTTGGAGGCTGGTTTATTGCTGTCGTATCTCTCTCCCCACATCACTATGGATTCGAGCTTACTCTTGATGGGTATAGGAAAGCTGTTGAAATAGTTATTAATGAATGTAGGGTTGCAAGTGAGGAGGGGTTGAAGGTAGCGTGCTTTGCAGGTATTCACCCAGCCGACATAGACTATCTAATATCAAAGAATCCTAAGAATAGTGACGGTGTCGTTGCCCTTGCCATAAATGTCGTAAATTACATTGCAAAAATGGTTAGAGAGGGGGTTTTGACTGGTATTGGCGAAGTCGGAAGACCTCATTATAAGGCACTACCAGAGTCCTTCACTGTAAACGCGATTGTAATGAGGCACGCCTTGAATGTCGCTAGAGATTTGCAGTGCTTAGTTCACCTGCACCTAGAACAGGGTGGCTATGCAACAGTTTACGATATCAACGAAGTGACAGCCTTAGTGGGGCTTAGTAAAGACAAAGTTGTGCTACACCATAGCGATATTTTAACAGCTCACTATGCGCAGGAATTTGGATTTGTCTTTACAATACCTGGTAAACTGCCTGTTTTATCTGAAGCTTTTAAGAGATTTACACCAAGTTATATCATCGAAAGTGATTTTATTGACGATCCTAAGAGGCCTGGCACATCCTCTTACCCTTGGCAAATAATTGAAAACCAGCTTAGACTTTTAAATACAGGACTTGTTTCAGAGGAGTATCTACATAAGATTAACATAGATAACGTAGCAAGAGTTTATAACATAGAACCGTAGTGAGCTCTGTATTAGTTATATAGCTGGTAACTGTAAGCATTTTTGCTAACCTTCAGTATTTATAAACTTCTGGACACCTAGCCTTTATGGGCCTACGCTGATGAGCATGCCCTGGCCAAGGGAACAACAGGCCCTGAGGTGTAGGTGAGGACTTAAAGCAGATGATGAGTTTAGAGAGTCTATGTTGAGCCCTGACACACCCATCATGTGAGGTATGAGCCCCCGACCTAGTGTATGTAACATCAAGGCGAGAGCAAAGTGTTCGCAAATATTCACAGATGATTGACTCAGAGAAACTTGGAGCGTATTCTAAATATTTTAAATAGTTGCAAGTGCCTACAAAGAGCGTGTCTACTCATTGTAAAAGTGGATAAGGAAACACTACAACAAAAGATTTCTCAAATGGTGTGAAGATACGTTGATCACCATCTAACCTTTAATGCGACTATGAGTAATTACAGTGATGTGATTCAGCTGAGACAGGTATCATCACTGCATCAGGTTGTGAGCTTCATCACGATGAGCCCTTAACATTAATAAGCTTTGGAAGTTATTTACTTTTTGCGAATATTGTGATGATACGACGGTCTCCTGAGTGGTGATGTCACTTCTCTTCGCTGATTTATTAATCAGTTCTTCAAAAGTAGGTTTTACAGTGAAGGATTGT
Source organism: uncultured Ignisphaera sp. (assembly GCA_964568685.1). Lineage (GTDB taxonomy): Archaea > Thermoproteota > Thermoprotei_A > Sulfolobales > Ignisphaeraceae > Ignisphaera. Next base: position 24,917 of record CAZMQK010000002.1, read on the forward strand.
ACATGGCTAAAACTTCTTTTAATAGGTTATATATCTGTTTTTGTACAAGTACAGATAGAGTTGTAATGCAATGTATTTGGTGCTACGTGATGGAGGTGTACAGCAGTACTACTATCGAGAGGAATGCGCGTGCCAGTAGCATGGCATTGCCTTTAGCAAGATATATGAGATTGTGTGTTAATTGTGGAGGGCCTGTAGATGATGTTAGAGCATTGAATAGAAATGCCTGTGAAAAGTGCATGCAAGGCCACACAATTATAAGAGTGTCCTCCTTTAGGGAGTTGGCTAAGTATGTGCAAAAACCATCTGATAGGCTGAGCCATCTTATAGAAATAGAGAAGTTTGTTGAGGAATTCACAAAATTTTTTAGTGAGTGTGTCGGGGGGGCCCCCTGGAATTTACAGGTAAGCTGGTCATATAGGATAGCTCAAAATCAAAGTTTTGCTATGATAGCCCCTACAGGAGTGGGAAAAACAACCTTTGGATTAGTCTCAGCCCTCTTCTTAGCATATAAATACAGTAGAAAGGTGTACATAGTTGTACCCACATCTGTTCTTGTTGAACATTACTACAGAAAGCTCTTAGAGTATATGAATAAAGCAGGTATAGTTGTAGAGATCATAGCACTTCACTCTAAGATTTCAGCCAAGAGAAGACTAGAATTGGAAAACAGCGTTAAGGAGGGCAAATTTGACATTTTAATAACGACATCAAATTACTTACAGAGGAACTTTACAGAAATCTTTAAGCCGTTAATTGATAGGGGCGTTAAAATAGATCTTATCTTTGTTGATGATGTTGATGCTGTGATGAAGGGGAGTAAGGCAATAGAACATATACTACTGTTGATGGGATTCTCTAAAGAGGATATAGAGTTGGGATACAGGCTAGCGAATTTAAGGCTAAGGCTCATAAGGTGTAATAGTGAGAGGAGGGCTCATAGTGAATACTGTAAGGAGGAGGGTGCACCAATAACAGAGCTATTTAATGCATACCAAAAGAGGCTTGTTGAAAAAAGAGCTAAAGTTGGTATGCTTATTGTCAGTTCTGCAACTGGTAGGGCAAGGGGGCGAAGAATCAAATTGTTTAGAGAGCTTCTGGGATTCATCATAGGAGCTGGTGTAGAGATCTACAGAAACATATGTGATACATATGTCTATACTAGTGAAAAGCATGTAGCAGAGCTGTTAAGCAAACTCATAAAGAGCCTTGGGCTTGGGGGGCTTGTCTTTGTACCCATTGACAAGGGTATTGCGGAGGCTCAGAGAATAGTTCAAGAGCTGAGAAGTAGAGGTATAGAGGCAGATGTTATCGTAAGTAAGCGGAGTAAAGCACTACAAGACTTTGTAGAAGGCAGGTTACAGGTTGTAGTAGGTGTAGCAACATACTATGGTCTTCTTGTTAGGGGTATTGACCTGCCAGAAGTGATAAGGTATGCAATATTCCTTGGGGTGCCAAGGCACAAAGTGTCGCTTACAAAGATAGAGTACAACCCAACTACACTGCTTAGGTTATTAGCAGCGCTACTTGAAATTGCCGATGATAGGGAAAAGAGAGAAATTATGAATTACATTACCCTACTAAGAAGAATTGTCAGAAGAGTCTCAGTAGCTACGCTAAAAAGCGTGGTTAAGGCTCTTGAGGAAGGTCAGGAAGTTGAAGAAGATGTTGCAAAGACTCTGATAAAGATACGTAACTATGTCTTTGATATGATAAAGAGAGCTGATGTAATTGATAAGTTGAAGAGAAGCGAAACGTTAGTTATACGTGAAGAGAATGGGCAGCTGTACATGCTAGTACCAGATGCCCCAACATATATTCAGGCAAGTGGTAGAACATCGAGACTCTACATAGGGGGCATAACTAGGGGGCTTTCCATAGTTATAGTCGATGATATTAGGCTTTTGAAGGGATTAGAAAAACGGCTGAGGTTTTATGTTGATGACTTTAAGTTTTACGATCTCCGCGAGGTCGCATTGGAGCAGGAATTGACGAATATTGATAGGGATAGGGAGGTAATCAAGATGCTAAAACTTGGTGCACTACCTGAGGACATAGTGAAGAGGAGAGAAGAGCTTGTGAAGACTGTGCTATTTGTTGTTGAGTCACCCAATAAGGCAAGAACTATAGCATCGTTTTTTGGGAGGCCCTCAGTAAGGGACTATGGCGTTCTTAAAGTTTATGAGGTAAATATAGGTAAAATGCACTTGCTTATAACAGCATCAGGTGGTCACGTATTTGATCTAGTTGAAGATGAGCTTTCGCAAGACTCTATCTACGGCGTTGAAAAACGCAATTATGGTGGCATCACCTGGTTTGTGCCTCGCTATGACTTTATTAAAAGATGTTTGAATTGCGGCACTCAGTTTGTAAAGGGGGATAAATGCCCTATATGCGGCTTCTCGAATTTCAAATCTTCTAAAGATGTTGTCGAAGCTTTGCAGCGCCTAGCTGTCGAAGTGGATGAGGTCATTATAGCAACAGACCCTGATGCAGAAGGCGAGAAAATAGGCTATGATATAGCTGTGGCTTTAGCTCCCTATGCTAAAAGCATCAAGAGAGCGGAATTTCATGAAGTAACAAGGAGAGCTATTTTGACAGCTTTTGAAAACCTTAGAGATATAAATGCCCAGCTTGTGAAAGCCCAACTAGCTAGGAGAATTGAAGATCGTTGGCTTGGTTTTGCACTTTCAGAGTATGTGACTAAGCGCTATGCTAAAGTGAGTGGACGTGAGAAATTAGATAAGAGGTACAGTGCTGGCAGGGTTCAGACACCTGTATTAGGAAAAATAATAGAATTAGCCTTAGCTAAGATTCGTACACTAAGAAAGAGCAAAGTAGTTAAGGTAGGTGCACTAACTTTTGAGATACCAGAGGAAGTGATAGAAAAGTATAACTTAAAGAAGGTGAAGCAAAAACGTATTGATATAGTGTTTAAACCAGTAAAATCGTACACAGATTCACTATACCCACCTCCACCGTTTACAACAGATGAAATGCTATCAGAGGCCCAGAGAGTGCTGCTAATAAGCTCTGTAGAGGCTATGAGAATAGCGCAAGAGCTATTCGAACTGGGTTTCATAACATATCATAGAACTGATAGCACTAGAATTTCGTCAGCAGGAATAGGCATAGCGAAGGAGTATCTTACAAAGGTATTTGGTGATGAGGTGGGCCATTACTTCACACCAAGAACATGGGGTGAAGGAGGGGCTCACGAAGCCATAAGGCCTACGAGAGCCATAGATGCTACAGAGCTAAGGGAGCTTATAGCAGAAGGAATTATAGAGGTTCCCATAAGGCTAACGCCTCAGCATCTCAAACTATATGACTTAATATTTAGAAGGTTTATGGCAAGTCAGATGAGGCCTGCAACTATAGAAAGGGTATTATATGATGTAGAGATAGTGTATAGAGTTGAAAATACTTACATTTGCTTGTGGAAAGGGAATCTGGATATTGTGGTGAATATCATAGAGCCTGGCTTTATCTTAATTTACTCACCTATTCAAGTAGTGGCGCTTCCTAAGCATGAAGTGATTGTGAAACCGTCAAATATTAGGACTGCTGAGATCAGTGATGTAAAATTACCATCGCAAGGAGACATCATTAAATGGATGAAAATGGTTGAAATAGGGAGACCAAGCACTTATGCGAAGATAATTGAAACAATTCAAAAGAGAAGATATGTGTATGCAATTGGTAAGAAAGTGCAGTATCTTATACCCTCTATCACCGGAATACTGATATACATGCTCTTAGTAGGAAATAGGTTTCCTGACGAGGAGGAGGAGAGGTACGATCTACTACATATCGTAGAGAAGTATTTGAATAAATATAGCTTCATAGCCGGGGATGTCGATGCACTACAACTTGTTAAAACCATTGAAACAGTGCTAAGTGGTGCTTCAAAGGATGCCGAAGTGATTGCAAGCATGGTATCGGTCTCGCGAACAACTGAGCTGCTCAAGAAGATGGAGCAAATAGAGAGTGGAGAGGCGGACTATAGGGAGATTATAGAGGATCTTCTTAGAGAGATGTGCAAAAATATATTGCCTTTAGTACATAGTCATGATGTAGTGAGCTCAGCATGTCTGTAAATGGAAATGTTATGAGAATTGCGGTACTGCACACTTTTGTAGAATTCAACGCGAGGAAGAAGAACATAGACAGGGTTTCCTCCTCTATTGAAAGAGCATTACACTACGAAGAGCGTATAAAAATGGTAATTCTGCCACAGATGGTAAATGGGATTGCGCTATATGAGGAAATAGCTGGAAAAGGTGTTAAGATTAGTGGAGAGACCATACCGGGCCCCACTATAGAAGAGCTGGTTAATGTAAGTAGAAAGTTTAATGCAAGTCTCTTAGTAGGACCTATACTAGAGCGAAGGGGGTCTAAGCTATACAGATCTACAACATTTATATCAGGTTCTGAAGTGAAGAGTGTTGTGAGACAGATCACGGCTAGAGGTAGGATTAGTGGATACAGAGGAATCCCCTACATAGATTTGAATAGCTCAGGAATAGGAATCTACATTGCTGACGATATATTCTACCCAGAGATTGCCCTCATATTCTCAATTATAAATCCTAGCATAACTATATTCTTTCCTAGCATTGAGAGTGATATTGTAAAACAACAGTTAATGGCTAGGGCAAGGGCATTGGAAAGTAGAAGTGTGACTATAATGGTAGGAGGTATTTATACGTATAAGCAAGAGATCATGGGAGTTGTGCCCACTATTGTACTAGATGAGGAGGGGGATGAGGTAGAGAGAGTTGATAAAGTAGACGAAAGAATAATAGTGTTGAATGTGAATGTAAAACTACGACCTAACCATGTGGTTACAAATGAGAGGAAAAGAATTCTAAAAATTTTAAAGAGGCTATTGCACTAGTTGTCAAAACTAGAATGGCCTATAGCTATTGGTTATTGAAATTTCTGCGCTGAATTCCACTAGGCTATATTCTTGGCAATTAGGCCAAAGCTTTCTACAATAGACAGAGCACTTACTACAGACAACTAGTGAGTGTGAGCTGTTTTAGTCAAAGTTATGGTCTAAAGCCGCTGTGAGATGTTTGTACTATCAGCGGTTCACTTCTTGCTCACGAGTATTACGTGCCTATTCTTTGCTAGTAGTTTTACGCCATCGTTCTTAATTAATTCTCTTATCAACTTCTTAGCTATGCTGTACTTTACTCCAAGCTTTTGTGAAAGAGTAAATGGCGTTGTAAAGCCACTATTGTTAATTTCATCAAGAGCCTTTGCAATCATTGTCGGATCTAAGCCTTGTGTTGGCGCTGTCTTCTTCCCTCTAGTATCCTCCTTTGCACCTTTCCTAGCCTCCTCCTTAACAATTTTCCGCTGCCTTTTTTCCAGAGTTGAAAGGGGCTTTCCCCCCTTTGTACCCATGATTTCAGCCTCACTACATATAAAGTATTCTCAAATAGTTTATCAGTACTCTTGCTTATAAATTATAATCATTGTAAATAGGTAGGTGGTGTAGATGTGCAATGCGTATCGTTACAGTAAAGATGCCTGAAACATATTTAGAAGCAATAGATGAGTTGGTGAGAATGGGCAGATACTCTTCAAGGAGTGAAGTAATAAGAACAGCAATAAGGGAATTGTTAAAGAGGGAGTTATGGGAGTCTAGTCTTGGCCTAGAGAAGTCCAAGAGAAAGAGCGTTAGGTCAAAGGTTGTTGAAGTACTGAAAGAAATCTGAGGTTCGGCGATTTTTTCCATAGTGTAAGTAAAGCAACTATGTTGCCACAGACCACTATGGCACTTGTAATAAAAAAACTTTCTTGGCTTTAACAATGTGCCAATAAAACGCCTAGGCATTAAAATATTAAGTCGCGGTAAAGTATTTTAGTTAGGTGATGATGAGGGCTGGTATTATAGAATGTGGTGATATATGACATCAGTTCTGAACCACAGTAATACAATAGAATATGGTAAGGAGGTTTTAATTTACTTTGATAATAGGAGAAGGTTTTTAGTCAAATTAGAGCAGGGTAAGAAATTTTCATCGGATAAGGGGGTCATACTTATTGATGATGTTATTAAGAGGGGTGTGGGAAACCAAGTAGTAACTACGCTAAATGCTAGGGCATGGATTTTGCATCCCTTACTCATAGATTATTTGGAAAAGGGGGTCAAAAGAGTTACACAAGTAATTTACCCTAAGGATCTGGGGTTCATAGTATTAATGCTTGGAATAGGATCTGGGTGTAGGGTTTTAGAAGCAGGGGTAGGCTCTGGCAATACCACAATGGTTTTAGCCCACTTCGTTAAGCCCCAAGGGCATGTATTTGGCTATGAGAATAGAAAGGAGTTCATAGAAATTGCTAAAAGTAATCTAGCGAGAGTGGGGCTAGATAAGTACGTAACTATAAAGTATGGTGATATTAAGAAAGGCGTTGACGAGAGAGAGCTTGATGCTGCAATTATTGACATGCCCGATCCCTGGGAAGCATTGGAAACTCTATATTCAGCACTAAAGCCATCAGCCCCTGTAGCATTTTTTATTCCATCCATGCAGCAGTTGATAAAACTCTTCGAAGCTGTTGATGAGCATAAGGGGTTTATGGATGTGAGAGCCTATGAGGTGCTTCTTAGGGAGATAGAGTTGTCAAGAAGGGCTATTAGACCATCAACTCATATGGTAGGGCACACAGGGTTCATACTCTTTGCCAGAAAAGTAATTAAGAGTAGTTAATAGCTTTCTATCTCGTGTGAAGAGTTATGAGCGTGCAGAGGCCTCAGAAGTATGGTGAAAGCTTTAGTGAATGGTTTAGCTGGATTATTTCGGAGGCCGAGATATACGACTATGGGAGATATCCTATTAAGGGAATGGGTGTATGGCTTCCATACGGTTTTCAAATCAGAAAAAGAGTTATTGAATTAATAAGGGCACTCTTAGATGAGACTGGGCACGAGGAAATACTGCTACCGTTGCTAATACCTGAAACCTTATTTGCAAAGGAGAGTGAGCATGTAAGAGGTTTTGAAGGAGAGGTATTTTGGATAACTAGGGCAGGTTTAGATGAGCTGGATATAAAGTTAGCACTAAGACCTACGAGCGAAACAACAATTAGCTATATGGAGAGTTTGTGGATTAAAAGCTACAAACAGCTCCCTAAAAAATACTATCAAATTGTTAGCATATTTAGATATGAAACCAAGATGACAAAGCCCATGATCAGAGTAAGGGAGGTTACAACATTTAAAGAAGCTCATACAGTTCACGAGGATTTTGAGAGCAGTGAGGAACAGATAAAAGAGGCTGTTAACATCTATGAAAAATTCTTTGACTTATTGGGAGTACCTTATATAATATCGAGAAGACCACAGTGGGACAAATTTGCAGGTGCTCTATATACAATAGCATTTGACACAATATTCCCAGATAGGAAAGCTGTTCAAATAGGAACTGTGCACAATCTTGGTCAGACCTTTACAAGAGTATTTGACATTAAGATTCAGAAAAAAGATGAATCAATTGACTATGCATGGCAAACAAGTTACGGAATTTCCGAAAGGGTCGTGGCCTCCATTATTGCTTTCCATAGCGATGAAAGGGGCCTTATTTTACCACCTCTTGTTGCACCTTACCAGGTTGTCGTAGTGCCAATATATCAAGAGAGTACAAAAGATGTTGTAATTAAGTATAGTAGTGATATAGCGAAAGTTTTGCGTGAAAATGGTATAAGGGTGTATTTAGATCTAAGAGATGAGATGAGGCCTGCTGAAAAGTTTTTCGAGTGGGAATTGAAAGGTGCTCCACTAAGAATTGAAGTTGGAATGCGCGAGTATTCAAGCAATGTAATAACAGTGTTTAGGCGCGATATAGCCAAGAGAGAGACCGTGCCTTTGCAACAATTAGTTGAAAAAATTCGCACTATGCTTGATGAAGTAGCTCAGAATCTTGCAAAAAGAGCATGGAAAGAGTTCACTTCAAACATTAGGTTATCCCAGGGTGTAGAGGAGACAGTAAAGGTACTGAGAGAGTTAGGGGGGCTTGTTTTAATGCCTTGGTGTGGGGATGAGAGGTGTATTTACGATAAGCTACAAGGCTTTGAAGGGGTTGACGTAATAGGCGAGGTTATGGAGGATTCGCTGAAGAGGCTTAATATCGACTTAGATATGCTTAGAGAGGCGAAGTGTGGTTTTTGCGGTAAACAAGCAAGGGCTGTAGTAGCTATGGCCAAAAAGTACTAAGTTCAAAGAGCAATACAAATTCCACAAATTTTCATTGTAGCAATGTTCTTGCCTTAATTACTGCTTTTAAACTAGTAGCACAAAACTATACTATTACGAGAGAGCTTTTGTATCCACATTGGTGTTTTTGAATGCCCAAGAAGAGAGAGAATAGGGGAAGGAGAAAAGGAGATAAGGGATCTGTGGCAAGAGTGCATTGCGATAATTGTGGAGCCCTTATACCCGAAGATAAAGCAGTTTGTGTAACCCGAATGTACTCTCCTGTAGATCCTCAGCTGGCCTCTGAATTAGAGAAGAAGGGCGCTATAATTATGAGATATCCTGTGACAAAGTGCTACTGTATTAATTGCGCAATATTCTATGGCATTATAAAAGTTAGAGCTGAAGAAGAGAGAAAGAAAGTCACAAGGCTATGACATCCTCAACTCTTTGAGTATGTAGTAAAGCCTTTGAACAACTGTTACAACCCCCAGCATCACCAGGGCTAGCACTATCATATCTGCAACACTAGCTCCATAACCACCATTGATAACTATCACCAGGGCCGCTATGAATATTAGTATAACTCTTTCTCCACGCTCTAATATACCCACCCCCTCAACTCTAATACCCCTTTCTTCGCCCAAGGCCCTTAAATAACTTATTAAAAAGGATACAAGTATAGCTAGATAGCCTAAGTATGAGTTTACACCTAGTAGTGTTAATGAGAACAAGTAGTTGAATTCCTCAATTCTATCACAAAAAGAATCTAGTACACCACCCCACGCGGTAACTCTATTTTTAACTCTCGCAATAGCTCCATCAAGAACGTCTGCAATGCCTGAAAGTGCAATTAGAAATGGCACTGCACCAACACATTTCCTGGTCGCTGACAGTAGCACTGCAAAAAACGAGAGTATTAACCCTATCACTGTAATAATATTTGGATTGAGGTCTATGTTTTGTGATAATAAATTGATGTACTTTGCAATAAAAGGTCTTAACTTATTTAACATAGAGCTCTCGCTCAAACTCATCAAATCTTTTAGCTTACTGTAACTCAATGTGGGGTCTAGATGCAGGCTTATAAATTTATAGCTGTACTGATGTCCTATCGACAACCATGAGTGAGCAATCATCTAAGACCTTAAACACGTTCACAATTGCACTAGAAGTTATTAAAGCTTAGTGCTTGACACTTTATCCCTCCACCTCAGTCTCAAAGAGCTACAACATATTCCAAAGGATTTATTCACCTAAAGGCACAAAGTAGTATAAGAAGGGGTGAGGATCACCACCAAGATGTACTAAGGGTCTTGAACCTTTCTCTTCATTCCCGTTATAAGGAGCTGTGCTCTAAATTGCAATGTAAAAGTATATTAACTTGAATTTTAAAGTAAACACTAGATGAAGAGGAATCCGGGAACTGAAAAGGTGATGTGAGGTCTGCATAAGTTTTGGGCTGATGGGGGATTAAAATAGGTATTTCAAGCCAGAGTAAGAAAATCATTATCTCTATATATAATCCTAGGTTGCTTTACAGAGTTATTGAAACGCTAAGGCTATTTGATGTTGCTTATCAGGGGGTTGATCATAGTGCGAAGTCTCGTTTAACAGGTGTTGTCATAGCTGATAGAGAGGGGCTAGAATACGTCCACTCTGTTTCTGATTTAAACAACGCTAGGATTGTGAATATCGATGCTAATAATGTGGAGGGTGCCGTAGTAAAGGCAGTAGTTATGTCAAAGCTAGAAAGCAATAAGGTATACGCACTTGTTGCAGGCATTGACTATGGTAAGTCAATAGGTGTTGCAATAGTGGTAGACTCAGTAGTGATTTACATGAATAGGCATAGGAGTGAAAGAGAGGTCATTAAAATAGTTAAACTATTCTTTAACAATGTTGAAGCAGTAAAAAAGCTTGTTAGAATAGGGATACCCACACCCATGATTCACAAAAGCTTTGAGTTATTTGTAGACATGCTAAACAAAGAGCTTCCACAAGGGGTTGTAGTAGAGCTTGTATCTGAGCACAGCACCTCTAAGTCCATTGCATACGAAGAAATGCGCCTAGATGAGGACTCTTTCGCTGCACTAAATATCGCAATGAAATCTCATAAGGCTTATGAATAGGTGTTGCGAGTTCTATATTGTTAAGGAAGTGACTGCTACATGACTATGCAGCACCAGCAAGTAGCAAATATGATTCGTACAAAAATCTCTATAGACGGGGGAAGACTGCTAAGAGTGGTGGGGCCAATAAAAATCCATGTTGATTATGGGCGCGTTAGGGTGCTAGGAATAGACTTAGAAACCGGTAGAGAGATTTGGGTTAGCAGGTACCGAAGCTATGCGTTAAAGGTATTGGAGCCGAGTACGATTAGTGTTGTCGTTGGTGAGGGAGGTGGTATTGAAGAGCCATTACCAGGCGAGGAACCGATAGATTCATGGGAATCGATAGGTCGAGAAATAGTTGAGAGAGGGGGCAGAGTGGTTATTCTGGGCCATGTCGAGAGTTGCAAAACAACATTTGCAACTCTACTATCTAACCTTGCTATTGAAAAGGGGGTCAAAGCATCCCTAGTTGATGCTGATGTAGGTCAGTGCGACTTAGCCCCCCCAGGTTTTATAGCTATGAAGATTATGGATAGAAAGGTGTTGTGGCTAAGGGAAGTTGCAGGTGACATTATGCGCTTCATAGGGTTTTTATCGCCATCACAAGGCATTGCAATATCAAAATTACTTTCATCAATATTAGAGCTCGTGAAACTTGCTGAAGAGAAAAAATCGCAGGTAATAATTGTAAATACAGATGGCTGGTTTGGAGACTTTACTGCCATACAATACAAATTACAATTGATAAAGAACTTAAAGCCAGACAGCATTGTGCTAATGGGTAGCGAATCCTGCAACTATCTTATCGACATCTTAAATAAGTTCTCGAGTTCTAAGACCTACTGCGTTCCCACGCCGAGGATAGTGAGAAAGAGGGATAGAGATGACAGAAGGCATCTTAGGAAGGTAAATTACATGAATTACTTTCAGAAGGCCAAGCGAAGATGCTTTAAATTAAGTGAAGTGGCATTGCTGAACTCCTGCCTCTTTAATGGAGCACAAGATCAGCAATTGCAAGAGAAAATGCAAAAAGAGCTTGGTGTGCCAATACTCATGCTAAGTAGATATAATGATGCTATAGTCATTGCTGTTTCTGACGATATAAAGATTGAAAGAATTGGCCTAGGTCATGATAATGTCTATGTAGTTAGACCTATAAATGCTAGGGGTGTTCTCGTAGCGCTTCTCAATAGCTCATTTGAGGAGGTCGGAATAGGCGTTATCCAGAGCTTGGATTTTGCAGAGCAGAAAATATGTATCTTAACTGAATATGAGGGTGAGGTTAGGGGTTTAGATATAGGTAGGATTGTTATAGGAGAGGATTGGATAGATAGAGGGATAGCGGGTAAGTGCATTCTGTAAAATTAGCAATTTTAGAGACGCACAAGCTTTGCATTTGCTACATAAATAAAGCAGAGCAGTTTCATTTATGTGACAGAGGTAAAATATAACGTTAAATTTTCTAATTATCTAACTATTAATACCGAACAGTAAGTGTATGGGCAGGTGCTTTGTTTGTGTCATTGAAAGAGTTTGTATCTTCCCTTAATAGGAAAGAGGTAGAAGATTACTCAAACTACGAGTTAGACCCAGTATTAGAACCTACGCGAATGCTTTACTTAGCAGATAGAAATGAGAAGGTGGTGCTATTTAGGGTTAGGGGTGCTCAGCAGTTTTTATGCGTTGGCAATGTGCTAAATAGTAGGAGGAGGCTTTATGAGAAATTACTAAATGTGAGAAGCGATGAAGAGGCCTACAAGAGGCTTTTAGAAGCTGTAGCTAAGCCAATTAAGCCAAGAGAGGTAGATTTCTCTACTAACTTTAAGTCTGTTAGAGATTTTGATTTGAATAGCGTACCCTTCATAAAGTTTTATGGTAACGATGGTGGCAGATACTTAACATCATCGATATTTATTGCGTGTTTAGATAGTGTATGCAATGCGTCTATACATAGGACAATGCTCATATCCAAAGACACTGTTGTAGCTAGAATTGTTCCCAGACATCTGAGGTACATATACGATGAGTATAGGAGGAGAGGCTCTGATACACCAGTGGCTATAGTTGTAGGGGTGCACCCTGCTGTTGAACTTATGGCTGCCATGTCGCCCCCCTTTGGCGTATTCGAATTGAATTTGGTGCCAAACATATTAGGCACCTTTGCAATCACCTACACACCTAAGTACGGTATACCTGTACCCGCTATAGCTTCTGTAATCCTTGAGGGGAGGATATCTTCATCACAGTTTATTGAAGAGGGCCCCTTTTTAGATCTGCTAAATCTCTATGACGGTGTTAGAAAAGAGCCCTTAATAAAAATAGAGGCTGTATATGTAAATCCAGAGGAGTATTTCTACGTGATACTGCCAGCAGGCAAAGAGCACAAGCTATTGCAGAGCTTTTATAGAGAGGCCTTAGTGTGGCAGTATGTTAGTAATGTTGTCCCTAAGGTTCATAAAGTAAGAATGCTGGAGCCCGCAGGTTCTTGGCTCGCTGTAGCAGTTTCAATAACAAAGAATGTGGATGGTGATGCAAAAAATGCTATCCTAGCAGCGTTCTCAGCTCATCCAAGTGCTAAGATAGTGCTAGTACTAGATGAAGATGTGGATCTGGACTCCCTAGACAATATTCTCTGGGCTTTTGCAACAAGATTCAGGGGTAAGGAAGGTGTTGTTATTATCGAGAAGAGCAGGTGCTCGACTCTAGATCCTATGTCTCCTACAGGGGTTTGTGATAAAATTGGAATTGATCTTACAGTGCCCATTTCCATGGATAGGGAGTCTTTTAAATACGTTAGAGTTCAGTGAAAGCTCATGCATCTTTCAAGAATTGAAGAAAGGATGCTCAGTGGTGAGTATGGAGAGGTTGTGGAAAAAGCAATTAGAGTAGTAGTTAAAGTTGGTGAGGCACTTGGAGCAGAAAGGCTTGTGGAAATAAGCCATGCCCATGTCTCAGGGATTTCATACTTTAACATAGGCGATGAGGGTCTTGAGCTACTGGAGGATCTCAGCAACAAAGGTGCAAAGGTTGGTGTATACACAACAGCAAATCCATACTCATTTGCAGGTCTGGCGCTATACAAAGATAAAGAGTTGGTTGAGAAACAGGTGAGGATAATAGGGAGTTTATTGAAGATGGGTGTAGACCCAAATAGCTTTACATGTACTCCCTACAAGCTTAGAAAGCCTCTTATAGGAGAGCACCTTGCATGGGCGGAGTCCAGTGCAGTAATCTATGCAAACAGTGTACTTGGGGCTAGGACAAATAGGGAAGGAGGACTAGTAGCCTTAATGTCAGCACTAATTGGAAGAACATATTATGCAGGTATGCATAGTATGGAAAATAGAAAAGCTAGTGAGGTAATAGTAGCACTATTTGACGTAGATTCTATTCTTATTGCAAGTCTTCTTGGACTTTACATAGGCGGGGTTTCGCACAGAATTCCCTATATTAGGGCGAGGTATAGTGCTGAAAATGAGTTGTTGCTCGACATAATGTTGCGAAGCATGCTAGCATCAATAGCTACGACCTCTGACTTACCCATGGCTGTATTGGAGAGTGTGACTCCACAGCATACATATATAATAGAAAAGGGTGAAACGATATCTGTTGACATCAGAGAGCTTGAAAATATGGACATGAAATGCTATAGCGATACCCTGCTCTTAGGCTGTCCACACATAACATTACATGAGCTTGAAGCACTGTTAAGGGATAGGCATTTAGATCTGCTACAAAAATATGGTATATCCAAAGCCATTGTAACAGTACCTAAATACGATGAAAAACACTATGATGTGGTTAGTAGGCTTATACAGAAAGCTAGGGAGAGGTATTCGATAGAAGTTCAAATCCTACCAGGTGCCTGTGCTGTGGTATCAAATCTAAAACTACTTGGCTTTACAACTATAGCTACACCACATGGAAAAGCCCTGCACTACCTTCAAAACTTAGCGGGTGTAAAGCCTTGCACAATTCGTGTATAAGGCTTGAAAATGTTGTAATACTGAAGGAAGGCTCCGCCTCAGGGCGAATACTCAAGGTTTCTACTCTATCATTTTTAGGGGATGTTGATAGGCTTAGCGGAAGAATAATATCTCAGGATGTGGGCAGCTACAACAGGGTAATTAGAGACTCTATACTTGTTGTCAAGAGGTTTCGAGGTAGTACAGTAGGTACATATGTGCTATACTACCTGTGTCGAAAAGGGTTGGCACCTAAAGCTATTTTAATGTGCAAGCCTGACCCCGTAGTAATAAGCGGAATTATCTTGTGTAACATGCTTGGTGTAAGCAACATCCCCGAGAGAGTTTATGAAGAGGTCCCTGACAACGCTAGAGCTGTATTGAGATGCAGCAAAAATGTGGCGGAGCTGTGCTTCAGTACTTAAGTTCAGTACCTAAGATAGTGAAGATAAACTCAAGTCTTCTTAGAAGATTTTTCCTTGGGCTTCTCCTGCTCCCTCTCTTTAGTTAGAGTCGTTTTAATCCTTTCAACTCTTTCAAGAGCGTCTAGCCACGAAATGATGTTTCTGATGTCCTCAAACTCCACCTCTTTATCACTTCTCAGCTTGCCCACATACTCACTTAACTTATCAGCTATAGATTTTTCTAATTCAAGTAGCACTGATGCAACATTAGCTTCAGACAACTCTTCCTCAGTTTTTACAAGCATTACACGACCATGAATAGGGCAAACAACCTCACCACTAGTGAGCTTAAAGAGAGGAGAACCACAGAGGGGGCAGGACTCGGCAAGCATTGTAGCACCACTTCTCATTAGTTCACTAGCCTTCTTTATTATGGTATCCCTATCAATACGCTCCAATGTAGTACACCCGCTATACCTTAGACATGTACTGCTATTGCATTGAAGATTTATAAAGTTAGGTGCTTTAAATAATCCCTATCCATATGAAGCAGTTAAACAAGTTTGATATAGGTAATGAGTATTGGTAATACTATGACAAAAACCTACAGCGTTCTAATAGGAGTATCCGTAGGTTTATTTATAAGCTTTGCGAATAGCTATTCGTATGCAATATCTGGGTATACGACATCAGAAATCTCTTTAATATACATACCATTGCTAATTCTGCTAGTATTCAAGTTATTGAAGCTGAATTACAGTGATCAGGACATACTATACTCAACAGCTATAGCTATAGGAATTGACATAACGACAACACTAACTAGTGGAATGTACATAACGTATGGCTTTCTTAACTATATTTCTAGCAGGCTCAGCCTTTTTGGACTTAGTGTATCTATACCACCCCAGCTTTTCAGCAATAAAAGGCTTCTCTTCATAGATGTAGAGGCTATGCCAACGTACATTACCCTAGCCATAGCGTCCCTGGGAGGGCTCTTCATAGCATTTGCACTAAGAAGTCACTTCTTCGATAAGGAGAGGCTAAGGTACCCTATGGGCACGGTATGCGCTATAGTTACACAAATATTCAAGAGCACTCTGATAAATAAAAGACTCTTTGTATTACTCTTTACCACTGGTTTTGCATTACAAGCGCTCTATTTCGCAAATCAGATGTCCATAGACCTAACGCCGTTGGTATCAATGTTCATTCCCGCAGCATCACTCACGATAACTTTTGTACCACTTGTATTTGCCTTGTTTCTACTCCTACCTCTGGGCGCTTTGAGAATGCTGTTTATAGGGTCTTTCTTAATGTACCTAGTCTTTGTTCCACTAGCTATTGCTCTATTTAAAATTCCTATAATACCTGCGCAAAGCTATGACAATATGCTCTTTAGCGTATCGCCGATTGTACTTAGTTATAATGTTGGCTTTGTAGCAACATTTCTACTATTCTACATTACTAGGTACTTCAAGCAACTTTTAGTAAGCTTAAAGGTTGCAACAGGGTTTACTGTTGAGAGACTTACACTATTAATAGGATTGGTGTACATAACACTTCTTGGAGTTACAGCCCTACTGCACGCTGGTTTAGGTAACATTAATCCCATATTTTTTGTCATGCTAGCTTTGGTCTTGCTTCTCCACTTCATATTAATTATAGGTAACATTAGGATCGTGGGGGAAACGGGCACAGGCTCACAAGCTTTGTACCCATTGGTAACCCTGATAATGTATTCTACAGGGTTGCGCGACCCTCTAACATATGCAATCTTGGATCCCTATACAGGAATCCCAATGCCGCAAACCATAGCAGCTTCTGCAATTAATTTACTTCGCTATACAAGACTTAGTAAAGGCAATAGTATTACCGTAGCCAAGTATTTCAGCATAGGGGTTACACTGGGGTGCATAGTCACTTACCTCTATGGAAACATGCTTCTCTCTGTCTATGGCATTAATTCACCGCAAATGCCTTTAACAAGGTGGATACCTACAGTAGTTTGGATGTCTGCTATATATAGTGGGAAACTCACTACAGCATCTCTACATGTAACCCTCTTTTCACTTGCCTTTGCAGTACCATTTGCACTCTTAGCTCATGTCCTAGGC
Source organism: uncultured Ignisphaera sp. (assembly GCA_964568685.1). Classification (GTDB taxonomy): domain Archaea; phylum Thermoproteota; class Thermoprotei_A; order Sulfolobales; family Ignisphaeraceae; genus Ignisphaera. The sequence continues at coordinate 41,723 of CAZMQK010000002.1, forward strand.
ATTTCACTATTCCCACTCTTGGTAGGCATAACACTCACCCCTGATATTGGATTTCAAGCACTACTTGCATACCTCATAAAGGGCTTAATTGTGAAGTTTGGGTCAGCACTACAAGAGAAATTAATTATCGGTACAACTTTTTTCTTACTTGGAGCAGCATGTGCAATTATACTAAATACTATGCTTAATGCTTTAGGGCTGATGCCATGAGACTTACCATAGCATTGCAACCAGGATATGTAATAATGGCAACAGTAATGATACTTACATTTACCATACTTATGCTAACAAGGCGTGTGAAAGGATTTGTAGAAGAGGAGCCTATAGCTACACCCACACTAGTTTCGCCAACCTTTAAGATAATTAAACTGATGTTTCTCAAGGTGACCGTAAGTATTGAAACCATGTTAATGGTGATAGCAGTAATACTAATAGCATTTACCACAAGCTACATAGCTACATACATGTACTCATCTACACACATTGATGCTACAAACATACCGCATACCTATACTGCGTTGCTTATCTCAAATCACTACGTGAACCAAGTTGAAGAAAATCTAACAAATATAACAACATCTCTTAGTTACATTAAAATACATCAAGTATTTCATGAGCTACCCATTAGGAGTAATGGTAATGTCAGTTACTTACTTCCACTATTAATAGAATGCAGAGGCTACAGCGTTGAGAAACGCAACACTACACTAGCACACCTATGTGAGCATGTAGTGCAATACAATGGAGAGGTAGCTCTAATTGATATAAATAGCAGACTTTTTAGAGAAAGCATTAGTGTTGGAGGCAAAGAGCTTTTAGTAGTTAGAGAGGACCTTTCTAAGTACCTATCTATTCCACTACTACCTGGAATATTTCCTATTCACACAATTGGTGCTATGGGCGGTGCCACAATAACCGCTTCACCATCCTCGGTAGTCGTAATACCCTACAGCAAGGACCTTTACAATGCTGTCTGCGAGAGTGACTGTGATACCAAAACAATTTTAGTTATTACCTCTCCAATACCAAGTAATGCAAAGAATGAGATTGTTGATACAGGGTTAAAGCATTTTGATATCGTTGCCCTAAGGCATGATGAAGTAATTGAAGTGTACAGTCCTAGCCTAGTCCCCTCTGCAAAGACACTTATAGGAGTGGTTTCTGCAATAATTTTTTCACTAATATTTTCACTCTCAATTTCAGGTGGCCTAGCTGAGAAAGTTGCAGAGGTTTCAGAAAAGCTCTCCTTAATGGGGGTTACATATGATACCATTACGGCCTCTACGAGTATGGCGATAACAACAATATTTGCAATATTCTCTGTACCCCTCTTAGCCTTAACCTCGCTAGGCGTTATAGCAGGCATTTCAATACTTTCATACATCCTCTCAGCAATCACGGCAAACATTCTACTAACATATAGAGTGTCAAGAAAGCTGAGGTCTAGAAGATATAGAGTGCTATCAAAACCCTTTCTCACTATTAACACCTCAACACAGATAGACATAGAACATTTTAAGCAGGTTATGCAGAGGCTTTTCGATGTTGACGACATCTTTGCATTGAGTGAAGTAGAATCATTAAGGGGTATGGACGGGCTCAATGAGATTAGAGTAGAGCTGATATACAAGAGGGGCTTTGCTACACTGATTACTATAGAAATTTATGAAGAAAAAAGTAAAGATGTTTGGAGCTATGCTATATACGTTGATGTCTGGAGCATAGAAGAGCTGAGCAAATATGAACTTAATAAAATAGCAGTACTAGCTCTTTCAAAAGCTCAAGGGGCTATAACACAATGCACTACAAGATCTTAGTAAAGACAGTTAAGTACTCCGTTACACGTAGCGGCTTTAGCTACGTTCTACTCTATGCATTTTCTCTAGTCCTGTACTTAATTGTCTGCTTTAGCAATGTGACATTACTTGTTTCTCTAATTTTAAGTGTCATAATGCTGTACACATCAATATTGTCAGATAAGCCAAGCATAGCCCAGATGATCAATGCTTATAATATTGTAGGTTTAAGAAGAAAGGAGGTAGCTCTATCATTCTGCATATTCACCTACACCCGGATTCTAGTGATCTCAATAGCTTATCTCATAGCATACCCCAGCCCCACTACTATTTCATACTTCTTCATATTATCAAATGTACTTGTGGCACTCATATTCCACTTCTCATTCCGAAGGGGGTAGGCTATGAAAGATGTTGTGGTTATTGTTAAAAACATGTGGAAATACTATAGTTACATGGGCCAGAGAATAGCAATTCTAAAGGGCATAAATGCTACGTTGTATAGGGGCGACATAGCGTGTATTTATGGGCCTAGTGGCGCCGGCAAAACAACTTTCTTAAAGATTTTGGCAGGGCTTGAAAGGCCTGATGTGGGAGAGGTTATAGTAGAGGGGTACAATCTGACTTTACTAGACGATGATGCTTTATCAATGCTTAGGACAACTATAGTAAGCTATATTCCCCAAGATTATGGACTTATAGACGACTTCACGGTGTATGAAAATGTTGAACTTCCACTGCTGGTTTCAGGAGTTTTGGAAGAGGAGAGAAGGGTTTTGATTCTAGAAACCCTTAGGTACATGGGGATAGCAGATAAAATGCACACAAAAGTGAGGTACTTAAGCGGGGGTGAGAAGCAAAGAGTAGCTATAGCTCGTGCATTGGTCGTCACACCCTCTCTTTTGCTAGCAGACGAACCAACAGCAAATTTAGATTGGGAAAACGCAAAGAGAGTACTAGAGTTATTTACAAGAATAAATAAGGACTTTAAAACAACTGTAGTTATAGTATCTCATGATGCTAGGGTTCTCGAGTTCGCAAATAGAAGATTTGCACTTTATGATGGCATTTTAAAGGAGGTGTAGAACTGAACATAGCATTGCATCACCTATTCTTCAAGCAACTTAATATAGCTCTTAAGCCTCTCTATCACATCCCTGAGCTTCTCCTCATCCATCTTCAAAGACTCGTAGTAGGTGTTCACCACTATGTCAAACCAATCTAGTGCTGCTAGTAAGACATCGTAGGGGCAGAGGACATTGCCCTCAGAGTCCTCAAGGACCTCCCTATCAATACAATCTTCATGCATGAGAACGCCACATACTGAGCACCTGACATACCTCTCCTCATTTGTTATTTCTCTGTTGCATATAGCACATCTTGGTGCAATACGTTTCTTCTCGATATCATGCATCAATGGTGCTCACACGGTCCGTGAAATCATCATCACATCAGTTAACCCAGCGTGCGATCATCGAGATAACTTTAAATTGTGCTACTTATAAAACTATCTCTTAGCTTCTGACAAGGGGAGGGCTCGTGAAGGTTGTGATACTAGCCGGTGGTCTCGGAAAGAGATTGAGGCCCTTAACAGAGGATAGGCCAAAGATTCTTGTTGAGGTGTGCAAAAGACCTATTCTAGAATGGCATATTCACTGGCTTAGTAAGTATGGCTTTAAGGATTTTGTGCTGCTTTTAGGCCATGCAAAGGAGAAGGTTTTAGAAGAGGTTGGGAGTGGGAAAAAGTATGGGGTAAACGTGGCCTATGTTGTAGAAGATGAGCCTCTTGGTACCGGAGGTGCTATAAAGAATGCTGAGGGTATCCTAAGGAATGAAGAGTGGTTTTTAGTGGTAAATGGTGATGTTATTACAGATCTAAATCCACTTCTACTCTTAGAAGCGATTAAAGATAGCAATGCTATTGCGAGCATAGCTTTAGTTTACATGAGAAGCCCATACGGTATTGTAAAAGTTGTTGAGGGGTACGTGAAGGAATTTGTAGAGAAGCCTGTACTAGAGCACACAATTAATGCTGGGGTCTATGTGATGAGGCCGCAGATCTTTGATTACCTACCAGAAAAAGGGGATATCGAGGTGACAGCGTTCCCCCTATTAGCTAAGGAGGGTAAGCTAAAGGGTTATGTATTTAAAGATGTGCTGTGGAAATCCGTAGACACAATCAAGGACCTAGAAGAGTGTGGAGATATGCTCAGGCAAAAGTACCCAGAGTTCTGCAAAAATGGTTAAAGCACTTTGAATTACTGAGGCTACGCAAGCCTCTTTTTCCAAATTCCTAATTCACTAAACATATAGTTAATTGGGAACCCTATTAAAATACCTGTGAACTGAGCTACTAATGGGTTCCATGACAGCCCATACTTTACAGATACTGCTGAAACATATTGGGCTATCGCACTAAGAGATGAAGATATGTGAAATAGTAGAAGCCTGTAAATTAACGCCCCAAAACGTCTATCTCTAAAGGTCCAGACTTCATGTAGAGAGAAGTTAAATAGTATGCTGAGCTCTATAGCTATGGCGCTGCCCAAGATGAAGAGCCTGTCATATAGTAATGGGGCAAAATATCTGAAGAGTAGTAGTATACCAAGGTTTACAAGAGTGCCGGCAAGCCCTACAGCGATGAATTTGAAGGGTCTCCAACCACTTAGCTTAAGAACATGAACCAGATAAGCTATAATAACCTTCGAACCCAGCTTACTTTTCCCAAAAGCCCTAGGTCTAAAAACGTAGGGAACCTCAACTACTTTTTGGGGGTTGCAACGCTCTAGAATTTCAAGCAAGATCTTAAAGCCTTGGGGATTTAACTTCCCCCTGCTATCAGATACAAGCCTCCTCTTAACCAAGAAGAATCCTGACATTGGGTCAGAAAGCCCCCGTGCATTAGGCAAGAAGAGCTTTGCAATCAATCCAGCCCCCCTAGATGTTAAGAGGCGTACCTTCGACCACCCCTCAATACCTCCGCCCCTCATGTACCTAGACCCTACTACAACATCAGCCCCATCTTCAATAGCTTTTCTAAGAAGGGGCTCGATGTACTTTGGTGGGTGTTGCAAGTCAGCGTCCATTATAACAGTGTAGTCTTTCAATGAGAAAGAGATCCCGTCTACTACAGCTGTGGATAACCCTTTCAAATTGATTCTTCTCACTACGGTAATGCCATCCGTGAGCATCTCGACAGCCTTTCTCCATGTGCCGTCAGGGCTATTGTCGTCAACTAAAACAATTTCACAATCAGCATACTTAGGTAAGCTGTTGCTTAACTCTTTGAAGAGGATCTCTATATTCTCACTTTCATTGTATGTTGGGATAACTATTGAGAGAGACACATTAATATTAGTGGTGGCTGTAGCCGTATTTATGCACCCATATAAATATAAATAATAGGTTTTGCTAAGAAAAACGTTTATGACATTAAGACCGCGCTTGCGAATTGCAGTTAACAGCTTTACTCAACAGTTTAAAACTAAACATGCTATTAAGATGTGCTGGAGGCTCTAGAGCATTGGTTGAGGGGCAGGCAATGCCTAGTACAAATACGACTAATGTTGCTATGGAGGTGTTGAAAAGACTTGAGAATCTGTATAGACCTAGTTTAGAGGATTACATAGCACTAAACTTGCTGAACTCAGGTGTGAGTGATTTTGAGTTCCTCGTAGGCGTGGTGCTAAGTCAGAATACTAGTGATAGAAATGCGCTAAAATCATTCAATGTCTTAAAAAATGCACTTAGAGGAGTGCTAGACCCCAACTCTATACTAGGCACTCCTTTAGAAAGGTTAGAGAGTTTGATTAAATCTGCTGGTTTAGCTAAGAGGAGAGCTAAAACACTAATAGCTCTTGCAGAGTGGTTTAGGGAAAATAGCGAATTAATACAAAGGCTAAGAGAGCTAGAGCCTGAGGAGGTCAGGGGATTGCTTATGAAGGTATACGGAATCGGCCCAAAAACTATAGATGTGTATATTCTTATGAGGTTAAATAAGCCCGCATTTCCAATAGACACACACATAAGGCGAGTTTTATCGAGGTTATGGAGATCCCCTACCAATAGCTACAAGGATATGAGCAACACAATAATATCAATGCTTAACAACAATGTCGACCTGCTTAAAAAACTCCATATACTGCTAATAGAGCATGGACGCAGGGTGTGTAAGGCTAGAAGACCCCTATGCAATCAGTGCGTGCTCAGTGACTTGTGCCATTATTACAGTACAAGAGAACTTCCTCAGTAAAACCGGGTACATCATTTATTCAGCGCTCAGCTAAATCATCACTGTTTCATACCGCCTTATTAACATAATTGTCACAGTGAAAATAAGTTTAACAAATGTACACACTATTACGCTCCAAGTTCAATAAAATTAAAGCGAGTTGCTATATGGGGTGTTTCTATCGTCAAACAATTCAATGCTTATGGCAGCCTAAGATATTTATTTTTAATAACATTACTTAGAGGTTGTATATCACGAGATCTCGCTATTTAATTTGCCGCTCAAGGCATTAGAATGGGGGAGCATGCAATGCAAGTAACAATGCAACAAGGTATGAAATATGAGTATGTAGCTGTAGACACGGCTATTGAAAAACTTGCGAAAGCTGTTGAGCTAAATCTCGCTATTCAAGATGTCGAGATAAAGAGTGCTGTAGGGATGATATGCGCTGAAGACGTATATTCGCCTATTGATCTACCACCCTTTGACAGGAGTGCAGTTGATGGATACGCTCTGTGTAGTGAAGCTACAACCTCAGCATCTCCAAACAACCCGATACCCCTTAAGTTGCTGCCCCAAGGATCAGTACTTTCATCATGCAGCAATGCCATACCTGTAGCAACAGGTCAGAGAATCCCTGAGGGTGCTGATGCTGTAGTCATGCTTGAGGATGCTGCTCAAGAAGGGGACGTCGTATATGTGATGAGGTCCGTACCTAAATATGGTAATGTGTCTAGGAGAGGTGAGGATATTAAGAAGGGAGAATTGGTTGTAGCTAAAGGAACCATAATCAAGCCTCAGCATATTGCCGCTCTTTCAGCTATTGGGATGACGCGTATCAAAGTGTATAGAAAGCTAAACGTAGGGCTCATCTCCACAGGTTCAGAGGTTGTAAGCCCTTCACATGGTTTAGAAGCCTATGAGCAAGGGTACGTCTTGGACTCCACATCAATACTCATATACACAGCTCTCTCTATGCACAGGTTCGTAAATGTTAATTGGTATGGGTTTGTTAGAGATGAGGAGCTTGAGATTAGGACTGTAGCTGAAAGAGCTTTGAATGAGAATGATATCCTTGTGTTTACAGGGGGTACAGGGCCTGGAGAAACAGACAAAACCTTTAAATCTATTGTAGAGATGGGGAAGGACGTTAAGATCATAGCTAGAGGACTTGCCATAAGGCCTGGAAGACCAACTTCAATACTTGTTATTGAAAGCAAACCTGCATTTCTGCTTTCAGGATTTCCTATAGCTGCATACATAGCATTGCATGAGGTGGTGCTAAGAGCAATTTACACTCTTTTGAAGATTCGAAGTGAGCTCTTTGTGGAAGTACCTGCAAAGGTCGTCAAAAGAGTCTGTGGCTCCGTAGGGTACAGTACATATGTTAGAGCTAAGCTATCTAAATGTGATGGGGAATTATGTGCGGAACCTGTGCTACTCCATGGCTCAGGGATTTTAAGGTCGCTACTTGAAGCAAGTGCCTTGATCGTAGTCCCAAGAAATGTTGAAGGGTTTGAAAAAGGTGAGAGAATCTGGATAAGGCTTTTGTAGACAGGAGGAAAGTATTTCACACACTATTATCCATAGAAGAGGCGTTATCTAAGCTAGAGCAGCTTGGCTTAGCAAAGCCTATAGGTATAGAAGAGGTAGAACTTGAGAATGCCTTTGGAAGAGTCCTAGCTGAAGACGTATATTCACCAATAGATTACCCACCCTTTGACAGGTCTGAAGTTGATGGATATGCAACTTCATTTAAGTCTACTGAAGGTGCTGATGAGCTTCACCCCAAGAGATTAAAAGTGGTGGGCAAGGTTTCAATAGGTGAGGTCCCCGAGATAGTTGTTGGGGACAACTCTGCTGTAGTGATAGACACAGGTGCTGTTATTCCTAAAGGAGCAGATGGAGTTGTAATGGAGGAGTACACAGAGCGTATAGCACAAAACGAAGTTATTGTTTATAGAAGTATTACACCAGGAGAAAACATTGCGTTTGCAGGTAGTGATGTGGCTTTAGGAGAGCTTATTTTAAAGAAGGGTACGAGGCTCACATATAGAGAAATAGGGATTTTAGCAGCACTTGGAATGAGTAGTGTAAAGGTGTTTAAAAAACCTAGGATTGTTGTTGTATCCATTGGCAATGAGCTGCAGAAGCCAGGCACGGCACTAGCCTTGGGCAAGATATACGATACGAATGGGTATGCAGTGTCAGCATTCTTAAAGCAGTATGGATTTGATGCGAGGTACTATGGAATACTGCCAGATAATGAAGAGGTTGTTTACAATGAGATTGCGGCATTGCTACAGTCGTACGATGTTATAGTAACGTCGGGGGGTACCTCTGCTGGTGAGGAGGATGTTGTGTACAGAGTTTTTGAAAGGCTTGGAACTGTACTAGTTCACGGGCTTAAAGTAAAGCCAGGTAAACCAACAGTTATTGCAGTGAGTAGAGAGGGTAAGATACTGTTTGGATTACCTGGCTTTCCATTCTCAGCACTCTCTGTGACAATACTACTACTCAGCAGGGTTCTTGAAAGACTTGAAGGATTCGAGACTAAGAGAAGACTAGTCTGGGCTTTATCCACGTTCAAAGTACGAAAAGATATTGGTAGAACTTGGTTTACACCAGTAGCCTTGAGTAGTGTAGGAGGGAAGATATTTGCAATACCGCTACAAACATCATCTGGAAGTGTATCACCACTGCTTAAAGCAGACGGCATTGCCATTCTTCACGAAGACAAAGATTATGTAGATGAAGGTGAAGAGATAGAGGTTGTGAGTCTTGATGGTGAATTAAAGGAGGCAACAGTAATCGGGAGCCACGATACATTGCTACCAATGTTATTGACAAAGCTCGGTATTATAGACAAGGTATCGCTTGGTTTTGTAGGATCTTATAGAGGATTGCAGTTAATGAAGAAAGGGTACATAGATGTAAGCCCTATTCACTTACTAGACCCTGTTACAGGAGAATACAACGTCCCCTTAATAGAGAGTGACAGTGAATTGAGAAGTAGAGCAGTGCTAATCAGAGGTTATAGAAGGAGGCTTGTCTTAGCATTTAGGAAAGGAAATCCGAAAAATATTAAGGGGTTTGAGGACTTATTAAGGCATGATATACGATTTGTTAATAGAAACAGAGGTTCTGGGACAAGAATTTACATAGACAAGATTCTAGATGATGTGGCTAAAAAGATGGGGCAAAGCTTTCTTGAAGTCGTAAAGAGGGTCAATGGCTATTGGTACGAGGTGTCAACACACACTGGCGTAGCTGCTGCTATAGCTCAAGGCAGGGCTGATGTAGGCGTATGCACAGAACATGCAGCTATACTCTATAATCTCGATTACATTCCCCTGACGTGGGAGTACTACGACTTTCTAATAAATATCCAAAGTATGAATAAGAGTGCTGTTAGAAAGTTTATTGATGGATTGAGGGATTCGCTAACAAGAAGCACTATTAATAGCTTTAGAGGCTATGAAGCACCTAGTGATATAGGTTCAAAGCTTTGTTGCTAGGCCAGTTTCCTAACTATTTTTCGTGAAAGCTCATCAGCAAGTCGAAGAGGCTCAGGAAGGGTGTAGCTACAGTTCCACACACTTAGCACTATGGTAGCGGCATCCTCTGCTGTAACCTTATTACCTATGCTCACATAAATCTTCTTAGAGCCTCCCCTTATAACATACCCTACAACCACGCCATCAATGACTATGACCTCATCGCCACCAATTTGAGCTACATTCCCGTACAAAAGGCTTTTCGCAACGCCTATTGTTGGTATGCTTAGCACAACACCTATATGTGATGCTATTCCACATTTCCTAGGGTGAGCCATTCCGTGGCCATTTACAAGTGTTACATCTATGCTGGTTTTACTTAGCAACTGCATCAAAGCTTTTATCATTAATGGCGCTTCTCTAAACGCTAGTAACCCTGGTATGTAGGGGACCAACACCTTTTCACAGTGCTGTGAATACGTTATCAAAGTTCTGCTCTTTAAACTATATGCAACTGCGACTGCGCAACCCATGTCACCTTTGTAACTAACATCAACCCCTGCTATTGTATCAATAGCTGAAATGCTTATGGGCTGAATAACAATGTGCTTGCTGAGAATTTTCTGGGCTCTTAAGGCATTTTCAACGAGAAATGCCATAACTACACTTCCAAAATCTTAGGGCTATAAGGCTATGCTCTTTTCTATAATACCGCTTTTACTTATGGCCAGCACGTCTATACCGTCACCTGATACCGCGTCTCTTGATATAGCAGATTTTATAGCTTTAATGGCTAGGTCTATGGCTTTCTCTAGCTCTAGATCCTTTTGATACTCAGCCTCTATAATTCCTATAGCTATCGGAGCCCCTGACCCAACTGCTGCGTAATCGTCCTCAATTACAGAGCCTACAGGGTCTAGCACATACAAGTGATAGCCTTCATCGTCGTACCCTGCAAAGATTATTTCCGATATGAATGGCATTAACTTGTAGCTGTAGAGAATAGCTGAAAGAAGCTTAGCTGCAGATCTTATCCTCATTTTTGTAGATGTTATGAGCTCTCTGTACATTACTTCTGCGCTTAGAATTCTGTGCAGAGTTTGCATGTCCCCCACAAGACCGGCTGCTGCTATAGCCATTCTATCACTTATCTTAAAAACCTTCTTACCAGCTCTACTCACAATGTAACCTCCATAGCTAATCCTCTTCTCAGCTCCAACAACGACGCCACTATTAACCTTGAGGCCCACGGCAGTAGCCCCTGTTATTATCCTTTCGTAACTCACGTATTCACACCAAAGCTAGTAATAATATTGTGCTATTAAAAACATTAATGCTACTTTTGACCGAGTTCTGCTGGGTCATAGCCGTAGAGAAGCTTAAAGAGCTTTCTACCCTCTTCAGACATCATCGCTGGGGTCCACTGCCGCTCTAAGTCCAACTTAACCTTGATATTCTTATCAGGAAAGGCCTCCTTTAAAGCATTTTCAGTTTGCTGCACTACGAGATATGCTATGGGGCAGAAGGGTGTCGTTAAGCCAAGCGTAACCTCTAAATCACTATCACTTATTTTAATGGAGTACACAAGGCCTAGGTCATATATATTAATGGGTATTTCAGGGTCGTAAACATTCTTTAAAATTTCAATAATCCTTTGCATAGTTGCATCCCTTGTTACAGCACCACCTTCTATCACTCTCAAGCACCCTTTACATAGTCGCTTTCATGCTATTACTTAGAGTGCTTGCAACACTAATATTTTTGACTTACATGACTAGGTGTAGCTAAGGAATTTTAGTTAAAGAGCCTTTGCAGCTCTCAGCTTTTCAACAGCTATCTTTGCCGCCCTATAGGGATCCGCACTTTTGGTTATGGCTGAGCCAATCACAATTATTCTTGCTCCACTTTTAGTAAAGAGGTCTACATCCTCAGGCTTTATACCTCCAGCTATCGAGACTATAATGTCACTTTCTGCTAGTTCCTCAACTTCCTTAAGTAATTGTCTTGCACTCACACCTCTTTTTCGCTGTACATCCACACCAACATGCAAATTCACAATGCTTATACCATAGCTTGACAGTCTGAACGCGCGCTCAACAGGGTTACTGACATAGATCATGTCGACTATAAGGTCTATCCTGAGGTTTTTACATATCTCGTAAGCCTCCTTAATTACATCATCATCAACTATACCTAGGATTGTTACAGCATCTACACCTTCATTTGCGTACGGTGTGAACTCCAGCGCAATAGCATCAACGGCTTTTAAATCAGCTAGAACGAGCTTCTCTTTGGCAATTCTCTTGATTTCCTTAGCGGCTAGAATTCCACAGGCCTTAGCTAGTGGTGTACCGATTTCCAGTATATCTACATTAGCTTCAACAACTTTCAAAGCAATTTCAATAGCTGATTTAAGGTCTGCAAAGTCTAATGCGACTTGCAACAAAGGTCTTTTAAGAGACTCTTGAAGTATCAATCCCATAGCATCTTCACCAAACGAGCTTTGAGGTTATTTGATTCAGTAACTCCTTTCCTTCTTTTGTCTTGGGGTAGCTAACAGTCATAATTGACTGTGGAAAGGGCGTGGCTTTAACATATTCAAGGAATTTTCTAGGCCATTCATCAACGTCAAAGCCTTTTTGAGCTAGCAGAGCTATTAACCACCTCTCACTGCCAAAACCTGAGCAACCTGACCACAGTGTATCGCCCTTATTGTGCTTCACTCTAAATGGCTCTGTAAACTTCGTACCATGGATGGATATGTTGCCTATCTCTAGCCAATTCTTATTATCTTCTCTAGACCCCCGGTAAGGAAGCCATGCTTCAAAGTCGATCGTCCCAGGCACATCGATATTTACGCTCCTCACCTCCTCCTGTACGGTGCCGCTTTGCTCATAAAACCATGGTGTTACCCAAGCCATTCTCCACTCTAACTCAAGAACCTTATCCATGAAGTATTCGTATCGCTCCAAAAGCTTGTTCCTAGTATCTATCACATGCTCAGGTTTGCCAAGCCAAACAACCTCAATTCGGTGAAACTCTATAACCCTTTCAATGCCATGTATTCCTCCGGATTCCCACCTAAATGATGGGCCACTCATGTCAAACCACTTTACTGGAAGCGCACTGTCATCAAGAATCTCGCTTTCAAAAAACCAGTAGAAAGGTTCGCATTGAGCAAAGCAAAGGAAATATGTTGGGGGCTTCAGGTGTCTCTGCAAATCCTCAGGATCAATACCATCCATAACATACATGCTGTCAATGAGCTCCTCAAATTCTGATAACTCATAGCTCTTGGGGAGTGATGCAAATATGATTGAATTTATGACACCCTTTAGATGCCCCGTCTTTAATCCTACTTCGAGTGGGTACATCTTTGGGAACGTCGCCTCCTGAAATCCTAATGGTTTTACAACTTCATCTAGAAATAGTTTCTTTAGTGCATTGAGTAAGTGGGTTAGTGGGGGGGTGTAGAGCCACTGTCCTATGCTCATCCTCTTCATCCATCCTATCTCCTCCAAAATCTTATTGGGATCCACAGCTATGGGCTTCTGAATTCTTGGAGCACTAGCCTTTAATAACGTCCAGTGCTCTGCTTTACCACCCCACTTGACCCTCTTCTCTTTTTCTTCAATAAGCTGCATTAACCTGAGGAATATGGGTTTCTTTAGGTCATCTTCATGTAGCTCAGAGAATTCTATGACGGTTTTGCCATTAGCTTCAGATACCCCCTTTATAAATGGCAATCTAAGTGATATGGAGATTTTTGTGTCCATAATCACCTTAACATCTCTTAGAGTAAGTTTACGTATACCAATACGATACTTACTCCCTAAGCTACTTGCCAATACATTTTTCACTCTTAACGACGCTTCGTCCAATCTCACCTTAGTTCCAGTCTCAATTCTCATTTTAATTACGTTTAATTCAATGTTGTACTCAGCTATTGTTGCTGCATCCTCTGGTTTCCTAGCACCTCTCTTGAGGTAATCTTTATTAAGAAACTCTACTAGTTTTTCTACCTCGTTAAAGGCTTCACTTGGTAGAGGCTTGTTCAATACAATTTCAAGTAGACCTGTCAAGATCATGAGGAGTCACGGGGAGGCGCATCTGTGGTGTAATAGCCTCAATCTCTTACTACCACGTATTTATAGCTCAAAATATAAGTTATGCTGAGTTATATTATCATATGTGAGGTGCCATGTTACATCCTCAAGAGATTGAGAGGTATGATAGGCAGATAAGGATATTTGGTATTGAGGGTCAGGAGAAGCTGAAGAAAGCTAGTGTTTTAATAGTTGGTATCGGGGGGTTGGGGACAGCTGTTGCAACATACTTGGCGTATGCAGGTGTGGGGAGACTTGTTCTAGTTGATGACGGTTTTATAGAGCTTTCAAATTTAAATAGGCAGATACTCTATGAAGAGGCTGACGTAGGAAGCCCTAAGGCGAGCGTTGCTTGTAAAAAACTGCAGAAAGCCAATTCTAAGCTGGTATTAGAGTGCCATGCCCAGAAATTTAATGCGGATTTGGGGGAAGGGCTCGTTAAAGACGTTGACATAGTGGTTGACGCCCTAGATAACTGGGAGACTAGGATGTTGCTAAACGAGATTTGTGTAAAGCACAAAAAGCCATTGGTGCACGCAGGTGTAGAGGGCTGGTATGGGCAGGTAACCACGATAATACCAGGTATAACACCTTGCCTCTATTGCATACGGCCCTACAGGGTTAGCGAAAGGCAGGAGACTAAAAGAGTAATAAGTGTGGCTGGGGTTGCACCAGGAATTCTTGGAATTTTAGAGGCTACAGAGGTGCTAAAGCTTATTTTAGGTGTTGGCAGGACCCTGCAAGGCAGAATACTATTCGTTGACTTGCTAAATCTCGAATTCAAAGCCTTTGAAGTTAAGCGAAACCCCGCTTGCCCCATCTGCGGGCATGTTCAGTAGCCAAGTGAATCATCTTACGTCTGGGTGACTTCTTGGACTAGCCCTAGCCTCGTTAAGTATTCCAACGCTTTAACCACGACATCCCTTTCCACAACTCTGCAGTACTCATGGAATATGCTGTCAACTATCTCCTGCACTGTTAAACTGCGTTGTGAAAGGAGAAGCGGAATGTATCTTAGCACCACAAAGTTAGTGAAATCGTCTTCAACAAACTTCATAAACTCATTAAAGTCATGCCTTGTAAGATTCTTGGCTATGTATCTTAAGCTAAGCACACCCTTAGGCCCAGCATACCTATACTTCTTGCTATCCTTATAAGCACTCTCTACTGAGATTGTGGAGTAGAGGCTACCTCTCTCAAAACACTGCTTTACAGCAAGATAGCCATTTTTGAATTCCTTGTAAAGCTTTGATAGTGCTTTAACATTGAGCTCCAGTACCTCAAGATTCAGGGCGGCAATAGAAAAAGCACCTACAGCTACACCCACATCTCTAGCAATTTCCACATCAAACTTAGCTATACTGTCTTCACCACTATGGTAAAAAATGTCGGGCCACTGATTTATCATTACCGAAGGTATGGAGAACTGCAGGTAGATGTCATGATCACTTCCACCCTCATATGGCAGTACGTCAAATCTATACCTGTTTATCCTTGCTACACTATTAAACGACTTATTGCCGTGGCTTATTACCGCTAGAAGCGTTTTTAGTAGGAGAGATTCGTATAAATCACTTGATAAGAAGCGTGGTGGTAGTATTAAATTAAGTGTTGATTTTGTGAGCTCCTGTTTTTCTCCAACCATATCTAGGTTTACTCCAAACTCTATCCTAGTACCCTCCTCACTCTTCTTAGTTAAGTAGGGCAGTGACCCATAGTATTCTGGGAACAGTATGAGCACAAGGCGCTTTCTACTAGGGAGCTTAAGGACATTACGCGCTATTCCTCTATCTATAGCTGAAGCTATTTCAAGGACTACTGCAGTGCCACTAACATTGTCATTCACCTCGCCCTTGGGATGGCAGTAGTGGGCGTAGACGTGAAGCTCCCCTTCTTTTTCTTTTTCACTTTGTTGTAGCACTGCTTCGATAACCCTTATCTTTGCAGTAGCCCTGTTACGCGACTTTATATCTATCCTCACAACAACTCTCTCACCTTTTTCTAGTAGCAAGCGAATCCTGTTAGCAGCATCCCTTGGTATAGAGGCTGCTGGAGCAGTATACTTTGCAGCATCCTCGGGTGTGAGAAATAGTGATAAGTATGGAACAGCGTTTTCAGGAGCATTCATTCTGTAGAAGAGAAAGCCAGAGACATCGGCATTGGCAAGGCTCGTGTAAACAATGTAGGGGGTGCCGTAACTTAGGACAATCTTGTTCTTTAGTTTATCTATGGTAGAGGGGCCTAAATCTAGGCCGCTCCCAATGTACACAACCTCACCTTCGACAGAGCCTGCAGGGGAGTGAGCAACAGCACAGAGTCTTGACTCCGCGGAGCTCACGAGCTTTGCGTGGAAAGGCTTAGTAATTTCAACTAGGCACTCTTCTAAATCCCACCCAGCTATGGGAAGGTGAAGGCCGTGAGGCTTAGAATAGTCAAATTCGTGAACACGCACCTCAAAAGCAGAATTCCTTTTCAGAAAAGCATAGATATATTCACTAGCTTTTTCAAGCTCTGAAGATCCTTGAATTCTGTGAAATTTTGATATCTCAGTAACATACTCCATAAGCTCAGTTGTTGAAAAAGCCTCACGAAGGACTTCTAATATTGAAGAGAGCCTCATGAGGTGCTGCCCTTATTCATGGTTAATAGTATTAAAGAGGGCTGTGCTCAAAACTTAAGTTAAGCTTTAATAAGCAACGCCGGGCTATATATGGCGATGCGTAGATGGAGATAGCGGTTATTGGAGGAGGTATCGCAGGGCTTCTAACGGCATACCATTTAACAAGACTTGGCGCAACTGTTACTCTATTTGAGAAAAGTAGGGGTGAGCCGCGAAGGCATTGCACTGGTATTGTATCTCGTGAAACCTTGCACGAAATTCCTCTCGCTAAGAAATTTATTGTGGGAGAGTACTCCTCTATAAAGCTCTTCTTTGCTAACACTTCAACTAGCATAGAGGTTACATCTTCTAGTAGCTTTGCATATAGAATTGACAGAGTTGAGCACGAAATTGCGCTGCAAAGCCATCTGAAATACTTAGGCGTTGAAATGAAGGCTCTTCACAACGTCTTAGACGCTAGCAGGGAGAATGGGGGCTGGAGCTTGGCTATAGAACGTGATGGTAGTATACTTAGAAAGTCGTTTAAGAAGGTGGTTATAGCGGACGGCCACCCAGGCAAGATATCGAGAAAAGTTGGATGTAGTGCAGTAGCAATCCCACTTAGTGCTGTTCAGAGAGACTATACTGTTACGAGTTTAAGCATCACAAACTCCTTGTACGTATATGTAGACCCAAAGTTGCTGGGTTACGGATTTGCATGGCTTGCTCCATTCAACGAAAATATCGCAACAATAGGCTTTGCCACTTCATATAGTGCTACGCGTATAGTTTATGAACGCATTTTAAAGTTCTTTAGCAAGACCTTGAATTTAAGCATAGGCAGCCCCTTGGGCAATTATTATGGTGGGGTAGTTTTAATGGGGTATCCAAAGAAGTTCGTGAGCGAGGATTACGATGTGATCTGCATTGGCGATTCAGTTAGCATGGTTAAGAGCGTTAGTGGGGGAGGCCTTTATGGAATATCAAAATACTCGCACACATTATCTAGAGCGTTAATTAAAGAATCTATGAGCACTAACATCGAGAGCCTCGCTAATGAGCTTAAAAAGCAGTTTTATATCAAGCAAATTGCTTGGTCTAAGCTAAGTATGAACGTAATCAGAAGGCTCCTTGAAATTGCGGCAGCTGCTGAACGCGAAATAAAGATTTCTTTAATAGATGAGAGGCACTTTGACGCTCACGAGAAAATATTACTCGACGTTATTTACAGCGTGATACTGGGTATGAGGCCGTAGTGCAGATGTTATAGATTTTAAGCTATTTATAGATGTACACCTCAATGGTGTAGAGCGCAGTGTGGTGTTCATGAGTAACAGAGGTAAGATTTCACTAGTGCATGGATTTGGTGGTAGAGAAACTTATGAGCTTTTAGACAAGGTCATTTTCTCAAAGCTCCCACTAAACTTAAAGAGAGTTGAAGGTGGTGCGGGGCTCGAGGTTCTCGATGATGGTGCTGTAATTAGGTTTGGAGATACAAATATTGTCATAACCTTGGATAGCTACACCATTAAGCCCATAGTATTTCCCGGGGGGTCCATAGGGACGCTGGCAGTCTCTGGCACTATTAATGATCTCGTGGTTATGGGGGCGCATCCAATAGCTTTTGCAGATTCCATAGTTGTTGAAGAGGGGTTTGATGTAGAGCTACTCAATAAGGTAGTTGATGATATGCTTAGATTACTTATAGAGCTCAAAGTGCCTCTAATTGGTGGCGACTTTAAGGTGATGCCGAAGGGCTCAGTAGATGGTATAGTGATAACATCTGTTGGTATAGGTGTAGCTGAGAACCCGATTATTGATGTTAATATAGCGCCAGGGGATAAGATCATTGTCACAGACCCCATAGCATCCCACGGTGCTGTGATCCTCGCAGCTCAGTTAGGGATGCTTGACAAGCTTGAGGGCATTAGAAGCGATGTCAAGCCATTGATAGGAATTCTTCCAGTAATAGATAAGTACCCTGGTTATATACATGCTGCTCGAGACCCAACCAGAGGCGGATTAGCTGCAATACTGAATGAATGGGCTCGCCAAAGTAGTGTTACAATAGTAGTGGAGAGAGAGAAAATACCTATAGAGGATAGCGTAAAGGGGTTCTTAGAGGCTATGGGCATAGACCCTCTCACCATGGCTAGTGAAGGAGTAGCGGTTATCGCAGTTGCAGACGCCTATGCCGATAATGTAGTTGAGGATCTGCAATCAAGAGGTTTTAAAGCAGCTGTTATAGGCTATGTCGAGAAGCCTAAGAGTGAGTTTCTCAGAGGCAAGGTAATAGCAGTTACAGAAATTGGCGGAAGGACAATAGTTGAGGCCAGAGGGTATAGCCTTCCAAGAATATGCTGATCGAAATGACTAAAGCAGTAAAGATTATTGTAGGTGGGCTCGTCCAAGGCGTGGGGTTTAGGCCAGCTATTCGTAGAGCCGCGCTGTACTCAAATATCAGAGGCTATGTTAAGAACTTGGGCGGCTCAGAAGTAGAGATTTTCATAGAAGGCGATGAAGAAAGTATAGAGACTTTCATAAACTCACTAGTACGCTTCCTACCTCCACACGCCCTAATTGAAGAGGTGCACATGAGTTATGAAAAACCCCGTAACCTAAATGAGTTTGTCATTGAGAAAAGCAGTGGAGTACTTGTTAAAAGATCTATGATTCCTCCTGATATTGGAATATGTGAGTATTGTTTGAGAGAAGTCTTAGATCCAAGTAACAAGAGGCATCGATATCCATTCAATTCCTGTGCATGGTGTGGACCCAGGTACTCAATGATGTTCAGCATCCCCTATGATAGGGAGAACACGAGCATGAGAAAGTACAGGCTCTGTAATGATTGTGTGAAGGAGTATGAAGACGTAAATGATATTAGAAGGCACCACGCTCAAGGAATTAGCTGCCCAGATGATGGCCCTAAGCTCTACCTGTGCACCTCAAGTGGAGAGAGGCTTGATGTAGATGACCCTGTGAGGGAAGCTGCAAAGCTTATTGATGAAGGATTTATAGTAGCTGTTAAGGGTATTGGCGGCTATCACATAGCGTGCCTAGCCACAGATGATAATGTTGTTGTGAGGCTTAGAGAGAGAAAGAGAAGGCCGTCAAAACCCTTTGCTGTAATGGCATTGGATCTAGATGTTGTGTCAAGGCTCGTGTACCTAACCCCCCCTTCATCTATAGACCTGCTGCTATCGCCACAAAGACCCATAGTGTTGCTTCCAAAAAGAGAAGATAGCCCAGTGTCGTATTACGTTTCCCCTGGTATGGATGTTGAAGGGGTGTTCCTTCCATACACAGCCCTACATTACCTGCTACTGCAGGAGGTGAGAGACAGGGTTCTCATTATGACAAGCGGCAATGTGCATGGCCAGCCTATGTGCAGGACTGAAGAGTGTGTGTTTAAGAAGCTAAGCAGTGTTGTTGACTATGTTCTTTCACACGATAGGGAGATTGTTAATAGAGTGGATGACTCTGTAATAAGGTTTACTAATGGAGAGGCTGTTTTTCTCAGAAGAGGCAGAGGTTATGCTCCTATGTGGATAAGGACTCCGTTTCACTTAGACAGAGAGGTTATAGCAATGGGCGCAGAGCTGCAGACTGCAGCAGGGATAGGGTTTGAGGACAAGGTTGTGCTAACACCTTACGTAGGTGATTTAGATAGCGCTGAAGCTGTAGAAGAGTTGGAAGAGATGCTGAGGTTTCTAATGAGAAGCTATGGCGTTGATTGGTCGAGGTCTGTAGTAGTTGTAGATAAGCATCCAAAGTACATTAGTAGGGAGCTAGCGTATGAGATATGCGAAAAGCATGGGTGTAGGGTTATTGAGGTTCAGCATCATTACGCTCATATACTGTCTACGCTAGCTGATAGAAAGATTAGGGTTGAGAGTAGTGTTATGGGCATAGCCATAGACGGCACTGGTTATGGTGACGATGGGAGTCTCTGGGGTGGTGAAGTAATGATGGTGAGGCCTGAAGGTTATATGCGTGTGGGCTCTCTAGAAGCCTTTCCAATAACGAGTGAGAGGGATATAATACACCCTACTAGGCTACTTATAGCATCGCTAGCAAGAGCACTAGGATTTAACGTATACGAAATTGCGAAGGAGATTGCTAGAGGCAGCCACCTCTCAGAAGCTGAGATGGAGTTGGTTATTAGGAGTGTTCACCAGGGGCAGTACATTGAAGCCTCTAGTGTTGGGAGATTTCTAGATGCTGTGGCAGCTCTCCTAGGTGTCTGCTACTACAGAAGTTATGAAGGCGAACCTGCAGTAAAACTAGAAGCTACGGCTAGAAAAGGGAGGCTTATAGATGAGCTAGGGCAAATAGATGTTCACCACAGGGATGTGTACAGAGTGGGCGTATTGAATTATATTGCAAGGCTTGCGTATAGCACATTGCAATACAATAGCTCTTCAACTACCACCTATAACCCACATGACATAGCATTCACAGTGCAAATTGCTATTGGAAGAGCCCTAGCCGAGATAGTCTTAAAGAGTTTATATGGCATGAGAAACGTGGAGCAATTTGTAGTTATTGGCGGTGGTGCTGCTGTTAATAATCTTATCGTAAGGGGGATTGCAGAAGTGCTTAGCAAAGCTGATGTAAAGGTTTACCTGCCTAAGAAGGTGCCACCAAATGATGGGGGAATAGCGCTAGGGCAAATCTATGCATACTATATGAGTAGCGCATTATAAAATAAATAGTGTAAAGACTATGGCACAATGTATAAAAGCGCTACTTTGCGTAGATGGATAGTAGACCAAACTAATTTATAGTTCATCAAAAGACGTGTATAAACTACATTTTTAAGCTTAACCAATAGGTGTAGCATTATGGTAGTGTGCATTGAGTATTAAGCTTATCAGGTATTCGCCGTGGCTTGTTCATTTCAATACTGGTGCGTGTAATGGCTGTGATATAGAGGTTTTAGCCGCGTTAACCCCTCACTATGACCCTGAACGTTTTGGCGTTAGGCTAGCCCCCTCCATAAGGCATGGAGACATTCTTATTGTAACTGGGGCTGTAACGAAGAAGGCGGCAGTACGATTGAAAAGACTTTACGATCAAATGCCAAGCCCTAAATTTGTTATAGCTGTAGGGGCGTGTGCATATGATGGCGGTGTTTTTAAAGGTTCCTATGCTTTAAGGAGGGGTGCTAAAGATGTTGTGCCTGTGGATGTCTATATACCTGGTTGCCCGCCGAGACCAGAGGCAATTTTAAATGGTATTGTTAAGCTTCTTCAAAAAATTGAAAAGCTAAGTGGGGTGGAGTCCAAGTGACTGAGGCTAGAGTTGAAGAGCTAGACCCTAAGAGCGTTATTGGTGACCTTGTGGTTAAGGAGGAGTTTGTGAAGCCTAATAGAAGGGTTTTCACAATTGATAAATCTAGTATTAGAGAAGCTGTCTCAAGGTTAATAAAGGCGTATGGCGAGACCTCCGTCTACGTATCTACCATTGCTGGGGTTGACAGAATTGAGCAGGGAGTAATGGAGCTAAACTACTTCATTTCAATACTCCCCAGAAAAGAGATCATAGTGTTGAGAACTCAGGTACCTAGAACACAGCCAGCTGTGGACACGCTAATAGATATTGCCCCGGGGGCCTTTGCTAGCGAAAGTGAGACCTTTGATTTACTGGGTGTGCAATTCAATGGAAACAAGCTTCTTAAGAGAGGGTTCTTCGTCCCAGAGGATGTTACTAGTAAGGGTGTCTACCCACTTAGAAAAGACGCAAAGTGGTGATGAAACCTGGCGGAAACTGTTTTAGAGATACCAGTATCGCTTGAGGTTCCTATAGGGCCTCAGCACCCAGCTGTACACGAGCCGGTCATGTTAAAGGTTTATGCAGATGGAGAGGAAGTCGTAAAGGTGGAGATTAACACGGGGTATAACCATAGAGGTGTTGAGAAGCTGTTAGAGATGAATAGCTTTTATAAAGGCGTGTTTATCTCCGCTCGCATTTGCGGCATTTGCAATACTGTACATGCAGATGTGTATGTTAGAGGCGTTGAGCATGTACTAGGCATAGAGCCAGGCCCTCGAGCAAAGTACCTAAGAGTTCTGGCCATGGAGTTGGAGAGGATTCACAGCCATATGATAATAAATGCTATCATGGCGGAGATATTAGGCTTTGACACGCTGTTCATGTTAATAATGAGGGATAGAGAGTACGTAATGAAGGCAAAGGAGGTGCTAACAGGTGGGAGAGTTATTGCAGATTACTTCATGCCTGGTGGTGTGAGGAGAGATATTGATGATACCAAGCGAGAGAGAATTTTAGACTTGCTAAAGAAGGTGAAGCCACGGTTAGAATACTACAGAAAGCTTTTTGAAACAGACCCAACGATAACTAATAGATTATCTGACGTAGGAGTGCTGAAGCCTAGGGACATTACATTACATAGCTTAGTAGGGCCTGTTGCTAGGGGAAGTGGTATTAAAACAGATGTGAGGATGGAGGACAGGTATGATGCTTATGACGAGATAGACTTCAATGTAATTGTGCATACCGAAGGAGATTCCTTAGCGCGAATGCTTGTCAGATGGGATGAGGCATTAGAATCTCTAAAAATGTGTGAGTACATACTGACTCATCTGCCACAAGGACAAGCAGTAGTTGACGAGAGGAAGCTGCCCAGAGTACTTCCACCAGGAGAGGCATTTACACGTGTTGAGGCACCCCGCGGGGAATTGACATACTATATCATAGGTAGTGGGAGGGATAGACCCTATAGAGTGAAGGTAAGAACACCATCATTCAACAACATAATTAACAGCGGTTTTAGCTATTTAAGGTACTCAATAGCAGATGTACCAGTTATTCTAGTAAGCTACGACCCGTGCATCTCATGTATGGAGAGAGCTATTCTAATTAAAGATGGTGAAAAGAAGTATGTTAGATTAAAAGATATTGTAAGTATGAAAAGAGGGTGAGATGGTGTCCCTTTGGCGCGAAATTCTGAAGAACGTGTTTAAAAAACCTGCAACAATAGAGTTTCCAAAAGTTGAAACACCTATTGAAAAAGACTTTAGAGGTCTTCAGTATGCGGACTTAAATAAGTGCACAGGGTGCTCGCTGTGCGCTCTCGAATGCCCATCTAAAGCGATTGAGATGGTGAAGCTCCCAGAAGATATAAAGTTGAAGCATAATCCTAGAGGGCTTTACCCTGTAATCAATTACCCATCGTGTGTGTTTTGCTATAGATGTGTAACAATATGCCCTGTTAACGCCTACATAACTACAAATGAGTATAGAATGGCTACAGAAGCAGAAAAACTTTTATCTGATACCCTAAGCTTAAAAACCTTAAAACGTGAGGGATTATGACAGTAGAGCACTACCTGGCCTTCTTCATACCCTTCTACCTCATAAGCATTATAATGTATGTCATAAGGGCCTTGAAGGGGCCTACAATACCCGATACCGTTCTATCTATAGACTGTCTAGGTTATGCTCTTGCTACTCTCCTAGTCATTTTCAGTGTCTACCTAAGATCACCCCTCATTATCGCTTGTGCAATTGTTTTGACCTTGTGGATTTACGCACTTGATGTGTATATGTCAAAGTACTTAGAGAAGAGAGAATTAGGTGAGTAGCCCATGAGCCTAATAAACTTCGTGCTTACCATAATGGGCTACACACTCATTGGAATAGGGGCCTTTTGCCAAGTTGTCGCAGGTATAGGCATGAATAGATTTCCAAACTTCTTCGTAAGGCTACATGCTGCAACAATAGCCGCCATAGGGGGCTCCTTTACCCCAATAATAGGTTGCTCATTATTAGCACTCTCATTTGAAGAGCTTGGCACCATCAGGTTCTTCTTAGCTGGCGGAGGGTTTGTAACAGCAGCCTTTTTACTTGTCTTAGCTCCTGTTGGGTCTCATCTTCTTGCAAAAGCAGCGTACTTCTCTAAGGCAACTGTTTTGCAACCTAAGGTTGTGGACGTCTTAGAAGAAGATATGAGGAGAGGTGAAGTGCATGAATGAACTGTATGAGCTTACCCCATACCTAGTGCTAGCAATATCGGCCCTAGCATCCACGGTTGCTGTGTACCTTGCTATTATTGAAAAAGACTTGATTAAGGCTGTGCTTTATTCAGCTATTCAGAGTACTTTCTATGCATTGATATTCTACCTCCTGATGGTGCCCGACATAGTGTTAGTATACATACCTGTCTCCGTAGGGCTATTACCTGCAATAATCATAGTTACTATTAAGAAGACTGAGAGGTATGAAGATGCAGCAGGGATACCGAAAAGCTCTTCCATAACAATATTGTCTCTAGTAGTCGCATTTACATTTATTGCAGGATACCTCCTAGTGCTATCACATGCAATAACACTTGATGTTTTTCCAAGTGCTGATGCAAGAGCGTTGGCTAAGTGGTTCCTAAATACAACACTGTGGTGGAATAGAATGTTTAGTGCAATGTCACCAGAGGCTGTCACAGCTATAGTATGGGACTACAGAGGTCTGGACACATACTTTGAGACCTCTGTTATGTACTTGGCTATAATCGGTGCGCTAGCACTAGCAAGATACTTTGAGATACCAAAGAAGGAGTACAGAGAAGAAGTAATGGGAATGTCAATAATAGGAAAGACGGCGACAAGAATAGTGGTTCCCATGATACTAGTTGTTGCAATATCCATAGCTCTGCACGGGCACTTAACACCAGGCGGAGGCTTCCAAGGAGGGGTTACAGCTGCAGTCACAGTCTCGCTATTGATATTCATATTCTCTACGTATTTTGCAATAAGGTTCTTCAAGATAAATACAGCAATATTGCTGAGAATTGCAGGGCTCATAGGGATAGCGCTATCAGCCGTAATTACTGCTATAATTGCGTTTTCAACAGGGCAACAAGCTTACATATTTCAAAATCAGCCAAAAGTTATAGCACAACTAGGTTTACCTTACGAAGTTGGAGGAAATCTCATTTCAGGCACCCTGTTCTTATTCAACGTATTTGAGTTCCTGGCGGTCTTTATGGGTTTCGCAATACTGTTTCTACTTTTGTCAATACCTGAAGAAATCATTAGGGAAGTAATTAGAGGTGAGATGGAGTGATGGATGCAAAGGCATACCTATTCACAGTAACTTATATAGCCATATTTGCAAACATTGTAATTTCACTTTATGGCATATTTGTAAGACCTAGCATAATAAAGAAGATTATTGCCTTGTCAATATTCGGTGATTGCACCTTTATCTATGCTATACTTATTGGGTTCAGAAAAATAGAGCCATACCCCACAATACCAGTAATGACAGTTCAGCAACCTTCACAAGAATACATCAAGGAGTTCGTATCTACAGCTGTAGACCCACTGCCACCAGCTTTGGTGTTAACAGGTGTTGTAATAGGCCTGGCAACAATGCTATTCCTCGTATTTCTCGCTCTACAAGCTTACAGGGTCTTCGGAACCCTTGATATAAGGAAGATTGTGAGGATGAGGGGGTAAGCGCAATGCCAAGAATTACTAGGGCAATACCTGTAGCAATACTAGCATTTGTGGTGTACATAGTATTCACAGGTTCCGCTACATACTTTGATATTGTTACGGGGGTCATAGGGGCGATAATCGTTGGCGCTATATTTGGACCCACAGCCGTCAGCAATGCTCGTAAGTTTACTCAGGTGCAGAGGTATTTCTGGGGCTTGGCATACGCACTGCATTACTTTTTTGTTGCAGAGGTGCAAGCACACCTCGATGTGATTAAGAGAATTCTCAACCCCAAGATGCCGATAAACCCAGGCATAGTTAAGGTGCCTATAAATGTGACAGCAGATTACAGCATCTTAGCCGTGGCGAATTCTATTACAAATACGCCTGGCACTGTAGTTGTGTATGTGCACCCCTCTAAGAAGTATCTCTATGTGAATTGGATAGACGTTAAAACGCGCGACCTTGAAGAGGCTAGAAAAAGCATATCGTATGTTTTTGAAAAGTTTGCAAAGAAGGTTTTTGACTGAGGTGAAGTAGAATATGGTGCAAAACATAAGCCCCATATATGGTCTCATACCGCTTTTGTTCATAGCTACAGCGTTTTCGTTGCCCCTTCTCTCGTTTCTAACAAAGAGAATAAAGTTTTTCAGTATATTTACAGTAGTAGTCACTTCAATTGCTTTCATTCTCTCGGCAGCAATTTTTGTAAATGTATATAGAGAAGGCAGACCTGTGCTCTATCCATTTGGAGGATGGCCTCCACCAATAGGCATTGCCTATGAGATAGACCTGTTCAACTCCTTATTCGCTCTCTTCGTCACCTTTATAGCATTAGTAATAGTTGTGTATGATAGTTGGTACTCTGCAAATGATCCTAAAATCCACTACACATTCTATGTACTGCTCCTTGGACTTCTTGGTGGAACACTTGGGTGTATATACACAGGTGACGTATTTAACTTATTTGTTATGGTAGAGGTGCTGTCTCTAGCAGCCTACGCACTAATTTCATTTTACAGGTCCAACAAGTATTCGTTGGAAGCTGCTCTAAAGTACTCATTGCTAGGAGCTGTTGCTTTATCGCTATACTTTGTGGCTTGCATAGTTTACTACGCTGCATATGGTACACTAAATATGGCGGATATTGCCCACATGGCTAGGGACAGAACGTCATTAACACCATTTAGCAGTATATTTGGAAACATAGTTGTGGCTACAGCTATTGCCTTAGTTTTCACCCTCTGGCCCTTTACATTTAAATCAGCTCTATTTCCAAATCACTTCTGGCTTCCAGATGTATATAGCTCTGTTTCACCAGTTGTTGCAGCATGCTTCGCAGGTTTCACAGAGGCTACTGCTATATATGTAATTGCGAGATACCTCTACACAATATTTGGACCCGGTGTGATCCCTGAACTTGCAAGGCTGAGGACAGTTGTTCTAGGAGCTCTTCTAGTACTAGGAATTTTAGCAGCGCTTGTGGGGGCCTTCATGATGGCTATTCAGAGGGATGCCAGGAGGTTGCTTGCCTACAGCACTATAAACCACATTGGCTTTACATACATAGCACTGTCCATAGGGTTCTTCACTAATTCTACAGAGATCCTTAGCGTAGGGTTGATGGCAATGCTATTACACATAGTCAACCACTCTATAGGTAAGACAGCACTATTTCTCTCCGTAGGCTCTATAATGAGGAGCCATAACCTACATAGCAGTGACCTTAACACACTCTGTGGACTTGGAAAAACAGCTCCCATAGCAGGCACAGCTATTGTCATAGGGGTTCTCCATTTAATAGGATTGCCACCTTTCGCAGGGTTCTTTAGCAAGTACTACATATACCAAACCTACTTATCCATAGGGCAACCACTCATCGCATGGCTTGTTGTAGTTACAACAGCCATTTCGCTAATGGGGTACGCAAAGCTACTACTTATAACATTTGGCACAAAACCTGGGTATGGAAGAATTGAAGAGGCTCTGCAAAGCAAAATTGCTTTGATAGTATTAATGGCTTTGACTGTGGCCATCTCAGTAGCTCTCTACACAGACTTCTACAATGTGTTGATAAGAGCCGCTGAGTCGTTGACTGACTATAACAGCTATATAGCTACATTCAGAGACTTTGTGAACTCGTACTTGAGTTTATTAAGGGGGTCTTAGATGGCTTTGACAATGGTTTTAGACCCTGTATCACTCATACTCTTCTCAAGCCTTTTTACTGCTACACTACTAGTGTTAATAACATTGATGTTTAAAGCTGTCGCTAAAAAAGAGGGGGGGTCGGCAGAAGACACTGCAGCCATGTATATAGGTGGAGAGCACGAAAATATACTAGCTCTGAAGTTCCCCACATCAGATGCTCTATACTGGGGTATTTTGAAGAGAGTTTTTAGAAATGTTTACAATTACCTCATTAACTCTCTTCACACAGGCAACGTACTTGACTGGCTAAAGTACATGAGCATGTGGTATGGCTTCTTAATGGTGCTTGCAATAACTATTTCAATACTGTTTATACTCTATGGGTGGTAGCCATGGAGGCTGTAGCCACATTAATGGGCTATGCCATTCTCTCAATACTTGTATTCCCAGGACTAGTAGCTCTTTCAGTTGCATCCCTCTTAACAGAGTGGTTTGTGAGAAAAACTGTTGCGAGAATGCAGAACAGAATGGGCCCTGCATATGTGGGTCCAATAGGGCTCTTGCAACCATTTGCAGACTTCTTCAAATTGCTACTAGTTAAGAGGTATGTTGAGCAGAGGTACTCAAGCCCATTGCTAGCTGCAGCGGGTGTCGCTCTAGGTATTGGAGCTCTAACAACAGCACTGCTACTCTTCCCACTATCACCACTACGCTTGGTAGCGCCATACGATGTGATTGCGTTTATATACCTAATGATTTTATGGCCTTTCCTTTCACTTATAATAGTCTCTCTAGCGTGGCCAAACCCATTTGTAATAGCAGGGGTTTCCAGGGCAATAGCGTTGGCTGTGGTCACTGAACCAACGCTTGTAGCATCAATACTAGTGCCGATGAATATCATAGCCAAGAGGTATCCTCAGGTACAGCCATACTCAATTTATTACACTTCAACTACTGTGTATAAGCTTTGGGCTGATCCAAATGTTGGCGTAGTAAACTATGTTATAACACTACTTCTCTTAATAGCATCTATGATAGCCATAATTATAGCTGTGCAATCAAAGGTCATGCTAAAACCATTTGACATACCAGAAGCTGAGCAAGAGCTTATCGCAGGCTTTGCAACAGAATTTTCAGGGCCAATATACGCCCTCTTTAGGCTTTTCCACGATATGAAAATAACTGTATTAGCGCTAGCCATAGTGTACATATTCCTAGGGGGGCCAGCGCCATATAGCCATCTTACTGTAGAGGGCGTCTTAACACTATTAGCTAAATATGTAGCAGTAGTCTTCATAGTGTCGCTAGTTAGAGGAGCTTTTGGTAGGTTTAGAATTGACCAAGCAATAAGGAAGATAGTTGCCTACGCGTTGATACCCTCAGTAATAGCGTTGATACTGAGCCTTATAATATAATTCTAAGGTTGCTGTAAATCTTAACCTCTACGCTCTCAACCCTTTAGACACTCGCAAAGCTTATCAATAGTGTTTCTAGTAGCTTCACTAAGTTGCATACCTATGCTCAAGTCGCATGCCACTATACCCAGCAACTCGATGTTTTTAACTCCAGCCACCTCACTAAGTATGTTAACTGCGTGTGTCAATGGAATTGAATGTGAGGAGAGAATCAAAATATTTTCATCTATATCCTCTAACCCGAGCTTTACAATAGAGCCTGGCTCAAGAGAACTCGAAATAACAGCATCACATATCAGCACGCCATCAAACTTGTGAAGTAAAAGAACATCAATGCAATTCTCTAAACCAAACTCACACTTCACAATATTGGGATGCGCACCCATAGATTGCAACCTATCGCAGAGCTCTAAACAGACAGCATCATCGCTTCTCAGATACGTACCCACGCAAGCAAGGCTGTAATTCATTGAAAGTAGTTTCTTTAGGTATTGGCAGGCCTCGGTTATGGAGAGCTTCTGCATCATGGCTATCCGCCGAACAACTTCTCGATGTGTTTTAACATAGTGATGGAGAGGGGCTCAAGACCCTTCAGAATGCTTACCAGGTTTGACCCAAAGTAAGCCTCAATTTCATCTATGAATGGTACGCAGCCTAGGTACGCTATACCATATTTGCGTGCTGCTACCTCTACTTTTAACTCGTCATCGAAATCTGTACACATGTTTCCTAGCACTCCTACAAACTTCATGGATTCTAGAGCCAGTATCTTGACAATTCTGCCAATAGATCTTAAAGCGACGCTACTAGGTGTTGTAACTAAGATGATGAAGGCTCTATTTACTGCACTAAGCATTTTCAGAAGCTCTAAGTGCGTATCTGAAAACCCTGGTGGTGTATCTATAAGTAGTACACTACCACCCCACCTGGTTACAGCTAGCAATTCTCTAACTACGTTTTCGACATCTTTACCTCTAAGTGGTATAGAATAGTCATCTACAAAGAGGGCTAAGCTCATTAGCTCTAGCTTTTCATTTACTTTAAAAGGTTTTATACCCCTATCCTCAGAGACCTTCAGGTTCTTTGCATCCAGGCCCAGCACTATATGCAGTGTAGGGTTAGTTAAATCAGCATCAAGTAAAGACACGG
Organism: uncultured Ignisphaera sp.; assembly: GCA_964568685.1. Classification (GTDB taxonomy): domain Archaea; phylum Thermoproteota; class Thermoprotei_A; order Sulfolobales; family Ignisphaeraceae; genus Ignisphaera. The sequence goes on from CAZMQK010000002.1 coordinate 72,128, forward strand.
GGGTGTACATGTGGCTTAGTATGTGTGCAAGAAGAGCTGTGACAAAGGTTTTTCCAACACCACCTTTAGGGCTCATTACTGGAAGTATTAACTTAAATCCCCCCAAGTTCTTCTTTATGCTTGCAAGCCTAGGGTCTACCACACCCATTCTAAGTAAACCTCATGCTAACTCCTCTACCACTAACTATCTCGAAATCGTGAGAATAGCATTTGGGGCATTGCACATAACTGTGAATAACCTCTGGAACAAAGTGGACCGCCTCCTTCACATCATCACTTAGCCTAATGTCTGCCAACCCCCACACAAAACCACACCTACTACATTTGAACTTTGCCTGCTCCATAACTATCTTTAAGCTCTTCACTGAAATTCCGTGCTCTCGTTCCATAACTGTTTTGAGCTCGTTTAAGGCGAATTCAAACACTTCTAAATCTATTGCTTGTAGCTCTCCAACGACAACCTCTACTTCAAAGCTATTTCTCGCACTATTCTTTGCCTCCTCTACAATCGTTAAGATTATTGACTCTGCAAGAGCCCATTCATGCATTGATTATCACTTGCTAAGCTGTATTACTGGACACTAGGCTATTTTCTAGGTCAAGTATAAAACTGTACATCTTCTTCACATAGTTCAAAAACGTGTTGAGATTATGCAGAAGTTCTTCATTAACCCTTGTCTCTACTGTTACGCCAATTTCATTTCTATCGCTAGTAACAAAGGAGAGAGTAATCGTGTACTTCTTCAAGTTCTCGCCTATGTAAAATCCCCTCAGTGTTAAAATCTCAAAGCCATTCACAATCTTCTTATCAATACTTTCTAGAACAATACCCATGCTCGTTAGTGAAGCTATGAGATTATTAACAGATTTAACTGATGAAAATACCACGTTTCGTACAACTACTACTGGATCACTACTTGCTGTAATCATTGAGGAAAGCGTTTTGAGTAAGAGCGCCAAGGTTCTCCCCAGGTTTCCTGCTGTAGTTGCCTCAGGCAGTAGTGTGAAAAACAGTGTTAAAACCCCTTCCCCGCTATGCGATATGTAGAGCCTAACCTCAAAATCCTTACCAAGTATGACTATTCTAGAGCAAGAGGGTCTCTCTATAGCCATGGATAGCGCATGGTCCTTAAAAATAGAGTACACGTCGTAGCAGAAGTCGTCTAGCCTACTTGTGTCAATACGAAACCTCTTTATGAGCCCCACCAGCACCTCCTTACCAGTCATTAACAAAACCTCGACAGCTACTCTAAAGCTAATTAACCTGCTCTGCATACAAGTGTAGCTCTAAGGATTTTATTCTTATGCTAAGCCTATTAGATGCGCCCTCCCATGAAAGTGCCGGGTTGTTGTCCTCTAGGTCCCCCATTTAGTGTTATCAATGTAAAGTGAGAGAACAAGTTTACAGCTTCGCTTCTAGAAACAGAAACATCTACTAAAACAACACCCCTTTTAGGTATGCCATAAGCTACATACCCAGCTGGCAAGAGCATCATTAAGGCTAGTGATAGGAGATCCTCTTCACCTTCGACAACCACAAGGCTCTTATAGAGGGGTAGTGCATCTCGCAATTTTTTTAAACAGTCAACAGAGATAGAGCCTCTGGGATTAGTGCAATTGAAAATGTGCTCAAAATACTTAACAATATGAGTGATGCCTGTGAAGGATCTCATCACTGTGCCATCGATTACGCAGAGACGGGGTGTGCCAATATACTGCAAAAATGTTTCGCAAGTGTAATCCCCTACAACATGGACTGCGCTAAGGTAGCTGTAAATAAGGGTTCTCAGAGTGAAGGCCACGTACTCTCTTGGCCCCTCTATGAAAAGCAGTGACGGGTTATATAAGTAGGGTCTTGACAGCCTCCCCCTCAGGGTCTCGGGCACTTTGTATACTTGCATTAGTGTTGCACTTCTATACAACTACCTGGACGTGCACCTCGTAATCTTCGATAAACCATTGCCTAGCGTTCTCAGGCTTTGCTGTTGCTAAGGTTAATTTCTGAGCTCTCACCTCACTCTTTATGTACTCGCTGTACCTTTCCAAAGCTTCAAATAGTAATTGCTGTGGTGTGTATACAACAACCTCCTTTAACATGTGGTCAACAGGTAGGCTCAGTTCTTTTCTAAGCACCTGAACCCTCCTTATGAAGTCTCTTGCAAGGCCCTCGAGCACAATTTCTCTATCAACAGCTGTGTCAACATATACTTCAAAAGGCTTTTCCACTACCTTGACAACAGAACTGCTACTTGGCACCTCCTTAGCGACCTCCACCTGTTTAATATTAGCATAGATCTCAACCACGTGCCTTGCCTCAGCTACGTGCTCTGCGTATTCCTCACCTACTCTTATCCAAGCGTGCTTCAGGGGCCACCTTCTTTTCACCCCTAACTTGGCTCGTAAGGTCAGTATCTCCTCACAAGCTGCAAAGAGTGCGCTAACAACACTCCACACCTTTTCGTTTAGAAGCCTTGCTGAGGTGCTGGGCCACTTCTCCAAGTGAATACTTTCAACTGAGTATTGAGGCCCGTACTTCTTTGTAAATGCATGGTACAAGTACTCTGCTATAAATGGGGCAAAAGGTGCTAGAGCTTTAAACAAGTTTGTAAGTACATAAAATAGTGTTGCGTATGCTGCTCTTTTCTGTGGGGCATCTCCTTCAATCCAGACCCTGGGGCGTATGACAGTTATGTATCGGTGGCTCAAGGTCTCAGTAATAAAGGAGAGTAGGGCGCGGGCGGCATTGTGAAGCTCTCCTCTCTCTATAGATGTCTCAACTGTTTTAATAGTATTGCTCAGCTCGTAAATTACCCACAGATCCTCAGGTAGGGTGTGCTGCAAATCGTGCTCTAGGGCACTCGCACTCCATTTGTCAAGGCTCATATACATATCTGCAAAGTTCACAGAATTCCATAGGATGTTAAGGACAGACTGAATGTCTGCCACTTCATTAGGGTCAAAGTTTATGTTATCCCAGGGAGCTGTTTTGGATGTTACGTAGAGCCTGAGTGCATCAGCCCCCCACTTCTCCATGAAGTCGAGCGCCCATATCACATTACCCCTGCTCTTGCTCATCTTCTTACCGTACTTGTCCAGCACGTGGCCTTGGCACAGTACTGCTCTGTATGGCGACTTGCCGTAAAGCCCTACAGCTGTAAATAGGAGTGTGTAAAACCATCCACGAGTCTGATCAACAGCTTCAGTTATCCAGTCGTATGGGAACAGCTCCTTGAAGAGGTTCTCTCTACTTATTTGATGAAGTGCCGCTGTATGCGCCATACCGCTGTCCATCCACACATCAATAACAAAAGGCTCTCTAAGCATTGTAGAGCCGCATCTTGGGCAAGCCATAGTTATGCTATCTATCCATGGTCTATGAATTTCCTGCAGCCTTTGCCTTGTGGCTCTCTCTAGCTCTTCTATGCTACCAAATGCAATTCTATAGCCGCAGTTAGAGCAGGTCCATATGGGTAAGGGGGTGCCCCAGAACCTCTCTCTAGATATGCACCAGTCCTTGGCGTTCTTTATCCAGTCCTCGAATCTCCTTCCAGCCCACTCTGGGTACCACAGCACCCCACTGTTTTCACGAAGCATGGCATCCTTTATTGGATCTATCTTTAAAAACCACTGTCTATCAGCATAGTACATCAGTGGTGTTTCGCATCTCCAGCAATGTGGGTACTCATGCTCTACTTCACCTACATACACTAGCAGGTTCTTCCTCTTTAAATCCTCCACAACCTCTCCATTTACATCCTTAAACCACTTCCCACTGTACTTCCCAGCCTCTTTACCAAAGAGGCCATTCTTTTGAAGCGGCTTAAAGACCACGAGACCGTGTTTCTTCCCTAGCTCAAAGTCTTCAGGGCCGTGCGCTGGCGCCACATGTACAATGCCTGTGCCTTCATCCATGCTCACCCACTCTGCTACCAAGACTCTGTGATTTGGTGGAGCGTGCTTGTTGTGTTCAGGCACCTCCTCTAATAATGGATGTACATAGGCTTTGTTGTAGAGTTGCGAGCCTACGAAGACCTCTAAAACTTCAGCATTGTTTACCCCTACCTTGCTAAGAAAGGGCTTTAACCTCTTTTCTGCAACAACCCAGTACTCTGACCCCACCTTCAACTTAACGTACTTTTCATTTGGATGCACAGCCAGGGCTTCATTTGATATTATCGTCCAGGGGGTCGTAGTCCAAGCAACTAAGTACACATCTTCATCTACAAGCTTCACTTTGAAATAGAGGCTGGGGTCCTTCACAACCTTATAACCTAGGGCAAGTTCATGTGAGCTCAGGGCTGTTTCACACCTTGGGCACACTGGTATAACCCTGTAGTCCTCATAGAGATAGCCCTTCTCCCACATTTGCTTTAGAAAGCCCCAGACAGCCTCTATGTACCTGGGATGCCTAGTCTCATAGGCATTGTCATAATCGAGCCACAGCCCAAGCCTTTCACTTGCTGTCCTCCAGTGGTTAATGTAGTAGTCAACAAGCTTTTGACACTCATAAATAAACTTGTCAATACCGTAGTTCTCTATATCCTTCTTTGACTTGAACCTCAAGTTTTTCTCGACTTCTAGCTCAACAGGTAGCCCTTGGGTGTCCCAGCCAGCCTGATCCCATACACAGAAGCCTCTCATTCTGTAGTACCTAAGTATAACATCCTTAAAGGTTCTCCCCCTAGCGTGACCCACATGCATAAATCCATTGGCAGTAGGAGGCCCCTCTAGGAATCTGAACCTCTTTTCATTGTTTAAACAGGCCTCAGCCTTAACTTTCTCATACACCCTGCTCTTTTTCCAGAACTCTAAAACCCACTTCTCCACAGCAATGGGATTATACCTACCCTTAATAGAGGGTGCTGTAGATAATGTTACCACCCACACTCTCAGAGGCTTAGTCATGAAAAAGTTGCAACTGATATTTAAGTATTGCATAGAATGCTCAGCATATCTTAGAACCAGGCTTTGCATCACCTTCAATAGTTACAAGGAGGGGCTTTCCCTGATCGCAAGTAGCTAAGAGCATGCCCTGGCTTTCAAAACCCATTAATTTCTTAGGCTTTAAGTTAACTACAACAACAACCTTCTTGCCCACGAGCTCCTCAGGCTTATACCACTCGGCAAGCCCTGCTATGATTTGACGAACCTCAGTGCCCACATCAATGAGTAGCCTGAGGAGTTTCTTAGAGCCAGCAACTTTTTCTGCATGTTTTACCACACCGACTCTAAGGTCGACTTTTTTAAATAATTCAATATCTATCAGCTCCTGCTGAGCCTCTCCCCCACTCACAGTACTCACCCTACCCAAAGCAAATACTTGCAATGACATGCTTGAGGACAGCTATGCTCGACTTCCAGGAATCTTAATGCGTAGAGTTAATAAACTTTTCTATTCGCACTACATTCTGAAGGGCAGGGCACACAATTGTAATGTGGTTCAAGCATTGTGCTTTTTACCTAGAGGTAGTTGTTCAAAATGCAGAATAGCGATGTTGATAAGAGTGGGAGTGTTAGATTGTCCTCAGGGCTAAGCATTTCTATAACAACAGTAGCTATAGATACTACAATGCTTAGCAAGGGCTTGAGTGTTATAGAGTAAATGAGTAGTGAGAAAACAGACGATGCGACGACGTAAGCAAGTAGGGTGTGCTTAAAGATCCTTCTACTTTTTCTATCTACTACTGAGACAAGCGATGTCAGTCCATCAACTATGGCCAGCGCTAGTATACCTATATACACGCCAGTTTGATTGTAACCCCACCACAGCACATAGCTTAGGAAAACTGAGAGCAGCGCAAAGGTTATACTCACGTAGCCATACCTCTTCTCGTAATCCCTTTTAATAGTATCTATAAAAATCATCAACTGGCTTTCAAACCTATTTATGATTCTTTCAATTCCTTTTACAAATTCGGATAGAGGTGAGTTGGAGAACTTCTCATTAATGTACTCTAGAAATCTCTCCCTATGCTCTCTAGATATGCTTACAACAATATCTTCAATATTGGGCAGCCTTATTTGGATGCTGTTGATTAAGGAGAAGATAAATAGGAGAATTGAGTAGGTCAGAAGCGTTGGATCCAAAGAGGGCTGCTCTTTGCTGAAGAGGTCTCGATAGAGTGGTGTTAAGGGTATCAGTAGTAACAAGGAAGACGCTATATGCATAACCTTTCTTAAAACCTCTGATCTCATGCTCATCTGCTCATCCCCCATTCTCACTGCGGTGGCTCTGCAACCTCAAATTCTATAAGTTCGTAACCCCCAGTCTTCATTCCCCTCCGACCATAGATAGCCAGTATGTTGCTCTTCACAATATCCCACTCCTCTTCACCGCCACCAAAATCTACTCTCAGTATTTTTGAGCCTAGTGGAAATACCCAGTAAGCAGCATAATCGTACTCAACAACCTCACTAGCGTAAACATTTTCATAGATATTCCTACCAGATTTTATAGGAGCTCTAAACCTTATCAAGAAGACTATGTAGGGATTTTTCTTACCCCTTCTAAAGCCAATGTCTATCATAGCAACCCTAGGCGATACCTTTACGTTATTTACTTTAACAACCTCCTCATCTAGAAACTGCTGCATATTTGCCCAGAGCTTTGAAACCTCGGCATTAAGAAGCTGCTCATCGCTCACAACTGCTTTGTAGTACTCTAAGGGGTCGTAGTAGTCAAAGACGAGGTAGTAGGAGATGTAATCGCGAGACACAAAGAAGAAGCCTTGCGCATATACAGGCTCCACATTTCTGCTTGCTTCATTTAAAAACTTCTGGTTGGGTTTCACTACACTTCACCGCACAACTTATTGATTCAAAGAGAAGAAATCAGAGATTGAGGGCACTTCAAAGGGCTTGTCTCGGGCTTTTTGCGTTGTAGTACTTCTAGCAGGCGTCTGAATCTTGATGTAGCTTCTAATCTTCTTAAGCACCTCATCGTGGTGCTCCCTCGTCTTCCTCCTCCAAGCCTCAGCATCATCGAAAAGAAGAGGTGCGACGACGTGCTCTACGTATACCTCAGCCACTGGACAGTTATACAAACAAAGCTTGCACCTAATGCACATAGATGGTTTTCGAACTTCTGGCCTAGCCCCACCACTCTTCTCAACCACCTTTATTGCATGCGTAGGGCAACTGACTTCACAGGATCTGCACCCAGTACACAACTCCCATCTGTACATGAGTTTGAGAGTGTCAACAAGTTTTTCAACATCCTCATCCTTGCTGAACCTCATTGTTATTAAACTGCCGCTGATGCTGATACACGAGTTGCCAAAGCTTAAAGCAACTCCTCTAAAATCTTTGCTGAAGCCCACTGGGTTTACTATAGTGTACTGCTTCTCTAAGAATTCACAGTCAATATCATTTTCAAAGCGCACTGAGATGGCGTTTTCATCTTTAATCACCTCTCTAAGCCTTGGCCTAGCCATCTCCTTAAACGTCCTCCTCCAGTCATCAATACGCTGAGCCACGCCCAACCTCTTTGCCATTATGGTCCTGTACCTCGCTGGAGCATTCCAGCGCCACAGACCGTACGCTATCCACTCCTCTGGTAAGTCTAGCCGCTTTCTCCAGTACTCTAAAACGCTGAGCCACTGTGACCACTGGTCTGGGTGTGTTTGCTCAACAAGTGTTAGCTCAGCAAGAGTTGATGCTGGGCACATGAAGCACCCTATCCTCTCATAGCCCATGTAGTAGAGCGGGTTTGCATATAACTTGTGCTTGAGTATGTATAGCCACACCTCAAATTGGGACCACTCATTTATTGGAGATATGTTTACTAGTTGTGGAGCCCATCTGAGCCTCCATAGCGAGGGGCTCCTAGCCCTATCTAGAGACTCGAATGCTCTTTGACCAACAATATTAAGACCGCCTAGAGGCCACGCGCTCTTAACAGTTCGTGCTAGTGGTGTGAGCTTGCATGTTTTACAACACCACCTATAGTCCCTCCCAGGCACGCCGAAATCGTACACTGCTTTCCAGAATACGCCTCCTGCGAATGCCTCAACAAATTTGAGGTTGTATTGATTCACAACCCTGTATACAGTGTCAATGGTTTCGGGAAGCTCTATACCAGTGTTGTTAAATAGCGCTGTAGGCTCGAGCCCTAGGGAAAGTGCGAGGTGTAGTACAACAAGGCTGTCCTTACCACCGCTGAAAGAGGCTATGACGGGTTTGCCAATTTTTTCTACCGTTAAAGCAATGAACTTCTTGGCTTTTGCCTCCACGATATTCATGTGCTCACTATTAACCCTAATCACATCGCTTAGCCCTGACTTCCCCTCAAAACCTCTAAACGGCTCCTCCTCACCCCACCAACTGTGGACCAGTATTCTACCCCTTCCCTTCGAATACCCCAGGCCAACTACGTTGCCCACACTGTTTACTAAGAGAACCTGCTTATGCTCAGCAATATCCCTATCTACCCGAACCACATCCATATGGTAATAGCGCTTCTTATCAACAACAACACTATCGATGATATCTCTATCAACATCTAAAACTCTGAGAGCACCTACCTTTGAAAGCCTAAACCTCCACTGCCTTAGAAAAGGATCGTAGTATAGCCGACCTATTTGCACACCATCAACGTAGACCTCCTTCATCTCATCATAGTAAGGCGCCTTGTTCAAAAGAGCTACAGACCTCCCTAGCAAGGCTTCGAAGCCCTTCTCAGTTGAGAATTCATAGAGGTAAGCCCTCCTCAAGGTCTTGTAATCTCTCTCAAAAGCTATCCTAGCATCTCCCGGATCTGAAAGAGGAATTCTAACGGTCTTAGACCTGCAGATGGGGCACACGGCCTCTAAGAGAGGCACATTACAGTGGGGGCACCAGTAAAAGCGCTTTACCTTTGGCCACACAATTCTTTTGCTCACGTAGCACCACATCTCACTGAGTTACATATTTATTAGTCTTTTAAGTTTAATACTTTAAGTGCTATGTCTAGAAGGCTTGGGGTATAACGTGAGGAGCTTAGATGATAAGGTGCGGGAGTACTTCATCGAGAAAGGCGAGTTGTTTAGGCTGATAATGGACTCTAAGACTATGATTGAGAGGGGTAGGAGAACAGCCCGTGGAATAGCAAAGCACTTAGCGATGCTGGGCCACGAGAAGGGTAGGGTGCTTGACGTAGGCTGTGGCACAGGGAGGATATCAATACCGCTAGCGGAAATGGGTTTTGAGGTCGTAGGCATAGACATCTCCCCAACATACATAGACATAGCAATTAGAAGAGCTAGGGAGAGGGGTGTAGAGGGCAGGGCTATTTTCATAGTGTGCGACGCTAGGGAAATGGATGTGTGCACTAGCAACCACAAGCCATTCTCGTCAATACTCTTCGTCTGGTCCTCAGTAATAGGGTACTACGATGAGAGTGCAGATAGCAAAATACTTTCAGAAGCCTATGACATATCCACAGATAGGGCAGTGCTAATAATAGCCGATGCAATAAGCAAAGAGCAGGTGATGCTACATCAATACCTCTTCGGAATGGCTAAAAAAGTTCACGAGTACGACAATGTCATAATAATGGAGAGGCTACTCTACAACCCAGCAACAGGCAATGTATTGATAAGGCAGGAATTCTATGAGAAAAGTCAAAACAACCTAGTGTTTATGGGAGATGCGCACTTCGAGCTACATCTCTATAGCTTAGATGAGCTCAACAAACTTGCTAATAAAAGTGGGTGGTGCCTCTACAAGGTTTTAACAGATTTAGATAGGGGTATGGGGTACTCCCCATTTAGTTGCCTAAACGCTGTGTTTATTAAATGTAGAAAATAATTTGAGCACACTAGGCATGCAGAACGACGCACAATTTCAAGGACGCGAGGTCTTTAATTTAGATTTTAAACTGGAGTACATACTACTCCCTATAGATGATGAGCGAGTCCCGCGGTATGGAATTTGGTGACAGAACCACGACCACTGAACTCAGGTAGCATTGCGATGAGCAACCGTGAGGAAGCTGTGTGCCTTCACGAGTACTTAGATGTTCAAGCTCTTACTCATGACCTCATTAAAAAGAGGGCACTAGAGATATATAGGGAGAGGGTGAGGATACCGAAGTCCCCCGCCTTTAGAGACCCAAATAAGAGAGTGGCTTTTCGATACATGGTAAAGGCTGAAAAAGTGTTTCAATACATTGTAGTAGTCCTTGGAAAGGTTGCTAGGCTTCCGCCAGCAGATAGCTTAAATCCATTTTATGCTGAGTTGCTAGAGATAGCAACAAAAGGCATGTACGATGAGTTGAGGAGAGAGGGGTCTCACGCCATAAAGATCATCTCTGATATGTGGAAAGAGTACAGGGGGAGGATCTTGGGGGGAGGTGAAAACGCTAAGAGGCTTTCAACAGAGTTTGTAGGAAGGGCACTCTCAGTAATAAAGAGGAAGGTTAGGGCGCTGCCTATAACAAAGAACATCTCTTATGTCGCATACAACACACCTTGCATTGATTTTGAGAAGCCCTTGATAATAGTCTCAGGGATGCCTCAAGTTGGTAAATCAACTTTCGTAGGCAGGGTATCAACAGCAAAACCAAAGATCTCGCCATACCCATTTACAACAAAGAGTGTTGTTATTGGACATGTAAGGCTTGGAGAAGCATCTATACAGTTAATGGACACTCCGGGGATCTTAGATAGACCGCTTGAGGAAATGAATGAGATTGAGAGAAGAGCTATAGCGGCTTTAAGGCATTTAAAAGCTGTTGTCCTACATCTAATAGATGTTTCAAAAGAGTCTTACTATACGCTTGAGCAACAAGTTAAGGTTTTGAAGACTGTTGAGGGGCTTGTGGGGAGGGAGAAAATCATCTTAGCACTTAATAAAGTTGATAAGGCCGAGGAGGGCTTGCTGGAGAGAGCTAAGAGCATTGTCGCTGATATGGGTTACAGCAAGTGTATTGAAATGAGCGCCCTCCTAGGGGTTAATGTCGGGGTTGCAATAGTAGAAGCTGTTAATCTCTACGATAAGTTGTTTGGAACAAAGTATGGCGAGCTTATGGACCTCTACTTCTCTTCTACAACTTCAAACTCAGGCACATCCTCTTCGTGAACCTCCTCAGGCTCTTCAGCACTTTCCCCAGCACCCACAATCTCCGCTTCCTCAGCTACTGGTGTTGGCTTTGAAATAGTGCCAGCATACACCATGTCTAGAAGCTTTGAGTACACCCAAAACTCATCAGCTATAGCTGGAATGGCTTCAAACATGTACTCAAATTTGCATGAAGAGCACTTAACGTGGGCCTGCCTCTTTCCCCCCTCCTTATCCTGCACTATTGCTATTGATAGCCCGTGTGGGTCTCCGCAAACTGGGCACTGCCTTATACTTTGATACGCTTTAGTCTTTTTGGCTTCCTGCATAAGCTTCTTCATGATTACAGATGTTCTGCGCCACTTGCTTCTCCTCTTTGCCACACCCATGCACCAGCATATCTTAAGCAGTTAAGCAATATTTATACTTTAATGAAAAGGAGGCTAAGGATTTAAAACCCTGAATTACAGACACAGTTAGTGTTAGGGCCCGTAGTCTAGCTTGGCTAGGATGCGGGGTACACGGAGAGAAAGCCGTGCCCGACTCGGGACCTCTAATGGCGGAGATCCCCGTGGTCCCGGGTTCAAATCCCGGCGGGCCCACTTAACCAACTTCCATAACAACTTTCCTAAGTGCTTCTACTACAGAGTTGAATTCGACTCCCCTCTTTAGTTTCACAATAGCCAGCCTCTCATGCCCCATAAGATCCTCTGCTAAGCCTAGCCTGTGCAACGCCATGGATATCGCGTAGGCTTTGTCATCTCTTGTCCTCACAGCAACTAACCCCTTCTCTTCGCTGTACACTATTACGGGGCTCTTCAGCACTCTGTATAGTGATGTGACTATGGCTGAGAATCTGCAGTTTTGTGGGTGTTTACGAAGCCTTATCACTCGGTAATTAAAGAGCTTTGTGGCTGTGGGGGCTAGGTCCAAGGCCAGGGCCTTTTCATCACAATGCCTATTCACACCTCCTACGCACCTCTTTATATCATTCATGCTGTAGGGTAGTGCGGCATGTGATAGTGGTGAGCTGAGCCATCGCACAACTCTTTCCCAGAGCGCTACATCTCTTGAAATCGTTATGGCTTTAGATATGGCTGTAGTGAGTTGCATAAGCTTTGTGTTTCTGCATTTCAAGCCGCCCTCTAGGCATGTAACAACATCAACAAATTGCTCTAGGCGCTGAGTCACCCTTACTCCAAGTGATTTTAGCAACGTGTACACTAGGAATGCTGTTGCCCTTCTCCCAACTATTAACTCATCAACTAGCTTCTCCACAGCCTCGTACTGCAAGTGCGTTGGCAAATGGTGGTCTATGTAAACGACATAGCCATTCAACCTCTTTATGCTTTGGATAAAAGCTTTAACAGAATTAGTGAAAGCTATGTCCAGTATTACTAGGTGCAGTTTTTCACCACTGCGCATACCAGCTATGCGGTTTAAAAGCGATAGTATTGACCTGGGCGTAGAGGGGTAAACAAGAGTGCTACACCTACTTCTAACAGGATATAGCCCAGCAACCTCCTGAGAAAAAACTACTTCAGCTACTGAAACAAAGCCATCAGCATCCCAATCCCCAACAACAATCACAGGCATACTAACACCAACACAATTAGCTGTTGATTCCCGCCCTAAGAGAAACATGCAGAACTTATAATAAAGCTTTTTAAGCCTAAAATCATCCATATCTAGACAGCGCCGCGGTAGTATAGCCCGGCTATTATGCGGGCCTGTCGAGCCCGTGACCCG
>CAZMQK010000003.1:0-9062 GCA_964568685.1 uncultured Ignisphaera sp.
GTTGTGGAGTTGGGTAAGGGGCTTCCTAGAGAAGAGGAGGTTGTAAACCTCCTAAAGGAGCTGTGCCAAGAGGTTAAGGCATCCTACGGAGTTAAGTGCGAAGCAATAGCAGTCCTTCGCGATGCCACAAGGGCTCTGGCTAGGGAGAGTGGGGAAGAGGCTAGGGAGAGGAGAAGGATAGCTGAACTCGAGTTAGGGCTCCTGGGGGCCACGCCCTATGGCCACCAGCTCTTTGCCTCAGCATACCACGCCACAATTTCGTGGTCAGAGCAGCACGTGCTCAAGGCAATAGACTCTACATTTAGGGAGGCAGCCTCTAGAATAGGTAAGGGAATTGCGGTAAAGTCTCTCAAGCCATATGAAGTGGGTAGAGTAACACTAGTACTAGATGGAATAGCCTCAGCAGCTCTAATACACGAGATATCCCACCTCCTCAACCCGCTCTACATAGGGAGCTCAAGGCTCTTAGGGCAGAGGCTCTTCCCAGAAAGCTTTGAGCTTTACGACGACCCCCTAGCCCCAGAAGCACCATCAATGAGGTTTTTCGATGACGAAGGCGTTGTAACTAAGAGAAGAGCCCTTGTAGAGGAAGGTGTTGTGCGAGACCTCCACCACACAAGGACAACTTCAAGAGCATTTTCATCAGAGCCAGGCTCTGCCTACGGGCTTTTCACAAAACCAATGCCATTTCACACAACACTTGTTTTAAAGCCTGGGGACTGGGGTGATAGGGAGATTCTAGAGGAGACTAAGAGAGGCTTCCTCATAGAGGGGGTAGCCATGGCCACGCTAGAAGAGGGGTACATAAGGATAGTGCCGCAGTACAGCTTTGCCATAGAAAACGGTGAGATTAGGGAGGCTGTTAGAGTTAGAGAGATAAAAATTCCCTTTGCGATGATGAAGACTGTAAGTGCTGTGTCCAGGAGCCAGAGGATGAGGACGTCCATAGAGAAAAACTGGGTTGTCGCAGAAGTAGCGCCGAGAATCAGGGTCGAAGGGTACGTGAGCTAGAGATGAAGAGCGCTAGAAGAATAGCATTAAGTAGCATAGCTTCAAGCACCCTCTCATTAAATAAGCACCTGGACTTAATAGTGATGCTAGCACCCCCCCAATTATACTGCAGCTTTAATTCATAGAGCTTTTCAACACCGAGAACCCTTGTGATGTAGGTAGTGAGGGCCTTAAGAGCGCAATCGATGTCAGGGCAATTAGTGAGAGTGTCTATGAGCACGTGAAAGACCTTCGACTTGCAGTTAACCACAACAGCTAGGGGAATGGCTATATCCCCAGACTTTGCAGCTACAATTACCTGGGCAACACCATTTAGCTTCTCAAGCGCTTCAGATACCCTAAGCTTAGTGACGCTAATCACATCACCTAGGGCAGAAACATCAAGAGGTTTGCAATGCTCATTGAGATACCTGTAAAGCTCACCCTTATCACTAAAGCTCCTGAAAAGCTCTACAGAGGTATGTATGCAACAAGCGCTATCGCTGGCCCCGCTCCCCCCACTTACCAAACCCTACACACCCTTCAATGCTCAGCAACAGCACCTCAATTGCACGCTAGCTAAAAGCACTGCTATTCCCCTAAGTACCTCAGGCAGTGGTAATAGTATATTAACTCTTTCACCACATAAAAGTGTTTATAGAGATGATGAGTGGCGATGGCATTGACTGGTGATGGAACCGGGATAGAGCTGAGCTCAGAAGTACTGGTAAAAGCATGGTACTGAGGTGGTGCGGCTAATTATGTAGCAGTGGTGCAAGGAGGTGTGCTTGTGTAGCAATAGTGAGAAGAGTGTGTGCATGGCAATTGATGCTAAAAGTTAATAGAATAATTAAAGCTTATAAACGCTAACTTGGCTATAGTTCTCATGTGAAGACTTTATTTCATGGGGTATTAGTTTGAGCTCTGTGCTACTAGAACTAACTGATGTCCGAGCTTACTACAGGCAGGTCATAGGCGTTATTCAGAGAACTATTAGGGCTGTTGATGGGGTTTCGCTAAAGATTTTTGATAGAGAGATTGTTGGTGTTGTTGGTGAGAGTGGCTGTGGAAAATCCACGCTTGCAAATGTTATAATGATGAATATAAGGCCCCCTCTAACATTTGTGGGGGGCTTTGTAAGGCTTAATGTAGGTAAAGAGTTTTTAGAGCTACATAAACTCGATAGAAGCACTCTTAAGGAGAGGGTGTGGGGGAAGGAAATAGCCATAGTCCCTCAATCAGCTCTAAATGCCCTCATGCCCACGCTGAAGATAAGAAGGCTCATACTCGATGTCGTAAGGTCTCACAACCCTGATGCAGAAGAAGATGAGGTTATAGGGCTAGCCTTAAAGAGGTTTAAAGAGCTAGGCTTACCTGAAATAGCTATTAACATGTACCCCTTTGAGCTCTCTGGTGGTATGAGGCAGAGGGCTGTCATAGCCATTGCAACTCTTCTCAACCCAAGGCTTTTAATAGCCGACGAGCCTACATCAGCACTAGATGTTGTGACGCAGAAAATGGTTATGAAAACATTCCTCGACGTCTATAACAAGAACATCATTAAGAGTATTGTTTTCATAACCCATGACATAGCTACAGTTAGGCAGATAGCATCCAGAATTGTAGTTATGTACGCAGGCAAAATTGCTGAGGACGGCCCCGTAGAGGAAGTTGTGTCAAGACCTCTACACCCATACACAGATGGTCTAATGGGCTCTGTGCTAACACCAGAAGAGGAGATTAGAAAAAGAGGCTTGAGATACATACCTGGCCAGCCACCTGACCTAGCTAGCCCTCCACCTGGTTGCAGGTTCCACCCAAGGTGCCCATTTGCTATGGATGTGTGTAGGAGGGAGGAGCCGCCTCTCATAGAGGTCGAGAAAGGGCGTTTTGTAGCGTGCTGGCTCTACACAAAGAGGTGACCTGGCATGCCCCTGCTCGAAGTAAAGAACCTTACAAAAGTGTACGAGGCTGGGTTTGTAAGGAAGAGAAGAATTGTTGCTGTAGACGATGTCACATTTGAAGTAAATGAAGGGGAGATAGCCTCACTAGTAGGGGAAAGCGGTTCTGGTAAGACAACTACAGCAAAAATAATACTAAGGCTACTACCGCCAACATCAGGTAGCGTGGTGTTTCAGGGAAAGGACATTTGGAGGGATCTTAAAACTAAAGAGGATTTGAAAGAGTATTGGAAGAAGGTCCACTCAGTATTTCAAGATCCTTACGCGAGCTATAATCCGTTTTACACAATAGATAGGATATTGAATCAAGCGCTAGAGCTCTTAAACATTAACCCGAAGAGCGATGAGGGGAAGAGGCTGATAAGGGAGGCGCTAATGTACGTAGGGCTAGTACCAGAAGATGTACTAGGCAAATACCCTCACCAGCTCTCAGGCGGGCAGAGGCAGAGGATTATGATAGCTAGGTGCTGGCTCTTAAAACCAAAACTAATACTAGCAGACGAGCCTGTGTCAATGATAGACGCATCGATGAGGGGGGCAATAATCAAGCTCTTCATGAATTTGAGAGACGACTACAAAACCTCAACAATATTCATAACGCACGACATGGGGCTAGCATACTACGTCTCAGATAGGATACTCGTTATGTACAGAGGAAAGATAGTTGATCAGGGGTCTCCTGACGAACTAGTGAAGAACCCAAGGCATGAATACACCAAGAGGCTGTTAGCAAGCGTTCCAACACTATATAGAAAGTGGACGTGGGAGTAGTGAGCGCAACTCTAGAAACACACAGATACTTTTTAACCCTGCTCATATGGTCCCTCATACTCGAGATAATAGTCATAGCTTACTATGCAGGTAAAGGGGATTTTGGCTTCTACCTACAACTAACAGCAATTATGATGCTCATAACGGTGCTCGGTATATGGGCTATTGTAAGTAAGATAAGGAGGGAGATTAGAGAAGGCTACCTCTAAACGCTATCTAATTCACTTTTGCTATGGTGGCACAGCTCCTAGCTCTAGCTGTGTAACTAACTCAACTCCGCCACCCCAAGCTCTCTCACCCTCAAAATTTTCTCCTTAGCTCAAATTTTAGGTTCGGCCACCTCTGATGTAATTACCCCCTCCTTCAATATTACTATAGTAGTACTAGCCCGGATTCCAAGCGTAGGTGGGCTGTAGATGAGTGTGAAACAAAACCTCTTGTTACTAAAAATTTTCTTTGCTAGGGTGCTGTGACCTTGTCTAGCACTAGATCGTTAATAGAGGAGTACATATCTGGCTTAGAGTGGGCTGTGAAGGACAACGCTAATGTCCCTGCAACAGTCTCTGGGCTCATGGCGCACCTGCTGGGCTCTGTTCTCTATGACGAGGCGTTTAAGGCTCTGCCAAGATCTGCCCTCAGGCTCCACGAGGAGGGCTGGGTGTACATATACAAGCTCAGGGACGGCTCTGTCATAAGGCCTTACTGTGGCGGCATAGACTCTAGGCTGGTTATTGAGAGGGGCTTGAGGACCCCCACAACTGTGTCAAGGCCTCCAAAGCACATGGACTCTGCTGTTGACCAGCTTGTGAACGCTATCTACATCTTCAGCCAGGAGAGGACTGGTGCTGTAGGGCTCTACGGAGTAGACCTCAACCTAGCGCCCTTTGTGAAAGCAGATAAGCTGGGCTACGCCTCCATTAGGCAGAACATTCAGAGGTTTGTGTACAACCTCAACTACCCGCTGAAGAGTGGGCAGAGCCCCTTCTCAAACATTGTCTTTGCTGTTAGCAATAGGTTCTACAGGCAGCTACCAATACCAGCGCAGGTGGCCAGCAGATTTAGGCTAGGATCTGCTGAGAGCTACGAGAGCTACCTCGACGAGGCTGAGCAGGTGATCAAGGCGTTTCTAGAGGTCTTCGCTGAGGGTGACGCTGTTCACCAGCCCTTCACGTTCCCAATACCCACGACAATATTCAACCAGGACTTCGCTAAGTCCTTGAATGAAGACCCAGAGCTGTACAGCCTCTACTGGGCTATGGTTGCTAAGACGGGGCAGATGTACTTCCTCAACGGGTTTAACAACAGCAGTGCTGAGGATCTGTTCAGCTTCTGCTGCAGGCTGCTGAGCGACATGAGCAGGGTTAGGGAGGTGCTTCACAAGGCTAAGGGTGTGTGGGACATGCCCCCATCTGTGGGCTCTGTAAATGTCGTTGTCATAAACCTGCCTAGGCTAGCCATGGTTGCTAGGGCAAGCGACGACAGGAGGATGCTAGATGTGCTGGACAGCCTGCTTGAGATATCTAGGGCTACCCTAATGTGGTTTAGGGCGAGGTACGAGAAGCTCTTCAGGGCCGGCATGTACCCGATGACCAGGGAGTACATAGACCCCGCCAACCCCTTCAAGTACTACTACAACACTGTTGGAGTCATAGGTATGGCTGAGTACGCGTCTATAATGCTTGGAGAGCCCTTCTTCTGGCAGCAGGCCCAGCCAAGCGACATACCGAAGGTGGTGAAGCTCTACACAGACGTGCTGAGCTACATAAACAAGAGGCTTGCAGAGTTCGAGGAGCAGGACGGCGTGCTGTACAACGTTGAGGAGGTCCCTGGGGAGACACTTGGCGTCAAGCTGGCTTGGAAAGACCTTGAATTCGCCAAGAGCATTTCAAGTGGCGAGGACCTCAGGGCGTACATACCCGTTGGCGAGGTGGATGGAAGGAAGCAGCCGTTCTACACAAACCAGCTCACACCACCGTACACATCCCTCCACCTCAGGTGGCAGCTAGAGGTGGAGTCCAAGTGCCAAAAGCTCTTCACAGGCGGCGTCATAAAGCACGTGTTTGTAGATAGAGAGCTGGACGCAGAGACCATAGCGAGATTCGTTGAGAGGGTTATGAGGGACACAGAGGTAGTGTACATGAGCATAACGCCGACAGTATCAGTGTGCCCGAGCTGCGGCTTCAGAGCCGTTGGAAGGCTAGCGAGGTGCCCAAAGTGCGGAAAGCCGCTGGACCTGTGGAGCAGGATAGTGGGCTACTACAGGCCAGTAACATCGTGGAACTCTGGCAGGGTAGCGGAATTTACGCTGAGAAGGGATGCAGGTAAGGACATTCTTGAGATAGTGTAAACCAGCTGATCCAAAATGTGCTTTCCAAACTCTGTTTACACATTTCAAGAAGCAGTAGCCCAAGTACTTGATGTTTGAAGCCCTACATTCATCTAGAAATAACGATTTTTAGAGCACACCCTCTTACGGCAAGACCTTTAAAAAGCATTGTTTTAGGGTACAGTGCTATGAGGTTATCGTAAGTATAATGGGTGCTTCAAGAGCTGTGCCTATCACCTCCGTACTGCTAGGTGTAGAGATGGTGCTGTTTTTGAGACTTTCCACAAAGTCTTTGAAAATATGGAGAGCTCTCTTAAACCTTATGTAAAGCTCTCTGCTAAGCATGTTAGCACTCATGTAAGCGTCAATAAGTATTGTCAAGGTTGCGTAACCTGTCAACCCCTCTGAGTATGCCAAGTCCTTATCACCATTTTTGCTAAGCACATCAACTCTCTGTAGATACCCCACTAAGGTGTCCAAGATCTGCTCACATATAGTGTCACACATCTTCAGATTATCACCAGTAACATGCTTGTGCTGAGTATTATAATTTAAGAAGCGTCACGCATTCGAGTACTACTTACTACCTAGTTAAGTAGGGGTGTTGTAAAGGTGCTGTGAATATTTTTGACTCGTAGGGGCAGCTCATGTAAATATGCTGAAGTAATTGAAAACAGATTAAAACAGTTTTGTACTCCAGCCCTAGTGTTACTTGCCTTAAGGGCTAGGCAACCCACATCCTAATGGCTGTTAGTTTGCTACTGGAAATGAGCTTAGCAGCTTCATTACCGCACGCAGTCTTCCCGCTTTGGTCTTCGAACTCAATGTAGAGCCTCATGCCCTCAGCATCGAGAAGAGCTCTGACCTTACCATTTGGCGCATTAGCTGACGTGTAGATAAACTTCGCCTTAGACTCCCTAGCTAGTGACGAAAGCTTAGCGACCACATCGCTGTACATAGCCTCACCCATTTGCGCCACAATTGTAGAAGACCGCAGTATTGAGTATAGAGTGACAGGGTCTATGCACTCTCCAGCAACTGCCACCTCAGCTTTTGCTGGAGGAGGTGCTAGAGGTGCTTCTGCAGCCTTTGCTACAGCAGGTTCTTTAACTTGAGGAGCAGGCGGTGGCTGTGGTGGTTGTGGGGCAGTGACAGGTGGCGGAGGTGTTGCTGGTTTTGGTGGTTGTACTATTTTTGGCTCACTGGGTTTTGGTTGTGGTGGAGGAGGAGGTGCTGCAACAGCGGGTTTAGGTGCTGCAGGCGCTGGTGGCACCATGCTTGCGCTGCTCAGTAGTGTTGTGATGAAGGTGTCTCTTTCTGATAGCGTGCTGTGTGGAAATGCTAGGGTGTCTAGTAAGACCTCATTTTCAGAAAGTGGTGAGACTTCCACACTTCCCTCAGCGACGTATAGGTATGTCATTGCAGAAAAGGTGCAGTCAGAACCCTCAACAACATTACCTCTATCAACACCTCTGCAGGCAACTGGAAAGCCCTTTAGCAGTTCAACAGATATGTACGTTCCTATAGAGGTGTTTCTGTATGTAACTCTGCCTGTGAAGCCCTGCCTCACGTACTCTATCAGCACATTCCCAAAAGACTTTACAACAGTGTCCACAATTGCTATAGCTTCTCTGCTACTCAAAAACAACTCTTTTTACACCAATAGTAGGGTCTCTATTAAAGAGGAATATAAATGAATTTGCTCATAGACTATTCATAAAGATTGCAATTTTGTATGTACAAGTGTAAAGATAAAAACATTTATTTGCTCTGCACAATGTAGAACTTAAGAAGAGTTGGGGAGAGCTCTATGAGTAGCATTATAAGGGAGTTCAATAGCTTGACAGAGTTCATGAAGTACCTAGACGATGAGATTTCTGAGCATAGGAGAAGGCTAGGCGAGCTCTTAAAGAGGCTAGAGGAGCTTAGAGTGAGAGCAGAGCAGGAGAAGAAGCTTAAAAATATTTTAACAAAGCTTGGGGTCCCCGAGTCTAGCACATCAAATGAGGTTGCCCTTAGGAACCTCAGGATAATCATAAACCCAGCAGCGAGTCAGGAACTTACAGCAATGGAGTCAGCTATAGAGGCTTTAAACAATAGAATAGCGCAGCTCTCGGCAATTAGAAAAGAGGTTGAGGTTCTCGGAGGCTTAGACGTTGAGGTAAGGCTAGCCGTAATATACGTTGATGGACTGCCGAGAGTGCTACTGCTAAGGATGTAGAGAAGATGAGGGCTCTATTTAAAAAGTGGTATTTTTTAGAACACTTCTTCCTCTGTTATAAGCCTCTTAGCTATGATAGCCCTGATCTTGAGCCCTGCGTATATAGCTATTCCAATTACCACGAGAGTTATTATTAGGGGGCTAAACCTCCATATCATTGCTGTAACGGTCGGGTTTAGGTACACAATATCTGTTTTATCGCTATCAATGGTGTACACCAAGGATGTGCCATAGTAGTTGGGGTGAGTAATTGAGACTTCATATGAAGCAAAGGGTAGCTTCGTTGATATGACCCCGTCATCTCCAGATATAAGCATTGTGAACACTGCGCCAGTCTCAAGATTTGTTAGTGTGACTGTAGCATCCTTTATTGGCGTAGCCCCCTCCCTTATGTAGAGTGTGAAAGTGTACATCCTTCTACTCACTGTAATAACCATATTGGTGTTGTTAAATAGCTTCACAACAACTGGTTGTGAAGCCTCGTACATCTGAACGTAGACACCAGTTGGCACAAGCTGAACTAGGTACACCCCGTAGGGCAGTGTGATGGTTCCACTGCGGAAGTTCTCAGCATACTTTGTGCCATTTATCAGCAGGTCAAAGGCTCCTCTCAAGATGCCAAAGGGGGTGTCTCTCACAGTTATAGAGAGGGTGTATTTCTGTCTAAGTACTCTAATAGCTATATTAAGAGGGTGTGCTAGAAACACCCTATACGTGACATTGCTATATACATCTTCATACCCCTGAGCAGGCTTTATGCTCACTGTGTAGTTCCCATAGGGCAGAGAGGCAA
>CAZMQK010000003.1:9162-72066 GCA_964568685.1 uncultured Ignisphaera sp.
TACCCCTGAGCAGGCTTTATGCTCACTGTGTAGTTCCCATAGGGCAGAGAGGCAACAACACTTCTCATAGGCGGCTCTATAGTGTACGAAAGTTTAACTACACCCACAATATCAACGACTACAGGGGTTATCAGAGTACCGTAGTCATCCAATATGATGAGGCTTAGCGTGTGGGAAGCCCTCGCCATGGCTACGCTAAGAGTGCGAGCCTTATCAACAACTATCGTGGCTGTGTACGGCTCGTAGACATTTTCATAGCCTTCCGACGGCTTGACCTCGATTACCCACAGCCCATAGGGTAAGCTCAACTCTACACGAGGTTCTCTCACCTCTCTAGCGTACGTAGTGCCGTTGACAATTATATCAACAGGTGAGAGCAGTGGTACGCCAAAGCCATCTGCAAGCGAGAGCACTACAGGGTACTCGATTCTCTCAAGCCTCACCTCAACAATGATGTTGTCTGCAACGGGAACTGTTTGCATATACTCTCGATAAACACTCTCAAAGCCAGGGCCTGGCGCAACTGTGATAGTGGTATTGCCGTAGAACACCTTCACATCTACAAACCCTGTGCCATGCGGTATGGTGCTGTTGTATGGTAGGGCATTTGTTACACTCAGAAGTAGAGGGGCTATGGGAGCGCTACCTGTGAGGCTATCGATAAGCTTTAAGCGTAAGTTGTACACCCTCCTAGTTAGAGTAATGTTTAGGGTGGTGTCCTGACTAACATAAAGTGCTGTTGATGCTGGAGAGTACACAGGTTCACCTTCTTTTGCAGGCGCTACTGTAATGTTGTGCACACCGTACACAATATCCACTGGAAGTACAGTAGCCCTTGTAGGCCCTGCAACAACCCGCCCATCAACCATAACAATGTAGGGGGCTATGGGGGTTATCGAAATGCTGTCTACGACGACTAGCCTAACTGTGAAAACCTTGTAAGACAGGTTAACAGGTATTAGCACATCTCTAAAGTCTCGAATGTGTACGGAAATTGTGGTTGGCTTTATGTAAGGCTCTGAGTAGCCTATGTAAACACTATAGTTGACATGAGGTATGATGTTGTTCAGCACAAGTAAGCCATTTTCATCAGGCTTGAGCTGCTTTGAGCCATTTGGCGGGTAGTAGAACACTGCGTAGACCTTGTCCAAGGTCTCGTTACCAGGCAGAGTAATTCTCAGCTTAACACTCGGCGCAGTTATTGCATTTAGAGCCACGGGCCTTCTCATAGAGACGATAACGTCGAGGTTTTTCACAACGGTGACACTGCTTGGGGTGACGAGGAATGCTGCTGTTAAATCTGGTAGCACACTGCCATCAACATAGCCAGGCTTGCCTGCGATAAGCTCTGTGTCGTTTCTGAGAAGCGGTATAGCCCTATCTACAGATAGCAGTAGTTGCAGGCCATGGGAAAGCACAGTGCTATACACATAGCTCTGTAGCCCAATAGCACTAGTAACCCTTCTTATTGGCGAGTCAAATGGGTATATGTAAGTCAAGTCAAACTTGGGTGATATTCTATACACCCTAACCTTTCCAGCACTACTACTGTTAAAGCCCACCACAATGTAGTCTGAGTCAGGGTACGTAGCGGCATCGATTAGCGCTGTGTCCTCACCCACGTAATCCAGGGTCTTTGCAGATAGCACTAGCTTCTTCCCCTGAGTTGCTACAGTGACAAGTGTGGTGTTGCCTCTGGACTGGGCATTGAGCACTGCTACAACGTTTTTACCCCCATACACGAAGAGCATTTGGGTTGTGTCTATAGGTAGAGGCTCCTCTAACTCTGCAGCAACGGAGTACGTTATGGGGACACCTGATAGGTCTAGCTTAACGAGCTTTAGCTGGAGAAACGGTGGTAAGCCAAAGAGCTTAGAGGCGTCGCCTGAGGCGGGGGGTGTGAGCAGGATTACTGGTGGTAGGTAAACCTCGCTATCTATAATAACATGCCTCTCAGGTATAAATGTGTAGCTCCACACCTCACTACCATCAATACCGATTATGCTGATATTAGCGTTAAACACAGTGTTATCGATTATGGGTACGGGTATCCTAGCAACACCACTAGTATCAGCACTAACACCATATATGAAAACCATGTTGAGCTTTTTGCTATACGCAACAACCTTTATTATGGCATTAGCCGCTTTGTGCAGAGTGTTGTTGTACACATAGCTTATGTTAATAACAATATTCACACGATTTCCTGTTGGTACATGAGCTAAGAACACACTTGAAGCATCGTAGTAAACACCCCCAGCTGTAAACACCTTTAGCGGTGCCACCATCTGCACATCGACTTTCTCCATAGATAGAGAGGCATTGCCTACAACAGGCCCCGCCCTGAAGAGCCCTGGGATAGCCTCATCAAAGGCGTATACATAGCACTTAGAGCAGGGAATAGTCCTCGGACCACCCTCACTAACAAAAGCTATGATCTTACTAGAGCCTGTAGGGCTCTTTGCCACAAACACTTGGTTGACATAGAAATCAGCACCGAAAATCCTGTGAACATAGCCCACCACATCACCCTTCTCGACCTTGAGCACAAGTACCTCACCCCTATCCGTCCCCACAGCAATCCTGGTAACGGGATACCCATCCACATCCATGTACGTCGGGGAGCCGGTCAATGGGTATACCTGCAGCACTTTTGGATCCTCGTATGGGTTTGAGACATCTAAGAGCAGTACAGCATTTGCATCACCAATTCTACCCGCTATGAGGATCTTGCTAGGGCTAATGCCCACAGCGTGCATAGGGGTTATGCCAGTGCTCGTTAAGTTGATCACGTAGGCGTATCCGAGGTCTTTAGGTAGTTCTACAGCCTCTTGCCTAGCTGTAGGTGCGGTTAGAAGAGCTACAAGTACCAATGCTATGACTAGTACAGTTAGCGGTGTGAAGTATTTTTCCCAGCCCCTACCTAACCACATTTTTGCATACCAAGTATAGTAGTATGGCAACAGAAACGTTTTTATATTTTACAGTCTATATATCTATATAGAGTTGATGGAGCTGGAGCTGAGGAGTAATGCCAATTTTTAGACCTAGCCTCAAGCTTGGGCTTAGGTTTAGAAAGAAGGAGGCTAAGGAGAAGGCCGAGGAGGGCAAGGAGCTAGAGAGCGTTGCAGAGGAGGTTGCAAAGAGTGAGAGAGTTGTTCACAAGCTCTACAGCATAAACAAGGGGTTTAGAATAATTGAGGAGTACGCTGTTAGGGAGCCCTTTGCGTACATACACATTGTCGAGGAGGAGGAGACGGGCAGGCTCTTCTACGAAGTGTACGAGGTCTCCCTAAACGAGGAGGAGCAGAAGATATTCGACGAGCTGAGGGACCACATAGTATGGGAGCTCAAGCCCCTTACCTCTCTAGACGTGGACGCCTCTAAGGAGCTTCTTAGAACAGCTAGGAGGGTGCTCAGAGAGTTTCAGATCAGGTTCACAAAAACGCCCTCCCTCTCGTGGAGCAAGATAGGGTACTACGTCGAGAGGGACCTGCTGGGCTTCAGCATCCTGGACCCCATATTCAGAGACAGGTTTGTGGAGGACATTTCGTGCAATGGCCTTGGGAGGCCTGTCTACGTGTGGCACAGGAAGTATGAGTCGCTCCCCACCAACATAGTTTTTCAGAGCGAGGAGGAGCTCGATGAGTACATACTGAAGCTAGCCCACATGGCTGGCAAGCACATCTCAGTAGCATACCCAGTCCTAGACGCTATTCTCCCAGGGGGACACAGGCTCGCCGCCACCTTCAAGAAGGAGGTGTCAACATCAGGCTCCACCTTCACCATTAGGAAGTTCAGCGAGTCCCCCATAACAATAGCGGACATGATTAACTTCAAGACGATATCCCCCGACGTGGCGGCCTACTTCTGGCTCGCCATGGACTTCAAGATGACTACGCTGATACTGGGGGTCACTGGCGCTGGGAAGACGTCCACTCTAAACGCCTTGGCGACCCTGCTGAGGCCCACCTACAAGATTGTGACTATTGAGGACACGCCGGAGATCAGGATACCCCACGAGAACTGGGTTCAGCTAGTGTCGAGGCCCTCCTACGTTGGTAGTGGCGTTGGCGAGGTGTCGCTATTCCACCTCGTCAAGCTCTCCCTGAGGTACAGGCCAGACGTCATAGTGGTTGGCGAGGTGAGGGGCGAGGAGGCCTACGTGCTGTTCCAAGCGATTGCAACTGGGCACAGCGGCATGACAACGCTACACGCAGAAAACATCGACGCGGCCGTCAAGAGGCTGACGTCAAAGCCCATGGAGATACCGCCCTCCTACATACCCCTGGTGAACATAGCCATGGTGATTAGGAGGGTCCAGGTGAGGGATGAGAGGGGTAAGATAAGGCCAGCTAGGAGGATTACAAATGTGTGGGAAGTGAAAGACTACGAGAACTACCTCGAGGTCGCTAAGTGGGACCCCGCTGAGGACACATTCTCAATAGATCTGCGCAACAGTGTAGTGCTGAGGAAGATCAGTGAGCTCGCGGGGAGGTCCTTTGACACACTGCTTGAGGAGGTTGAGAAGAGGAAGAGGGTTCTCCAGTGGCTTGTGAAAACAGGTAAAACTGACTACAGGTCTGTGGCCACCTACGTCTACAGGTACTACGTGAGCCCAGAGAAGCTACTGAAGGAGATAGGGCGGTAGTGTGGTGAAGCCCTAGTGGTCCTCAGCTCTCTTCGCAGTTTTTTCCACAGGCTACTCCCAAAGAAGAGGGTTAGGGAGAAGGAGAGAGAAAGAGAAGAGAGACAGCCTCTGAAAAAGCCCCCTACTACACGAAGAAGAGTAAAGCCACCAACAGTTAAAGAGGTTTTCACAGCCTTTGCCCTAACGTTCTTTGAGAAGCCGGGGGCTAGGCTAGCCAAGGCCTTTGAGTTTGAAAAGGCTTTGACGAGGGCAGGGCTCTCAATACACCCTGTTAAGTATGGTGCAGAGACCCTCGCCCTCGTAACCTTAGCAGCGGCATTCTCCACAGCAACAATAGTGGTTACACTCGCCCTAGTGAAACCCCCTCTAATGACAGCCATAATTGCTGTACTCGCATCAGTAATGCTCCCCATAATGGTCTTCACAGCGAGGCTCGCCTACCCATCCATAAAGACCTCTATGAGGAGAAGTGATGTGGATAACGAGCTCCCATTCTTCATGGCCTACGTAGCGACCATGGTTCGAGGAGGCTACAGCTTAGAAAGGGTTATCGATAGGGTGGCAGAGCTTAAGGTCTTCAAGGGCATCAGGATGGAGATGAGGAGGATAATCACGAGGATGAGGATGTTCGGCGAAGACCCTATCACAGCACTCGATGCTGTGGCTTCTACGCACCCCAGCTCTAGGTTCAGGGACATAATGCTTGGGTACACCACCACCCTGAGGAGCGGTGGTGATGTCACGCACTACCTAGAGATTAGGACGAGGGAGCTGTTCGAAGCTAGGACTAATGAGGTTAGAAACATTTTGAATAGGCTTGCCTCCTTCCTAGAGGTCTACATAGTGTTCGGAGTCCTAGTCTCAATAACAGTCTTTGTGTTCTTCGCTGTGCAGGGGGCTATAGCTGCTGCTCAGCAAGCGCAGAGAGCTGAGGGAGTGAGCATAGCGTTTGATGTCACTACACCAACGCTGTACAACTTCCTCGTCCTCCCAGCAATGGGCTTAGCAATAATGTTTGCAGTGCACTTAAACCAGCCGAGGAACCCCATAGGGTATGGGGCTGTGTATTCAACAACCCTGACCTTTGTGCCCATAGCGATGGCGAGCTTCATGTTTGCTCTAGTGGCCACAGGCGGTGCTGGGCTTCTGATGGGCTCCCTAGGGCTTGCAGAGGTGAGGTCCCTCATAATAGCGACAGGTGTAGCGCTCCTCACAGTATCGATACCATCGTGGCTCAGGTATAGGCAGATTGAGAGAGGGCATAAGGGGATGGTGAGGGCAACAGCGGACTTCCTCAGGGACCTCAGCGAGGTTAGGAAGACTGGGCTAAGCCCAGAGAAGTGCATAGTGCTCTTATCTCAGAGAAGCTACAGAACCCTCAGCCAAGTGGTCGCAAGAGCCGCCTCAGCTCTGTCAATAGGCTTTAGCCTAGAGGAGGCGCTGAGAAAGGCACTGAAGGGTGTTAGAGAGTGGTTCACGATAGCCGCCTTCAGGTTCCTCACAGACTCAATAATAGTTGGGGGAGGCTCTCCAGAGGTAATAGACACCCTTGCCAGGTTTATGCAGAGCCTGAGCGAGATGGAGGAGGAGTCCAGGAGGAGGATGAGGGCGCAGGTAATACTACCCTACTTCGGGGCGGTCATGCTCTCCACACTCCCAATAATAATACTGTACATGCTCCTCACCCTAGCAAAGATATCCATACAAGCGGCAGCCCCCCTAATCATGGTAATGATGCTTGGGGCAGTGGTGAACTCCTTCGTGATGGGGCTAATAGCAGGAAAGGCATCTAGGGCGACACTAGCAGCAGGCTTCATGCACGCAGCGATACTCGTAACAATAACAATGGTGTCATCGCTAGCCACACTAATGTACATAGGCGGGTAAGGTGAGGCCACTAGCAGTAATCATACTAGTAGCACTAGCAATATCAATAGTAGCAGCGGGAGTAGCCTGGATAATAACAACAATGCACAGCATGATGTGGAGACCAGAGATACTCAGAGTAACAAACCTGGAGATGAAGCAGCTAGAGAACGGCACATGGGTGCTGAAAATAGAGGCCATAAATGTTGGTGAGGCAAGGGCAGAGATATACAGGATATCCATAGCAAATGCAGAGGACATAGTGCTGGCCCCGCCAAAAACCATAGACCCTGGGCAAGAGGGGGCAATAGAGGTGGCCCTCACAAAGAGCTATAGCTACTACACCATGTACACAATAAGGCTCTACCTAAAAACAGGCACAGTGTACAACTACCTAGAGTACAGAATAGCACCCAAGTAGCAAAAAATACAAGAGGAAGGAGCGCAAACTTATTAACCCCTACACTACATAAAATTTTTTTGGTGAGTGAAACTGGGCAAGCTGTTAAGAAGAGGTATAGAGCCAATCATAGCAGTAGTGATACTAGTAGCAATAACACTAGTAATAGCGATAGGCGTTATCGGCTGGATAATGGGCTGGTGGGGAGCATTCGGAGCAACAGAAACCCTACAAACCTTTCCAGACAGCTACATAAGCATACAGAGTAGTGGTAATACGCTTTACCTTCACGTCAAGAACACTGGCTCAGCCGCAGCTGTAATATACAAAGTAGAGGTTCCAGGCATTGCCTCATCAGTAGCAACAGCAACAGCAGATATGCTGACTATAGGTCCTGGAGCGGAAACAACTTTAACTATTACTCTCACAGGGCAGTTTGTTGCTGGCACCACCTACCAGGTCAAGATATACACTAAGGCTGGAAATGTGTATTCAATCAATGTGCAGGCTCGAGCTTAAGTGCAGGGCTATGCATGGCCACAAAAATTACATTACATAACTATGTCATATCATTTTTCACCTTGTTTCTTGCCTTTCTTCCCCTCATCCTTAGTTTATCTGTTAATGTCTCTCATCTCCCTAACTATCGTGATGAAGGAGTTTACATAGCGTGCGGCACTGCTTATATTTCTAATTTTACTCCTCCTGCTCTCTGCAATTTTGAGCACCCTCCTTTTGCTAAGTATGTTATCGGGTTTTCTCATCTGCTTGGCTTTTCCCGCCTTCTCTTCATGGCTTTCTATGCCTTTTCTTGCTACCTCTTGCTCTTGATTCTCTACAGGCTTTCTCAAGACTTTGGCGTTTCTCTGTTCTCTTCTCTTCTTCTCTTTTTCGATACCCTGTTCTTCAATACCCACAGGTTTCTTTTGCTCGACCCTGTAGCAATTGTCTTTTCGCTTGCATCTCTCTACCTAGCTCTCTCTGCTTGGTGCAGGGCTTCCGCTGTTTTTGCTGGTCTTGGACTTGCTTCTAAGTTTAGCTCTGCCCCCACAGTCCTTGCGTCTCTCTATCTTGTGTTTAGGGGGGGTGGCCTTAGAAAGGCGCTGGTGTTTTTGTTAGTAGCTGGTGTAGCTTACTTTGCTACTTATGGTGCTGATTTTAGGCTCAGCCCCTTTGCTGTTGTCGAGCACCACTTGAAGATGATGAGCTACATGGGGTGGAGGCACGGGTTCTCTCCTGCTATTGCCTCTATTGGGTTTCTCAAGCTGTTGTCAAGGGTTGAGGTGTGGAGGTTTGGTGGTGAGATGTACATGTACTTAGCGAACGCTAACGGTGTGTGGACTGCTCACAATACGAGCTTTGTTGCTGGCTCTGGGCTCTACACTGTTGTTGTTGTTGGGCTCGGCTCCCCAGCCTGGTACCTCCTCTTCCCAGCGCTGCTCCACCTGACCTACACAGCCCTTGTCCAGAGGGACCCTGTGGCGAGGTTTGCATGCCTCTGGGGCTGGCTCTCTCTGCTAAACGTTGTTGCTGGCCCCATAGACTGGTACTATGCAAATGCCCTTCCAGCACTTTATGCAGCTCTTGGTCTGTGCTTTAGAAGGCTCTTTGGAAGGCGGTTTAAGGTAGCTTCAGCAACCCTGCTTGCAACATCAATAGCGCTATTCTCTGCCACCATCCTGGGCCTCGCGCCGTATAAGCTTGAGCTCCGCTTCGGCGCCCCTCCATAGGTGATTTCACAGGCGTTTTACTCTGCGTGCTCGGGGGGTGTCGCTCGCCATGTGTGCACCATAAACATTTTTATATTCTGCATACAGCTGTTTTTAATGGTGTGCCACTGTGGCGAGAGTCACATGGGTTACTGTGAGCAACCCTAGCCCGTATAGAGATGGTGCTTACTCTTGCTGCTTACTTGGGGATGTTGTTTTTGCCGTGGGCTTCGATGAGGTCATGGGCGTTGGGAGGCAGAGGTACAGGGTTGAGGCGAGGAGTGTTAGAGATGGCTATATACTCGGTAGGTGGACTGATGAGAAGGTGCACAGAGTTGCCTCTCTATACAGCTGTGTTGCCACTAGGAATAGGGTTTTTGCTGTTGGGGCTACTGAGGGGTTTTGGAGTGTCATAGTTTTTGACAGGGAGCTTGCTGTTGTTAGGAGGAGGGATTTTGAAAAGCCTCGCTTCATACCATACGCAGTGGATTCGGATGGGGACCTCCTCTTTGTTGCGGGTGCAGAGCTTCTTAGCACAGGGCTTTACGCAATCCACATTGAGGCAATTTCAGTAGACGACTTAACGCCTATTGCTAAGCACTCCTCTAACCCTAGAGAGAGGGGTGCTGCTGCCTACACAATCACGTTCAACCCGGAGACGAGGCAGGTGCTCGTAGGGGGCTTCGACAATGTCGATGGGTATAGAAGCTACAGAGTAGAGGTGCTGAACAGAGACCTCTCACTAGCAGTAGTAGCAAGGCCAGGTATTAGAGGTGCTATAACAGGGATCTCCCCAGGGCCTCAGGGAACCTCATACGCTGTTGGGAGGGGCGGGGTCGTTAAAATATCTAGGGAGGGCTCTACAATAATGACAAACACCACGAGGTCTGGGATAAAGATAGCGTTCTCAGCTGCACCACCATTAGGTGGGAGAGTAGCTGTTATAACAGATAACAACCTGCATGTGCTGGACGAGAACCTTGGCGCGGTAGAGACCACTAGGATAGCTAGAGGCACAGAGGTCTTAGCAGCAACACAGGGTAGGGTGGCAGCAGATGCAACAAACATCTACATAGCGATGACCCAGATACTCACAGATGTAGACTGGGGCTGGAGCATAATAGCCGTGAACCCAAGGCCTGCGAGGAGGTTTGGCATATTCGGGAGGTAGCGGCATAGTATAGCTAGTGAGCATGCCTTGCCCAAGTGCCTAAGCATAGGCATAGCAGGCTAGTACGCAAAACTTTATTAACCCTGTTGCATGCCTATTAATGCTGGGGGTGTGTTCTTGAGGAGATTCTCTGTGGAGATGAGAGGTGCTTCAGATGTTATCACCACAATTCTGTTCACAGGGCTCTTCATAGTCCTAGCCATATCCATTATATCCTACGCAGTCTCTAATCACACAGCTACTGAAAGCACCATTCTAATTAGAGATGTGCTTGAGAGGGAGAGGAACAGCGTTGCTGTAAGGCTCATCGCGGACAACGCTAGCAATGACATAGTGCTTGTATTCAAGGGTCTGCAGAACAAGAACAACGTGTACTTCTTTCTGGACAACGAAGAGGAGTTCCTAAGTTGCACAGCACTAGAGGTTGTGGAAGGGGGGAGCATCACACCGATGAGAGTGCCGCTGAGCAACATCAAGGCTCTGTGGAGCGGTGAGGTGACAGAGTTTAAGTACTACGCAAAAGCCCTTGGGCTTCCGCAGAGTGAGGAAGTGGAGGTGTGTGGGCTGAGCTTCGAGAGCTACGCATCAATTAAGATAAGCTTAGTGCGGGAAAGGCCGTATGCAGTAGGCTATGCAAACACAGTGCTCGATGCGAACAACAGGAGGTGGAGGCTAACAGGATCAATACAGTTCAAGGTGGTTTACCTTGGCAACCCTAGCGGGCCTCACATGCGCATTGGCGGAACCCCGATTACGCTTAGCTTAGGTGATGTTGTTAGAATAGATGTTGACACCGCCACAGGCAAGATAGACTTGACGCCCCAGACCCTGCCAAACGGGCAGCAGGGTGCATGGATACTCACACTCAATGTAAATGCGCTGGCTGTTTACCTCAATGGAGCGCTCCTTGCTTCAAACCAGTGGGTTGAGTTCATATCACCCAACGTAGCTGTGTCGATAGCAGACTTTCGCTCTAGCCTAGCAGTCGAGATATATCCAGAGCCCCCAGGCTTTGTAAGGCTTACCTACGGCGAGCAAAGAGTTATTGACCACTGGTATGACAACAGTTACATAAGGGTTGTGGGCTGGAGCCTCCTAAACCCAGACACAGGTGAGGTAAGGCAGGTCGTGCTTCAGCTAGACAGCAGCAATCTGCATCTAGAGGGCTACGCACATGCGATCTACATTGGGCAGACCCCAGCTGAGAAGATGGGTAGGCTGAGGCTCTACATCGTGAGCATAGTTAATGGAGCTCCACACGTTGTTGACATATATGACTACAGGTTTGGGTGATTGGGTGTGGAGGTGGTGAGAAGAGCGCAAAGCGAGCTACTGACCACAGTTGCGCTGATCGGCCTCGCCCTCGTCATAGGCATTGCCATGATTAGCCTCGTTGGCTCAACAGTTTCTAGCTATAGAGAGCAAGCGTTGCTGATTAACACGCTGAACTCTGAGATTAGCAACACGTTTGTAAACCTCATTACCTATGACGATGCTGGGGGCAGGCTATGGCTCTTGCTGAAGAGGTTAGATGGCTCAAGAACAGACTTCTTCATAGCTATTGCAGCAGATACGCAGTACCTGCAGTGCAGTTCAGTACAGTACTTCAACCCCGCGGCAGATACCAACGGCATTATGTGTGACGAGGGTGGCGACTGCCCCTCTGCACAGCAGTTTAGGCTAGGGGATCCGAAGGGGATTTACGTGCCCTATGGTGGTGGTATCACAACCCTTGTAGACTTCATTAGGGCCAGGGACTACGGCATTCCCACAGCGAGTTACGTGCCTATATGCACTGTTAGAAATGTGTGCAACCTTGCACCAACGCCTGGGCTTTGCACTAACAACACCATATTTAGGGTTTCTCTACCAATAGGCGTGAAAACGGTCAGGGTCTTTATCTTCACTCTGTTTAGCAACAACCTATACCTTGTGAATGTGTATGAGGTGAGAACCTCGTGAGAAGAGGGCAAGGCAACATAATCATAGTAGCGGTCTTCGCGACACTCTTCCTAGGCTTCATACTGCCTCTATCAGCATACCTCTACACGTCATACACTAGCAATGTAAAGGAGTCTTATAGTACGAAGCTCTCTGACGTAGTTATAGGTGTTGCCCAAAGAGCCTCAGAACAAGTGCTAGCAATATTCAATGAAACTAGCTCAGGGCTCCTCATAGTGAACCACGGCGGGAAGCAGCTAGACATAGAGAGCGTAGTGGCTCTCATAGCGTGTAGCGAAGGGGGTGTGAGGACTGTGAGCGTAAAGCCTAGTGAGACCACCATTCCCTCAGGGTATCAAAGAGAGCTCAACCTAAGTAAACCACTTGAGTCAGCACTCCAAGGCTGTGTAAACCCAAGTACTGTAGCACTATACATCGTAACCCGGCTTGGAGCGGTAATACCAGCTGAGATAGTCTCCCAAAGAATCATACAGTCATCACTAGAACAAGGCACAGGCATTGGCATTGTAAGGGGGGCTGGGGAGAAGATAATCACAGCACTCCCCATGCAAATAACCAGCTCTGACCAGGTGTGGAACCTATCACTACTCCAAGCCAAGGGATTCACAATAGCAACGCTAGACAGTGTGACAAACCCAACAAGGCTAATTATAGATAGCACAACGACTGCGTCAAAGGGAATGGGTGGCTCATATGTGTGGAGCCTTAGGAGCACATCTTCTGGGAGTATAACTGTGAACATAGGCACTGTGTACAACCTATGGTTTGGCTACGACCCTAGAAACACTTCAAAATACAACGTGATGTTTACAACACTTGGCTACAGCCCCTGCTCAAGCTCAACACTGTCCAGAGTCAAGATATACGGGTTCAGGAGCGCAGATTCTAGAGGTGTACTACGAATTGGCAATACATGGATAAGTAAACCAAGTCAAGATGTAGCAGACTACACGTTTTTGTCTGTATACACAAGTACAAGCCTCTACTTGAGTGGAACAGCAGATAGAATTGAGGTGTACTGCAGGGACAGGACTGGGGAGACAAGCTACAACCCATACACCATGATCATGAACACTGTAGAGAACAGGGGATTTGCAGGCATACTCTTCACAACAATTGACAGGAGCTTCAGGTCATCTCTATCAAGCACACCTGATGGCGGTACTAGTGGGCTTGACTACTCTACAAAGCCCTTTGCTCTAATATACAACTACTCGATATCTAGTAAGCAGTACACAGCTGTGGCTATAGCTGTTAACTATAGGTTCCACGATGCTGAGGGCCGCGATGCTGAGGGCACAAAGAATGACTTACCAATAATGTTTGTGGGGCTTGTGTACAAGGATGGCAATGTGCTTAGGGTGTACTCCTACAGGAGCTTCACGTTTAGGGAGTTGACTAGGTATGAGGACACCTACCCACCAACAGCACAAGCACAAAGCGCTGTTGTGTTCATACCGCTGCAGCAGGCTGTTGATAGAGAGTTTTACGTGTTTATAGCGTTTCAAGACCCCTACAGCTACTTGAGAGACGGTTCAAGCTACTATGACTGCGTAGAGCTTACGCTGTACATAGAGAACCTGTCTATACTGCCCTACAGGTGATTGCAATGGTAGTAAGGTGCGTAGTCGTCTGTAGGAGAGGCGTTGGAGAGGCTGTAGCCGCCGCCATAGCGCTTGCTTTGCTATCCCTAGCCCTAGCCTATGTGATTCTCAACGCTGTCCCTCTGCTAAGCAACGCCCCCTCTACAGCTACTAGTGTAGCTCCTGGCGGGTTAGAGCAGCTTGTGGTGATAATGCGCAAAGATACGGTGCTAGAGGTGCTGAATGTCGGGTCTGCGCCTGCAAAGGTTGAGGGGGTTGTAGTAGTTGACTCAAGTGGTGACATAGCTGTGATGAGTATTGCTAGTAGTGGTGTTTGCACCTCTACACCATCGAGTGTTGCTGTGCCTGGGGGTAGCATCTTCGTGGTATGCAACTCGACGGACGTGGTTGGCTACAAACCTGTTGGGGTTGTGACGGAGGGTGGCAGGGTTTTCGCAATTAGCTCTAGAATTGAGGCGTACGCTGAGAAGGCTACTGGAATCCCCATAGTAGTGCTTTATGGCGGAGCAAGGGTTAGTAGCACTAGTACGTTAGTGGAACTGCTTTACGACAAAAGCGTGCTCTACTCCAACGCCATCAACACCACCATGCCCATGACGCTAAGCATAGACAGCAGTAGCACCTCTGTGAGCGCTAGAGTTAGTGCCTCTCTAGTCATAGTAGGGCTTGACCCCATTAGCAACAAGCTCAACCTGCTGGCCATAGGCTTCGGCACTTCTGGAGACTACGTCTATGACGGTAGGGCAAATGTGAGCCTTGCGAGAGCTGGTGCCTTGAGGTATAGGCTAAAGGTAGAGGGTTTTGCAGGCTCTTTGCAAATAGATAACGCTGGTGCGAGCCCAGGGATATACCCATGCTACATAAACACCAGTAGGCAGTGTAGAGTTACAATGACTGGCACTGCTGACGCCATTAAGCTCTATACAAACACTACTAGCACAGCCCCGCAAGCCGTTGGCTTAGACCCCTACCTCTTTGTCGGGGATATAGATGCTGATGGCAACACTGAGACCATTTTCATAACCCAGGACTTCACGGTGGGCAGAAGCAGTGCTTTTAACGACATTAATCCGCAGCTTGGGCAACGACTAGCCCTAGACTCCTCACTAAGACCAGTGAGGCTTATTGTCGGTACTGTCAGAGGCTCACAGTACTCAACAGCAGTGCTCAGCATAAGGTTTTTCTACTGGGACAACTCTCAAGATGATGTGAACGACAATGACAATAGGGTTATAATGAGGGCCGGGCTCTTAGACCCTGCCACAGGTGATGTGAGGTATAGCGTCTCTTTGAGCTACTACGAGCTGTGTAGATATAGAAATGTAGTGCCCTTCCAGGTGTCCTACATAGCGAAGGACTTCTTAGTGTACATACCCAACGAGGACAAGGAGTTTCAGATATTTGTAGAGTTTGCGGACCCCTACTCAAATACTGGGTACAGAAATGATGCAGACATATTACTCGGCTTATCATATGTAGGTATGCTGCTAACCAGTAGGTGATGACAATGATGAGGCCTCTGAGAAGAGGGGTCTCAACACTAATACTAGCATTCCTAGTTACAACAACCATTCTCAGCATCTTCACATACCTCGTGCTATCAATGGCTAGAGCTACACAGACAACAATAACAGGGCTTAGAAGTGCTGTAGAGCATAGCTACAAGGCGAACCCCTATAGCCTGGTACTCAACGAAACAATGGGGGCTAAGGCGCTATATAACCTAGGTGGTAGTGATCTGATTATAGACAAGGTCGTTGTTATAAATAGAGCTGAAGGCTCGCTACAAGTTCTAACTCCTGCGGAGGCTGGCTGTCCAAGCAATGTTGTAAAAGCGGGCTCAGAACTGCGATGCACACCGCCATACTATGACTACGACTTTGTCGCCGTCATAAACGCTGAGGGAGTTGTTATAAACATATACAGACCCATGATCAGGGCAAGAGTAATAAACACAACAACAGTGCTTCTAATACCCATAACATTTGATGCGAAGTCCCCAACAGATTTAGTTGAGCAGTTTGATGCCCCACCAAACCTTGTGGCAAAGCCCTATACAAATAACCCAAGCATCTTGGGGATGAGATCTGGAGGGCAGCTCCTGCTCCTACCGCCTGGCCAGGAGTCGGAGCTCTACAATGAATCGATATATACAGAGCCAGGGCAACCCCTACCATTTGGCGTTGCCATAGTTGGCTACGACCCTAGCTGGGTACTGGAAAACAGATCAGGGATAAGAACGCCGACGAGGTTCTCACTACTGTTAGCAGGGCCTAAGAGCCCGGGCATAGGGTTTAAAGCTGGCAACAGGCGGATATCCCTTGCTGAAAACGGTTGGAGGGTCCTCATAAATAACTTCACAGGGTGTGTAAAGATTTGGAGAGGGAACCAGGTGATAGCATGCTCATCAACTAATCCGCAGGACTGTAGCGGCGTCTCGCTACCAGCAGTAGGCTTTTGGTACTACGGCGTCGACTCGGGGCTTAACCTAAGAATAGAGTTTAACGGGGTTGCAGGCTACGTGGCAAACTTCATGAGGATGTCCTCTTCGCAGAGCCCTACGAGAGAGACTAGCTACTATCCATACATATACGTGGGGGACGTTGATGGCAATGGCGTGAACGACATTGTCTTCGTAACAGAGGATGTTTACTATGGAGACCGCAATAAGATTAATGATTTGTGGCCGGGGGAGACAGGCAGAGCAAATGATTATAGTGATTACAGCACGCAGCCGCTTGTGCTAAGGCTTCTGCAGATAGGGAAGGCCCTGGGTAACAAGGATGGCTCTATAGACGGCTCTGAGTACTCTGGCGTTCTTCTATTCATGAACATACTGTTTCACGACAACTCTTATCCAGATGTTAACCAGCTTGAGGATATTGATAGGACGGACTGGGTTTTGAGGGTTGTCCTCCTAGACGATGAAGGGAATGAGTACATTGTTAGGGAGTATAGGTATCAGGAGATCTGCAACTACCACAAAACCTATGTGACAGACTTTGGGAGAGACAACTACTTTGTAAAGCTATCGCAAACAGTATACGTACCAATACCAGGGGCTGGTAGGTACTGGATAGCGGTAGTGCTTCAAGACCCTTACCAAAGTGGTAACACAAATGACGCAGATCTCACTGTTGGCGTTGAGCTCATAGGGGCTATACCCTTCTATCGCTAATAAGCTACACTCAAACTTTTATGATCTTTGCTGCAGCTTTTCTCAGCCTATTCATCACGGCTAGGCCAAGCCCCTTTTCCTCAACACCCTCTATAACCGCTAAGTTAGCGCCAATAGAGTCTAGCTCTCTCAGCACCTTGAAGAGGTTTTTCGCAACTTCAAAGAGGTTTCCTCTCGAGCCGTACGTGATTAGCTTAGCTGTTGCGAGTTTTAAGCTCTCAGCAGTCTCCCTGGAGACCACGAGGGCGAGCTTCTCACTACTCCTCCCCAGCTTCTCCACAAGGCTCTCAATAGCCTTGGCGGGGTTAGGGCTCTCCACAAGCACTATGGGGGTTTCCGGAGAATAGTGCTTATACTTCATCCCCGGCGCCAGCGCCTCTTCATACTCTTGCAAGCCCCTTGCCTGCTCTGGTACGGCAATTTCCTGCCTCAGCACCTCAACAAGCTTCTCTATGGGTAGGGCTCCTGGCCTCAGAACCCTGTAGGGCTTTGCTGTAGTGTCTACAATTGTGGACTCTACTCCGTATAGCGTCTCCCCAGCATCTATAATTGCATCTACTCTCCCAAACATGTCCACCATTACGTGAAAGCCTGTTGTCGGGCTTGGCCTTCCAGAGATGTTTGCACTAGGCGCTGCTATTGGCCCTGCGCACTCTACTAGCTTCAATGCCACTGGGTGTGCAGGCATTCTCACAGCTACTGTTAATAGCCCTGCTGTAACCTCCTTGGCTACGCAAGGGCCTTTCCTTAGGAGCACTGTGAAGGGCCCTGGCCAAAGGGTCTTAACAGCGTCTAGCACATCCTCAGGAATACCCTCGGCAACCTCGTAGAGCTGCCCAAGCTTAGCTATGTGCACTATCAGTGGATTGTCGGCAGGCCTCCCCTTAGCGAGGAAAACCTTCTTAACAGCCTCCCCACTGGAGGCAAGCGCTCCGAGGCCGTAGACAGTCTCTGTTGGAAAAGCGACTATCCCCCCGCTCCTCAGAATCTCGCAGCAGTGCTCTAAAGCCTTTTGATTAGGGTTCAGGGGGTCGACATGGAAAACCCTGGTAATGGTCATGGAGGCTCGATCCACCCCAATTTAGCAGAGAGCTCAAGCGCTTCTCCAAGGCTCTTTACCACAGGTATCCCCAGCGCCTCTAGGTCCTCTGTAATGTAATCAGTATCGCTAACCCTATCACATGTGCCCCCCCTCAGCACGACAACAGCCTTAGCTCCGTTAACGTAGGCCGCAAAACCGTCCAAGACCTTGTCCCCTATGAAAAGCACCTCACTGGGCTCCACCCCCAGGGTTTTCACGGCTTTTGCCACTTGCTCAACCCTATTCCTAGCGCTCTCCCTAGCTAACACCACTTTTGCACAGCTGCTCAGCCCAAGCTTGCTCAGAAGAGCGTCAGCAGCTTCTCTACACTGCATAGTGACAAACCCTAGTGAATACCTTTTGCACAGCTTCTTAACCAAATTAGGTGAGTCATCTAGGATAACCAGGCTGTTCACAGCCCTTAGCTCTAGCTCCCTCAAAACTCTGTGCACTCTCCAAAAAGCCTCTGTCCCATGGCACTTGTAGACAAAGCCCAGAAAGCTGTTAGCAGAGCAGCTCTCAACCTGAACAAGCCTTAGAATGCCGCCCCAGTCAATAGGGAGTAGTGCGAGAGTCCCATCAACATCGAAAAGCACTGTACTAACAGCCATGGAGAGGCACCTAGCCTAGAAGAGTGCTTTGCCGAGAAAGGTAAATAGGCTTTGAGTAGCAAGCACTACTCTAGCTTCCTCACATCAACTCTTGCAGATGCTACAAGCCTCTCTACCTCAACCCTTGTGGGAGCTGATTGAGCGCCAAACCTGGTAATCTTTATTGCAGCAGCTGCGTTTGCAAATAAGCATGCCTCATCTATTCCCCTGCCCTCCGCAAGAGCTACTGCGAGAGCAGCTGTAAAAACATCACCTGCACCAGTTGTGTCCACAACTGGGGAGACCTCAAAGGCGGGTATGTGAACAGCACTATTCTGTGTCACAGCAAGCGCCCCACCCCTACCTAGCGTTACCACAACACTCTTCACACCCCTGTCCACAAGTGCATGAGCCATTTTCACAACATCGCTTAACCCCGTGCTCTGACTCTGAGACTGCTTACCCTCTGCAAGCATAGCGAGCTCAACTCTATTCGGCGTCATGACGTGCACATACCTATAGACCTCCTCTGGAAGGGGCTTAGCTGGGGCAGGGTTGAGCACAACCACGGCACCTGATTCCCAAGCCCTCCTAGCAGCATAGGCAACAGTCTCTATAGGTATTTCGAGCTGGAGGAGCAGGGCTTGCGAGGCTCTTATTGCTTGCGACGCCCTGTCAACATCCTCTGTGGAGACTCTGCTATCAGTACCTGGCGCAACAGCAATCATGTTCTCCCCCCTTGAATTGAGTAAAATGAATGCTACACCAGTATGCGTTGACTGGTCTACAGTAACGTAGCTAACGTCAACATTGTTGCTCCTGAGGTTCTCCAAAAGCATTGGCCCTATAAAATCGTTACCAACTCTACCAACAAAGAACACCTTTGCGCCTAGTCTTGCTGCTGCAACTGCTTGGTTAGCCCCCTTACCCCCTGGGCGCATCTTAAACTCATACCCTATGACTGTCTCATCCTCTTTTGGGAGCTTTGGTAAGTGGATGTAGAAATCCATGTGAGTACTTCCAACAACTGTTACAGTTGGACTCAATAATGTGCACCAAGCAATACTTATATTACCAAAATAAAAGTTTTAATACTAGAACTGCTTATGGTGAGCCCATGAAAAAGCTCCTTACATGGGTAATACTTTGGGCGCTCTGTTTCCATGCACTCGCATCTGTAGTGCCTAGCCACGGCCTGCAGGCCTCTACAGCACTTGTAAAAGAAATCATTGTGTATTTCAATGCTGTAGAAGAGCTTGGGTACGTGAGGAGTGCTGGCTGTGAAATTGAAAATGTTTTTTGGAATATCAAAGCGGCTTTAGTCCTATGCCCTAGTGGAGCTGAGGAGGCTCTGAGGAGCGCTGGGCTTTACACAGCTCCAAACATCAATGTCTCTATAAGCTCAACCCTAGCCTCATTCAGAGTCCTGGGCCCTTTAAATAAGGTGGCGCAGGCTAGCGGCTGGTACACAAACACCTCATATGCTTGGTCTTGGGCTGTCTCAAGAGTGGGGGCGGACCTTGTTTGGAGGTACTTCAACACTTTAGGGAGTGGTGTTACAATAGCTCTGCTAGACACAGGTATAGACCCAACACACCCACTCATAGCGGGGAAGCTTGGTGGTTGGATAGAGTTTGATAGGAAGGGCAAGCCCATTTGCTCAGCGCCTCACGATACCTACGGTCATGGGACCTGGGTTGCGAGCGTAGCAGTGGGTGGTGATGGCAAGAGCTATGTGTTTGGTGTTGCCCCCAGCGCAAATGTGATAGTAGCGCTTGTGCTACCAGCAGGCTACGGCACAGCAGCACAAGTTCTAGCAGGCTTGGACTGGGCTCTTAAACCAGTTGACTGTATGGGCAACCCGATTAACGTTGGCAGAGTGGCTGTGGTATCCATGAGCTTCGGCTCTAGCGGGAACTACTCTAATGTGTTTCTCCCAGCCATAGCAAAGCTTATACAGAGTGGCATAGTCCCTGTGGCGGCAATAGGCAACGATGGCCCCTACACATCTTCTAACCCAGGAAACATATGGGGTGTCATAGGCGTTGGGGCGACGGATTTCGATGATGATGTAGCGTGGTTCAGTAGCTATGAGGAGGTTGAGTGGCCAGAGCCTCCAGCGACGTGGCCATTTGGAGGGCGGTACCCAAAAACCTATGCAAAACCCGACTTAGTTGCACCAGGGGTTGATGTTCCTGGTGCTTGGCCAGGCGGGCTAATTGCGATTGGTAGTGGCACAAGCGCATCAACACCAATTGTAGCTGCTGTAGCTGGGATTGTGAGCAAAATCATCTATGAAAGGGGTTTGAGGGGGGCTGAGCTGGTTTCAAAGGTCTACAGCACCTTGGCTGAGTCAGCAGAAGAGCTCTCCTCTACAGGGGCTGGTCGTGGGCTTGTAAACGCATTTAAGGCTATTGCAAAGGCCCTGGGCTACGCAGTTGAAGAGCTTAAGATGTACACTTACCCAACATCTGCAACACCCTTGTCATCAGTAGGGCTAGTTGTGCAAGGCTTGCGCGAGGAGCTCCAGCTCTCCATGCACATTGCAGGTGTAGAGGTGTTCAGAGGTGGGGTTAGCCCTGAGAACGTGGTGAAAGTTATTGTGCCCCCAACGCACCATAAGGGTAATGAGGTCTTCGCCGTTGGTTTAAAGGGTGACACTGTTTACTACGCTAAAACACTTCTCTATGTGAACCCAGTTCTACTTGTGAGAAATGCTAATGTGTCTGCAGGCGCAAGCCTAGACGTAGCTGTGCTGGGCATAGGCATAGGGGATCTGATAACACTTAACCTAGGTGGCAACATAATGTGCTTAGACACCTCCAACCTTAGGGGAGGGTATGAGGTGAGTATTGTAACACCCTATGCGGCTAGCGGCTGGTACGATCTAGTGCTATACGACTTCTCAAACCCCACGATAACACTATCCACTCAGCTCTACATAACTACCCCAGAGCCTGTGAGGGAGGTGAGTGTTGAGGTGAAGTACGGAATGCTCCCATTGCTTGTGAGGGTGGGCGAGCGCTATGTATCTGGTGTAGAGGGTTACATAGACGTGTACTCGCCTCTAAACATCTCCCTGCATGAGCTAGCGATAGAGGGTGTGGTGAAAGGTAGTGCAAGGGTGCGGGTAGTCAATGTAAGCACCTTGGCAAGTGGTGTGCTCAGGGTGTGGATAAAGCCAGAGCTACTCAATGCAACAGAAGCAGAGGTTGTAGCTCTGCTAAAGCTCTATGTGAATAACACCTTTGTGTCTTACCCAGTAGTCCTAGGTATAGTTGCTCAGAAGCCCGCGGATGGCGAGGTCGCTGTAAGTGAAGAGCTTAAGGGAGCTATTAGAGATCTAAATGAATCAGTAAGTAAGTTGGGTAGCAAAAGCGAGGAGCTTTCAAAGAGCCTCGACAGGCTAAGGGACTTGGTGAGCAGTGTTAACAGTAGTGTAGAGGAGCTTGAGATCAGGACTTCAGGAGAGTTGAGGGAGGTAAATAGTAAGTTGAGAGAGGTAAGTAGTAGAGTGCAGCTGTTGAGCTACATAGCAGTAGCGTCACTATCACTATCCATAGTGACAGCAATACTGACGCTCACGCAGACGAGAAAAAGAGGAGCGCAGCCCCTAAGCTAAGGCGAGAGGAGAGCGGCGCCTCTCACCTTCACACCTCAATCGTTTTTATTTCTCGCAAGTGGTGAAGCATGCACTAGAGGAGTAAGGTGCCTCCCCTCTGCACTTCAGCTTGCCTCAGCGAGCTATCCTCAACATATAGCAGGGTTCCACTAGCCCTAGATCTAATGCAGAGCCTGTTGCCAGCATTGGTAAGCTCTATTGGGTGTGGTGGGAGTATGTACTCCTTCAGCCCTATCACTGCCTTACCATTTCGCAGTGGTGCAAAGACTATGACCTCAGCCTCTAGCTCTTTTAGCGAGACCCTCAGCACATCCCTAGCTGATGCAACGCCCCACTTTCCTGAGAACACCATGTAGTATGCGTAGAGCTGTTCTTCCACAGGGTGGGGGAGGAGCTCTAGTGACACCTCATCCTCTATCTCAACACCCTCTCTATTCACATTCATCAAAGCTACAGCATGCGCATGCCTAGACCTAGAGGCTATCTTTAGCAACACCCTCTCGTTGTACGGGTCTCTAAACAGTATGTCCCTTGTGGGGAGGCCTGGCTCATCAACTCTCACAGCCTCTCCACTTGGAAGCACAATCATTTTTAGTAAACCGAGGTCTGCTTTCTCAGGGTGTCTATCAGTTATGTACACAGGCCCCCCGCTAAACACTCTAGCTATGGCGTGTATCTTGGCGTAGGGGTCGTAGGAGATCCACATGTCGTAGTCTGGGTAAGCTAAGTGACTAAAGAATAGGGAGTTGTAGACACTGAAAATAGTGTGGAGCTTTGCATCTGCTTTCCAAAACGGTACGTAGTCTATTGAAACCCTCATTGAGTTGCTAGCGAAGTAGTTGCTGTAGTCCTCTGGTGCCATGGACATGCAGTTCAGGATGTCCAAGCCATTCACTTGTGCTGCTAGCTGTAGAGCTAGCTGAATGTTTCTAGAGGCTTCAGCAGCAGTGTAAAGCCCTTGGTACAGTGCGTGTATAGCCCACTGGTTATCGACCTTGACAAAGTCAAAGCCCTGGCTCTTAACCCACCTATGGAAGGCTGTGTAGAGCTCTATGGCCTTGTCTAGCTGAGGTGGTGGTACAAGGGAGTCAGCAACAGGGTTTTCATAGCCCTCTA
Organism: uncultured Ignisphaera sp.; assembly: GCA_964568685.1. Lineage (GTDB taxonomy): Archaea > Thermoproteota > Thermoprotei_A > Sulfolobales > Ignisphaeraceae > Ignisphaera. The sequence goes on from CAZMQK010000003.1 coordinate 32,113, forward strand.
CCCCAAGCTCCTCAGCAACAGGCTTTTCAAAACCGCTCCAGTGAATGTTTATAGTGTGCCACAAACCTGTTAACTCTATGCCTAGCCCCTTGAGCTCTTCAACAGCTTTTCTAAGCCCCTCGGGAAACTTCTTCTCACTAGCTCCTAGCTCAGCTAAGACCCTTGAGAACCACTGACCTCCCTTAAGAACCTCCTTCTGCCACCCATCATCAACAATAACCCACTTTATGGGCACACCCCTCTCAATCAAGCCCTTCACAATGTTCACGACATTCTCGTGGCTCAAATCCTCTGTGAGGAGGGCGTTCCATGAGCACCAGCCGAGGTACCTAAGGTACGCAGGCTCTTTCTTACATCTCCTCAGCTTCACAGGAAGAGCTGTAGAAGCTCTCTCAACAGTCTTCTCAACAGCCTTGTACGGGTCTTTATCAAAAGCAAGAGTTGCCACAACACTCCTCTTAATGCTTGTTCTCTGAGAACCTGCAAAAAGCTTTACCCTCAGCTCTTCACCAATGTAAGCTGTTAGATTACCACCGCTCCAAGTAGCAACTGCCCCAAACACGCCGCCTAGGTCCAGTAGGGCGAGTATTGTGTAGGGGGGTACTGAGCTAGGGGTTGCTATGGATGGGTAGGCCCAGCAGGGGAACCCCCTGACAAAGTCAAAGTGGCTTATATCGCTAACCCTAGGTGGGTACGCTGGGGCGTCGGAAGGCTTTTCAACACTAGGCCTCCTGTCGACAGCCAAGGCGTTGTAGTACCCAAACGCGTTGGTGTAAACAGATGCAAAGCCGGGGTGCAGGGATAGGGCTAAGACCCTCTCAACACCTTTTACACTTAGTGAAAAGCCTCCGATGAATAAGCTGCTTAGCGGGGCAGGGGAAGAGACCTCGACAGCCACAACACCATTACTAACTGCGAGAAGCATTTTTGCAGGGCCGCAGGCAAAGCTCGCCACCCCCTCATCAGAGGCACTACCGCACAGAGCTGTAGAGCCATCGGCAAACACCAAAAAGAGGTCTTTAATCAAAACATCAACACCATCAACACCAATTCTCACGACCACTACCCAAACCCCTGTGCAAGAAGGTAAGTGCGTGTTCTCAGAATAAGAGTCTTTAGTTAGGAGTGCAGATAGTGAACAGAGTTTCTAGAGCCTACTGCAGTGGCCCATAGCTATTTAGCACCTAGTGTACTGTACATACGCTGAGGGCAGAGCCCTGTGTTAAAGCAGTGCGCAAGTGGGTGTTTTACAGAGGCTATCGACTTTAGGAAGACGCTTAGCGTTTACAACCTTTGCTACTGGCTCAATGACTTGCAAGCCTACGTGTTTCTAGATAGCAACGCTGTTGCAGTTGTTGATGTCAGCGGTTGCTTCAAGATATATGCCGAGGACTGCGGAGGAAATCTCGTGAAGATGCTTAGGTGGGCCTTGGGTGTAGATGAAAACCTAGAGGAGTTTTTCACTATAGCGCGTAAAGACAGGCTTCTAAAAGGCTTTGCAGAAGAGTTTAGAGGTTGGAGGCCTAGGGCTTCAAGCCTCTGGTGGGCTCTACTCGTTGCACACTGTCAAAAAGCTACCACATTTAAGCAGGGGTGGGGGATCCTGCACAGAATTGTGAATAGCTATGGGAGGGAGGTCTTTGTCGAGGGCAAGAGGGTCCTGAGGCCCCCTAAGCCAGAGGAGGTGCTACAAGAACCTGAGAAGCTTATTAAGAGCGGCGCGGGCTTTAGGGCTGAGGGGATCTTAAAGACGGCGGAAGCTCTTGCTAGCGGGGCTCTTGATTCTGAGAGGCTGAGCGCAATGCTCGATAGCGACGTAGAGAGGCAGCTACTACAACTACCGCATGTAGGAAGCTATGTGGCTAGGCTGGCAATGATCTTAGCGTTTAGGAGGTACAGCCTTCCGCCAGTGGATAGGTGGGTCACAGCCCTAGTCTCAAAGGTTTATGGAGTTGCGCGTAAGGCGAGCACTGTGGAAGCATTTTTAAAGTCTAAGTGGGGCAGGTGGGCGGGGCTAGCAGTCTACGCAATGACAATAGCCCTGGATGCGCAGCCCCTTTCAATAGCATTGAAGAGGGTTGAGGAGGGAGCAACAACGCCTAAAAAAGGTGTAGAGCCCTCGCCACTAAACATGGCAGCTTTCTGCAGGGGCTAGGGGGTCAGCATGTGCAATTCTCATCACTTGTCAGAGCTTAAGCCCATCATCACACTGCCTGCGGCTCCTCAAGGAGCTTCTCAAAATCTATGCCCTCTCTATAGAGTATGGACCTAGCGGCTATAACACCTGTTGCTGCAGCAACGTTCATCCCCCTCGAGAGCCCAACACCATCTCCAGCTACAAACACGTTCTTAACTGTGGTCTCTAACTCTCTTGTCACCCTAGCTTTAATGCTGTAGAACTTTATTTCCGGTGCGTAGAGCAGGGTCTGCGAAGAGGCAATGCCAGGCATTACTATGTCCAGCTTCTTGAGGGCCTCTATGATGTTTACAACAACTCTGTAGGGGTAGGCCATGGCTATGTCCCCTGGTGTGACTGTTTTTAGCGTGGGGTCCACAACGCTTCTCTCAATTCTCGTCCACGTGCTCCTCCTCCCAGCCTCTAAGTCACCAAACCTCTGTATGATAGGCCTGCCTCCACCAAGCTTAGTTGCTAAGCGCGCAATGCTCTTGCCATAGGCGACGGTGTCCTCAAAGGGATCTGTAAGCCTTACTGTTATGAGTAGGGCAAAGTTTGTGTTCTTAGTCCTTATAGATGCAAAGCTCTCTCCATTTACCCCAACAGAGTCGTCAGGGTACCTCTCCTCAACCACAAGGCCATTTGGGTTTGTGCAAAAGGTCCTAGCCTTATCATCGTAGCTCTTTGTGTACATTATTATCTTTGGGTCTCTAACAAGCTTTGTTATAGGCTCTGTCACGTACGCTGGGACCTCTACCCTAACCCCTATGTCGAGAGGCCCTGGCTCAATGTCTATACCCCTCCTTCTGGCTAGCTGGGAAAACCACTCAGCGCCGACCCTACCAGGGGCTATGATGAGGTAGTTGCCAAGGATCTTTACCCTCTGAGCCTCAACCCTTATTAAATTGCCCTCAGGCACTATGTCAACAGCTTCCGTATACTCATACACAGCCACACCCCTCTCCCTCAGGTAGCTAAGCATGCTTGCAATGACCTTCGGCATGTTCTCAGAGCCTATGAGCCTCTGAGGAGTTGGAACAAACTTTGCACCAGCTTTAGCCGCAAGCCTTTCAAGCTCTGATGCCTGTTCAGAGTCTATTGAGTATAGGTTGTTTGGGGCGCCGAACTTCACAAGCACACTATCAACGTAGTGTATGAGCTTCTCAGCCTCTTCCCAACTCCCAAGTAGCTTGTCCAAATCCCCTCCAACATCGGGCCTCAGATTCATTGTACCACTGCTAAACGTTATAGCACCACCAATGCCTGTCATTACATTGCACGGCTTGCACAGCACGCAGTCTCTATCCCTAGCAAGCTTCTTTAGGTTCAGCATTGGGCATGCCCTAAAGGGGTTCCCGCTCCCCATTTCCACAACAGCTACTCTAAGCCTACCTAAGCTGTGAGTAGCTAGTTCGTATGCTGCAAAGAGCCCCGCTACCCCACCCCCAACCACAACCACATCATAGCTTTTCTCCAAGGGTCACCACCAGAGCCCCAGCTCCCTCCTCCTATCAACAGTGCACAAGACATCCTCGCCAGTACTAATAACCGTTATCGGGACCCCTAGCTCCTTTTCTAAAGCCTCCACCCAGCTCCTAGCCTCTCTAGAGAGCCTGCTCCACTCCCTAACACACTTATCCTGGGGGTACAAGGTGTCCAACCTAGTTAACGCTACTTGTGTAGCAGAGTTTAGCATAATAGCCCTCCTCGCAAGTTGGGTATTGAAAAGCGCAACCCTTCTTCTCCTACCAGTAACGGTGGCTACCTCAACTAAGCCCATCTTCTCTGCCTCTTCTATAGGTAGCTCCCCCTCTAGTGGCCCTCCCCCAACCCTCGTAACATAGGATTTGAAGACAACCACAACGTGGTCAACTCTCTTAGGGCCAACCCCAACCTCAGAAGCAAAAGCGGGGGCAGTAGTATCTCTACTCGTGACGTAGGGGTAGGTGCCGTGGTATAGGCTTAGAAACGTCCCCTGAACGCCCTCTATGTACACAAGCTCACCTCTGTCAAGAGCCTCATTAACCTCCAGAGCCACGTCAGCTAGGTACTCCTTTAAAACCTCAAAGTCCTTCGCTAGCCTAAGCCTCCTCAGAACCCTATCAGCCATGGCGAACCCCACGCCCTGGAGAGTGGAGCCCACGTCTTTAACTAGGAAGGGATCGCTTTTCTCAGCCTCAACATGCCTCTCCTCAATTACACCAGCATTTCTATCCACATACACCCTACCCTTAGCCCCCGTCTCCTCAACCTCTTTAAAAAACACGTCGAGTCTCAGGAGCGCTCCTGCAGCTAGCATTAGTTTTGTGGAGCTGTTTACAAAGAATGTGGGTATTAGCCTAAGCCTCCACACCCTGCCACTGAAGCTCACAGTGTGCCCAGCGTTTATAGAGCCGCACCTAACTGCTATTGAGGGCTTGTCTGCTAGGGCTAGGTATGCACCCACCTTGCCCTTGCCCTCATCGCCAAAGAACCCGCCGACAACAATTGCTAGTGGCATCTATGGCACCACCTCATTAGAAAGCGCTACTGCTACTTGTCTACACAGAGCTGTGGTGAGGTGCGTGTAGGCACTCAATAAAATCCTTTGCTTAGCTCTAGTGCACTACCCACTTATAAGTGTTACATTTAAATACCTGTGGAAAGGCGCTTCTTACTGTGAACTTCGTATGCAGCTCAGTACCCATACCTATGGAGAGCTAAGGGATGAGAGCCTCATTGGGGAGGCTCATAGACTGCATAACAGTGCTTTTCCTCGCGATGCTGTGGATTACCAGGCTTTTAAGAAAATACTGTTTAGGGATCCAAACATAGATGAAGAGCTAATGCTCTTCTCCATAGATGCAAGGGGCTATGCAAGGGCTTTTCTATTTGCAAGTGAGATTGTGCGTGAACCTAAGGAGGCTGTGGATGGATTTAGAGAGGTTATGTGGGTCAAGGGCTTTGCTGTAGACGCCTCGCTGGGAAGGGGGCTGTGGAGAGAGGTGTTTCTAGACCTCATGAAGGGGCTTGAGAGGCTAGCCAGGGGTAGGGGTAAGAGGACTGTTGTACTCTACGCTTATCCACCGTTTTACTACATGCCCGGGGTAAACATCCTCTATGAGGACTACCTAGAGCTTTTTGAAGAGCTTGGCTACTCAAAGAGAGAGGAGGCTGTGAACTACTACGTGGACTTAACGCAGTTCTCCTACCCAAGGAGAGTTGCAAGGCTTGAGGAGAGGCTTGCTAGCGAGGGAGTTGTAATTAGGAGATGCAGGGTTGAGGAAGCAGAGAGTGTGAGCACATGGGCTGGCAAGACCTCTGGCATACCGTTCTGGAGGGTAGAGGTGAGGCTGGCCTTTGAAAACACACCTCCAACAGTGCTCGTGGCAGAGGCTAGTGGCAAGCTACTTGGGTTTTCAGCCTACTCGCCAACAAGAGCAAACCAGTTTGGCCCCATAGGTGTCGATCCCTCGGAGAGGAAGAGAGGGGTTGGGACAGCGCTCCTCTTCAAGGCTCTTCAAGAGCTGAAGCTCGCTGGATACACAGAGGCTGTGATACCGTGGACAGAGCACCTCTTTTTCTACACGCAAGTGCCTGGGATACACAGGGTAAACCACTACATAGTAATGGCTAAGAGCATTGCGTAACGAGATAAGCGCCCTGTGCTCAGGCAAGCCCGCCTATCATCACTGCTCAGCTACGACCACACTCATCACACTACCTGAATAGGGATTTCTGTAACCCCGTTTTTGAGTATCCATGCCTTTGCGCTACCGCTCCTCGAGTCCACTATAATCCATGGCGTGCCCCAGAGCCTCATACCCTTAATGTCTAGAGCGCTTGGGTGTGGCGGTGCTGGGTGGCTGTGCACTAGTGCTACTATATCCAGCCCCTTACCCTCAGCATACTTAAACACTCTGTACATGCACTGGGGCTCTGCAACAAACTCTACTCTAGGGTTTTCTGCAACATTTCTACACTCCACCACCTCGAGAACTCTTGTAACACCCTCCTCAACAACCCCCACAGCTAGGAAAACCTTCTCGACCTCAGTGTATGTACACTCCCTCACCACATACTCAAAGAGGCTCTTGCTTATGGCTATCAACATGGGCGCTCAGCTTAGCTTCACACTAGCTGATACCCTCTTAATGTAGCTCCTCACATCGAGGCCCATGGGCTTGCCTAAGAGTCTCTCTGTAAGCCTGCAAAAAGCACATACATCACCAGAGGTCAGCATTCCACAGTGCCTACAGGTATTTGTAGCACTTGTCATCTCCTTTCTGTAGAACCCTATGTTCTTAGCAACAGCTCTTGCAAAAGCTATTTTAAAGCCCGGCCTCTTCACTTCAACACTATTCAGAAACTCCCTAATCTCCTTCTCCAAGCTCTCCCCCCTCACTGAGTAGGGGCACCTCTCCTCAACAACTGGAAGGTTGCAGAGGTGTGTGTAGAGAGTGGTCTCGCTCTCTGAAACCTCGTAGAGAGGCCTTATCCTCCCAACAAAAAACTCTCCAGACTCTGTCTTAGGACCTAGCTTACCTATCTCACTAAGGCTTTGCAGGGCAAAGTTTTTCACAATATATGGCAGCATGTCGTCGAGGTGGTGGCCAAGGGCTATGGCACGCGCTCTGAGCTCAACCGCAGCAGCGTTTATCAAATACCTTTTCACTAGGCCACAGAGGCTGCAAGCAGGCCTCCTACTTTTAGCAGCTAGCTCAGGTATGCCAGCACCGAGCAGCTCCCCTAAGCTTAGCATGATCAGGGGCACTTCAAGGCCTTTGCAAAGCTTTTCAGCAGCTTCCCTAGCTTTCCTAGAGTACTCCCCTATTCCAAGATCTATGTGCAGTGCTATAACCTCGAAGCCTAGTTGCTTTGAAAGCACTGTGAGTATGTGGAGCAGGGCGGCGCTGTCCTTGCCACCTGAGATAGCCACCAGAACCCTCCAGCCTTTTTGCACAAGCCTGTACCTTTCAATCGCTTTCAAAACCCTCTTGCAGATAAACTCCGTGAAGTGCTTTCTGCAGAGCCTTAGCTTAGCATAGCGCACAACTGTAACAGCAGGCTCTTCACAAAGAGAGCACTTTAAAACTTTCCCACTGCTCATCTTGTGCAACAGGTGTTAAACTGTTGACCAGCTTATAAGCATCTTAGAAATGTACTCTCTTGTCCTCGAGGTATAGAGCTGAACAGCGTTCACAATATCGCTGAAGCTTATGGCGGGGCACTCCTCGTTGCAAACCCTGTGAAGAAAAGAGTTTCTCACACACCTGAGAGCTCTGAAAGCTCTCTTCAGCTCTCTATACTCATCCTCAGATAGAGCACCCTCCCTCCTAAGAATAGCTAGGGCTCTACCAACCCTCCTCTTAGATGACATCCTGCAGAGAAGCCTCCTCAACTTTCTCTCGCCAGAAACCTCTACAACCTCTGCAGAAATCTTCTCGACATACGTGTAGAGGAAGATGGCCTTCAGGGGCTCGCCAAGATCCTGTAGGAGAGCTATGTTAAGCAGGGCCTCCAACTCCTCACGAGGGGTGTGCGTAAAATTCAGGGAACTCACCAAATTCATTTTGTAGCACTAAGTAAGATTTAAGGCCATTCAAAATTTTTAAGTGCTGAGGCAAAAGCACCCTCAGGATTCAGATGCCTGCCCTTCTAATTCTTGATAGGATTCTTGAAACGAGCACCTCTGTCAAGGGCTTTGCATCTGGCATTACAACTCCTAACCTCTTATGCAGCGAGGAAGAGTACATCTGCAAAACCTTTTTCACAGCAACCTCGCTTACACCAGTTACAGCAGGAATCTGGTTAACAGGCAGCCCCAGGTCTAGAAATGCGAAGAGCACGAGGTCCACGTCCTCATACTTTACACCAATCTCTTCCTCAGCTAAGTGGTTTTGCCAAAGCCTTGGAGAACTGGGCTTCTCCACAATCCTCTTTGGGACCCCCATGTGCGCTGCAAACCTCCTCACCTGGGACTTGAACAACACTGTTAGGGGGGCAACATCAGCAGCACCATCACCATACTTTGTGAAGTAGCCTAGCAGGTACTCACTCCTATCACTTGTCCCAAGAACAAGCATGTCTAGGGCATTTGCGTAGTAGTAGAGGATGCACATCCTTACCCTAGCGCGCAGATTGCCTAGCGCTACTCTATCAATGCGCTTGCCAGCGGTGGGCATGCTCTCGGCAAAGGAGCGCACAATATTCGATATCTCAACAAACTCATACCTACCCCCAAAGCTCTCCACTAGATCCACAGCATCATCAACATCCTCAGCGGGGGTGACATCCCTATCAGGCATTATTATTGCCAGCACCCTCTCTACACCAACACTCCTTACAGCTAGTGTGTAGGCAGTCGCAGAATCCACACCACCACTTACACCAACAACAAAACCGGCCTTGCCAGAGGCCTTCAAGACGCTCTTCAGGAAGTTTGATAGGTAGCTCTCAACAGATGTGTAATCAAGGTTCAAAAGCTCTTCCAGTGTTATCCTTGTGCTCACCGCGCTGCACCCAAAGTGCTCTAGGACTCTATCTCTATAATAATCTTTCTCCTAGACTCGCTAACCCCTTTTAGCGAAGACACAAAGCCCTCTATGGTTGACCTCAGAGCTCTTTTCACAAACGGGTTTAGCGGAACGCTCTTACCATCTACAGTAAGCCTCACCTCTGAAACGACAGGGCACCAGCTGGTTTTACCCATTGCAAACGCTTTTGCAAAGGCTCTGCAAGTCTCAAAGCCACAATACCTGCAGTTGGCCCTAGCTGTTTGGCTCTCTATAAACTCCAGGGCTCTGCTCTCAATGAGGTCTACAATCCTCTCGACATCGCTGAATGCGAAGAGCTTTACTGTGCGCTCCTCTGCCTCAAGCCCTTGCGCAAACCCCTCTACACTCTCTCTAACTACAGCACACACAACATTCCTCACACCCCTACTCAGCTCCCCCACCTCCTTCAGATCCTCAGCGACAATCACAGCATCGCCTATGTCAGAACCCCTAAACCCCTCAACAACAACAATAGGTGTACTTACGGAGCTCAGAGCGTGCTTTAAGTCATCAACCCACTTAGTCATGAGGATAGCCCCGCCCCTCTCTGACGACAGGACCACGACATCTGCACCAGCATCTCTATACACATAGCTGTCCTTGTCAGCGACATCAACATCCCCATGAACATGCTTCACTACGCCAACAACATATCCCCTCAACTTTAGCTTTGCAATCACCTGAGAAGCTATAGATGTCTTCCCCTTTCTCCTACCAACAGCGACAAACCTCACGACATAGGGCTCCATAGGGCAGCACCAAAGCAGGTGACACCTTATTACTTTTAACTAAAAGCAACATAAACTGTGGTGAAACACAATTTGCTTAGCGACCTAGTCCTAGTCTATGCAGTAGCTGTTGTAGGTTCCATACCCCCTGGGCTTCCTCAGGTGGTCGTTGAGCCAGATGGTAATACTCTTAACCTCAGGGCGCTCTCTGCTCGCTAAGCCCCTCCTCTTCATCCTCGAGAAGCTCTTAGCCCTCGTAGCGGCGTCTTGGCATGCTGTGTAAGCGCAGTGCGATGCTAGATGAGGGTACAATGCTCTCAGCTCTCTGTACTTCAGCGCTTTAAGCCTAGTGAAGCTAGTAGTGCTGGTTCTAGTGGCGAACATTGTTAGCTGCCCCAACAATGTTCCTATACATACCCTCAAGCCCTCAGTGAAGACACTGAACACCTTCCTCAGCAGGGGGTAGACTTAGCAACCACAGTCTTAGTAATTTCACTCACTCCTCTCGACCTCCTCTAGTAGTCTTTTGAAGCCCTCCACGAGCTTTTCTTCTTCATGTCGTAGAGTTTTCCAGCGAGCTAGTGACTACCTCCATCAAGTCCTCTGCAAGCTCTCAGTAGGCGTCCTTGGCCTCCTCGGCAAAGGGAGCTCTCGACTCTAACCCCGTACTGGTTGAAGAAGAACTCTAGGTACTCAAAGCCAAACTGGCTATCTACTTAACTTTCTCCCAAGCTTCAATACCTCCTGGAACTGGCTTGAATATTGGATGGGGAATTATTTTTACAACACTTTTTAGCCTTATATAGTCATTATGAGAGCGTTTTGCGAGTTTGGATAATAGATGGTTAAACTCATACAGTAGTTGCCCTGTTGTTACTGGGATGGGCTGAACACCAGTGTTGTAGACTTTTATCTTAGAGACATTGAATCTGTAGCCTCTTGCTAAACCCTCAAGATATACATAGTATAGATATGTACCTATATACAGTATAGGATCAGATGTATTTTTAAATCTAATTAGCTGAGGATGATTTACATAGCCCTTTGTCAAGCCAAGTAAAACCTTCTGGGCCAACAATCCCTCTCTCCACAAAGCCAGTAAACCTTTTGCATCTAGATACATAGGATGTATAGACCAAAGCCTCATGCATTCGCCCCTCAACTGGAATACTTTCAATTCAAAATAGTATATAAACTCTTAAATATAGCTTTCAGCAATGAATAGGTGGAGAATTTGAATGCTTACAACATCTCAAACCAAGATAAATTCCTACTATTAAGCCTCACGTTGAATTGAAGTGCGTCTACCTGCCTGTTCACAGCGTAGTTAAGGAGCTTCAGCAACCCCCTTCTATCTGTCTTTAGCCCACTAGCAACATCTGTGACTACGTCAACGACTCTATACCCTTTAGATCAACAGTGCTCTGTAAGGTACTGCACCTGCACCTCGAGGTCGTTTCTCTAGTCGCTGAAGTTGATGCGGGCATAGATAACAGCTCTAACCTCTCTCCCTCGGGTCTCAAGCCCAGTGCACACACTACTTCAGAGTATGGTATCCTCTACCTACCGGTGCTCGTGCGTAGAACCCTAACCTTGCCCTTGTGACTGTTTTGGGTTTCACGATGTTTTATGTGAATGTTTATTCTTCTGCTATGAAACACTTATAAGCTCTGGAGCAACCCCCTAGGTTTCAATAGTTTCTCAGCACCACTAATCTTATCTCAACTCATACTAAACTAACCTAAACCAACTTAATAAACGTCCCCCCAGTATTGCTAATAGCGGTGCAACTTAAGCGTAGAAGAGCAGGGCTAGTAGCAACAGCAGGTATAGGAGCTCTATCATCACTTGCAACATTTGTGCTCACCTTCATTACTCCAGGGATCCACGCGCAGTGTTATGGCTACACGCTGTGGGACTCTTGGGAGATGCTTAAAGTAGTTAGTGATGTGTTTGCAAAGGCCGTGGCACTAGCATCAACATTTGCTATTCTTGGGGCCATTCTGTGGCTTGCTGAAGTGAGTGAATGGTAAGGGGGTTTTGCGGCAGCATCATTTGTAGGGCTCACCACAGTCTTAACATTTATAGCGTTCACAACTGGGCTAGCAATACTTAGCAACACAAGTATAGAGTCTATAAGGTGCTGGTGCATGGGCTTCGCTAGCCTTATTTGCACTAAACGTTGTATCAACTACAGTGAATAGAAAGCAGAGCACTGTATTGTGTAGGGGGCTCTTCCACTAAGCTATGCTGAGGAGGGTAAGAGTTGCGCTGTTAAGAAGATTTTAGAAGAGGCTAAGAAGGTCATTTCTAAAAGCTGAAGGATTCTTACTCTACCCCCTTCATCCCCGCTGTTTCTAACTGTTTTTGGCGTTCTCCAGAGGCTCTGCCTCACCCACAGGGGTGCTAGCACCTCTGCCAATGCTTTTCAGCTCGCTGTGTAGTACTGAGAGAAATATTATTAGTAGCATTAGGTTTCTTATGAACGCCGCCCACTGGACAGGGGAATCCAGCGTCCATGGCGAATGCTCTACGCGAATGTTGATATACTTTGATATAAAAGCCCTTAGGTCAAAGTCTTTAAAGAACATCAGCATAATCAAAGCGTTTGCAACATCAGCAATAGCATAGTGCATGAGCGCACTTTGGGGAAGGGCTAGAAGTGCTATGGGCGTCAGCATGATCATCATTTGAGGTGAGAAAACGTAGTTGAAAATTATAGCCGCTGAGAGGGCTAGAAAGGCAACTGTGTACAGCTTTCCTCTGCTACTCACCTCTATTGCGAGTATCGATAGAATTGCCACTGTTGCTAGCGAGAAGAAGAGAATTCTGTGCACATGGCTATAAATATCTTGTACAAGTGGTAGGTATAGGCAGTTCTCGCAGTACCATGTTAAATGGTGGTTCAGGAAATCGTTAAAGCCCTTTTGGCACAGTGCTACTATAATGCCGTAGGGGATGGCAGAGGAGATGAGCAGCCCAGCGCTATAGAGCCAGGCTCTGCCCCGGGCCTCTTGTGCTTTATACGTTTTTTGGAGAAGGTTGTAGAGTATGGCTACGGCTATGAACATGGGTAGCACTTTCGTAGCTATAGCGAGCCCTAGGAGCACTCCTGCTAGTAGTGCTCGCCTCGATGAACTTTCGCTCTCTATAAAGAGGTATAGGGACATTACAGTGAGTGCTGCGGCAATCACATCCCAGTTATACGTAATGTAGAGCACTGTTGAGGGGAGTACGAAGAAGAGAAGAAGTCTCATAGCGGTGTTCTCTAGCCGCAAAAGCTTGTGTAGGTAGACTGTGGTCAGGGCACTGAATGCCAGTAGCACCCCTACTTGAATTGCAAAGTGTATTGGAATAACATAGCTTTCTACAACACTTCTGTACTCTAGCAAGTTGCTAGGGGTTTTTATAAAGCGATATGTGTAGAGATATGCAGCGCATGTTGATAGGTACCAGGTGGCTGCGACCAGAGGGGGGTACTCAAACTTGTAGTCGCGGTAGGGCACGGGGCACTGGGAAGCACTGTAAAGCCTACCATAAACAAGGTTTTCAATTGCATGCATATTGTACCAATACTCAGACACCTTACCGTAGTCCAGAGAGCCATATGTTGAGACAGGGTCTAGAAACCTGGGCACGAACACCCCATATACAATATCTGTGTAGAGAAGCCCGAGGTTGTCCAGAGGAGGAGGTCTACCAGGGGGGTAGGGTACGTGAATGTAGATGGATAACCCAAGAGAGGCTACAAAAAGCACTACTACAAAAACCCTATACTTACTGCTAATGGAGCTAAACCATTTCTGCAGCAAGCCCCTCCACCACCTCACAGCCACAACTACACCTCAGGCAATAAGCTAGGCACGCAGTGTTAACTACACTACCTATCAACAGCTATTTTACTTTTAATGCTAATCCATCTACAATACCAAAGATGACTAGCAACACTATACCTCATATAACAGAGGCGAAGGCGCACCTTGATACACCTCACATTAGGTGATGTTTGTAAGGCTAAAAGCCTTGCAAACCTCCTTTGGCTTACTAAGCATTAGCTTATAACTTGAGATCCTTACTCTAGTGTTTTGAGGTGTTGGGAGTGAATTTAAGGACCGCGGCCTCCATACTAATAGCTATAGCCATGCTCATAATAGGCTTTGCCTCAGGGTACGCATACACATCAAGAACCGCTGTAACCACACCACAAACAGTCACGTACACACACACTGAGACTAGTTATAGAACTGTCACCTCAGCTATCTATGGGACTGTCACCTCTACATTGTTGTATACAGCGACATTACAAGCCCTGTCCACGACTACAAAAATTGAGCATACAACGATAACCACAGCTTACATGGAAACTGTAACACAAGTTGAGACAGTGACCACCACTATGACAACTACTGTGGCTCCTCAAAGCCAAACTGTGTTGAGATACCCCTTCGAATCCTCGGCTAGGGTCGATTTTAATGATGATGGCAGCTCAGATATGGTTGTGGAGATCAACCCGTGGAGTATGAGAAGTGCTAAAGGCGAGCAGAGGATAGTTATAGACATATCTAAGAAGTCTATTGAGGTCTATGTAAACCTATCAGATGTGAACCCACCTGACTGGACAAATGGGTACCCAGAGATTATAATTGGTAGAAAGCCTTGGCACTCATCTTATGCCAATGGGCTGGGGATCCCCTTCCCAATGAAGGTTAGAGAGGCCACGCCATTCACAATCTCTTTCTACATATGTATAAAGGACCTCCACCCATCAATGAACTTCAACATAGCTGCTGATGCGTGGATCGTTAGAGAGTCTATAGCTAAGTCTCTTGGCAGAGCCCCTGGCAATGGAGACCTAGAGATCATGGTGTGGCTATTCAACCAAAACCTAAACCCAGCAGGAGGCAAAGTTGGCGAAGCAACCATACCAATAGTCCTCAACGGGACTGTTGTTGAGGCTCAGTGGGAGGTGTGGAGAATGGATAGCGTTCCGTGGGGTGGCTGGCAGTACATAGCGTTTAAGCCTAAGGGGTGGAGGCACACCTGCGGATATGTGGCCTACAACCCTATAGACTTTGTGAAAGCTTCAGCAAACTTCGCGACATTTGACATATCAGAGTACTACATACTTGGGTGGGAAATAGGCACAGAGTGGGGCGCTAGAACATCTGATGGTGTAGCGAGGTTCTCGTGGATACTAAAAGACTTTACAGCAATACTTGGGGCAACTGTTCAAAAACCATAGAGTTTTGCTCATCAAAAGCGTTTTTCTCACACCTCTCCCACTGTGCCTCGCTATTCAAATCCATGATAATGCTCTCCATAAAACTCTTGTAGCAGGCTCTCCTCCCTTCATAACAACTCTGCCAAGTGGTTAGCGCTAGGCAGAGGCGCTCTACTGTTTCATTTTCATAGAATCTTACCTCACTCACACGCTTTACAGATGAGGACCTAAGGTAGGTGCAAGGAGCTGGTGAACTTCCTAGCAGAGTCCCCCGCCCCCCTTTAGCGTGGGGGCCCACTCCTAAGGCGTATTCTCTCCCTACAGCCACTGCTATATGGCCTGATGTAATTGTAGTCTCGGGTAAAAGCTAGGCTGGGGTTTAGGCACTTCAGAACCCTTCTGCACACAGTCTCAGACACTAGCCTACATGAGTACCTAGTGTCAACCCTTAGGATGAGGGAGAGCTTGAGAATGGGGCATGGATTCACAGAGACAGCGACAAGTTCTCTACTAGTCAGCTTCACAATTATGACATCCTCTTTCCGTAGCCTAAGAAAGTCGTAGTAGAAAACCCTAAGCACATCACTAGCGCTCTCAACTCTAACACTACCCCTCCTAGCCAAGCACCAGAGCAACGCATAGAGGTAGAACAGCGCCATGGCAACGAGCAGAACAATCCTTATAGGAAGCCCAGGCCTTGGATTAAGAGACCACCCCTTGCTAGCCACACTCAACACCCAGTAGCCGCAATTGCCTTGACATAGGTGTAGCCTTGTGAGAAGTGTGCATATACATAAAAATGATTTTATGCTTAAAGGTCTACCACGCCTGTTGAGGTGGGTCAACCACGCGACCTATGAAGAGTATTGCACTGCTAACACCACCCTTAGCATGAATACGAATTGTCTGTCTATGACCATTGGCACAAGGCCGCCAAGTGTCACAAATACTCCTACAGCTTCCACCTCCTTCTCATCAACTTTGATGACCACTTGATGCAAAGCTGTGCGAATTATGTGAACTGAAACAGGGCAAATTATTTTGAAGTGGAAAATCTGACAATTGTTTGGAGCCGCCGGCGGGATTTGAACCCGCGGCCACCGGCTTACGAGGCCGGCGCTCTACCGTGCTGAGCTACGGCGGCTCTCTCTCTAGTTTTGTAGTGTTGGGGGGTTAAAGTTTTTGTTTGTTATGCCTTTAGGCTTTTGGTAGTTTTCTGAATGGTATTGGAGACTCTTTTACGTGGTACTTTTCTATGTAGCCAAACACGAACTGTTTCAGGCCCTTCTCTGGCTCTACCCCTATTGCAGCTAGTATTTGTTTTGATGTTGTTGGCATTGCTGGCTGAAGGAGTAGTGTTGTCAGCCTTATTGACTCTAGCGCTGTGTAGAGGGTTTTAACAGGCTTTTCCTTTGCCCACGGCTCTTCTCTATTGAGGTATGCGTTCGTCTCGTGGGCTATGTCCATAGCTGCCTTGACTGCTTCACTTATCCTTATATTATTGTAGTGTTCAATTGCTTTTACAACAAGCTCTTCGACGACCTTTGCATGTGCCTCGTCAACAATCCTCTCGACAACTCCTCCAAGGTGCTTTATGGCTAAGCTGGTAACCCTTCTCACAAGGTTTCCATAGTTGTTTACAAGGTCCCCTGAGTAAATAGAGTCGTATATATCCCAAGAGACTTCGGAATCCTTCTCGAAGTTAGCCACTCTTGCAACTATGAATCTCACAGCATCTGCAGAGCCGTACCTAGCAATCATGTCGTCTATTGATGTTACGTTGCCTGTCGACTTCCCCATCTTCTGCCCCTTAACGGTTAGGAATCCGTGCACCACTAGCTTCTTTGGTGGTGGGAGCCCTAGCATGGCTAGTAGGGAGAACCACACGGCTGTGTGGAACCAGAGAATGTCCTTGCCTATGATCTGTACGGAGCCTCTCCAGAGCCTATAAAACCTCTCCCTATCCACAGCAAACCCTGCGCCAGTGAGGTAGTTTAGCAGAGCGTCTATCCACACGTACACAGTGAACCTAGTGTCAAATGGGAGCTCTATACCCCAGCTCACCCTCTCCCTAGGCCTGGCTATGGAGAGGTCCTGAAGCCCCTCTAGTTCTATCTTAGAGGCGACCTCCTCAGCATATTGCCTTGGGAACACAACGTTGCCCTCCCTAAGCACTTTAACTACGTAGTCTCTGTACTGTGAGAGCCTTAGGAAGTAGGTCTCCTCCTCTACGTACTCCAAGGGCCTTTGGTGAATAGGGCAGTGCGGCCTCTCATTAACAACTGCATACTCCCTCTCAGAGTAGTACCTCTCGCAGGCAGCACAGTACCACCCCCTATAGACACTTGGGTACACAAGGCCCTTGCTCCACAGCTCTACAATCACTCTCCTCACAAGCTCCTCGTGATCTGGGTCTGTGGTCCTTATGAACCTGGTGTACTCTATGCCAAGCTTCCTCCAGTACCCCTTAAACACCTCAGACATCTGGTCAACAAAGGCCTTGGGGCTGACCCCCCTCTTCTCAGCTTCCCTCTGAAGCTTAAGCCCGTGCTCATCCGTACCAGTCAAAAAGAATGTCTCGTAACCGAGTAGCGTAGACCACCTGCTAACAACATCGGCTAAAACAGTTGTGTATGCATGGCCTAGGTGAGGCAAGTCGTTTGGGTAGTATATTGGGGTAGTTATGTAGACGCATTCCTGGCTCATGGCGTAGACAGCCCTCTTATACTCTAGACTAGAACACGTGTAGAGAGTAATAAGCACAAGAACTGTGAAAAGCCGAAGAGAGTGATGGCCAAGGCGCTGCTGGTAGAGGCACATCTCATTGGAGCAGGGGAGAATCATAGAGATTAAATTTAAAAAGTTTGCTAAATTAATTAAGCACCTGGTGATATAGGCTTTGGCTAGGCTCTCCACAGATGCTGTGCATGGGCATGAGCATAGGGATGTGTATGGCTCGCACATACCACCAATATACGCTAGCGTAATCTACGAGTACATAGACTATGAGCTTGGGCTAGCGACATTCATAGACAGGGGCAACTACCTCAGGTATGGCAGAGAGGAAAACCCAACAACAAGAGCCTTGGAAAGGGTTGTGGCAAAGCTAGAGCAGATGGAGGACGCACTCGCATTTAACAGCGGGATGGCGGCAATATCAACAACATTCCTATGGCATCTAAAACCAGGTAGCAGAATCGTTGTCCCAATGGAGCTGTACAGCTCAACATTTGTGCTTCTCAACAACCTAGCCTCTAAGCTCGGAGTTAAAGTAGAGAAGGTGTGGCCCTCGGCAGAAGCAATAGCTGAGGCTGTTGACGACTCAACCACTATGGTGTTTATCGAGGCAATGACAAACCCAACGAATAAGGTGATAGACTTAGGCTACCTATCAAAGCACCTAGACCTAGCAAAGACAATGCTCGTTGTGGACAACACCTTCACAACACCCGTAGCGCTTAAACCAGTTAAGTTTGGCGCAAAGCTTGTCATACACAGTGCTACAAAGTACCTAGGAGGGCACAACGATGTGGTGGGAGGGGTTGTAGCTAGCCAAAAGAATGTAGTAGCTGATCTGTGGGAGTGGAGAAGACTACTCGGTGGGATTCTGCAACCCTTCGAAGCCTACCTAGTGCTACGAGGGGTTAAAACGCTTGAGGTAAGGTTTGAGAGGCACAGCAAAAATGCTCAAGCTGTTGCAGAGTTCTTAGCTGAGCATCCAAGAGTAGAAGAGGTTATGTACCCAGGGCTCTCTAAAAACCCCTACCACGAGATAGCGAAGAGGCTCTTTGAGAAACCCCTGTTCGGGGGGGTGCTGAGCTTCAGGATAAGGGGGGGCTATGAGGATGCTGTGAGTGTCCTCAAGAAGCTCAGGGTAATCAAGAGGTGCCCAAGCCTAGGGGGAACAGAGTCCATGGCTGTGCTACCAACAAGAGGTGCGTCGATGTTCATAGAGCCAGAGCACCGAGTAAAGCTGGGTATAACAGATAGCCTCGTGAGGCTCTCCATAGGGCTAGAGGATGTTGATGACATAATAGAGGACTTAGCGCAAGCGCTAAGCATGTGAGAAGGGAAGGCTCATTGCAAGCTCTCTAGAGGAAAAGCGTATAGTATTTCACATAGGGTAGCGCACTAAGGTGCTGCACAAAAAGGCTTTAGTAGGTCACAGTCCCCCCATCAAAGCTCTTTATAATGATTCTTCCAGAACCCTCAACAACTTTTCCAATAACGTGCGCTTTGAATCCACGCCTCTCGCTCAGCTCAATAAATTCACTAGCACTCTTCGTTGTCACCACAAGCCCTATGCCCATGTTGAACACCCTGTACATTTCTTCTACAGGTATGCCCCCCAGCTCCATGATCACTTTGAATACCTCTGGGGGCTCCGGGGGCTCTAGAACCATATCCATATTGTTTGCGAGCACTCTGCGGATCTTTGTAAAGGCCCCCCCAGTTATGTGTGCAGCGGAGTTTATGAGCCTCTTCTCTACTGCTTCTAAGACTAGGTTAGAGTATATGGCTGTTGGTCTTGCAAGCTCTTCACCTAAGTTCACACCTCTTATAGTTGAGCTGTAATCCATACCCCTGCTCTCAAGAACTTTTCTCACAAGGCTATACCCATTCGCATGAAGGCCCAGGCTCTCTAGACCCACAACGACATCGCCTATGCTGGCTGTGTTGGTAAAGCTCAGGGTTTTTACAGCAAGTACAGCGCAAACCACGTCCACGCCTACCGCCAGGTCTGGTAGAATAGCTGTCTCTCCTCCAAGCACAGCTACATTTGCGTGCCTAGCGGCCTCCACCACACCTTCTACCACACTTCTAAAAATCTCCTCGTCAGGCCTGGGCATCGCAACATAGTCTACAAGTGCAAGTGGCTTAGCACCACTACACGCCACGTCATTAACATTCATAGCGACACAGTCCCAGCCGGCAACCTTGATCATGCCTAGCTTCTGCAAGACAAGGGTCTTCGTACCCACGCCATCAATGTGTAGAGAGAGCTCCAGCCCGCCATAGTTAATAGTGGTGGCGTAGCCGCCGAGCCCCCTCACCTCGTAGCCAAGCCCCCTATTCAGCTCCTCTATGAGTCTCAACACATAGCTGTGCATAGACTTGTGCTTATTGAGATCTACACCAGCTCTGCTATAGGTCCACAAGGGGGGTCACTCAACTACAATGTATGAGGCGGCTCTTCTCGCCTTCTCTAAAGCCTCCTCAACAGTGCCACCCCTAGCGAGCACAACAGCCATCCTCCTATCCCTATACGTAAACGGCTTCCCAAACACCCTTATATCAACACCGCTTATCTTCAGCGCTTCATAAACACCCCCAATCCTCGGAGCCCATACACCATCCTTGTCTGTGTATATAGCTAGGGAAGCGGCTGGTGTGAGCACTCTTGGCTTTGGCACAGGGAGCCCTAGAACAGCTCTCACATGTATAGCGAACTCGCTGAGCTCCTGGCTAGCCATGGTGACCATCCCAGTGTCGTGGGGCCTGGGAGCGACTTCACTAAACAGGACCCTCCCATCCCTAGTTAGAAACACCTCTACACCAAATATGCCGAGGCCCCCGAGCCCCTCGGCAATCCTAATGCCTATCTCCCTAGCTTTTTCAAGCACCTCTCCAGGTCTTTTAGAGGGTTGCCAGGACTCTATGTAGTGGTACTTTCCGTACCTCCAGTGCTCAACAGGCTCGCAAGTATCAGTAACTACGTTGTTTGAGTCTCCAACATACCTGTAGGTGAGCACTGTGAACTCTGTTTCTAGATTCACAAACTCTTCAACAATAACCCTCCTACTCTTACCCCTAGCATGCGCAACTGCATAGCTGTAGGCCTCTTTCACAATTGACGCCCTGGGCTCTAGGACCTTTGCGTGCCCATGACCACTGCTACTCATCTCAGGCTTTATAAGACATGGGTAGCCGACTTTTTCACATGCCTCCACAGCTTCATCAGGGTTTTCAGCGAAAGCATACCTTGTTGTTGGAAGGCCCAGCACCTCAGCTGCGAATTTCCTCAGCTCAACTCTGTTCATAGCTATCCTAACAGCCTTTGCGTTGGGCACCACAAAGTAGCCTTCGGCTTCAAGCTCCTCCAGAGCCTCATAGGATATGGCCTCTATCTCAGGTATAATAGCGTCAGGGCTCTCCCTCTCTACAACAGCTTTAACAGCGTTGCGATTAAGCATGTCTATCACATACCTTCTGTGGGCTACGTGCATAGCAGGAGCCCAGTCATACCTGTCAACAACAACAACTTCGACACCAAGCCTCTGCGCCTCTATAGCCACCTCCTTGCCAAGCTCGCCACCACCTAGGAGCAGGATCTTTATTGGTTTTCCAAGCATTGGTGTTGTGAGGTACTCTCTCCTCATGTAGATGGGCATGGAGATCACCTTACAAAACCCACAAGAGGATTATCCGATATTCCCTCCCCAGGTACCCATACAAGCACCTTGCCCAGCAACCCCCTCCTCCATCTGGAGCTGTATATTGTTCTAACCCTTTCAGCAGTCCTAATCCTGTCCTCCAGAAGCTCCCTTGAGCCTATGTCACTTCTGTAAAATAGGGGCCAGCCATCCAGGGACCTCACGTATGTGACAGCCCTCTCAGCCCTCTCATAGGCTTCGCCGTAGCTACCACCACTGCAAACAATTTCAAACACCCTAGAGCCCTTTGAGTACATAACCCCGTCACCAAGAAGCTCAACACTTGCGTACAGAGCCTCGCAACCCAGCTCCCTAACCCTCTCCTCATCTATGTGAACTGGGTGCCCTGAGGCAAGCCTCCTGTCGTCAGGGTAGCCAGCAGGTGCGACTGCCTTAACCACAGTAACCCTCTCCTCATCTATACTCAGTTTTGCACCAGCAAGCTTTCTTCTAGCAGCTCTATCCAACACCTCCAGAAAGTCGCTAGTGACAATGGGCACGAGATTGGATATCTCAGGATCCCCAAACCTACTGTAAAACTCTATTACCGTAGGTCCCCAGATGCCTGTGAGCATCATTTGACCTGCGAAAGCACCTACATACACATCCCCTACCTCGCTCTGCAAAGCCTTAAGCACTTGCGTCACAACTTCAACTGTTTTGCTAAACTCCTCCCTAGTTATGAATGGGAGCACCCACCCAGGGCCTTGTATGCTACCCATACCACCTGTTTCAGGCCCTATGTCAAACTCATAGGCGTGCGGGTGATCCTGCACTAGTGGTAGGGGTAGGACCGCATCACCATCGGTTATCGTCATTGAGGTGTACTCAACTCCCTCAACCCTCTGCTCAACAATTATCTTGTAGTCTATATCCCCGTACTTCTCCATCTCGCTAAACAGCTTCTCTACATAGGTCTTCTTGACCTCAGCCCTGTCCCTAGAGAGGTACGCTTGAGTGTCCTTTAGAACCTTCACACCCTTGCCTCCAGACTGCCTAGCGGGCTTAATTACAACATCTCCTGCAAACTCTATGAACCTCCTAGCCTCCTCAACACCTGTAAACGCCTTGAAGTACAGCCTCCCGTATATCCCGTACTTCCACATTAAGCTCCTGGCAAACACCTTACTCTTCTCGACCTCAGCACACCTAGAGCCCGCTCCAAACACTATGAAGCCCCTCTCCCTCAGCGCATCCGTAACGCCGTGGAACTGTGGCTCCTCAGGACCCACTACCACGAGGTCTGGCGAAACCTCTTCAGCTACCTTAACAACTTCAGCAGGGCTCACAGTATGCACTACAAACCACCTTCCCCCTGCTTCCACAGCCTCCCTCTCTAGGCCAGGGTTTCGGTAGTCCATAGCCACGAAAAGCCTTGGCTCAAGAGCACTTCTCTTAATTAGCTTAGCAAGCGCGTGCTCTCTACCACCAGACCCTATGAGCAGTACCCTCATTTGGCACACCCAAAGAAATTAACTCCAAAGCATCTTCCACATAGCCTTAGCCCAAACCTAGAGGCAACTCTATCAATGTCTTCCTTAGAGAGCCAGTGTAGGGAGTCGACCTCAAGGTAGTCCTTGGCCAGGGCCTCTGATAGGTTTGCAGCCAGCAAGCTCTTCATGTCAAGCCTCATCACATTGAATGGGCACTGCATTACCAGTGGGGGTGAGGCTATGAACAAGTGTATCTCGGGCACCCCCACTCTGAACCTAAGGATCTGTGAAACAGTTTTTATTGTTGACCCCGTCACCATGCTGTCATCAATGAGAGCAACCCTCTTCCCCTCCAAAGCCCTCCTAATTGGGTTCATCTTTAGGTGTATTGCCACGATCTTTTCAAAGGGATCACTGTATAGCATTGACCTCTTCCTACCACCTGTAGCAACAAAGGCCATCTCAAAGGGCTTCTCAACACTCTCAGCAAAGCCTATCGCATAGGGGAGCGCTGTTTCAGGCACTCCGACAACTACATCAACTTCGCTCTCCAAGTACTTAGCAAGCTCTTTACCAAGCAACTTTCTAAACTCATACACGCTCGTGCCATCAACAACAGCATCGTGCCTCGCTAGGTACAGAGGTTCAAAGGCGCAGAGGCCGCTATAGCCACCACTAGTAGGCACTGTAAAGTGCTTTAGCATGTGCCTAGCGATGTACACCCCCTCTCCAGGTTTTAGAAACCTCTTTACCTCGCCACCGAGAATATCCACAGCAACGCTCTCTGAAGCAGCTATAGCCATGTCAAACCCATAGCTACCTAAGACTAGTGGGGATAGGCTTGAGGCGCTTCTCCAAACAATTAGCTCACCTCTTTTAGTAAGCACAGCTATAGACGGTGTAACGCCATCGCCAATCCCACTCAACGCCTCTGCAAAGCTACTGACAACATCACCACCACTTGCTAGAGATGAGCTCACAGCCTGCAAAACCCTGCCAGCTTCGCTCCACTGGCGCTCACTAGCCACAGCAACAGCCTCACCACTATCTGTTTCAACAAGCGCATCATCAGAGCCACTACCTATGATAGCGAGCGCAACATTCTTTGAAGCACCCCTGCTCACCTCATCAATGCTCTCGCCCTGGAGGCACTCAACCCTCTCCCCTGGGGTGCACACAATGTAGTTCTGCGAACCCCTGTGCTGTAGGGATAGAAGCCCGTACCTCACTATGTTTGAGAGATTCCACAGCTCATCAAATGCGTATATTGCTAAGAGACTGCCCATAGCGGTTCACCTAATAAACATCTTCTCCAGCTCATCAACTGAAAGGCCTTTAAAGGGGTAAAGCCCTGTGAAACAGGCGTGACACACTAGGGGGAGCCCAACAGCTTTCAGCAGCCCACTAATCGTGTTGTAGCCCACGCTATCAGCCTCAATAGACCTAGCGATATCCCTAACACCAGCAGCCCTCCATGCCAGTAGCTCAGCTCTTGACGCTATATCGATGCCCATGAAGCAGGGGTACCTATAAGGAGGGCTAGCCACCCTTACATGAACCTCGGTAGCCCCAAAGGATTTGAGCTTACACACAAGGCTTCTCATCGTAGTGCCCCTGACTATGGAGTCGTCGACTAGAATGACCCTCCTCCCATCGATGGAGCTTTTGACAAAACCGTATTTGAGCTTTGATATCATATCTCTAATAACTGGCGGCGCTATGAAGCCCCTGCCCACATACTTATTAATGACAATGCCCTCCTCTAGCGGAATTCCGGAGGCCTTGCTAAAGCCTATTGCAGCTGCTCTACCGCTATCAGGCACAGGTATGACCACATCGCCATTAGCTGGAGCTACTTGTGCGAGCTCCTCCCCCATTCTAACCCTAGCCACATACACGCTAACGCCATTAAATATTGAGTCAGGTCTAGAGAAGTAAACATACTCGAATATGCAAGGCGACACGGGGGTGTATATGGATGATCTTGTGAACTCCACTGAGTGCCCATCGCAAGACACGACCTCTCCAGGTAGAACTTCCCTCCAGTTCGCAACTCCGAGAGCGTCAAGAGCGCTAGTCTCTGACGCTACGAGGAGTTCTCCACTGGAAATGGACACTGCTAAGGGTCTGAACCCGTGGGGATCCCTTGCTATAACAAGCCTGGGCTCTGATGTTAGCACAGCTATGCTGTAACCACCTATGACATAGTTTGGCAACACCTTAAGCGCTTCAACGATATCGTTACCCAGCTCCCTAGCTAATCTAAGGAGGACCTTTGCCAAGACAGTGGTATCGCCCTCAAACCCCTTCAGCTCAAACTCTTTTGCAAGCTGTAGGTAATTTGCTATAGTCCCATTGAATGCGACAGCAATTGCGTACTCATCATTACCAACGACTACTGGTTGCGCTTGGGAATCCATGTAACCACCGCTAGTGGCGTACCTCACATGCCCTATGCCTCCAAAGGCCCTGCTCAAGTTGTATAGTTTGCTAAGGCCAGAGCCATTGAGAGCCTCTACGACAAGCCCCTTTCCAACTATGTTGTGGATAATTCCATCCATAGTTGCTATAGCTATGCCTGCGGACTCCTGCCCCCTGTGCTGGAGCTCTAGAAGTAGCGACAATATTGTGGCAACAACGTCTCCAGAGCCAACGTAGCCCGCTATTCCGCACATCAAGCCCCACCCTCTATAGCCCTTTCGAGACTGTTGTAAGCATCCTTAAGGAGGTCTAGATCTACTGAGAGAATAGTTTTTGAGCTTTTTGATAGTGTGAAAATTGGCTTGTCCAGCGCCCTACCCACGATACTCACGCGAACCCCCAGCTTCTGTGCGAGCTTCTTGAGCTCCTCAACCCTACCACTCTTCACCTCCACTACATACCTAGCCTGGGTCTCTGAAAAGAGAAGCTCGTCTACTCTCTGCACCCCCCTAGCGTAAACAGAGTCAATGCTTACCTCTACCCCTAGGTTCCCGAGAACCGCCATTTCAGCTAGGGCTACCGCCAGTCCACCTACACTAATATCGTGAACAGCATTGAGAAGCCCCAGCCTTACCGCCTTAAGAATGAAAGAAGCGTTTCTGAGCTCAGACGCTGGTCTCGGTCTCGGTATCTCCCCCTCCTCAATCCCAAAGAGCTTAAAGAGGTATTCTGAGCCCCCTAGCTCAGGGTAGGTAACGCCTATAACTGCTATTAGAGAGCCGCTCTCCTTCAGATCCATGGTCATGGCTTTTGACACGTCGTCCACCCTCCCAACACCAACAATAGTGGTCGTCGGCTTCACCTGCCTACCCCTGTAGTCCTCGTTGTAGAAGCTCACCTTCCCACCAACGACTGGGAGCCTCAGCTCCTCAGTAATCCACGCAACGCCCTTGAGCATCATCTCAAAGTACCAGAAGTGCTCAGGCTTCTCAGGGTTGCCCGCATTCAGCTCATCGACAATTGCAATTGGCTTTGCTCCAACAGCAACAAGATTCCTAAAGCACTCTGCTACAGAGTTAGCAGCCCCGTTGAATGGGTCTATAGAGGTGTACCTAGGGTTAGCGTCGCCCTTAACAGCAAACCCCCTCGAGGAGCCGTCTAGAAGCCTCAGCACGGCGGCGTCTCCCAGCCCAGGCTTCACAACAGTCCTCACCCCCACCTCATGGTCGTACTGCTCGTATATCCACCTCTTAGAGGCTATGTTTGGTGATGAGAGGAGCTTGACGAGGGCTTCTTCATAGCTTGGCTCTGGTGGAAGGCTGTAGAGGGGCTTTAGCCCCTTCAGGGCCTCTGTAGGTGGGTGAGAGGCTCTTCTCACAGCTCTGGGTCTGGCAAGCTCTTTTGCCGGGACCTCAGCCACCCTAGTCTTGTTATAGAAAACCCTTATTACACCATCTCCTGTGAAGTGCCCTATAACACTGTAAGTTACGTCATGGCTGCGCAAAACCTCCTCGACCTCCCTAAGCTTGCTAGGCTCAACAGCGATCAGCATTCTCTCCTGGCTCTCAGAGACCAGGAGCTCTAGTGGCGTTAGCTTTTGTCTTGTGTGAAGCTTCTCTAACTCTATAACAGCCCCCAGCCCGTGATCAGCACAAGTTTCGCTAATGGCTGTTGTCAGGCCTCCTCCACCAAGGTCCTTAACGTACCTCACAAGCCCCCTGGACACGAGAATCTGAAGAGAGTCTATGAGCAGCTTCTCTGTGAGAGGATCCCCAACCTGAACAGCCCCAATCTCTTTGTCAGTATCCTCGGCTAGAGGCTTAGAAGCAAAGCTACTCCCAAGAAGGCCATCCCTACCTGTCGCATTACCCATTATAATTATTAGGTCGCCTGGCTTTGGAGAGCCTAGGACAAGAATGCTTAGGGGGGCTATGCCAACACAGGCAACGTTAACTAGAGGCTGTGTGTTAAATGATGTGTCAAACCAGGTGTCTCCAGCTAGTGTTGGGACCCCTATCCTGTTCCCATAGTCACTTATACCCTTGACTATCCCCCTTATGAGCCAGTTTGCATGCGGGTCCCACGGCTCGCCCATGTACAGCATATCTAGAAGGGCTACGGGCTTTGCCCCAAGGGTCAGTATATCTCTCACAATACCCCCTATACCCGTGGCAGCGCCATCGTAGGGGTCTACGGCTGATGGATGGTTGTGACTCTCAATTTTAAACACTATTGCAAAGTCTTTGAAGAGCTTAACTGCAGGAGCGTCCCTCCCGGGGCCCACAACAACATGCCTTCCCTCAGTTGGCAGAAGCTTTAGCAAGAGCCTGCTACTCTTATATGAGCAGTGCTCGCTCCACTGAGCTTCAAACATAGCTAGCTCTTCTTCTGTAGGCTCTCTGCCAAGTATCTCCCTAATCTCCTCCACCTCTTCAGTAGAGAGGGGCATTACCACCCCCGCTTTAGTGAGTAGGAAAGGCTTTCAAAAATTACCCTACCCCCTGGGGAGAACCCCCTTGGGGCTAGGTGCGCCTCAGAAGCTCTTTCAGGATGAGGCATAAGGCCAAGCACAATCCCGTCCTCAGACCCCACACCAGCAACATCATATAAGCTACCATTTGGGTTAAAGCCTTGGAGGTACCGAAGCATAGGGGATTTGAGGAGTAGGCTTTTATACGACTCCTCATCAATGTAGTACCTCCCCTCAGCATGCGCAACAGGCATGTCAAGCACCTGGCCGTCCTTTGCTAGGGCAAGCCATGGCCCACGAGGTCTCTCTACATGTGTGCGAACCCATCTACACACAAACCTCCCAGTATCGTTGTACAGCAAGGCTCCTGGTAGCAAACCCGCTTCTACGAGTATTTGAAAACCATTGCATATGCCTAAAATAGGTACGCCCATATCCCTTGCCTCTACAAGCTCTTCAACAGCTCGTGTTCTTGCAGCTATGGCACCAGCCCTCAACCAATCACCATAGCTAAAGCCCCCTGGGAGGACAACAGCATCCCACTGATTAACTGTAAACTCCTTGTACCAGACTATCTCAGCATCAAGTCCGGCAACACTCACAAGCACATGCCTGACATCCTCATCGCAGTTAGTGCCGGGGAACTTCACAATTGCTATTCTAGGCACGAAGCCTCACCTCAATGTCGTGGACAACAGGATTGTAGATTCTGAGCTTTTCGCAAACCTCCTTAACGATCCTAATAGCTTCTTCACTACTGTTAGCACTCACAGCCATTAGCAGGTACTTTCCAGTCCTCACACTTGAGATAGCTGAGTACCCCTTCTTCAGAATCAAGTGCTTGTGTATTGTCTCTCCCTCTGGGTCCCTTACCCCAGCCTTATTTGTTATCACAACCTCAACTAGGTGTGTAGACATCTTCTATACCTACACCAATTCTCTCCGCAAGCCTTAGATAGGCCTTGAGGAGAAGACCAACATCCCTAGTCCTCCTAAATACCTCTTTATCCAAGTGCTCTCCATTTTCATCTAAAACCCTAAAGGTGTCTCCCGAAATCTCATCAGCTAGAATAATCTCAGCATGTCTGTCAACACCAAACTCAAACTTTATATCTACAAGCTTCAAGCCCTTTGATTCAAAGAAACTTGTCAAGATTCTATTCACCTTTAGGCTCATGTCCTTTATGTAGCTCAGCGCCTTGGCATCAACTATGCCAACTCTGAGGACATCTTCTTCGAGTACCAGTGGGTCGTGGAGATCGTCGTCTTTATAGTGAAGCTCTATTAGTGGTGGTTCGAGTCTCTGAAGAGGCTTATAAAGAGGCATTCTCCTAAGGAGGGAGCCATAGGCGTAGTTCCTTACAATAACCTCTATGGGTATTATTTCAAGCCTCTTCACATACATCCTTCTCAATCCATCAAAGTCAATAAAGTGGGTCTTTATCCCGCTCTTCTCAAGCAGGTTAAATAGGTGTGCAGAAATCCTAGCGGCTAGCACACCCTTACCCATAGCCACAGCCTTAACAAGCCCATCAGCAGCCGTAACATCGTCTTTGAACTCCATGACGAGGGTATCCTCATCTACAGCATAAACACGTTTGCTCTTACCCTCATAAATAAGCTGTAAGGTGCTCATGGCTGACACATTATTTCACTTGTGTAATACGATATATAAGCACCTCATTTACATAACCCACTACATTTATACATAGGCTAAGCAACATAGTGGTTTGGCGCTGTGAAAAAGATTTTGTGTTCGTAAAACTTGTTAGCTTTTCATATTAAATGAGACAGTGGTTTCAGGCAGACCCTTATTAACTATTAACACTGTAGAAAAAGTGGCGAGGTGAGGTCAAATGAAGACCCGGGCCAAGTCAACTCAAATCCTCGGGCTAGCTGTAATAGCTCTAAGTGTGCTATTCCTAATCAGCTCAGCCATACCAGTAGCACTAGCCCAAGGCACTGTAGCCACTACTACCACGATGCCACAGCAAACTAACACTAGTAGCATTGCTTACCAAGTGCTACTAGCCAAGGCAATGGCGCTAAACGCCATGTTATCGAGATGCCTCGCTCTAAACATTTCAGAGGATTTGAAGAGCGAGATATCAGTGCTAATCTCTATAAACATATCCACTCTAAGCTTTAGCGATCTCAAGAGCTGGGTCATAAATGCCTCTAGGCTACTTGCTGAGGTTAATAAGGAGGTTAGGGTTGGTGGAAGGGCTTACGCTGTTGGCATTGTGCTAGAGAGGTACCTAAACGGCGTTAAAAGGGCGTTGGAGAATAGGGTTAGAGCCTTTGAGAAGAGGTTTAGTGTTAATGCATCTGAGGTAATAGCTAATATGACTAAGGCCAGGGACCTGAAGGAGCTTAGCAAAGACTTGAAGTATTTTGAGAGAGACCTCTGGGCACCTGTGAAGCTGCAGAGCTTTGCAAACGCTAGCATGAATGCCTTGGCGCTGGCTCTGAGGGGTGTTAGGGGTGTTAAAGATGCTTACAAGCACCTTGCTGTTGCAGAGAGGGTCTTGAACATCACTATAGAGAGGCTGAGGATGTTGAACGCTTCTGAGGAGGCTATAGAGGCTCTGCAACTCTCTATAGAGAAGATTAGGGAGGCTAGGGAGATAGTGCTCAACGTTTCAAAGCAGCTTGTAGAAGAGTACAACTTGACAGAGATTATTAGAGGTGTTGTCGAGAATAAGACTAGGGAGGTCTTTGAGAAGGTTGAGGAGCTTGTAAATGAGTTGCAGAATCTAAGGAGCATAGCCTCTGAAAAGAACATGACAAAGCTTGCAGAGGCTATAGACATGGTTCTGCAGAAGCTTATTGAGCTAAGGAATAGAATAGCTAACACAACACTAGAGGACTTGCCTAAGTACATGCGCGAGCTAGCTGAGATTAAGGCATGGATAAGGTTTGTTGAGAGGCAAGTGAATAGGATACCAGCGACGATGCCTACTCGAGCAATTGATGATGTGTACAACGCAACTGTTGAAAAGGCTATGGAGCTTCTCAGCGTGGTTGAGGAAATGCTGAGCTACGTTAAGAATAACACGCCGACCATATGTATAGCTATATACCCACCCCCACTTATATGCGATAGAATGTACTTGCTGAGAATAGAGCTCATGGTTAACATGTCTAAAGAGCTACTTCAAGAAGCTCAGCAACTGTATGAGCAGGGCAGGAAGGTGGAGGCGCTCATAATTGCAAATAGAGCTGTGGCAACACTGCAAGTTGCAAGGGCGTGGCTAGAGCCCTTATACAACATGTTGTTGAAGCAGAAAGGGCAGGCGACAGCAACAAGGCTTGAGGTTGAGGCAAGGCTTCAGAGGGGCAGGGTTATAGATTATAGGTACTCACTAGCAATTAGAGTAAGAAACAATGGAAACACTACGGTGACTATAGAGAAAGCAATTCTCATTATGCGAGCCGCAGCATCACCACTGCAAATAGATATTGGTGTTAGTGTAGAGCCTGGTAAAGAGGTGGCAGTGACAAAGACCATAGTCATGCCAATAGTGGTGGTAGGAAAGCCTGTGCTAGAGTTACACACTTCAGCAGGGATCCTGGCAATTGAAGTAGAGGTGGGTTAAAGGTAAGCTCTTTTTCCAAATCTAAACCATAACATCTTTTTTAATCCTTATTTAACTTTGAGCACTAGCAGAAATTTCTCACTTGCAGTACGCATTAAAGTGCATTTAGGATTTGAGGGAGCGCAACCAGTGGTGTAAGGGCTATGGAGTTTTTGTTGCAGAGCAAGGTAAAGTGTGCACTGTTTTTTGCAGTTGGTGGTGGTGGAGATGTAGCTTCAGCTGCTATGCTTGCCCTTGCTACTCGTAGGCTCGGTGTTAAGGCTTATGTAGCTAGTGTTGCTTGGGAGAGGTTCACTGTAGACCCTGTCCCTGGCCCTATACGCCTTGCAGAAATTATTGGAGGTAGGCAGCTGGGTGAGCGCTCCATGCTAGTCAATGGCGATGCAAGGGCGCTTAGGGGTGGTAGGGAGGTTGTCTTTCAAGCTGTTAACGCCTCCAAGGCTCTTAGAGAGCCTATTGCAGTAGTCGACCTGGATGGTGGGGTCAGTGGGGTTGTTAAGGGGTTGCAGGAGGTGTTGAGCTACTATGGTTGCGATCACCTTGTCTCTGTCGATGTCGGTGGGGATATTCTCGCCACAGGGTTTGAAGATGAGCTGTGGAGTCCCTTAGCGGACTTCGTAGGGCTTGTGGCTACAGCTGAGCTTGGGGGTGTTGTAGCCGTACACTCCCCTGGAGCTGATGGTGAGCTTTCTCAAGAGTACATACTCAAGAGAGTTGCCCTAGTTGCTAAGAAGGGTGGGTACCTCTGGGCTAGGGGCGTCACTATAGAGGATGTTGAGGCTCTTAGACACATGCTTAGCTTTATAGAGAGTGAAGCCAGCAAGGCAACACTACTAGCGTACGCAGGTCTCCACGGCTTTGCAGAGCTTAGGGAGGGCTCTAGAAAAACCTTTGTATCTCCACTAAACTTACTCACAGTCTTTCTCAATGCAAAAGTTGTTGCAGATCTTAACCCCGTGGCAGAGGTCTTGAAGGCTGCGAAAGATCTTGAGCACGCGAGAAGGTCTCTGAACATACTAGGAATCTTTACAGAACTTGACCTGGAGGAGGAGGTGTACAGACTCATCCAAAGCGGTGCTGAGATAACAGGGGAGGTGCTTATAGACATAAAGCATAAGTTTAGGAAAGAGGTCAGCAAAGGGTGAGCACATCACTTCATCAGCTCTTCCCTCGCTCATCACGTGTACATAACTGATTTCTCAGCCTTCTCCTCAACCTCAGCTATTGTTGCAACGTACTGAATGCCCCTGACAAAACCATCAATAACTATTCTCTTATACCTCTCAAACAATTCCTTAACAACACTCTCAGCGCTCTGCGTTAAGGGCTTTACCTCTAGGGTTAGGCACACCTCTGTGTAGTTTGCAATATTGGCGCATACCTTTGCACTACTGCTACTTAGCTCTACTACTGTCACCTTTCCAAACACCCCCAAGTCTATCACCTCAGCGCCACTCACACAGATCACCTAAGACGCGAAAGCCTTCGCAGCTCTTAAAATAGCTAAATTGCACTCTTTTTTACACCTGTCAACAGATTAACAGAGGTCTTAAAGGTGCTCACAGTTGCTCTAGAGGTGAAGTCTTAGAGCTTTTGAAGAGGTATCTAGAAGATGAGAAGATGGTGAAGCATTGCATAGCTGTGGAGACAATCATGAGGGCTTTGGCTAAGAGACTTGGTGAAGACATTGAGCTCCGGGGTCTGATTGGGCTTCTTCATGACATAGACTACGACTACGTTAGTAGGAACATGAGTAAGCACGGCTTAAAGGCTGTGAATATACTGGCGAACCTCTTGCTAGAGGATTTCTTAGAAGCTATAGCAGGGCATAATGAGTACAACAACTATGTGATTAAAAATGAGCGTGCTAAGATAATTGCCCACGCCTTAAGGGTGTCAGACCACGTAGCGGACCTCATAGTTGTAACAGCTCTTGTTATGCCCCATAGGAGGCTTGAGGAGGTAAAGCCTGAAACCCTACTCAGAAAGCTTAAGTCAAAGGATTTTGCTAAGGGTGTGGATAGAAGCAGGATTTTAGAGATAGAAGAACTTGGGTTGAAGTTAGAGGAATTCCTACAGCTAGGGCTTAACAGCATGAAGAGTATTACAAGTGGGCTAGGGTTTTAAATTAAGGAGAAGAGGTGGTGGCCAAACCCGCCTTATCCGCTGATGGGGTTCAGCTCTTATACGGGCTTATATGAGTTGATGCCATCGCCTCATCTCTGCCCCCTGCACCCCACTCGGGCTCTCACTGGGCTTAGGGCGCTCGGGAGGTGCACTCACCTACATGAAATCCGAAGCAGTTGCAAGAGGCTACGTAATGACAAGTTCAACCAGTTGCGTTGCTGAGTTGCGCAGGGATTTTAACATCGCATGATGAGTTTAATGGGTTATGCAAAGCAAAGGTTTTTAAGGTGCCCTAAGGCGCTCTCTAGCTCTGTAAGTAGGTGTAGAGCGCATTGTGGAAGTAGATATAGCCATTTTGAGTGGCTACCTACTTGCCATAGCATTCTTGGTAGTAACAGTTGTCATTGCTGGGTGTAGCAACATTAAGAAGAGGGGGGCTGCTGGAGGTGAGGGCTGATTGTGGTGCTCACACTCGACCAAATCATCATTGGGGTAGCCATTGGCATCGCCATAGCGCTGGGTTTCGCAGGTCAAAGGTACAGCAAGACACTCCACGGCTACATATTTGCAAACAAGTCTCTCGGGCCATGGCTACTATCATTCTCGATAATGGCGACGTACTATAGCGCCGCCTCGTTCCTTGGGGGCGGGGGCCTTACATACCTATACAACTTAGGTTTTGGGGCTTGGTTAACAGCGTGGCACGTTATAGGCGTCTCACTGCTCTGGCTGCTTATTGCAAGCAAGCTCTATGCATACATGGCGCAACACAACGTATCCACAATACCCGAGTTCATAGAGCATAGGTATAGGAGCAAGGTTGCGAGGTACACTGCTGTAGTGGTAATGTTTCTGCTCTTTGTGTTCTACCTAGTAAGTGTGTATAAAGGTGGGGCAATAGTGTTGTCAGCAGTGTACGACATTAGCTATACAGTAGCACTTCTCCTCCTAGCGCTACCTGTCACCATATACATTGTAGTAGGTGGTTTGAGGAGCACCGCTATTAACAATCTATACCTAGGCATAATGATGCTCACAGCAGCAACACTATCGTTTAGCTACGTAATGACATATGTTGGGGGCCCTGTAGAGGGCTTAAGGCAGTTGAGCAACATGACAATAGCTGGGAAGCTTCCTGGGAGCCTCTGGCTTAAAATAAATGGGGCAGGCCCTCAGCCAGTTGTGGAAAAGGGGATGCTAGTACCACTCATAATGAGCGTGACCTTCTCCATAGGCATGGCGCAGATAGCGCTGCCAAACATGCTAGTGCAGTTCTATGCAGCTAAGAATGAGAGAGCTGTTGAGAGGGGCAAGCTCATAGGCCCTATACTCGTAGCGCTCTACGCTATGCTCATGTTCTCCCTCGGCGCCTTCTGCCACTTGGTGATAGACAGTAGGATTGGTAATGAGAAGGTGCTTCAGCTGATGAAGGACACGGACTGGGTCATACCAACAGCAGTAAACATTATTGTACCTGAAGGGGTTAGGGGATTGATATTAGCAGGTCCTGTGGCAGCCTCCATGTCGACAATAGCCATCACAGTTCTAGTCATGGTTACAACGCTTGTCAAAGACGTTGTCCAGCCCCTCACAAAGCTTAGCGATGAAATAGCGTTAACACTTTCGAAAATACTTGCAGTAGTAGTGGCGCTACTCCCAATACCCTTTGCACTTCTACAAGAGAAGCTCATCGTGGATATTGTTGCTGCAGCTTTTGGGACAATATTTGCTGCATTCATAGGGCCTGTGACAATAGGGCTCTTCTGGAGGAAAGGCTGTAGAGAGGGGGCTATAGCCTCTATGATTAGTGGAACTGCGACAGGCATTCTATGGTACATCTTCGTCTATAGAAGCACATGGATATACCCTACAGTGCCTGCTATAGCAGTAGCGCTAGCCTCGTACATTATTCCAAGTGCTCTCAAAAGACAATAGCAAGTTAATGTGCATTAAACTCTAAAACATTTTTTCTCTAATACAACTAAATTCAAATTGTATAAATGTGTTAAAACTCTGCACTATTTTATGAGTTTAAATGACTATGCTTAAAACGTGTTTCTGTATTTTTCTGTAGCTGTGACGCACCATGGTTGTGTACCCAGTTAAGCATGTTTCGTGGGAAGAGGTTGTGGAGTGGAGCTTTAGGCTTGCTGACAAGGTGAGGGCAAGCGGGTTTAGGCCTGATGTTGTTGTAGCTGTTGGCAGAGGTGGCTACGTTGTTTCAAGGCTTATCTGCGACTCTCTAGACATTGATAAACTAGTCGCGCTACCCATTAGGTGGAGTAGCGATAAGAGAGCTAGTGGCTACTTAGTGGACTTGATAAGATGCTTTCACAGGTTTAGGGGTTTTGAAGTAGGTGCTTGCGTAGCTGAGGTTGTGAAAAGTCTTAGAATTGAAATTCCCATAGATATAAGGATTGAGCTCAGCGGCTTAAGGGCTCTAGCAGTAGAGGAGATTTCTGCAACGGGGATGCACTTAGCGAAAGCCAAGGAACTCCTCTCCACATGGGGGGCGCAGGAGGTCAAGGGAGCCACCCTTGTGTGGAAAGCCTCTACCTCTCCCATGAGACCTGACTACACATTCATAGAAACACCAAGCTTCGTCTGGTTCCAATTTCCCTGGAGCAGGGTCTCAGACTACACGCAGTTCGCCATGGTAGCCATAGAGGAGAGCCTTGGGAGCGCCAAGACCCACACCTTCAATTTAGAGTATGTAGAGAAGCTGTTTATCGAGTGGTACGGATTTAAGCCAGACTACAAATACTTGAAGAGAGCACTTGAAAAACTAGTCGAAGTCGGCTTCCTGAAGAGGAGCTACGATGGGAAGTACGCTCTTACTATAGAGTAGGAGGCGTGAAAGTTTTCTTAGTGTTTTTAGGGGTGTTAGATGTTATATGCTGCTGGCATAACCACTTTGCGTCCTCTCTTCAAGTAGCCCTCAATAAGCTCAACGATCTTGTCTAAAAGCTCTAGAAGCCCTTCATCAAATTCGTCAACACTTTTGAGCGTCTTAACCCCCACTACCTCAACGTTGCTGTAGCCCACGGCTTTCAGAACCTTTCTGGCTATCTGTGCACAGAGTAGAGGGTTGCATGTCCGCAAAGCAATGAGCGCAACATCTACAGCACTTCTAGGTGTAGGAAACTTTGTGAGCGCAGTATCAGTGCCATTTACCTCAGCAAGCACCCTTACATGGTTTTCTAGTGCGAGTTGCTCAAGCTTTGCTAAGAGCTCCACATTTTTAAGAGTATATCACACAACTTGGGTAGGTGTTGTGCGAATTGTCAACAGCAACCCTACCTCAATTAACTACAGTGAACCCCTCAACAACACTCCTAAACCTCGTATCAGCTACAAAGTTTCTCAGTAGCGGTGCGCCAATAGCAGAGGCTATAGCTAAGCGCATTGCTTTGCATCTGCAAGAGGGTTCTACAAGCATTGCTTAAAAAGTGTTTTTACTGGCTCACCTCTTACTCTTGGCAAGAAACTCATCAACTAGCTTAGGTATTGTAGGACCTTCAACTACCTTCAGGTTCCACACAACATTAACTACAGGCTTGTTTAGCCTCAGTATACTCGCTATGTTAATTGGCGAGGCATTCACTATTACATCTACTTCAGCACTATTAAGAGTGCTCTCCAGATCCTTGAGTTGCCCCTGTGTGTACCCAGCACTAGGAAGCACTGGACCTATGTGCGGATACTCCTCATACACTCTCTTCAGAAACCCTGTGGCGTACGGCCTTGGGTCAACTACTACAGCGTTGTGCCTCTTAGCCACTACGTACCCTGCTCCATAAGGTGCTCCGCCATGCGTTACTGTGGGGTAGTCCTCTACCACAACAACCCTCTTATCACTTATCAGAGCAGGGTTCTCCGCCTCAACCTCCATGTCGGCCTTCGATATGCGTGCCCTACTGTTAACACTCTTAACGTTCCTAACCACCTTCTCCACAGCCTTTCTATCTGCTTGCCTAACCTTAGTCACTATAACAGCGTCAGCCATGATAACGTTGACCTCTCCTGGGAAGGTCGAGAGCTCGAGACCAGGTCTTGTGGCATCGACTGCTACCACCATGTAGTCAGGCCTAAAGAAGGGCCAGTCGTTGTTCCCCCATCCCAGAGGATGACGTCTCCAAGCCTTTCAGCTTCTAGCAAGACCTTGTTGTAGTCTACCGCTCTTAAGTGAGGCTCTATCTCCTCCCTCTCCTCAACAGTAAGGTCATACCTACTTAAGTCAGCAACGCTTTGAAAGATCATGACACTCCTCTTCTCCAGATCGCCGTAAGCCATCGGGTGCCTCACTACAGCAACACTAAGTCCTCTCTTCATGAGCTCTGAAGCCAAGGCTCTTGATATCGTTGACTTTCCAGCACCTGTCTTCACAGCAGTTACAGCAAGAACAGGCTTTACACTCTCCAGCATTGTGCTCTTGGGCCCTAGGATTCTAAAGTCACAGCCAAGGGATAGGACTAGGGAGAGAACTCTCCCCAGCTCCCCATAAGTCAAGTCACTAAAGCTTAGCACTACCTCGTCAACTCCATGCCTAGCAACAAGCTCTGGGAGCATGCTCAACGGGTAGACGGGTACCCCCTCAGGGTACAGCACTCCTGCAAGGCTTGGTGGGTACCTCCTATACTCAATGCCAGGTATCTGAGTAGACACAAAGGCGACAACTCTATACTCACTACTACTTCTAAAAACCATGTTGAAATTGTGAAAATCCCTACCGCCAGCACCGATGATAACTACCTTTCTGACCACAGCACATCACTAGGCTGTTATGAATTTGATGATAGGTTTAAATACCTGTGAATACTTGTAAATACTTGGAGCTATATGATGACGGAGAGATACCTTAGTACTAGCGAGTTTGCAGAGATCATGGGAGTTTCGAGAGTCACAGTAATTAAGTGGATTAAGAGTGGCAAGGTTGTAGCTTACAATGTCCACGGTAAGTGGAGGATCCCTGCTAGTGAAGTTGAGAGATTGCTTGAAGGAGCTCAGAGAGTTAGGAGAGTGGCAATATATGCTAGAGTATCATCAAACACTCAGAAGAATGGCCTCGAAAGACAAGTCGAAGCTCTAAAACTCTGGGTCTCTAAGAACTTTCCTCAAGCTGAGTATGTGGTCGTAACGGACATTGCCAGCGGGTTGAAAGAGGATAGAAGGGGGTTAAAGAAGATCATTGAGATGGCTAGGAGGAAAGAGATACAGGCGGTTGTAGTTGCTTATAGAGATAGGTTGACTAGATTTGGGTTTGAGTATCTCAAAACACTGCTCAACGCTCTCGGCGTAGATGTCTACGTAGTGTTTCAAGAAGAACCTAGAGATTATCTTCAAGAGCTTGTAGAGGACTTCGTCGAGATTGTGACTTCCTTTGCCGCTAGAATCTACGGTAAGAGGTCTAGTAAGTACAAGCAGGTGGTGAAGTGTATTGGAGAAGCTGTTGAAGACTCTGACTAGGACTGTTGCTGTTGAGTGCTACGCTAACAGGTACGCTAGGAGAGCTCTCAGGGAGATTGAGAGTGCCTACAGGGAGATGCTGAAGGAGATGGTCGAGTACGCGGTCGAGCACAAGGCATCGCAGAGCACTCTGCACAGAGTATTCTACTCGAAGCTCAGGGAGAGGTACTCCTGGCTACCGACGAGAGTGATTAAGGGGGCTTATAGAGATGCTGTTAGGCGGGCGAAGTCTTTTAGAGAGCTGAAGAAGCGCGGAAGAGCGTACACTGATAAACCAGAGATAAGGATTGTGACGATAACATACTCTGACTCTCAAGACTGGAGAATTGAGGGTGGTGTCATCAAGCTTAGAACACACGTTGGGTGGATAGAGCTTCACTATAGGAATCACAAGCAGTTGCACAGGTACCTCTACGGTGGCTGGAAGCTAGCTGAGGAGCTAAGGTTTAAGCTTGTTGGTAGGAGAGTAGTGGTGTACCTGACGTTCACCAAGCACTTCGAAGTCGAGTACAACCTGGGAAACGTTGTCGCAGTGGATGTCAACGAGAACAACGCCACGGTTGCAGTGTTCAAGAAGAGTACTCTCAGCGAAGTGTATAGGGTTGAAACCGGGCTAGGTAGGGTAGTTATTGCTTATGCTGAGAAGAGAAGGAGGATCACAAATGGCGAGTCTACGAAGAGTAGAGAGGTCAGAAAGAAGCTCAAGAAGCTGCGAGAGAAGGAGAGGAAGCTGGATATCTTGAGGAAGACGGCTAGGTTCATAGAGAAGCTCGCAACTGAGAACAAAGCGGTTGTTGTAGTTGGCGATATTAGCGAGAAAGCCAAGAAGAGAATGGAGGAGAACGCTGGTAGCAAGTTGAGGCACAGGATACACCAGTGGAGTGTCTCTACGCTGATTAGGTTGCTAGAGGATAAGCCAGTGCACCTCGTTAAGGTTTCTGAGAGAGGGTCTTCCTCTACAGACCCGCTCACAGGCCTTAGAATCAAGAGCTACAGCCCCCTAGTGATCCGCGTTGCGGTGAAGGGGGCTAGGAGGGTTAAAGTAGTGAAACTAGTACAGAGAGTAGCCAGTGTTAGTGAAAGAGTTCTCGAGAGAGATGTTGTTGGAGCCATTAACATCGGGCTAAAGTACCTCAACTCAGATGGGAGCCCAGTGGCGTTGGGCTCGACGGGGCCCCATGAAGTGCGAGTGAAGCTAGTGAACCCGCACCGAGAGCCAACCCCGCTAACGGAATTACAAATATTCACAGATACCATCAAGTACCGTTAGCGGGGAGACGCTGTAAATTTGTAAAGACTATAAATAAAGTGTTTTGATTATCACAACAAAAACACTATAAATA
>CAZMQK010000004.1:0-27090 GCA_964568685.1 uncultured Ignisphaera sp.
CGCAGTAGTCCTCTACCCACTAGCAAAAAACCAAGAAGAGGTAAAGCCCCTGTACAGTAAGAGAGTACACGTAATAATCATAGCAGAAGAGTGAGCACTTCACATAAACCATCATAAACCAATATGAAAACTAAAACAGTTGCAAACGGCTGTTTTGCACATAGCTGAAGAGCTTCGAAGGGGAGGTGTAGAGGTTAAGGTGTTCTTAGTGAAGCCTGTGAAGGACTACTACCCTAAGCTTCTTCACTTAAACCCAAGGCTCATACACGAGACCATCACTGGGAAGAGCATTGAGGTTACGGGGCTTGAGCACTTTGACCCAAACCTGTGCAGAGCTTTAGTAGTGGCAACACCGATATGGTTTGGAAGGCCCTCTCCACCGATAACCACATTCATAAAGATGTTTGCTAATAAGGTGAAGTGCCCTGTCTACGCCTTAGCGACGTCTATTATGAGCAAGGACTATGCTGCGAGGCTTAGGAAGCTACTCGAGGAAATGGGGTACAGCGTCAGGGGGTGTGCATCACTAGCGAGGGGGGTTAGCTACAGTGAGTTGCGTAGGCTACTAGAGGACATTGGGAGGAGCATTGAAAAAGCTTAGAACTGTTTACAGGCCCGTCAATACCACGCCATTAAGCCCTTGCCTACTCTACGCAGCCCTAAATGCGTTGCTCGCTTCTGGATCAGGCGATGCGAGCTACATCACGGCTCAGTGAGTAGTCCTTTCATCACCTTGCAGAGATCTTTGCTGTGCTGTGGTATAAGCTTATAAGCGGCTCTATGGGATGCTCTCTGAAGCTCCCCCCACATGCAGTACATCAAGAAGCTTTAAACCACTTGCCACTATGTGTGAGGACTTCATGACTTTGTATGCCACAGCAGCCTCTGAAGGCATTGTTGATGCTCTGGTAAAGCTTGGAATAGCCTTTGCACTATCCTTTGCCATAGGGTTTGAAAGGGAGCTGAGGCACAAGCCAGCTGGTATAAGAACTCATGTGCTTGTGTGCTTAGGATCCACGCTCTTCACCATAATATCCTATCAAGCATTTCCACAGGATCCTGCGAGAATAGCCTCAAACATAGCCACTGGAATAGGGTTCATAGGCGCAGGTGTGATTATGAAGGCTGAGGACAGGGTAGTGGGGCTCACAACAGCTGCTTCACTATGGCTAACAGCTGCAATAGGGCTTGCCATAGGGCTAGGGCTCTACACCACAGCGACTATAGCCACAGTCTTTGGGCTGCTAACACTTCTATTAAAACCTGTAGAAGACCTTATTTTAAAGAGGAAGAGGCTGAGAAAAGCAGAGGGTGAAGGTTGAGCAAAGCGCTTTCAACAGCACCTAGCATAACAGCATTGCAATGGGTCTACAGGTAGTGCCCTCCACAGAGTGCTCTACACAATAAATCTACTGAAGGCTGGGAGGCGAACAGAGCTTAAAGACCTCTTAGGCGTTGACACACATCTTGGTGCTAGGCCTTTGGCTCTTAGTAGCGCTTCCCCAGGCTTGCCACTGAACTTCTGTGTTTAATGCTTTTAAGAAATGTGTGCATAGCTATAGTTTGAACGGTGTTTTTAATGATTGTTGCAGAGCTTGCGGAGCAGATTACAGAGCTTGTGGAGGAGGGGAGAGTTGAAGATGGGTGCAAGTTGCTTAGCAATCTCACTCCTCAGGACACTGCGGAGGTTTTGATGAGGCTTAGCAATAGTGTTAGGAGAAGGGTTTTAACTGTTCTTGATTTGAATAGAGTTATTGAGGTTCTCGCCACACTTCCAGTCGAAGTTGTTCACGAGATAGCCTACGCGAAGGGAGTTGATGATATTAGCAAAGTTGTGGCTAAGCTACCAGTAGACGAGGCTGCTGACTTCTTGTTCAAGCTCCCATCTAGGATAAGGTCAGAGGTGCTTAAGCTTCTACCCAGAGACTTTGCAAAAACTGTTTTAGAGCTTATGAGATACCCGCCTGAGAGCGTTGGAGGCATAATGACCACGATGGTGCCTGTGTTCCCAGGGGATATGAGCGTAGGGGATGTGCTAAGTGCTTATGTAGAGCATGTGAAGGCTGGCACCTACGAGCCTCACCACTACATCTACGCTGTTGACGGTAGGGGAGCCCTCATAGGGTACATAGATGTGAGAACGCTGTTCACAAAGCCTAGGACAGCTAAGTTTTCTGAGTGTGTGCAACCAGCTAGGTTTGTTGTGAGGGCTGATGCTGACAGGGAGGAGGCTGCTAGAATAGCTGTGAGGTATGACTTGCTAGAGGTCCCTGTTGTCGACGCTGAGAACAGGTTTCTCGGCATAGTTACGCTAGACGACCTGCTGGATGTAGTTTCCAGTGAGTATCAAGAGGACTTGCTAAAGTACGCTGGTATAGTAGAGGCTATTAGGGGGAGCTACATAACAGAGAAGCCCTTTAGGCTCGCCCTTAAGAGAGCCCCTGTGCTAGCATACCTCTACCTAATGAACAGCGTGACTGGGAGCATAGTGGCAACGTTTACTAGCGTTATTGAGAGAGTAGCGTTGCTAGCGGCATTCATGCCAATGCTAGCAGACAACTCAGGTAACATAGGGTCCCAGTCCTCAGCAATGATCATCAGAGGGCTTGTAGCAGGAGAGATAAGGGTTTCGATAAGGGATCTGCTTTTTGTTTTAAGAAAGGAGTTTCTCACCACAACATTTCTACTCCTTGTGCTACTGCCAATAAGCTTTGCCATAGGCTTGTCAATACCACTTGTGGCTACGAGGGACTTGCTCTACTCACTAAAAATAGCAGCAACAGTTGCTACAGCCCTTGCAGCCTCTAGCTATGTTGCAGATGTTGCTGGAGCGCTCCTACCAATAGCGTTGGCAAAGCTAAGGACAGACCCGGCAATTGCTTCAGCACCACTAATAACGACAATTGGGGATATAGCAACTGTTACTACGTACTTCACCATAGCGACACTGCTCTTCCAAGCAATATAGTGGAGGCTGGCTCTAGCAAACTACTAGTAATCTAGTGCACTAAGTACTCCTCAAGGAGTTTCTCAAATTGCTCAACTGTCTTTACATTAGCTAGCCTCTCTGCCAATAGCCTTGCACCCAGCTGCTCTGCAACCCACTTAGCTAAGTACCCCTTCTCTAGGTGGTGCCTAAGCACATCATCAGGCACAAGCCTGTACTTCACTACTGCGTAGAGCTTTTCAATGCTATTCACTTTAAGTGACACTGGGGTGCCCTTTTCATCAGTAAATATGTACGCCTCCTTATCCCCCACCAAGCGCTCTTTAATACCACAGCTCTCCAGTAGGAAAAGCCCCTTATCAGATGTGGCAAACCTGCCACTGCCTTTCTCGACAACAAGCCCCATCCTCACAAGCTCTGCAGCGTACCTCTTAGCAGTCTTTGGCGAAACCCCTAGCTTTGTAGCCAACTCCTCTGCACTAAACTCAGCACCAACAGCAGTCAGAATCTTCACAGCTCTGCTAATTGAGAGAGACATTGTCAACACCTTTGCAAGTATTCTGCACATTGAAAAATAAAAGCTTTTGCGTTAAGGCTTCAAATAATCTAAAATAATCTAATTACAAGCAATAACATTAACAAATTTCATAACACTATAGAACCTCCTTAACCTCAATCGCAAAGACCTGGGGGAGCTCCACTAAGAGATGCAAGCCGCTAGGATCTGCAACTCTACTCACAACCCCTAGCAATGTACAGCAGAAGCCTGGGCACAAAATAAGAGCTTTTCGCTTTGCATAAAGTCTAATTCTAAAGCGCTCTCCTAGCCCAAGGATGTGAAGCCGTGTTGTGCTAGCCCCTGGACTGCGCAAATTTCACACTTTAATTATTTAATTATATGTTTATATGAATAAAGTTTTTATACTTGTAACACCCTAGATATTACAGCTGGGTGAGAGTGATTAGCGTGAAGGAGATCATGTCAAAAGCTGTCGTCTCTGTGCCCCCGAACACATCGATAAGAAGGGTAGCGGAGCTCATGCATAGCAAGAACATTGGCAGCGTGCTAGTGGTGGATGAGCGCGAAAACCTCGTAGGTATATTCACAGAGAGAGACCTTGTGAGAGTCGCGGCACTAGGGATTGACCTGGAGACCCCTGTTGAAAGGGTTATGACCATGAGGCCTATAACAGCATCTCTAAATGAGGGTGTTGTGGAGGTCGCCTATAAGATGGTTGAGAACTGGGTTAGGCACCTGCCCGTAGTTGATGAGAGTGGAAGGGTTGTGGGAGTTGTTAGCATAAGGGATGTGCTGAGAGCGTACTTAGCTGGGTCTGCTTTTCCATAGATACTCGCGTTCAGGGGGCTACCACGGATCTTTAGCAGCGTGGTGTAGTCTGTTGCGAGGAGCGTAAGTGCTAGTAGCTACTCATAGCGTTGCCGTTAGGCCCAACCCTTCCTAGCGCATCACTGCAGCCCAAGTGGTGCTAATAACACTACTCATCTTTTTTGTTCACTAGGAGTATCGCTATAGCTATGAGTGATGCAAGTAGAGAGAGCATAGCAGAGGCTATGAGCACAGCTCTGTAAGTCCCTGTAGAGTCTCTTATAAGCCCTCCTAGCACTGGTGCCGTAATTGATGCTAGCATTACAGCTGTGTTTTGAAGCCCTAG
This sequence comes from uncultured Ignisphaera sp., assembly GCA_964568685.1. GTDB lineage: Archaea > Thermoproteota > Thermoprotei_A > Sulfolobales > Ignisphaeraceae > Ignisphaera. The sequence goes on from CAZMQK010000004.1 coordinate 4,621, forward strand.
CAGCCTCCCCATCTCCCTCGCGTTGAATAGCCTTGGTATAGAGGTCATGTGGGCAACAGGCTCACCAGCAAATGCAGCAAGCCTACAGAGGAGGAGTGGTGTTGCCACTTTTTGAAGCCCTGAGTAAACTGATATGGGGAGCACTGCAGCTGTTTGTATTAGGTAGGTCGCTGGAAGGGCTTTTAAGACATCTACTCTATCCAGCATCAAGCCCCACGCAACAGCCCCTACGACTTGAGCAACACCCCCTAGCACCATGACGCTGGAGGCCTCTGCTAAAAGCACTTCGCTAATTATAGGTGCGAGAAAGCTCATTATCATCATCGATGAGGAGGCTATGAGAAATATTGGTATGAGGAGTAGTTTAAAGAGCTTCGGGGTCTCAGAAGATGCCTCCCCATAACCCCTGCCACCAGGAGCCCTACCCCTAAGAACAGTGGCTACAAGTGCTGTAGCTATGACTGAGACTAGTGATAGTAGCAGTAGTGTGAGGAACACGTCAACACTTCTAAGTAGCGCTACCACTATGGGTGGCCAGAGAATCATTGAGATGTAGTTGCCTAGCTGTGCAAAGGCTATGGCCAGCCCTGGTCTAGAGGGGTAGAGCGCTGCCATGAGTGGGTTTACAGAGAGTGCAAGCCCCGTCATGGAGATTCCCCCGAGCGCTGCGCCAACATACCAAAACACTTGTGCTACACTCCACTCAAACATCCTCATGAACCATATGAGAGCCCCTGAAACTAGTTGAGACGCAGAGGCTATGTACAGGGGTAGAGAGGCACCTCTTCTATCGTACAGCCTGCCCATGGTGGGTGAGAGCATGAGTGCAACAGCAGAGGATATGGTCATGCCAAGCGCTATGGGTGTTGCAATAGAGAGTGAGTAGAAGTTGAGCATGGGGTTAAGGAGTAGTGATAAAGCATTTCTCCACCCATTTAGTAGAAGCACTGCTAGACCAAGGGCTGCGTACATGTGCCTACCCCTGATGCTCATCGGCAAGTCACCTTAGTGTTAGCACTCTCAATGCTAAGGTTAAACACATGTCTATAGCCGAGAACTTTTAAGCTTAAGCATGGTTACACTGGCTACAGCACCCCATGGCCCTCTCCGTGGCAATGCCCGTCACTGGGGAGGGGGTGAACCTGATGAGCGCGCCCAAGGCAGTGCTTGCCGCTACTGGGAGTGGGTGCACCAGATCTTTAGCTCTCAACTTACTAACGTCTCTAGGTACAGCATAGTGTAGAGCCCTAGGATAAAGCCAAGTGTAGCGAGCTTTCTATTCCCAGCTTTCTCATGCAGAACCTCTGGTAGAATCTCCTCAACAGCTACGTATATCATGGCCCCTGCCGCAAACCCCATTCCAATGCCCAGCAAGGCTCTAGCTATTGAGAAGAGAAGAGCACCAGCAACACACATCACTGTCTCTGTTAAGCCGCTTAATACACCCACTAGCAGCGCCTTCAACCTCTTCCTTTCCGCGAGGACGAGGGGCATGGAGACAGCAAACCCCTCTGGAGCATCCTGAACGCCTATAGCCAAAGCTGTTGAAAGGCCCGTGGCAGGGCTAAACGCAGTTGCAACACCTACAGCAAGCCCTTCAGGAAAGTTGTGAATTACTATAGCCAAGGCAACGAGCCAGGACTTCCTGACCCTAGCCCTAAGGGCTGCAGGCCCCTCATAACCTAGCACAGTGTGCTCGTGAGGAAGAAGCGCGTCTAAGAGAACTATCACAGCCATGCCCAGCCCAATACCGATACCCATATCCACGTAGAGGCCTTCACTGATTGTAGGCACTATTAAACTCAAAAAGCTTGTGACAATCATAATACCAGCAGCAAAGCCAAGACCAAAGTCAAGCCACTTAAACGATGCTCTACGAAGAGCTAGAGAAGCTACTGAGCCAAGCGAAGTCGCTCCAGCTATGAAGAAGCCGTATGCGAGCGATGCTTGAAAGACGCTGAGCTCCATGGAAAGCACCCCAGTAATGCAACACTTGTGAGCTTCCTATTTTAAGCTTCTAACATGGTACCACAATGCGGAGTCTACACTTAGGTACGTGAGCTACTTAGCCTTTGAAAAAAGCTGATCAATGGTTAAACGAGCAATAAACTTGTTGTGTTCATGAACATAAAATGTCTTGCTCATTTCATTGTCATGATAGAAAAGCTTATGTTAATTTGAAGAAAAATATGAGAGAAGCAGAGGGGGTATGAATGGACATCATAGCTAAGCCCAAGTCAGCTCCACTTCGTGATGTATTTGTTGAAGGGAATAGCACTCTATTCTATAAAACGTACCTAGCTGGAGAGTGGGTTGACACTGGTGAGTATATCGATGTCAAAACCCCTATAGACTTGTCCGTTATTGCTAAGGTTTCTAAGGTTAGCTATCCTCTGGTTGACAGTGTTTTAGATAGGGTTTATAGGTATGGAAGGTGGTCTGTAAGAGATTTGCCTGGCTGGAAACGCCTAGAAGTTCTCGAGAGGGCTGCCCAAAAGCTTGAAGAGCTAAAGGAGGACTTTATTGATATACTAGTCCTCAACGCTGGTAAAACACGTTCGCAAGCTGTGGGCGAAGTAAATGCTAGTATTGATAGGCTTAGGGCGGCTCACCTAGACGCTAGGAAGATATTTGGAGAGTATATGCCTGGAGACTGGGATCTTACAACAGTTGAGACAGAGGCTATTGTCAGAAGAGAGCCTGCAGGTGTGGTGCTCGCTATTATACCATTTAACTACCCACTATTTGACACTATTTCAAAAGTTGCCTACAGTTTTGTAGCTGGTAATGCTGTTGTTGTTAAGCCGCCTTCAGCAGACCCGCTACCCATTATACTCTTTGCTAAGGTTTTGGAGCTCAGCGGCTTTCCAAAAGATGCTTTTGCTGTCCTAACTATGCCAGGTAGTGAGAGTAATAGGCTTGTATCTGACGATAGGATTGCTGTGATAAGCTTTACTGGGAGTAGTGAAACTGGTAGGAAGGTCATCGAAAGTGCTGGCATAAAGCAGTTTGTAATGGAGTTAGGAGGTGGAGACCCAGCAATAGTCTTATCAGATGCAGATCTAGGCTTAGCTGCTGAAAGAACTGCCCTAGGTATACATAGCTATGCTGGGCAGAGGTGTGACGCTATAAAGCTAGTACTTGTGGAGGAGCCTGTGTATGAAGAGTTTAAGGGCTTGCTCTTAAAAGAGCTGTCTAAGGTGAAAGTGGGGGACCCGAGAGACTCATCAACAACTATGGGGCCGCTAATAGATGCTAAAGCTGTAGAAGAGATGATGAAAGCTGTAGAAGAGGCTGTGAGTCTTGGTGGAGTTGTGCTTTTCGGAGGAAAGAGACTTGGACTTACATATGTTGAGCCAACAGTTATTGAATTCAAAGACAAGGAGGCTATGAAGAAGAGCACGCTCTACAGAAAAGAAGTTTTTGCACCAATATCACTTATAACTAGCTTTAAGGAGCTTGACGAAGCAGTAGAGCTTGCAAATGGTAGGAGATACGGCTTAGATGCCGCTATATTTGGAGAAAACGTGGATAAGATTAGAAAACTCATAAGGTATCTTGAAGTTGGGGCAGTCTACGTAAATGACATGCCTAGGCACGGAGTAGGGTACTACCCCTACGGAGGAAGAAAGCACTCCGGCATTGGCAGAGAAGGAATAGGGTATTCAGTTGAGTATGTAACTACGTACAAGACCATTATCTATAACTTTAGGGGTAGAGAAGTGTGGAAATACAGAACATAACCAACTATAGAGCTCTCTACACTAAGTCCTATTTTAACCTCTTCTAGTAGCCCACAAGCTCATTTTTATGCACTTCATCTACTATTACCACTGCTTCTTGCAATTGTATTCACCTCCATAAACACCTCGCTGAGCAGGTGCTCATGGCTAATTAAGTAGAGCATGATGGCAAAACTGTAGTAAGCATGCACTAATTCGAGAAAATGTTTAAAACGCTTTAAAGTATAACAATGTTATTGGTGTACAAGATGAGCAGTAGGATACCATTACCATACAGCCCTAAGGTGATTGAAATATTTCGCAACCACAAGAACGTTGGCTCACTAGAAGACGCTGACGTTATTGAAAGTACCGGTAGTCCAGCTTACGGAGATATGACTAGTATTCATCTAAAGATAGTAGATATTGATGGTGAAGACATTATTGAAGAAGCTTCTTTTTAAAAGCTATGGCTGTGTAGCTAATATTGCAGCTGCAAACATATTGACTGAAATGATAAAGGGCAGGAGAGTTGAAGACGCTTGGAAAATCACATGGAAAGCGCTTCAGACGCTCTTGGGGGATTACCACCAATAAAGTACCATATTTAGCTGTGGCGCTCTGAAAAAGGCATAGGACTTTACTACATTAAGGTTGGGAGGCACCCTGAGTGGTCGCCAAGAGATTTAACAGCTGAGGAGGGGCAGGTGCTTGAAGAGGGAGAGATGATTAAGAGGCACTATAGGTCTATGAAGGCCTTAGGCGAGGTTAAGTGTTGAAAAGCTTTGGCCAGGTGTTGAAAACGTTCCCCTTATAGCAGGTTTAAAGAAGGCTGTTGAAATAACGTTTAGTAATTTTGACCATAGGGTTCTATATGTGAAAAGACCTTAGGGATAGGCTTGTAAAAGGTATTTTGGATAGAGTGCCAGAGGTGCTTGTAAACGGGCCACTAGGGGGTATGAGGATTGCTAACAATGCTAACATGAGTTTCCTCAGAGTTGAGGGAGGAGCCCTTGCAGTAGCACTGAGTCTTCACGAGGCTTACGTTTCAAGTGGAAGTGCTTGTAGTTGTAGGGTCTTAGAGCCGTGTCACGTCTTGCTGGCTATTGGTAGAAAACACGAAGAAGTGCATGGCAGCATACTGTTTAAGCTGTGCCACTACTACAAAGAAGATGATGTGAAGTACGCTCTAGAAGTCGTTCCAAGAGCCATTGAAATGCTTAGAAAGATAACTGCGTGGAGATAGCATTGAGCCTCCTAGACCTTAGGAATGAGGAGTGCCCAAGCCCAGTGGTGAAAACCGTAAGGGCTTTAACAAAAGCGAGAAAAGGTGCTAAATTCATAGTTTTAATAACTTCAAAAGATTGTGCAGAGATGCTGAAGCAAGCCATAGAAGCCTTAGGAGTAGCTAAAATCTCAGTGCTTAGTGCGACTAGCTATAATGGAGATATATTTGGAAAAGATGGTAGATAGTTTAGAGGCGTAGCAGACATGATAACAAAGTCCTTCTGTGAGGTGTTCATAAAGAACTACTCAACTACAGTAAGAGTTGCTATAGCCTTAGACCTCATAAAGAGGTATGGCTTAACACAATTCCAAGCTGCAAAATTGACAAAAATACCACAGCCATTAATTAACTACGTTTTGCGAGAAAAAAGAAAGATCAGAGGCCTTGAAAGAATAGTGAATAACCCGGAGGTCTATAATGCGATTAGGGAGACTGCAGATGAAATAATGCAGGGAAAGCCTATAGACATGTGTGAAATATGTATGAGGATAAGACCTCACTTAAACATAAGAGTTACGTGATTATCATCAATATTAGTAGCAACTTATTGTTATAAATATCGTGATACCAAACAAGGCATGAAAATAAAGATACACTTTTTGTAGAGATGGTTTATAGATAGCTGTTTAAAGTAGTTATTAATGTGATAAAATGTTGTTGGAGTTATTATGACTAGGTTTAGGCTTGGACTTGAGAATATTAAGGACAGGTACGACTGTGTTGTTGGTGCTGATCCTGCTGACTTAACTGTCGCCTTATATTTGACTAAATTCAACGTTAATACTACTGCTATTAGCAAAGATATTAGTTGTAGGATGGCTGTAGCCCCACCAGTTGATGACCACTCCGAGGTGTCTAATGTCCCAGGGGCTAGGCTTGCAGAACCGTTTGAAAACCGTGTTAAGAAGCACAGCATCACCATGGTTATTAGTGAAGCTGTTGTGAACATTAGGAGAGAATGTGGTTTATGATGTGTAGAAACATATTTGTGTCGAGAGGTTTTGTGCTTACGCTGTGGTCTTGGCTATCGGGGCTGAGAGAATGAAGCTTGGTGTTCTAGGTGAAGATAGGTTTGCTGATAGAGAGATGTCTTATTGCGCTGTTTGCGATGGTATGTTCTTTAGAAACAGGGTTGTAGCTGTTGTTTATGGAGGAGACTCTGCGTTTTCATAGTGTTACCTACCTCTCTATAATAGCCAAGAAAGCACACTTAATTCATAGAAGGTAAATTTAAAGCCATGTCATATTACGTAGAGAATACAATGAAGAGCCAAGATTAAGGTGCTCACAATTATCTTAGTAACAGAAATTATCGGCAGTAAAAAGGCCTCTAGTGTGAAGGCAGAGAATTTTGTGGTAAAAGTAGTAAAAGAAGAGATGGTGCTTAACGTAGGCTGGATCTTCATAGAGATAGGCTCTGAATCTCCAAAACAATTCCTTAAAATCTATAAGCTTAGGACTCGATGAAAATGGCTACGCATTGATTGGGCCTGATATGAGTACAAACCTATCAGGATTATTTGCATGTGAAGATGTCGCAGGAGGCAGGTATAAGCACAGATCTGAACAGATAATAACAGTTGTAGCAGAGGGTGCAATAGTAGCTAAAAGATAAAAACAGAGTGAACAAAAATTCGTTAAAATAATTAAAGAAAGTTGACGAAAACATAACGCCCATTGAAAATTATTAACCACAGCTCATCGACTTTAATCCCCTGTTTTCATCCCTTTATCTTCTGTGCTATTTTAGTTATTGACTTAGGCAAAAACAATTCCATCCCGATTTGTGTGCAATGCAACGCTTCTTAAACCCTTGCTAGTCGTGTTTCGAAGCTGAATATCGTTGGGCACACGCTACACTCTGTAGGATCTATTCCGTCGAGCTTCTTATGAAGAGCACATCCAAACTTCTTTGCCATGAAGTATGCTGCAAGCTTATGTAGCTCGCTGTATATCTGTATGGTGCTCAGATTATTTTGAGCTATTTCTCTAGCTAGTTGCTTTATTTGTGCATCTAGGTCTTTAAACTGTGCTATGCCTATTGCTGAGCCTCTCTCACCCTTGTTGTACCTGGATATCAGGGGTTGGGACACTTTTAGAAGTTTTGCCACTTCTTTTTCTGTGTATCCTAGGATCTGCAATTCTTCTGCAAGTCTCTTCTTTATTGCTGGGAACACATATCTGTATACAATTTCGTAGACGCTCTTCATTATAGCACCACTATCTTCTTCCTTATTTCTTCAGGCTTATTGACTATCTCGGTCATGTCTTCAGCAATTTCTAATGTGCCTAGATACTCACCGTCAACACCTTTTACTGGTACTATCAGCACTCTTACTATTGCCTCCCCGAGCTTTGTCCAAAACTCTATATACGATGCTTTGCCTTGCTTTAGCTCATCAACTGTCTGCCTAACTATCTTCTCTAGTCTTGGCGGATGGCAATACTCAATTCTTCTACCGAGTATGGTTCTTGTCCTCGCAAAGCCCCTGCCCAGCTTACTCTCACTAAAGAATCTCACTCTATCGTTTTTATCTGCATATGTGAGTTCCAGCGGCAAAGACCTGAATATCGAGTCTACTTCAGCAGGTGTTAGGAACCCTGTTGAGAGCTCTATATCGCCACCCCTCTTAACAGAGTAGTTATCAGGCTCAACACCCCTAGCTAGAGCCACTGACTTAAACTCCTGTGGTAGCACCTCAATTTGCTGAGGTGAGACCTGCCCATCTATTTCATATGGCAACACTGGCTTTGCACTCGGCTTCCACTCAACCTCACCAACATTGGCTAGCCAACCCATTTCACTTGCTATCTCAGATATTGCAACCCACTCCCCCTCACTAAACAGTGCATAGACAGCTGGATACAAAATCTTGTTCTCTCTAAACACAATCTCACTAACTTCTCTAGCTATCTCCAAAGCTTTTTCAGATACCAGCTTAGCTGAAGCATCGTCAACAGTGCTGACCCTAGACATTACCTCCAGTAACTGCCTAGTCTTCACTATGACCTGGTCCTCCCTGCCCCACAAAACCCTCGGAACAGCCACTAAACCCCTTCTCTCAAGATATGGAAATACAAGCATCTGAAGCTTTCTGTAATGAAGTCTGACCTTCTTAAGCTCAGTCAAAACATTCTTCACAGCCTCAAAGTAGCTCTTCCTAGCACCCTCATCAACTGCGCTAGCCAGTGCAGATGCATAGAGTGCTAAAGCCTCAGCTTGCTTCAAGACCCACTCATTCTCCTTCATAAAGAGATCCGCTGGGTGACCACTAGGAACACCCCTGAGCTCGTGTGACTTCAGGAAATCTCTAAAGAGCTCTACATGCAAATCACAAAGCTTTAAGATGTCCTCTACACCAATACCCTCTTTAATAAGCTGTTGCTCAATTAACGGTATCTCGACAGGTGATATCTGTGACAGTGCGTCGCTATACCTCTTCTTCAGCTCCTCAACGCTTACCCCTCTGTGCACAGCTTTTAGCAATTCCTTAACTAGCTCTATTTTTCTACTCATATCCGAATATGACACGGGTTATCACTGATCAACTAGTAGAGTGAAGCTCAAAATAAAAGCGCGCCTGTCGTGAAACCATGCGAGTGAAACAATGAGCTGTTACATTTTCCCTACTTGATGTCCATGGAGCAAACCCCTTAGCTAATGTTCGCTTGGCGCAGGATGTCAAGAACATGGACTGGGATGTTTTAAGGTTAGCGATGGGTGTGCGCAGTTCCCTAAAGAAAAGCACAACATCTATACAAAAACAGTGATTACGTGCTTGCGTTTTTGCTAGCTGGGCGAATGCGTGCATGAGCTTAAGCATTGAGGGGTTGAACTAGGCGACTCTCTGACTCTGATGAAAACCGCTGGCAGAGGCTGTGCTAGATCAAATAATGGATGTCTTCACGCATAATACCAAGGAATGCATAGGTGCCTTCGAAGACTATGTTCATTTCACAGGATTTGCTGACAATCTGGGTACAGAGGAGGGTCCCAGACCCCAGTTCAAGTATTATAGGTAGATTTACAAACACAAGTGTGAAGAGCTTTTGACTATATAGAGAAGCGTTTAAAGATGTGTATTCTCGCATAGTGATTACTCCTGATTTTATAAACACTCATCATCTCTTAATGCCACCTAGGGTAAACGCAGTTAGTATCCATCTCTGTGCAAGGCAAAGAAGTATAGTGCAAACACCGGACAATATATAGATCATGGTGAAGGCAGCAACAGCTCTTAGGTGCAGTGAAGCCTCGCACAGCATTCTTATAACATTGTTATAATCGTTAGGATTATAAGATTCGCATCTCTAACCTTATTGAAGAGGCGGCTCAAGGGCGTAATTATGATCAGTGAAAAGCTTAGGGGTGAACAGAGGGAGAAGTCTGCCAAGCTCCTAAAATGGCTTAAAAGACTAGTCTGCCTTGGGTGCCCTTACCGCTATCACTGTGCTCAATACATTGGATGAAGCAATACTGTTCTCAAAACTTTTTCACACACTGCCTACCAGTTAATGATCATACTTATGATATGCATATCTGAGCACTGAGGCATCAACTCTTCTCCTTTTCAATATACTCTGATATCTGCTCCACATACTTAAAGCCCATGTCAGGAAAGATTAGTATGTAATCTCCTTCACTAAGCCTCCTCTCTTTCACCATCTTCTTAAATGCTGAGTACACAGCTCCACTGCTTAAGCCAATGAATATACCTTCATTTCTCACAACTTCTAGAACGCCTTTCACAGCCTCCTCTGGAGTAACCTCTACTACATCGTCTATCTCTATGTGGTGCACCCACTTCATCCCACTCTCAACTCTTCTTATGCCCTGTATAGATGTGCCAGGGGCAGGTACAACACCATAGATTTTAACCCCCTTGAACCTATTCTTGAAGTATATAGAGATAGCTGACATGTGCCCAGAAGTCCCCAAGCCGCCAAATATGGCCTTAGGCTCTAACCCTGCTTCTCTAACTTGCAACTCCAATTCTTTTGCTGTGTACCTCAGATGCACCTCAAAGTTAGCATCGTTATAAAACTGATTTAAGTGAACAGCGCCCTCTTTCCTAGCAATTTCTTCAACATCATTTATCAATTCTACTGTCAGTGGCTTCTGAGATCTTATGACTTCAACTCCAAAAATCTTCAATAGCAATTCACCTGTTTTAGAGACTGTTGATGGTATAAATGCTTTCAGCTTAGACCCGTAGACGCTGGCCATAGCAGCTATCGCTAAACCAGTATTCGTCGACGTAGATTCTACAAGCAGATCAACTCTATCTTTACCTAGCTTCTCAAGAGCCTTTCTAAACATAGACCAGCCAACCCTGTCCTTCACGCTCATACTCCAAGGGTTAAACCCTTCCAGCTTAGCCCAAATTGAGATCCCATTACCTGATAGATTACTTAGCTTTACTAACGGAGTTGGCCAATTCCTGTAGAGAAGCTCTTCTGTATTTGCAAATACTCTATACCTAGAGGGGTTAATATCCTCGAAAAAACCCATATCCTCTAGCGATACAAAGACCTTCTCTGAAACTCCATGAGATACTGGCACTAGTTTAACACCAACTCTCTTTAGTGCAACGCAAAGCTTGCTGTTTTCAATAACTCGCCCACTTTCTTTGTCAATGACTACTGGTGCCTCTACACCTCCTTTCCTAAGGACATCGCTAACAATTCTCAGAAATTCCTCTAGGCTTATTTCATCTTCACATATGATCTTACTCACTTCTTCTAACTGCATAGCACACACAAAATAACAGTGTTAATGTAGTATTAGTAATAAGTTTTGCTGTGGTAAACTGTCACTACATACGTGGTAACTATCTACAACTACAGTTATAATTTTTATAAAAGAAAACTTAAAAAGATGTAATTGTGAGAAACTAGATAAAACTCAGCTCAGTGAAAATGCTCTGGTCTGGTTACCTACAGAATCCACTCATGGGCCGCACATACAACTCATATACCTAGGCGTGATTTACGAGTACGTAGACTATGAAATAGGAGAGGCCATATTCATTGATAGAGGGGATTACCTTCAGTGTGACAGGGAGGAGAACCCAACTACGAGAGCACTAGAAAGAGTTATTGCTAGGCTGGAGAATGTCGAAGAAACTCTAGCATCCAACAGCGGTATGGCGGCAATATCAAATACATTAACACACTCCTTAAAATCGGGCGGAAAAGTAGTTGTACCCATGGAGCTTTACAGTTCAACACTTGTCCTCCTAAACAATACCTATCCTAAGTTTGGCATAAAAGTTGAGAAGGTTTGACCATCTGCTGAGGCAATCACTAGCGCCATAGATAAGGATATGGTTGTTGTCTTCTTAGAGACTATGACTAACCCCACTAACAAGGTTATAGACCTTGAGCACCTGTGTAAACACATAGACCTAGAGAGGACAACGCTTGTTGTTGGTAACGCCTTCACTACACTAATACTATTGAAACCTATTAGACATGGTCAAGGCTTGCTATTCACAGTATGGCAAAGTATCTTGAAGGGCACAATGACGTTGTCGGAGGTGTTATAGTTAGGCATAGAAAGTGATATAGGTGCGTTATGGGGGTGGAGAAGAATGCTTGGTGGTATTCTACAGCCATTTGAAGCGCACATGGTTTTAAGAGGAATTAAAACGCTTGCAATGAGATTTGAAAAGCATAGCAAAAACACACAAGCAGTTGCTGAATAGCTGGCTGACCATCCAAAGGTTGAAGAAGTTGTGTACCCTGGGCTCACAAAGAATCCTTATCACGATATTGCAAAGAGGTTATTTAAGAAACCCCTGTTTGGAGGGGTGCTGAGCTTCAGTTGAGAGGCGACTACAGTGATGTCATAACGTTTATGAAGAGACTTAGACTAATTAAGAGGTGTCCAAGTCTAGGGAGAACGTAGTCAATGGCTATTATACCATCTGAAGTAGCTGCAATGTTTATAGATTTAGAGAGCAGGTCAAAGTTTGGAATAACTGACTAACCTGTTGAGGCTCTTCTACAGGTCTTGAAGGTGTCGAAGATATTATAGAAGACCTGGCGCAAGTACTTAATTTCTGTCTCTAGAGAACCCAATATCGGAGAGATTGCCAAGAACTCGCTCTCAGAGCTAGTCACAGATACTCAGAGTACGACATTTAAAAATAGTTGAATTGGTGTTACCAGCGTGCATGGAATGCGTAGACAGGCTGTAGAAAATTAGGTATTAAGGGGTTTACCTTAGCTAAAAACCAACGTATCTCTCCTTTGGTGCGCCACAGACAGGGCATTTTTCTGGTGGCTCAGCACCTACGTATGTGTGCCCACAGACTGGGCATATCCACACCTTTCCGTCAATTGGGTAGTCCTGGCCCTTGTCAACATAGCTCTTAGCCTCTCTATACAACTGTGCATGGATTTGCTCAGCTCTGTAAGCATAGTTGAAACTTAGCTCAGCTTCTTTCTCACCTTGGTGTCTCGCGATCTCTAGGTAAACTGGGTACATCTCCTTAATCTCATACTCTTCACCCATTATACCAAGTTCTAGATTTTTACTAGTATTCCCAGGACCAATAGGAGTCCCTGAAAAAACCTTGGCATCCTCTTTGTACTCCCTCAAAGCCCTATAGTGATTAGATGCATGAACTTGCTCGGCATAGGCAATCGCCCTGAAGAGTCTAGCAACGTTCTTGAAACCCTCTTTCTCAGCTATATCAGCGAATATTAGGTACCTCATGTGAGCCATAGACTCTCCTGCAAAAGCTGATAGCAAAGCGTCTTTAGTCATGGGTCTGACCATACATAGATCCCGGGCTAAGCCTCTCAGTGTTTTAATTTAAGTTTAGCCCTCATAACAGTGAATTAAGTAAATGATGTGTTTGCATTTTTTCACTATGAGGTATTTTAAAAGACGACGTTGATAAAAACACCAGCTTTTGTTTTGATTCAACGCATGCCCCCATTGATTTGGAGATGGCTGATTTTTATTACGAGAAACTTTTTATTTAAACTAATAGCTAGTTTTATGGTGAAAAACTTGGTTAAGTACCGTGTCGTTGTAGATAGGGTTGCATGCATTGCTTGCGGAGCAGCCCCTGCTACGTGCCCTGAAATATATGAGCTTGGTCTTGATAATGGAAAGAACAAGGTTGTTGATAAGTATAACGTGAAGACGGATGAGAACATATCCATAGGGGAGGTACCTGAAGAACTTTACGAGTGTGCTAAAGCTGGTGCTGATGTGTGTCCTGTTAACGCGATAAGAATTGAGAGGGTAGAAGAGTAAGAGACTATGAGTAGAAAGAGCTGTATTCACTGTATGTACTTTAAGCCAAATGTGCACTACCCGTACCTAGGGCTATGTGTTTTAAAAAATGAGCAAGGGTCTACTGTGGAAACTGCTGAAGTGTGTGAAAACTTTAAGGAGGCTTCTCTGGGTGAGCTTAAGCGGGCTCTGGAGAGCCAGGGGTGGCTGTACTGTATAACATGTAGAAAGACGATTACTGATGAAGAGGAGCTTGAGAGCCACGTTAAGAACCATATAGTTGTTAGTGGAGTTGTTATTGACGAAGCTATATCTGAAGAAGCGCCTTTGGGAGACTAGGCTTTGGTGTCTCTATTGATGGAAATTGGGATTGTACTTGGGGGTCCTCAGGGAGCTGGATTAGAGACGTCTATGCATGTACTTGCAAGGGCGCTGGCTAGGAGAGGCTACGGTGTTATAGCTGATAGAGAGTACTACTCTAACATAACTGGTAGGCATAGCTACATCCACATGCTCATATCCTCGATTAGGTTACCGAGGTCAGTTAGATACCCTGTAGAGATCCTGGCTTCAATGGATGCAGAAACGGTATTTGTTCATTTCAGTGACGTCGCTGAGAACGGCATTATAATATATGATGGTGGTCAGGCTAGTAAGAGCGTAGATGATGTTCCAAGTATGGAGGGCTACACTAAGGATAGGGTAAGGGGTGTTCTCACTAAGCTAGGGGTTGAACCTACTGTAAGGTCCGTTGTTAGCTTTTTAGAGAAGGATAGGGGCGTTACGCCAATAGAAATCAGCTTTGCTTCGGAGATAAGAAAAGTTGTTAATATGTTTAGAATTGACCCTAGGCAGGCGTCGAGGTATGTCAGCGGTTTGATAGTTTCTGCAGTGGCGATTGTCTTGGGGTTGGAGGACAAGTTCGTCAGGTACGGATTCGAGCAACAATTTAGAGAAAGAAGGCATTTAGCTGAGCAGAACATGGCTCTGTACGAAATACTTAGAGACTCTATGGCAAACCTCAGAGGCATCGCTAAGCTTAGCGACCCTGAGATAGGGCTGGGCAAAGTAATGCTCGTGACAGGCAATGATATGGTTGCATTAGCTAAAATAGTTGGTGGCTTGAGGTACCAAAGCTATTATCCAATAACACCAGCAGCAGATGAGAGCTTCACCATTGAGAAGTATGAGTATAGCGAATTGAATGGAAAGGCTGTTGGACCTGTGATAGTTATGCAAACAGAGGATGAGATAGCAGCTATGAGCTCTGCCATAGGAGCAGCGCTAGCTGGTGCAAGAAGTGCCACAGCTACTAGTGGACCTGGATTTGACTTAATGGTTGAAGGGCTCTCATGGGCTGGTGCAAATGAAGTGCCAGTCGTTATAACGTTCTACCAGAGAGGAGGGCCAAGTACTGGGCAACCAACGCGTGGAAGCCAGAGTGATTTGATGAGCACTGTCTTTGCTTCTCATGGAGAGTTTGCAAGAGTTGTAATATCGTCTGGAGACCACATGGAGGCATTCTATGACACTATAGAGGCTTTTAACATTGCCGAGAAGTACCAAGTGCCAGTGATTCACCTTCTAGACAAGTTCTTAGCGAATACCATAGCTTCTGTACCAACTCCAAGCATAGAAATGTTAAGAATTGACAGAGGTGCAACGTCCCCTGGAGGGCTGAGTTACAAGAGGTTTGACTTGAGTAGTTTGGTATCGCCTAGAGCATACCTTGGGTCAGAAAATACTGTGATGTGGTACTCAGGTGATGAACATGATGAGTACGGGCACATAGTTGAGGACCCTGAAATCAGGGTGAAGATGTATTCAAAAAGAATTGAAAAGATGAGGATCATTTTAGAGGAGACCCCCACAGAGATCAAGATGGGCATTTACGGAGATAGAGACGCTGATTACATAATTATTGGCTGGGGCTCGGTCAAAGGTGTGGCTCTAGACGCTGTAGACATTCTCAGCAAGAAGCTTAGGCTGTGCTACATAAACATAAGGCTCCTGTGGCCATTCCCCCAGAAGGAGTTGCTAGATGTTGTTAGAAGCACTCCTAGAGATAGGATAATAGCAGTTGAGCATAGCTACGGAGTAAACATAGCATCATTAATAGAGGTGACAACGGGCATCGCTATAGATAAGAAGGTAGCTAAGTTTACAGGCAGACCAATAACATTAAATGAAATGGTTGAAGCCATAGAGAGAATAGTCTATAGAAATGCGGATCGCGTGGTGCTTAACTATGGAGCGTAGGCATGAGTATAAAACGAGCCTCTGGGTTGATTGGTGCCCTGGCTGTGGCAACTTCGGAATTCTAACAGCTGTCATAAAGGCGTTTGAAGAGCTTGGCCTAGACCCGTCGAAAACTGTAATTGTGTCGGGAATAGGTTGCTCAGGTAAGATTGCACACTTCGTTAATGTCAATGGTGTTCACGCTCTGCATGGAAGGGCCATACCGTTTGCAATGGGTATAAAGCTCGCCAACCCGAACCTGACAGTTATTGTTCATGGCGGTGACGGCGACCTTTTGGGCATAGGAGCTGGGCACTTTGTTGCTCTAGGTAGGAGAAATATTGACATTGTTGTCGTAATGCATAACAACGGTGTCTATGGCTTGACTAAGGGGCAGGCGTCCCCCACGCTTCCACTGGGTGTGAAGACAAAGGCTCTAGCTAGGCCAAATATTCAGCAAGCTGTAAACCCAGTGCTACTCGCCCTGTCCTCTGGCTTTACTTTTGTCGCAAGGGGTTACGCATTTAATGGTGTTCACTTAAAGGAATTGATTAAGATGGCTATAAAGCACAGAGGAGCCGCATTTATAGACGTTCTACAGCCTTGCATAACTTTTAACGATGTATATACAGCAGAGTTCTATAGGAAGGTGGTCTACGAACTAGATGAAGACCCTAACTGGGACCCCATAGTCCGCAAACCAGATGAAGCTAAGGAGAAGCTTTTGAAAGCAATTGAAAAGGGCTTAGAGTGGGCTGACAGAATACCTATAGGGGTGTTCTACGTCAATGAACATGTACCTACATTTGAGGAAAGGCTTAACAAAAGAGCTCACAGGTACCCCAGCACCAACCCTGCAAATTCAGTCATAGAGGTGGGTGGAAAGCCAACACTATCTCAACAAGAGTTTGAAGAGCTCTTCAAGGAGTACATAATTACTGTAGAGAAGTAGACGAGTTGTGTAGTTATGATATGTAGGGAAGTTTTCAATTCAATAAAAATTTTTAGTATTAACACTGTAGAAAAGCGTGGGAGATTTCCTGAGGAGAAAAGCACAGAGATTTACATAGGGTACAGAAACTTATGGCACAGGCTATTAGTCATAAAGGTCTTTGAAGGTAGACCGCCATTCTATAGGAAGTGGGTAGAGGTCTTCTCGATAATGGCCACAGCGAGCTTTGATGACATTGCTTTCAAATTCGCTGGCTCTGATCTGGAGAAGAACTTGATCAACTGCTTATCCAACTTAATTGACGCAGGTGAGAGGCTCTTCATAGAGTATCTCTACGATAGGGAGACGTGGAAAGCACTAGAGCTTGGCGTTCCACCGCACTTAACAAGGCTTGGCTTCATGTTACTTGAGAACGGCTTTACATGGTTTAAAGACTGGTACTACCCAGAGGGGTTTATGGAGGGGAACCCCAAGCTCCAAGTGGAGAAGCCTGTTAGTGATGAAGCTAGGCGGAGGCATCTAGAAGGTCTTTGCAGAGAAGCGGCAGTGTTTGCCAATAGCGCTAAGGCTTTCATAGAGAGCAACATCTATAAGGAGGTATTCAAGGGTGTGTATAATAGAATTGAAAAACTTTTGAACAGTCTATGTGTAGAGCAGAGCGTAGGTGTTGCAGTGCTTTAGCCTCCTGGCGTTCCATGCCATGGGCTGTCTCTCCAGATGGTGTCCCAGACATCTTCCTCCGTAATAGCTTCTCTCTTAGCCAAGTTATCTCTCACACTGACCAAAACCTTGTGGTGCTCAACTTCATCGCTGTATATAGCGGATAGCACCAGCCTTAGCCTGGGGTCTTCAACTTCTTTAAGTAGTTCACCAACGAGCTTAACCATCAGAGCCTCAGTCTCAATATGCTTATCGACCTCTCTAGAGATCAGCTCCAGCTCTTCTTGTGATAAAACAGGCTGTGGTGATGTTAACAGCTTTACTAAAGCCTCATAAAGCTGAGAGTGCTTTAAGCTATCGTTAGCAATTCCAACGAAGATTGACTGTAGGACTGGGTGCTCTATCTTCCTGCTAAGCTCTGTAAGAGCCTTAGCGTAGGCCTTTTCCCTATCAATCATCTCCTTAAACACGTTTAAGTGCTCCTCAGCTGACATAGGGATCACACTTTAGTAAGCTAGTGCTGATAACTTAAAAGCTATTATAAATTCTCATACAATTAAACGTTTTTACAAAGCTATACAGAGAAAAGTATGCATCGAAAAGCACTACACTGCATATTCATGTGGACAAGTCTTAAAAGTAGGCCTAGAGCTGTGTAATTGAAGTGGGGTTGGTGATTGTTGTAGACCCTGTTTGTGGAATGAATGTGGATTCTGAGAAAGCTAAGTACAAGTCTGTTTACAAGGGCAAGGTATACTACTTCTTCAGCCTTCACTGCAAAGAAGCGTTTGAAGAGAACCCTGAGCACTACTTAGCTCACGGTCCGAGCGAGGAGTTTATGAAGATGGGTAAGTGAAGGAAAGGCTAAATGGGAGTGGCCTAAAGTCCTGCTGCACCATAATAACCTTAACGCAGTGCAAACGGGAGTGTGAGGAGCCCTTATGGCAAGAGTTGTGGAGAGGGTG
This sequence comes from uncultured Ignisphaera sp., assembly GCA_964568685.1. Taxonomy (GTDB): domain Archaea; phylum Thermoproteota; class Thermoprotei_A; order Sulfolobales; family Ignisphaeraceae; genus Ignisphaera. The sequence continues at coordinate 22,697 of CAZMQK010000004.1, forward strand.
ACGACAAGACGCGGCTTGTGGAAGAGCTTCAGGAAGGGAGCTTCAAAGTGATGTTTGTAGGTGATGGTGTTAACGATGCAGGTGCGATTGGTAGTGGTGCTGATATAGCTAAGATAGCAGGAGACGTAATAATCATGAGTGAAAAGCTTAGAGACATAGAGGCTCTGATAACATTTAGCGAGAGGGTTAAGAGAAAATCTGTTGAAACCTAGCCTGGGCATTCATATACAACCTAACCCTCGTGCCAATAGCTATGGGAGTACTTCACCACATGGGAATAGTCTTAAGACCTGAGATGGCGGCTATAGCAATGATTGCAAGTGACATTTCCGTTGTGCTCAACTCACTATCGCTACTTAAACATAAGCTCGCGCACTCATGAGAGCACTTCTATTCTGTCTTGGCTAGGCTTCTACCGCAAGTTTATAGTGCACTAGTTGATGCCAGGTAGTTGGGCTTGATAAGTGCTCGACCTTGGGCACATGTAGTGGAATTGATGGTAGGTGAGAAAAAGTATGGGTTGTGCACTCATGGCTGTGCTCACATTGCCTTAAATGAGATCTTGGCGTAGCCCCTTCAACCTCAAGGGTGAGCGCCTCTACATTGGGAATAGCCCTGCTGAAAACAATCTCTCTCTTCAAATCCAGCATTGCAAGCATGCGTAGCGCTGGTGATGATACTGCGCGTGTAACAAAACTTGCTATAGCCTCTACAGTATCGCTAACCATGCTCACAAGTGGGGGTGTGCGAGTAGCTCCCTTATTACTTGCAATGCCTAGAACATCACTTACCTTGAGGTGCACTAGGGTTCCTAAGTGCTTTGGGACTCTAAGCGTCATAACATCTTGAATACTCTCAACAGCCTCGTCAAAGAGGTTTGGGTCATCATCTTCAGAGACACTAACGTTTACCACATTCTTGATGAGCAGCCTCTTACCCATTGCCCTGACCCTCTCCAGCAGCTTTCTACCCCTATAGTCAGGCTAATCCTATCTCGCAGCACAACTAGGTCAGGCTTCACCTACTCTGCGCTAACCCCCCTCATGTGCTTCGCAGCGCTAATGCCTTCAGCACTACTTGGCTTAGCGCTGAGCTGTTAAGGAGCTTTCAGCAGGCTGAACACATTGAGCCCTGGCTCACTGAGCTCATAGTAGCCATCATGGGTCTTTGCGATGAAGCCCACGAGCTTCTTTAAGTGAAAGGTCAGGGCACCTGCATAATCAATGTTGAGGTTCTTCGTAAGGTCTGCAAAGCTCCCTTTACCCTTCTCACCAAGCACCTTTATAATACCTCTCCTAATTCTGTGACTCAGCACTTCAAATACTCTCGTCGAGCCACTATAGCCCTGCACTATGCGTCTAAAGCTCTTAAGCAAGACTGAAGTTATTGAGTCTACTCGTCTTCTCTAAAAACTCATGCTGTAGCAAAGGCGTTTTACTAACAAGGTTTAGCACCCTAGGCCTCCAAAATTAATACTTAACAACAACCTTGTTTAAAGGTGTGGGCACGGGCCTTGCATAAGGCGATTCCCTGACATCAACAACGTGCACACCCCCCTGCGCTCATCTTACTACACCCAGTAGCTGTGTATACTTAAAAGTGCAGGGGACTTTCAGATAAGTGCTTCTCAAACTCCTGAAAGCCCTGAGGAAAGTGGGTGAAAAAGTAATTGTTTTTGCCACTTCTATGCTCTTACAAGCAGAGCCTGGAAAACGCATTGTCTAAGGCTCCTACAGCGCTATTCTAAAAGCATTGAATATTCTGCGGCTCGCTTCAATGATCTTTTGCTTTGTCACCCTGTCTGCTTTAGGATTGCAACACCCTTCTCTAGCCTGGGCCTTACTGCTACTGTTTCCCACAGCCTCAGCTTGTGATAGCCATTTTCAGGGCCCAGGTAGTCCACTTGCGTATCCACTCCCACCGCAATGTCTAGTACGTGCGGGTTTGCTGAAAGTACCACTGCTGTGTCATCTGGTAGCACTGGTGTTGGTACAACCTCTTTCACAAGTCCCTTGACCCTCGTTAGCTCCATGACCCCTGTCCTCTCGTGCACTGCTAGTAGCTTTGTGTACCTAGATGGGCTTACGAATAGAATGAAAGGCTCTCTAGCACCACCCTCAACCATCTTTGCTAAAGCCCTTGCAACCTCGTCTACCGCTGCGCCAGGGGCCTCCCAAGAGCTCATCTCAGCTCTCACAGCCCCTGCAAGCCCTGTTAGCTTCTCCAAGATGAGCCTATCCTCAAGTGTTGCAAACTCCACAGCTGCTCTATACCCATCCCCAAGCTCAAGCGCCTGCCCAAACCTCTCTGCATAGTCCACAGCTCTTTGACTCACCTTAAACTCTACAGAAAGCTCTACAAGTGGAATGACGTACCTAGCTCCCCCAACAGGCTCAACAGCAACAGCATCAACACCCCTCCCAACTCTTGCAACAGGCGCAAACCTTCTAAACACCCTAGCACCATCAACAACTCTCGTAACAGCCTCAGCAACACTCTTCCAAATATCTTCAGCTGAGGGCTGCTGACTAGTAGGAGGGTCCCTAGCATCTAGGCCTGTGAGCTCCTTAACCTCCCTAGCACCCTTAGCAAGCTCCTCAACCTGCTCTGCATCCAGGGTCTTCAGCAGAGCCAGGAACTCGCCAACATGAGTCTTCTCCTCCTTAGCAATATCCTCGAAAACCCTCCTATACCTCTCGTCATCAATAGCCCTGGCGAGCTGCAGATAGAGGTTTATGGCGTCTAGCTCAGCTATTATTGATAGTCTAAGAGCTTCGACAACCTCCTCTTTAGAGAGCTTCCTACCAGGAGGGAGGTCGAGTGGGTGCTTAGACATCAACCCCAGACTCACCCCAGAGTATGGTGAGCCCTTTAAGTATTTAAATCTGCTTTCAAATAGGGGCGCTGTGGCTTAGAAATGTGCTGTCACTGAAGAGTCTCTAGACTTGGAAAACTGTTCCCCACGTGATGATGGCTGTGAACTCTGATTCATGATGAGGTGTTTCAAGGCTGATTAAAGTCGCTTAGCTTCTCCCTGCAATTTCCTCTAGGAAGCGCTTGAAGAGCTCCACAAGCATCTTAACCTCCCCCTCTGGCTGGTTTAGCGCTGGTAGTAGGTGCGGAGTCTTTTCATCCATGTACAGAACGCTGTTGATCCTCATGTAGAGGTGAAGAGCTTTTTCAACAACCCTACTCCACCTGAGGTCCCTAACCTCTGCATAGCTCCTCGGCCTAGCCATTGTGAAGTGCACCCCCGTCATGGTCCCTGCGCCAGTAGCCCAGCACACCCTCCCGTGCTCTTCGCACATCTTATCCATCTCCCTCCTAACCCAGCTCCACAAAACATTTGCACATTCGTACAGGCTTCTGTGCTCAGCTAAGTACCTAACTAGAGTGTAGCCAGCTACAGCATTTATTGGATTCCCTGTGAACGTCCCCCCGTGGAACGCCCTTGCCCTTGGGTCTGGGTACCTCATGTGGTCCAGTAGCTCCATGATCTCTGCTCTACCGCCAAAAGCGCCTGCACCTGGGTATCCACCCCCAATAGCCTTTCCATACACCACTATGTCTGCCTTCACATTGAAGAGCTCCTGACCCCCTCCAAGGGCAAGCCTGAACCCTGTTATCACCTCGTCAAATATGAGCAGAGCCCCGTGCTCATCAGCAAGCTGCCTAAGGCCCCTCAAGTAGCCCTCTTCAGGTGGTATACAGCCTCCACCGCCAAGCACAGGCTCAACAACTACTGCAGCCACTGGGTGCCTCTTCAACGCGGCTTCAGCAGCACTCAGATTGTTAAAGGGTATGGCGATGGTGTACTTCAGGTAGTCCTCTGGTAGACCAGCTGACTCAGGACCCCCTGACAACTTGACGTAAGTGTGAAGAGCGTCGTAACCACCGTGCCACCCGCCCTCAACCTTAACAACATAGCTCCTCTTAGTGTAGGCCCTGGCGAGCCTCAAAGCATACATGTTAGCCTCAGTGCCACTCATAGTGAATCTCAGCATCTCTACCCCTGGTAGCACCCTGGTTAAGAACTCTGCATACTCAACAGCGTAGGGGTTCTCAAAGCCTAGGTGAGTACCCTTTTTAGCAACTTCGTTAACAGCCTCTACAATGAAGTCGGGAGCGTGTCCGAGTACATGGGCTCCGTGGCCCATCCAGAAGTCCACATACTCATTGCCATCAGCATCCCACACCCTAGAACCCTTAGCCCTGGTAATGTACAGTGGGTGGGGCTCGAAAAACCGCAGAGTGTAAGTTACACCCCCAGGAAAAACCCTGCGAGCCCTCTCAAAGAGCTCTTTGCTGCGCCTAGTTCTTTCAACGTACACCCTCTTCCACTCAGGAAGTAGTTTCTCCAAATTCTCTTCAATATTCAAGTGAGCGTGAATACC
>CAZMQK010000004.1:27190-63359 GCA_964568685.1 uncultured Ignisphaera sp.
TGCTCTGAGAAATGCATAGCCTATGCTCGTGTCTAGCTCATAGCCTGGCTCTAGCCCTGCTCTAGCTATGAGCCTAAGCATTTCTCTATAGGCGTCTGCATACCTATCAACTTCTCCTAGTGCAAGGGTTTTTGGAACCTCTACGCTAATGGACACCGCGAACCCACCCTCCCTCTCCATGACCTCGGCAACAGCATCTCCAATATGAATCCTCACGCTCTCTTCAGCTTCAAACCTGGCTCCCAGCCCCTTTAAGAGGCTCTTAACACTCTCAATCCACTCACTACTCACAAGTCCTTCTTCTTCAAGCACTGCACAAGCACCATAAAGATAGTGTTTGTGAGAGGCTTAAAAACATGGCGTGGAGGGCTTTGGAAGGGCAAAAAAGAGGTGTGTTTCACCACTCTGCGCTTACATTGCTAGCGCTCTTACCCCCTGTGAGCATGCTAATGACTAGTGGTAGAGTGAGCGATATTGCTAGTGTTGGTATGAAGGAGTAGTAGGTCCAGGGGAACTTGAAATCTCCATAAGCTGCTACACCTATTGCTGTAGCTGTGCTTACAGCAATTGTCACTGTGATTGCCTCTGGCTTCACTCTCCTCCAAAACAGTGTGTAGATCACTGGCCCTGTTAGAACTCCTGATAGAATCGATGTCGTCACGCCGAAGAGGACTATGAGCATTGGTGGCGGGTTTATGGAGAGCGCTATTGAGAGTATAGCTAGAACTACAACTGTTAGCCTAAACACCACCGTCTCACTACCAACCCTCCCCAGCACCCTCAGATCCCTAACTAGTATTTGTGATGCTGTAGAGAGCATTGCTGTTAGCGTTGACATGGAGGCGGACAGCACAGCCACGAGGAATAGTGCTGTAAAGCCGCTGGGGAACAGGTTTTGGACTAGGTGTAGGAATGCGTAGTCTGGTACGGCCACAGAGTCCTTGAGAATGAGCTTTGTGGTTGCAGAGGCCAGGTTTAGCGACAGGGTTAGAGTAGCCACTAGCACAGTTGCTATAGCTGTTGCTGTTTTTAGCGACACCCTATCCCTAATGGATATGAACCTCATTAGGAGTGCTGGGTTCCCCCAGCCGAGGAAGCCTAGGCTTAGGTAGAGAGCCATTAAAGGGAGCAGGTCTCTGTAAGGCCAGGTGGCGAGCGCCGGGTCTATGGAGCGAAGCCCGTTGTAGAGGTTCGCAACGCCCCCAACGCTAGCAAGCGAGGCAATGCATATTGCCACAGCCATGAGGAGCATGAATAGGGCTTGCACCGCCTGTGTCCACACCTGCCCTAGGTAACCACCAATGGCTGTGTAAATCATTGTGACTATAGCTACAGCTAGAAGAGCGCTGAGGTAGGGCATGCCGGCTATCACCTCAAAGGCTCTCGCAACGCCTATGAGTATAGATATTGCGTAGACTACAAGCCCTAGCAGCATTGCTACCCCAGCTGCTATAGCAGGTGCTCTGGAGCCAAGCATCTTCTCAAACAGCTCCACAACGGAGAGCACCCTCAGCTTTACAGCCACAGCCTTTAGCCTAGGGCCAAGCACTATAAAAGCCAGGAGGGTGCCTATCCACACAACAAATACGTCCTTCCACAGCACACCTAAGCCGTACTTCCAGCCAAGAGCTGTCGCACCTACGAATATCACTGAGCTAAAGTATGTTGTGAAGAAGGAGAGCGCTGTTAAGAGCCCCCCAACCCTCATACCACCGACATAGAGCTCCTCAACACTCCTGGTCCTTGTCATCCCAATGAAGCCTATAGCTACGAGGATCCCAAAGTAGGCTGCGATAACAACTATGGTGAGAATCATCAGTGCTCACCACTACGGGTTTTCCCAGAGCCCCCGCTCCTCTTAGTAGCGTATATCACTGCCACTACTATAGCCACTATGTATAGAGATATTGCTAGCAACACATCCCACGATACAATCGGTAGCACCTCTTCAACTAGGTATGGGTTGCAAGAGCAGGCTTAAAAAACTTTATAAGTAATCAATCCACTTAAACAGGTATTTACACGCATTTAAAGCCTACTGATCTCAGTAGGTGTGCAAATGCTCTCTCAAAACTCTTTTAATGCTGCACGTATGTAGGTAGTTGACAACACGTGGGTGTTTTCATGAACACTAGAGATGCTGATTGGAATAAGCTTGCTGAAAAGCTCCACAGGTTCTACAATGGAAAGATAGAGGTCGTGCCTAAGTGCCCCATTACAAGCATCAGCGACTTTTCAGTGTGGTACACACCAGGTGTTGCTGAGCCCTGTAAGAGGATCTATGAGGAGGGCGAGGAGCTCTCATATGAGTACACTTGGAGGTGGAATGCAGCTGCCGTAATTAGCAATGGGACGAGGGTCCTGGGCTTAGGTGATATAGGCCCTGCCGCTGGGCTCCCTGTTATGGAGGGCAAGGCCCTGCTCTTCAAGTACCTTGGGGGTGTTGATGCAGTTCCACTTGTGCTGAGGGAGAGGGACCCAGACAAGTTCATATACATTGTCAAGGCATTGGAGCCAAGCTTTGGAGCTGTTAACCTTGAGGACATCGAGTCCCCTAAGTGCTTTTACATTCTTGAGAGGCTTCAGCAGGTTTTAGAGATACCTGTTTGGCATGATGATCAGCAGGGGACGGCCCTAGTAACAATAGCTGCCCTAGTAAACGCTCTGAAGCTTGTTGGGAAGAGGATTGGCCAGGTGAGGATTGCTCTAATAGGCGTGGGTGCTGCTAACATCTGCACCTATAGGTACTTGAAGCTCATCGGCGCAAACCCTAGTAACATTGTTGTTGTTGATTCTAGGGGTATTCTGCATAGGGAGAGGGAGGATGTTGAGGAGATGAGGAGGGAGAACCCATGGAAGTACAGAATAGCACTAGAAACAAACCCAGAGTGCGTTAGAGGCGGGGTTCGAGAGGCCCTGAGGGGCGCTGACGTGGCTATAGCTGCTTCGAGACCTGGGCCGGGGGTTATTAAGAAGGAGTGGGTCAGGGAGATGAACAAGGACCCAATAGTCTTTGCTGAGGCAAACCCAGTTCCGGAGATCTGGCCTTGGGAGGCCAAGGAGGCTGGGGCTAGGGTTGTAGCCACTGGGAGAAGCGATTTCCCTAACCAGATAAACAATAGCCTCGGCTTTCCAGCTGTTTTCAGAGGGGTGCTGACTGTGAGGGCTAGGAAGATGAGTGATGAGATGTTCATAGCGGCTGCACTTGCTATCGCTAAGTACACTGAGGAGACAGGTCTCCACGAGGAGAGGATCATAGGCTCTATGACTGAGGCAGAGCTCTATGTGAGGGAGGCTGTGGCTGTTGCTGAAAAGGCTGTGGAGCTGGGCTACGCGAGGAGGAGGATGTCTAGAGGCGAGATAGAGAGGGAGGTGAGGGAGCTAATAGAGAGGCCGAAGAGGTACATGGAGCTAGCTCTAGGATCAGGCCTTATAAAGCCCGCACCACTTGAGTGACGCACTAGCGTAGCCCTCTTGGTGGTGCCCTTTGAGCCAGTTGAGCAACGCTATGGTCAGAGCCTTTGTGGAGGCTATAAGGAGGGCTTCTACACACCTTCCACCAGATGTTAAGCAAGCCCTTAGAAAGGCCTACGAAATTGAGACATCCCCAGCCGCAAAGGCCCAGCTCGAGGCGATACTGAGGAATATTGAGCTTGCAGAGAGGCTTGGCGCCCCCCTCTGCCAGGACACTGGCATTGTGACGTTCTATGTTAGAGTGGGCCTAGGGTTCCCTGGGGTGGCGCACATAGAGAGAGCCCTTGTTGAAGCTGTGAGAGAGGCTACAAGAGCAGTCCCGCTAAGGCCAAATAGCGTAGACCCTGTTACTGGGCTGAACACAGGTGATAACACTGGGAGGAGCGTCCCCATGATTATTTGGGACGCTGTAGACCCGGATAGCAGCACCTTAGAGGTGACTGTTGTCCTTAGAGGCGGGGGCTCAGAGTACACTACAGTATTCAGCGTGCTACCCCCTTGGAAGGGGCTTGAGGGGATCAAGGAGCTCGTCCTAGAGGCTGTCATCAGAGCGGGCGCAATGCCCTGCCCACCTACAGTAATCGGCGTTGGCATTGGGGGGACAGCTGAGTGCTCAATGCTGCTAGCAAAAAAGGCTGCGACCACTAGGAGGATAGGCACAAGGCACCCAAACCCTGTGGTCGCAGAGCTAGAGGAGGAGCTACTCGAAATGGTTAACGAGCTCGGTGTAGGTGCTATGGGTGTCGGCGGTAAGGTGACAGCACTAGCACTCCACATAGACTACGCCCATAGGCACCCAGCGGCCTACCCCATCGCCATAGCCTTTCAGTGCTGGGCTCTTAGGAGAGCAACTGCTAGGGTTCACCCAAGCGGAGATTATGTTATAGAGCAGTAGGTGCGCTAACAAATGGCTGTGCACAGCCTCGCTACGCCCATACCTGAAGAAGCTGTTAGAAGGCTTAGGGTAGGCGACACCATATTTATAAGCGGTGTTATTTACACAGCTAGAGATGCTGCTCACAAGAGGATTGCTGAGCACCTTGAGAGGGGGCTGCAGCTGCCCTTCAACCTCAGGAATGGTGTTGTGTATCACTGCGGCCCTATAGCTGTTAAGAGGAATAGTGAGTGGGTTGTGGTGTCCGCAGGCCCCACAACAAGCATGAGGATGGAGCCCTACGAGCACATTGTTATTGAGAGACTTGGGGCCAGAGTCGTGGTGGGCAAGGGTGGCATGAGTGTGAGGACAGCCGAGGCTTGCAAGAGGTTCGGAGCAGTGTACGCTATTTTCGCTGGCGGAGCAGGGGTGTTAGCAGCACAAGCAGTTAAACGTGTTGTAGACGTACACTGGCTTGACCTCGGCGTCCCAGAGGCTGTGTGGGTGCTTGAGGTGGAGAACTTTGGGCCCCTCACTATAGCTATTGACGCTACTGGCAGAAACCTCATTGAGGAGGTTTTGAGTAGCGCCACTAAGAGAAAGTTGGGGCTACTATCTAAAAAATAAAAGGCTGAAGGCCAAAACCCTTTTCACACAACCTCAGCCGACCTAGAGTTCACCCAGATAAGTGGCTTTTCGCTAGAGCCCCTATACCCCTTCACAACCTCGCCAACAACTATAACATGGTCTCCAGCAGCGTACTCCCCAACGACTCTGCACTCCATTATCAGAGGGGCTGTTGGTATTATGGGGGCGGCAACGCTCTCTGCCTTCACAGGCTCTATGCCAGCGACACTGAATTTGTCTACGCTTCTCCCACTTAGAGAGCCGAAAACCTCTAGAGCAGCCCTCTCTAGGCTCTTAGACACAGCGTGCACTGCAAATGCTTTGAACTCCTTTATCAGCTGGTAGGTGTGCCTAGTTGGAGCAACAGATATGGCTATTAGCGGGGGGTTCCAGGAGACTCTAGAAACCCACGCAACTGTCATACCACCCCTCTTGCCGGGCTTCTCAGGATCGCCAGCAGTGACAATAGCTAGAGGCTGTGGGAGTAGGTCTAGAGCTGTAAAAGCGTCTATCTCATCCACAGCAAGTCACCAGCTCAGCTAAGCAGGCTTGAATTAAAAAGCTTAGCTGAAATGCTGTAGAAGGTTAGAAGACATGGAAAAGAGAGGTGTGGTACCGCCACCTGTGCAGAACATTGGCGCGGCTACTTCCCCCTCAGCCTCGGGTTAAACACCTCGTCAACTGCAGTAGTTATTATCATTAGGGATGCCGTTGACAACACTATCATTACCCCTGCTGGTATAAACCACCACCACAACTCTCTTCTCAAAGCCTCCATTGTCGCTGCCCAGTAGAGCACAACACCAAGGGTAATGCCCCTCGTAGGCCCAACACCTATTAGGCTTAGGCCTGCTTCACCAAGTATGCCACCATTGACAAAGAGCACAAACGCCATGAACACGTACGTGGCTATGTTTGGCAAGAGGTCTTCAAAAGCTATTCTAGCATTGCCACGCCCAGCCATTTTAGAGAGGTACACAAACTCCCTTTCCCTAAGGCTCAGCATCTGAGCTCTGACAGCTCTCGCAAGCCAGGGCCACGAGGTTATCCCTATCACAAATGCGACTATTTCATAGGTTCTCAGCCCAGATGGTAGTGTTGCGGCTATTAGTATTGCTAGTAGTATACCGGGGATTGTCAGCACAATGTTCGTTAAGCCCATGAGTAGCTCGTCTACAATTCCACCCTCAACCCCAGCTACAGCTCCTATGACAATGCCTATGGGCATGGCTATTAGCGCTGTTAAAACACCTACGTATAGTGAGTACCTGGTCCCCCAGATTATCTGCGCGAGGATGTCCCTACCCATTCTATCGGTTCCAAGTGGGTACTCTCTCGATGGGGGTTGCTCTGGAGGGCCTGACATGTCGAATGGGTCTCTGGCGTATATCAGGCTGCCTATTAGGCTAAAGCATACGACGAAAAGGAACAGCGATAGCCCTACTAAAAACCTCCTGTTTCTAAGCAGGTCGTATACTATAGATGGAATGGTCATACCTTTTCACCTCCAATTCTTATCCTAGGGTCTATCAAAGCGTAGACAAAGTCCACTAGGAAGTTTGCTAAAAACAGAGTTGCTATTAGTATGACGAAGACCCCTTGAACCACAGGGTAGTCTGTCTGCATAATAGCCCTATTTAGCACATAGCCCATGCCTGGGTAGCTAAACACTATCTCTGTGAGTAGCGCTCCCCCAACAGCCCCTCCAAGCGATAGTGCGAGGCCCGTTACCTGAGGGATCATAGAGTTTCTAAACACATATCTAAACACTATCGAGTCCTTCGCCCCTAGAGCTTCTGTAAACAGTATATAGTCAGACCCAAGCTCATATATTGTCAAGACCCTCATTCCTATAGCCCACCCACCGAGGCCGGCAATAAATATTGATAGAAATGGGAGGATGTAGTGGTATAGCGCAGCTTGTATGAACTGTGGAGTGAGGCTTGGCAGCATCGTTGGTGGGTATGCTTGTCCAGGTGGGAATATGTTAAGCCTGTATGCAAAAGCGAATAGGAGTAGCATTGCAAGCCAGTAGTAGGGTGTCTGAGATAGTATGAGTGACACTATTAGCAGAGTTTTTTCAAACAAAGACCCTCTTTTGTAACCTGCATAAGCACCTATAGAGTTGCCGACAAACCATGCTGCAAGAGTTGCTGGAACAACTAGGAACAGTGTCCACGGCAGTGCAGACATAATGATGTCGCTGACCCTTCTCCCAACATTAATGTACGAAAACCCTAGGTCACCCCTAAACGCTTTAGACAAGTATGTGATGTACTGCATCCACAAAGGCTTGTCTAACTCAAAGAGCGCGTAGTACGCCTTCATATACTCCTTCAACTGCTCTGGTGTAATATTTGGATTGAGCTGAAGTAGCTGTGTTATGAGCCTGTCAACAGGGTTTGTTGGAACGAGCCTGAGCATGATGAAGACTATGGACAAGGCAACAATGTATGTCACGAGCAAAAAAGCTAGTCTAAACCCCAAGTACTTTGCTAAAGACTTTGAAATCATGAACCCAAACCTCATTACACAAGATACCTAGATTAGAAATAAGGTAAAAAAATTTTTGTTTACTTTCTCTTTATTTTTATGAACCATGAGACTACAAACCCTATGATGAACAGCACTACGGCTAGCACAATTGTTGTTGTCCACTCTGTCACAGTCTGTGTAACAGTTTGTGGGGCAGCTGTAACAGTTGAGACAACAGTTGTTGGAACAGTAGATGTTGAGACCATGGTAACAGTTGCAACACCAACAGTCTGTGTAACAGTTGTTGGAACAGTCTGTGTCACAGTTTGTGGGGCAGCTGTAACAGTTGTTGGAACAGTCTGTGTCACAGTTACTGTTACAGGTACTGGTGCTCCAGCTTTTGCTAAGTCACTCACAATCTTTGATGTTGGCACTGCTAGCTTATCTATCCACTCTGGTGCCTTTGGTGTTTGCCCAGCCTTGACTAGCCCAAATGGTATTGGCCATGACTGGGTGTCCCATGGTGCTGTGGGCCACCACCATGGGTTGTCCTGGCTTGGCCAGCCAACCCAGTACTTTGTGTTGTAAGCGTACCAGTGGGCTCCGTAGAACAGTGGTATGGCAGGTAGGTCTCTTAGGAATATCTCCTGCACCTTGAGTATTAAGCTGAGTTGCTTCTCGGGCTCAGCCATTAGCTGTGGTATTGCGTCAATGTATTGTATGACCTCGGTGTTTGTGTAGCCCTCCCAGTTTCCTGATGGGAATGAGAGCCTCGGGTCTAAGACGTACCTGTACACTCCCCATGGGTGGTCGAAGCCTATTCCACCATCCCAGCCTATTACGGCAGAGTAAGTGCCCTTGGTTAGGGAGTCCCACCACACTGTGAAGTCTGGTGTTGGTGCAGAAGCGTCAAAGCCTACAGCTCTTAGCGCCTCTGCCATCATGGCTGCCATCATGTTCCAGTCGGACCAGCCGCTAGGTGTTGCTATCTCTATGCTTATCTTAGATGGGTCTATGCCAGCCTCCTGTAGTATCTGCTTAGCCTTAGCAATGTTTGTCTCAAATCTGCAGTCAGGTGTCAAGCCATATTTTGTGCATAGGTCAGAGCTAAGGTACTTCTTGTAAGCCTCTACGAGGTCGTTTACACCAACACCTGTTGCTTGTGGGGAGTAGCCGAAGTACGCTTTCTCAAGCATGTCTTTGTACGGCAAGGCATAGGCAATTGCTTTTCTAACTGCTGGGTTCTGGAACTCTGGCCTCTTTAGGTTTAGGTAGAGGAAGTTGACGCCAGCACCTACGTAGTATGGGGCACTCTTATACCATGTGTATATGCCCTTTGCTTGAAGCTTCCACACTTCTGGTATGAAGGTCCCTGCCCAGTCAGCGTCGCCAGCCTCTAGGGCAGCGTTTGCAGCTGCGTTATCTGCGTAGAGTAGGTGGGCAATGTACTTTGGCCCTGGGACGCCAAATATGTTCTTACCCCACCAGTCATCAAGCCTCACGAGGATTATTCTGTCAGTTGGGGAGAAGTAGTATATCTTGTAAGCACCTGACACAACTTGAGTTGCTGGGTCAGCGTTGTCCCACTTAGTTATACCATCCTTACCCTCTTTCTCGAATATCGGCTGTATGACGTGCTTTGGTAGTGGCCAGAAATTGAGAGAGCAGCTTAGGAATGAGTAGTAGTTTCTCGGAGGCTCCTTCATCTTAGTCTCTACGACTTTATCCTCGACGGCCTTTATGTACTCCAAGTAGTCTTGGCAACCAGCTCCAGGACCTACACCAACTTGCTGAGTTACGAAGTAAGTGTACTCAACGTCGTAAGCTGTTATGGGTTTTCCATCACTCCACTTAGCCTCTGCCCTAATGTAGATTCTGAGGGTGTAGGGGTCTACGAACTCGTACCTCTCAGCTAGTGTTGGTATCCAGACGTCCTTTAGCGCTGAGTATGTGAATAGGGGTAGGTAGGCATGGCCCCATAGTGTTGTTGGGTTGCCGGTGTAGGGGTTCATACTTCTTACAGTACCCCACTCAACACCAATTATGAATACTGTGTCCTCTCTAGGGACGTACTGGCTTTGCACGACATAGAACGGGGATGCAATCATTAGGACTACTGCTATGAAGGTTATGACCTCTACTAACTTAGACTTTACTACTCTATTCACCATTTTTGACTCACACCAAGAATTGCATCGCAAGGATCTATTATTTAAGTTTTTGGTTTATTTGAATTTAATTATCTTAAGTGTGTTACTTACATTATCACTCATTAAATATTGAATTACCCAACCCCTTGTTAAGCACATGCAAACGCCTTTTGGTGTTAGGGATGCGCACTATAAGCTACGCACAGCTTGGTTTAGCTACCTAAAGTGTTTTTAGCAAGCCTATCTCCTCGGAAGCCAGGGTTAAGCTTGATAGAAAGAGTAGGAGGCTGACCACCTACTTAACGTTTAAGAAGAGCGTTGAGCCCTACAAGCCGAGGGGCTTTGTAGCCGTCGACGTGAACGAGAACCACGTAGCAGTGCTGATTGAAACCCGCGTCCACCTCTTTGAGACAGCTACAGGATAATAGAGTGCACTGCTTGCGGCTTCACAGGAGACAGAGACGTAGTAGCAGTAGCAAACCTCTACAGGAAATACTCGTCTAACCCAAGATGTGGGGAGCACGGGGTCTCCCCGAACGCCGGTGAAGCCCCGAGCGGGATGCGGGGGAAACAAGATGAGGCGATGAAAATCATATCAAATTATATAAAACTACATAAGAGCTGAACCCCACAGGATATACCAAGCGAGCTTCAGAGGCGTTCAGAGGGCTATCGAGGAGAAGGCGAAGGAGCGCGGAGTCCCCGTAATTTATGTTAACCCGAAGAACACGTCTAGGCTGTGCCCAGTGCACAGTGCTAAGATAGTCTACAGCAACTGTGGCAGAGTCGGGAGGTGCTCTACTGGTGGCGAGCTCTGGCACAGAGGCGTGGTCGCCTGTTTTAACCTCCTTCCCCGAGCCCGCCTAGGCGATGGGAGCGGTGCTCCAAGCCTGGGCGGGCTAGAGGTATATGGGAGCCCCGTGCCGCTGGGCTCGGCAACCACCCGCGACCCCACACCGATAGCCTGTGAGGTGTGGGCGAGGTGGAAGCCCCTAGAGGCTAAACCAAACGACCCTAAACCACCAAAAACCAGCCTCTAGGAGCAGACGGGCCTTACTAAAGAAGTGCTCTGGCTCGCCACCCCCTGCTAAGGGTCTGTGTGCTTATGTAAAAGCTTTTTTGCGTTTTTCACAGCTACACGCTAGGGTGTTGATAGTGTCCCTCTCTCTTGACTTGGGTAAGGAGGTCTTGGGCAGGGCTCTTGATAGGGGTGCTGATGAGGCTGTTGTGAGGCTTCAGGAGAGGGTCTACGAGCTCATAGTTTTTGACAGTGGTGTTCTTAGGAGCTACAGCGTCTCAAGGGCTGTGGGTCTTGGTGTTGAGGTTCTCGTGGGGGGGTTTGCTGGCTATGCCTACACATCAGCACTCTCTAGGGATGGTGTGGAGCGGGCTGTTGAGAGGGCTTTGAAGCTTGCTAGAGCTCTTTCAGCTAGTGGTAGGGGGGTGAGGCTTGCTAGTGTTGAGGGTGCAAAGGTTCTTTACAGAGCTCTCTACTCTCAAAACCCCTTGGATGTCGACCCCTCTGAGAAGACTTCTCTTGTGAGGGACTTGAACAGGGTTGCCATGGGGGTTGAGGGGGTTGTCTCAGCAGTCACTAGGCTCGCATGCGAATTGGATAGAAGGGTTGTGGTCTCTAGCCTAGGGGCAGAGGCGCTATCAGAGGTTGTGGCTGTGGGGGTGAGCAACCTATCTGTGGCTAGGTTTGGCGAGGTTATGGAGAGGGTTGGCGATCAGAAGACGTTTATAGGGGGCTACGAGAATGTGAGGTCCTTTGACTGGAGCGCCTTTGTAGAGGACATCAGCAGGCTTGCCACAAAAGCTTCACAGGCAAAGACACCTCCACCAGGTGCCTACAGGGCTGTGGTAGACAATGAGCTCATAGGGCTGCTACTCCACGAAGCTTTTGGGCACGCTACAGAGGGTGACCTGGTTATGTACAGAGCGTCTGTGCTCTGCGGGAGGCTTGGTGAGAGAGTTGCGGGAGACTTGGTGACTATTGTTGATGATGGGCTTGCTGAGGGCGGTTACCCAGTTGCTTTTGATGATGAGGGTGTTGCAAAGAGGAGGACTGTTGTTGTTGAGAGCGGGGTTCTCAAGAGCTACTTGACGAATAGGCAGGCTTCTCACGAGCTTGGCGTAGAGGCCTCTGGAAACGCTAGGGCTCAGGACACCACATTTAAGCCCATTGTGAGGCAGACGAACTTCTTCATGCTCCCAGGGGATGCGAGTGTAGAGGAGCTCTTTGAAGGGGTGTCAGAAGGCGTCTACCTGAGGGGCAGGAGTGCTATGGGTGGGCAAGTGGACCCAGCTGTAGGCACTTTCACCTTTAGCATAGGGCCTTCGTACATTATTAGAGGTGGTGAGCCAGTGGAGCTCGTTAGGGGGGTTGCTGTCTCTGGGAACATTCTGGAGACCCTCATGAGCGTCGAGCTTGTGGCTAGAGACCTCTTGGTAATACCAAGTGTTTTTGGTGGCTGTGGCAAGGATGGGCAGATGGTTAGAGTTGGTTTTGGCGGTCCTCATGTGAGGGTGTCTAAAATCGTTGTTGGGGGTGGTTAGCGTGGTTGATGTGATTACACTTGTTGAGAGGGGGGTTAGGAAGGCGGAGGCGCTTGGCGCTACAGAAGCAGAGGTCTACGCTGTTAGAGAGGGGTCGCTGACTGTTATGGGTAGTGTTAGGGGTGTTGAGGGAGCTGAGGGTGGGGAGTCTGTGAGTGTTTACATAAGGGTTGCAGTGGGTAAGAGGCTCTCTGTGCAAGGAGGGCTGGTATCAGGGGTGGGGGATGTTGACACCATTGCTGAGAGCGCTGTGAAGATCGCTAGGGCCTCTCCTGAGGACCCCAACTGGGCCTCCCTCCCAAAGAGGCTTGGCTCTACCCCAACATTTGACCTTGTGGATAGCGTTGTGAAGAGCTTAGAGCCTGAGCACTTTGTAGAGCTTGTTAAGAGGGCTCTGGAGATCCCTAGGGAGCTTGATGAGAGGGCTTTTGCTTCAGAAGCTTCAGCGAGGGCCTCCGTCGTGGTCAAGGCTGTTGGCAACAGCCACCAACCCCCTGTGTCTTGCGAGCAGACAGTGTTTGACTTTGGTGTAGAGGTTAAGGCAGCTGAAGATGGGTTTGAGAGCGGTTTCCACAGCTACTATGTGGCTCCAACGCTTAGGGAGTTTAGGCTTGAGAAAGAGGTTGAGTACGCAACTAGAGTTGCTGTAGAGACCCTTAGGGCTAAGAGGGTGGAGACAGGGGTCTACCAAGTGCTCCTCATGCCAAGGGTCTTCTCCTCAGTGCTAGGAGCTCTCCTAGTGCCAGCTGTGAGAGCTGATATGGTGCAGAAGAAGAGGTCACCACTAGCGAGAAGGCTCTACAGCCAAGTGCTGTCAGAGCAACTCACTGTTGTAGATGATGGTGCTGTCCCCAACATGCCTGGCTCCACCCCCTTTGACGATGAGGGTGTTGCAACTAAGAGGAAGGTTGTGTTTGACAGAGGGGTGCTGAGGACATACCTCTACGACACTTACACAGCTAACATAGATAACAGGGAGAGCACTGGCAACGCTAGGAGAGTGGGGGCTTCCAACACCTACCCAGATGCAACAAACATTCTCGTGCTCCCAGGCACAAGTAGCCTAGACTCTCTAGTTAGGGACATGAGCAGGGGTATTGTTGTTCACGGGACCATTGGGGAGTGGCTCTCAAACCCTGTCAGCGGCTACCTAAACGCTACTGTTACCCACGGCTTCCTTGTTGAAGGGGGTGAGGTTAAGCAGGCTGTGAAGGGCGTTGTAATAGCTGGTGACGCGTACAAGTTGCTAAAGGAGGGCTTAGCGGCACTCTCTAAAGAGGTCGAGGCTGTGGTCAACTACATAGTGCCTGCAGCGCTCCTCAGCAGCATTTCTGTTGCTGGTGAGTAGATGGCTAGCAGTGCTAGGGGGCTTAGGGAAGAGCTTAGGCAGAGAGTCTGGAGAGAGATGGAGGAGAGGGGCATAGCCAGGTTCCCAAGGCCTGTGCGCGGTAGGATACCGAATTTCGTGGGTGCAGAGGAGGCTGCGCAGAGGCTCATGGCCACAGACCTGTTTAGGAGAGCACAAGTAGTTAAGGTGAATCCTGACGCTCCCCAGAGGCCTGTTAGAGAAGCTGTTTTGAGGAAGGGAAAGCTCTTGGTGATGCCAACGCCGAGGATATCCAGGGGCTTCCTCCTCCTAGACCCTAAGAGGATTAGCCCAAGCCTCTACGGAGTGGCAACAACAATTCAGGGTGCGTTTAGATTTGGGGCCCCCATCCACCCGAGGGAGATTCCAGAGGTGGACCTCATAGTTGCGGGCTCTGTTGCCGTTAGCACCTATGGGGAGAGGCTGGGCAAGGGAGAGGGGTACTCAGAGCTAGAGTACTCAATACTGAGAGAGCTTGGTAAGGCATCTGAAGACACCCCAATAGCTACAACAGTTCACGACGCTCAGGTAGTGGGCTTCCACATACCTTTAGAGCCTTGGGACTTCACTGTGGACCACATCTACACCCCCACTAAGAGCATCAGATGCAAAGGTGAGAGGAAAAGACCGCCAGGGCTACTCTGGCAGTACTTAGACAGGGAGAAGATAGAGGCTATTCCAATCCTAGCAGAGATGTTTAGACAGAGAAAGCAGAGCCAATGACACCGTGCCCTAAAAATAGAAACACTTTTTAAGCCCTGCCAAGGCTTTTACAGCCAATTGGTGTGGTACGTGCATTGGAAGAAGCTTTTTTCCGCAGCCCTAGTCATTGTGGCGCTAGGTATTGCCAAGTGCTGTGGCGCAGAGGCGCAGGGGTTTATCATAAGGATTAGGAGTGGTGGTGACAGCATCTATGTTGATGCTAGCGGTAGCCACTCTCTCGAACTACCAATGACATCAACAGAGGCGAAGTCGATGCTTCTACTGAACTACAGCTCTCTCTACATAAAGCCAAGGCTCTTGAGGGTGCACGCAAAGTTCTCAGTATCATTCCCACCCACGCCACAGGCCCAGCCCTTTACCTTGACGATAAACGCGACATCATCTCAAGTCGGTGGAGCTGAGGCTACAGCACTAGAAGTAGCGTTCAAGACCCCCAATGGCACAGCTCGCCTGGTTCTTGCAGGTAGCAGTAGCTTTGTAGATGTGGTGCTAAAGACTAGCTTAAGTGGCAAGCTAGAGTTAGACAAGGGGTTGCTCCCGCAAGAGCTCCAAGCACAGCTACCAATGCTAGTAGCTATGCTACAGCAGGTAAGGCCTGAGGACTTGAATAAGCAGCTGGCTATGGCTGGCGTGGGCTGGCTGAGGGTAGAGTCTCTAAGTGTGAGGCTGAACGAGCTCGGGGCAAGCTTTGAGATCCCCTTTAGCGCAAGTATAGAGGTGGACTACATAGGCTACGCCCTTACATACAACATGAGCCTAGACACTGTGAAGAGCTATGTGCAGGTTGTTAAGAGTGTGAACTCTTCAACAGTATTCACACTAGGCATCACTCAAGAGGCTATCGAAGCTGTGTTTAACGCTACGTACCATGCAGAAAACCTGGAAGAGGTCGTAAAGAGCATTACCATGTTTAATATGGAGGTACTCCTAAAGTCGATGACCTACGCCATGCCGGTATTCTCGCCGCTAACCCCACAAACAACAAGAGTGCAACAGCCCTATGTAGGTGCTGCAGAAGCCTTACAGTACTACTTAGGCTTAGCACCCTTGCCAAGCAACTCAACAGCTGTAATAAGAGTAGAGGTTGGCAGCCTCGCAATATCCATAGATGTTAAGAACTTGAGGCTTACCCACAGGGACGGCACTGAAAAAGCAGTTGGCGCGGTCATGGCCTTCGCAGACGCCTTGAAGAGCTTTGGCATAGGTGTGAATGTTGAAAGCGAAGTCCCTTACGATGAGGGCTACAGAAAAACGCTTGCTGAAGCAAACGCAAGGCTCATTGAAACACTTCTAGGAGGCTACACAGGAATTACGAGTACGCTACCACTAGCATCTACACCACTTGGAAAAACCGCTACGGTAACAGTTGTAAAGACCCTGCCAACAACATTAACAACTATAGTGATAGCAATACGAACAGTAGCTGTGGGAACAACTAGTACTATACTAGCAACAGTCACAGAGCAAAACTATATAGCAACAGTGGCTATAGGTGCAGTGCTTCTAGCTATAGGAATAGCTATTGGCTACCTAATCAAGAAGAGGTAGTAATAAAGCATACACATCAAATAACTCTCATACTTTTTAAAGTGTTGTGGTGGCTAGATAAGTGAGGGCAGGCCTTGCAATACCTATAATATTCTCTCTCCTAGCCTTTGTAGTAAGGCTTGCTATTGCTGTTCAAGGCATTCACGGAACTGACATACTGTTTCACGTCAATGGCTCTAAAAGCCTATTGCTGACAGGCTCTCCCTACTGCTTAGCACAGTACAACTACCCACCACTGTACTCAGCTTTTCAGCTCTCATCAATACTGGTCTTCGGCTGGAATCCGCTTGGCTACAAATTCATGCCAATACTATTTGACTCTCTACTCAGCTTAGCGCTTTACATAGCTGTAAAGAGTTTTGCAGGTAATGAAAAGCTCGCCCTAGCCTCTCAACTCCTATGGGCCTTCAACCCCCTAGCAGTAGTTGCTTCAGCATGGTATGGTGTATTCGATTCAATACCAGCTTTCTTCGTGTTGTCGTCGATAATCACATTATTGAGTGGAAGAATCCTTGTGTCATCGTCTCTAGTAGCACTGGGCATTGTTACAAAGGTGTTCCCAGCACTGTACCTCCTTCCACAAGCTCTTTATGCAAATGTTAAGAGGTTTAAAGATACTGTAAAGTACATAGCAGTAGCGGTGGCCACCTCTTTAGCACTATGGTTTGCACTTTCTATAAAGTGTTTCCATAATGCAATTGCATATCAGCTTTACTTTCATATTCAAAGGCTCGACAAAGGGCTTTCACTAGCGCCCTACACTCCCTACACAGCAACACTAGCACTAGTACTATCGGCACTTACACTCACATTAGCTGTACTGCAAATGAGATTGAGAGGCGTGTTTAGAAATGAAGAGTACTTGGCTTGGTCAGCAACGTGTACAGCACTGCTAATAGCTTTGAATCCCTTTATATATCCTCACTACTTGCTATGGCTATTACCCCTAGCAACACTCTATGTGATTCAAAGGCTTAGAGAGAGGGGGGTGTTGCTAGCAACTCTAAACATACTAATATTCTCAGCAATAGGAATAACATACTGGAGATACTACAAAGTGCCAACAATAGTATCAATACTTAGCATAGCTCTATACACAGCTCTAGCACTCCTCATACTGCTAGCAATAGCCACAAGCACAGCTAACAGAGATAAATGAGGTAATAAGGAGTAGAGCTTGAGGAAGTATAAAATTGCAAACAAAACCAAAGGGTGCAGTAGCGATGAAATCTAATATACTTGTAGTCTCATCACCATCACCCATCACAGGAGGTGATGGGCTTAGAGCACTTCGCTCCATAAGAGAATACTCAAAACACTTTCAAACACATCTCTTCATCCCATGGGAGCTGTGGGGCAGCAAAAGCACTTTGAAAGAGTCTATAGTCTATATAGAGAGCTTGAGAAGCACTGGGGTGAAAATCGTAGGCTTCTCACAATTACCCACAGCAGTACATAGGCTACGAGAAGTTCTTGGCACAAGAACACATGAGGTACTCCTATCACTAGCCATACCAAACATTGCGCATCTGAGTATAGGCACTGCAAATTACAATACTACTGTTGTACTTCACGAATACTGGGCAGCTGTTTACAGTGGCTACACTTTGGCTAACCTCTTCAACACCCCTAGCATAGTCCTTCTCCAAAGCCCACCCTTCTATGGATCTAGAGAGAGATTTGCAAATATAGTGAAAGCATTAACACTCTGGAGAAAACTAACTAGCAACACGCCTATCGAAAAATTGTTACTTGAAATAGAGACCATAACCAGAAGCTCTGTTGAAGAATACATGCGTAAACTGCGCTATAAAAAGATTTTGAAGAAGTATACAGCAGTACTTGGGATATCAAAAGCTATAGCAGTTGAGATGGGGGGTGAATGGATGGATAGAGTGTACTGCTTCAACCCAGGGGTGTCGCTAGATGAAGAAGACATAAAAATTGCGAAGAGCATTAGAAAGAGAGTAAAGGAGAAACAGAGTTACATAGTGCTTGGGGGGAGGCCCAGTGCTGATAAAGGTCTTGCAGACGCCCTCATCTCATTCAGGGCTATATCAAAACACCTCCCAGAACTCAAACTTGTTGTAACAGGTAGGGTAGCCCCTGCAACACTTCTTCGGGTAGAGAGTGTTTGTAGAAAACTGGGTATAGAAGGCAAAGTGATATTCACAGGTTTTGTGCCTAGAGAAAAGCGATTTGAGATTGTGGCAAAAGCAAAACTAGTACTATACCCCAGTCACATAGATTCATTCTCATACGCTGTTTTAGAGTCCTTACACCTTGGAACGCCTGTCGTTGGCTATAGGATACCAGCGCTAGAGATACACTATGGCAAGTGCTCAGCTGTACATCTTGTTGAAGAAGGGGATATAGAGGCACTAACAATAAAAGCAATAGAAATTCTTAAAGAGGGTGTAGAGTCTACAGAACCTCCAAAAATAAAGAGCTGGGGGGAAATAATGAACGAGGAGATAGAGATAATAACAAAGGTAGCAACAAGGTAAATGTACTGACTTCAAGTGATATCGACTTTTTGGCAAAATACCTTTTGCAATCTCCACTATATAGTGTTCTCAACCATCTGCTACACTAATAACACAATACTGTTTTAAGTAAAAGCATAAAACTATTTTTGCACACAGAGGTTGGTGATGAGGCTATGGGTGAGGCGCTATAAATGCTGTTGTAGCTCATCATTACTGGAATAGGGCTGGTGGGGGTGAAATTGTTTGCGCTGGTATTGCTAATGTGTTTGACTCTCTTGGTTTTACACCATTGCTAGTATCCCCCACTAGGATAGATGTCAGTAGGTATCCTGAGTGGTTTGGGGTTGATCTCTCTGCATATCCTACTCTTGATTTAGGCTTTGAGCTAAGGGCTTTTGGTATGTATACAAGGCTTTTGGAGGGCTTTGCTATAAATAAAGCTCTTAAGAGGTTTGATGTTGGGATAGTGTTTAAGGATAACCCAATGCCTAGGGGCACTGTTAAGGTTGCTAAAAGGCATGGAATAAAGCTTGTAGAGTACATACATTTTCCTGCTGAGGTGTTTGTCAAAGGTGGTTGGGTGCAGTTTGCAGATGATCCTTACCATGCTCAGAGATACGGCAAGTTCCCTATGAACATATACTTTAGAGTGTATCTAGCTCTCTTATCCAGAATTGTTAGGAGCAACCCTTTTACTGATGTAGACCTTGTTTTGTCTAACAGCGAGTGGAGTGCTAATATAGTTAAGAGTGTGTATGGTGAAAAGCCTGTTGTTTTAAACCCGCCTATACCACCTAATGTGGGTATCGTTGAGCATGCAAAGCCTTTTGATGATAGAGAGAACATAGTGGTTATGGTTGGTAGATTTGGTGTGGAGAAGAGGTATCACTGGGTTGTTCAAGAGGTTCTCCCCAGGCTAAAGAAGTTGGTCAGTGATGTGAGGCTCTATGTATTTGGCTCCTCTAAAACCAAATCCTCTAGAGGCTACTACAGAAGGGTTATGTCACTAGCTTTGGAAACAGGTCTAAGAGTTTCAACAGACATTGATGCTAATGCGGAGGTGTACCTCGTTGAAAATGCTCCTAGGAGCGCAATAAATTCTGTTATGAATAGGGCTAAGCTGTTTCTACATGCTGCCATAAATGAGCACTGGGGTGTTGCAGTTACAGAGGCAATGGCTCGAAGCCTTCCAGTAGTTGTACACAAGTCTGGAGGACCGTGGAGTGATATTGTGGTGGGGAGTCTGCACGGACTTGGCTACACAACAACTGAGGAGGCTGTTGAAATGGTTTCAAAGTTATTAACAGATAGCAGCACTTGGAGCTACTACTCTAGAAAATCTCTTGAGAGGGTAAGGGAGTTAACGTTCAATCGGTTTATTGAAAAAGCTACACAACTCATTAAGAGAATCCTCTAGGCAAGGCTTTGAATTACTCTCCTCAGCTTCTCAATGCTCTGCTTTGATTTTAGAGCAAGATTCTCAACAGCATCCACAGCTCTCCCGCTCTCACCCTCTACAAGGCACTTATCTAGAGCTTGAGCAAAGTCGCTTAGATCTGGCTTAAACACACACGGGTAGCTAGAGCCTAGCTCAAGTTCTATTGCCCGGGTTCTTGCTGTTATAAATGGTTTTCGCACTGCTACAGACTCCCACATTGCATGTGGTAGTGTGTACTCTCTATTTGTCAAGGCTATTACTGCTCTACAGCTTTTGAGCAAATACCAGTATTCCTCGTCTGGTATGAAACCCGTTAAGATAACCCTCTTCTCTTTTCCAAGCTTTCCTACGACCTTATTAACCTTGTTGTAAAGCTCGCGGTTTCTTTTCCAACTACCTGTAATAATGAGCGCTAGCTCTCTTGATGTTCTTGACTTGGAGAACTCCTCAACAACCTTATCTAAAGGCTCATCTGAAGACCATGAGGCTGGCAGACTAATAGCGTTCTCGACATCAACCTC
Source organism: uncultured Ignisphaera sp. (assembly GCA_964568685.1). GTDB lineage: Archaea > Thermoproteota > Thermoprotei_A > Sulfolobales > Ignisphaeraceae > Ignisphaera. Next base: position 47,435 of record CAZMQK010000004.1, read on the forward strand.
TATTGCAAGCTTTGAAAGCCTTTGTGGCGGCTTTGGTAAAGGGTCGTAGACAACAAGAGACTTCTCAAAGAGCACACCAGCTTTTCTCACAATAAGCTCTCGCTCAAGAATATTATGAGCCACCACAAGCCTTACAAAGCGTAGATACGAGTGAAACGGCTTATTGAGCAACACCTCTTTAAACGCTGTTGGGTAGATAAAGCCTGTGTGGACATCTGCCACAACACTGAGTTTGAGGAGCCTTGAAAACATTACGACTTCTGCTAAGAGAGGCCCTTGGGGAAGCTGAATAAATACGACCCTAGGCTTCTTCTCACGAAGAATAGTAGCAGTATTCACAAAAGCCTTGAAGTAGGGCAGCCTATCGCGAATAAATAGAAGCTCTAAGCCAAGCTCCCTAGACAAGTCCTCAGTTCTTCTACTCAGCCTCTTCCAAGCAATAAAAACGCCCAGCATAGGGATGACCCCACATCAAATTTTCCTAGACCCCCTTTTAACTTAGCATCACCTACTAAAGCCAAGAACACAGCACTAATAATTGCTCTACCAATATGGGTTTTAGGTGTTAAAAGAGCGTTCACCTCTTTGGCTCTAAGCAAAGAGCCTAATCACCTGAGGTACTTAGCTAGCGGGAAGAAAGCCGAGGATTATTTTAGCAAGTCTAAGGCACTTTCTATAGTAACAGCTGTAAGGTTATAACCTCTGAGAATAGTGGTGTAGGGATGGCCCTGCACTTATGTCAACCGTTTGCCCCTAGGTGCTTCTGCCCTCGCCCCACGGGGTGTTGGTGTGGGTTTGTGGGTGGCTGTAGATCGCAATGGTGCGGGCGCCCTCGCCTACACCTAGCCCACCTAGGCTCAGAGCAGAGCCACCATCGCCTAGGCGAGCTCAGGAAAAGAAACAAGAGCTTGCAGACCCAACCCCCGGACATCAACTACGAAACAGCCCCTCTTAACACTATGATGCGTGCACTTCTTCAGCTCATTGAACCTAGTGCTAGCATGCCTCTTAGGCTCCTCAGCTTTCTCATTTACTTACTTAAACCTCTCCTCCACAGCACCAAGTGGCTTGCTAGGTATGAATTATGAATATAGTGCAATATATTGAGAGTATTGCGAGAGTTAGGGCACATCTATGCTAAAATGCAGGTAGTATAGTTATTTGGCTTACTGCCGAGACCTCAGCCATCTTAGTTGTTGTGCGAGAGCCCTATAGGTATTGTTACCACGCCTTGCTCTGAGGCTCTCTTGCAAGTGCTCTAAGGTGAATAACATCTCCAACAACAACTCTCTCTATGCCATTGCCTGTGTCTAGCAGTAGGGAGCCATCACCATCAATGTCTACTGCCACCCCCTCTAGAACCCTGTCTATGGTGAGCACCCTTACGGCTCTACCTATAGTTGAGCTCAGCTCTCTCCACTCCTTAACAACCTTGTCAACATCTCCAGAGGTGATTGTGTTGTAGTAGCTGTCAATATTTAGCAGAGTCTCTCTGAGTAGGGGTGCCCTAGGCGCGTTAAAGCCTAGCACATCCCTAAGGCTGGTAGCAGTTTCCCTAAGCTCCTCTGGCAACTCGTTGTTTATGTTAATCCCTACACCAAGCAGGAGGTGGTGGATCTTGTCAGCCTCAGCCCTAGCCTCAACAAGCACCCCACAGACCTTCTTCTCGCCTATAAGCACATCGTTTGGCCACTTCACCCTAGCCTCGACAGAGAAGAGCGCTTTCAACGCCTTTGCTACAGAGAGCCCTGCTGCTAGAGAGAGTATGTGGAGGTTTTTGAGCTGTGGGGGTCTGAGAAGCACTGTGAACCAGAGCCCTCCTTTACCAGCAGACCACTTTCTCCCCATCCTACCCCTGCCACCCCACATCTCCTCACACACTACAACTACACCCTCTGAAGCCCCTTGAAGAGCAAGGGCCTCTGCTACATCTTGGCTACTTGAGCACTTCTCGAGGTAGTGGGCAGAGAACCTCACCCTAGTCCGCATTGTAGCAAGCACTCTCTCAGCATACCTCAAGTCGTTGTGCACTTCTACTCTGTAGCCCACCCCTGGGCGCGCCTCTACCACAAAACCCATTTCGGTGAGCTCACTAACTAGCCTACTTACAGTAGCTCTCGACACGCTCAAGAGCCTCGCTAGCTCAGCTCCACTAACAAAGCCTTGGCTCTTTAGCAGAGCCTCCAAAACCCTCTTCCTCAGCTCCTTACTCACCTCCTCTCAGCCCTCAGGACAGCTCTGTACCTCGTGTACATAGCCTCTCCCACTTCAAGCGCCTTGACTGTGAAAAGCTGTGCAAAAGCCCTTACCCACACAGCTGTAAGCCTAGCTCTACACAAAAAGCTTTTCTCCTCACAGACACGCCCAAGGTTAGCCCTGTACACAGTGCGCACATCAGCAAGTACTTGTGTAGAGTACTTCAAGAGCTTTACGGCTAAGAGCAGTGTGAGAAAGGCTTTGAGCCCTAGCCTCCTAGCTAGAGAGAGGAGCTCTTTAGCAGAAAAGCTCTTTACAGCTATAGCTGAGGCGGCGAAGAGGGCGTAGACCCTTCCAAGCGTTGTTAAGAGCTGGCAGAGGTCTAGAAGCCCTATAACGAGCTGGAAAAGCAGCGATGCTGTGGCGAGGGGCGTTACGAGTAGTGCAAAGCACTTTACAAGCTCTACGAGCTCTCTAGGCCTTGAAACGTAGAGAAGGAGCAGGGTTAGCGCGAGGGTGAGGAGAGGCAGCGCCTCTACAGGCAATACAAACACAGCCACAGACACTGTAAAGAGTATGGCTAGGGCTGTGCTGAAGTTGAGAACCTTGTAGCACCTCCTCAATGCGTGCGCATGGCTATGCACAGAACCTCACCTCACCCCCTGGCAAGAGCTCTAGACAGCTATCAACAAGCTCTACAAGCTTTTTGCTGTGAGAAGCCACAATAGCAGCGCTACACCTCTTCCTCAGGCTCTCTAAGAGCTCTTGTAAGAGCTCTTCAGCGCTCTTGTCAAGGCCAAGCAGAGGCTCGTCAAATAGCAAAAGCCTGGGGGAAGCGATAAACGCCAATGCCATTGCTAGCCTCCTCGCCTCTCCAACGCTAAGGGTGTAGGGGTTTCTGTGCAGCAAGTGATTTAGCTGAAAGAGCTCAGCAACCTCTTCAACCTCTGCCCTTTTGCCAAAGAGCTTTGCATATAGCGTAAGCTCTGCGCGCACAGATCCTGTGGAGAACCAGTACAGCGGCTTTTGCGAAATGTAGAAAGCAGGCCTCTCAATGTGTATACCCTCTGCAGTGAAGGGGGTGAGCCTCAGCAACGCTTTTAGCAAAGTCGACTTGCCAACACCGTTCCTGCCCAAAATGCCTAGGGCAGAGCCCTTAGCAACATCAAAGCTGAGCCCCTTAGCCAGGGCCACTCCATCTAGGCTCAGCGTAAGCCCTTTAACACGAGCGGCAAGCCCTTGACATTCAGCAGTGCGCCTCTCATCATAAGCCCTCCCGCTGCCGCCATTAGCACCCTCTTCTCTATCCTTGCCGAGCTCCACAACAGTATCTACCAAGCTCTTCAGCTCTGAGACCCTGTGGTCAGCAATAATAACAGTAGCACCTCTTTCAACAGCAACGCTCTTCAGCATAGCCACGACTTCTACTAGGGTTTCTGAGTCTAGGTGTGAAGTCGGTTCATCGAGTAGGAGAAGCCTTGCACCACTACCTATAGCGATATGGGTTAAAAGCCTGTAGAGCTGGCCATCAGAGAGCGCCTCTATTGGCCTATCGCACAGCTGTGCAAAGCCATCTAAGGGTAGCCTCAGCACCTCTAGCTCTTCACAGACATGCGAGGCTATGAAGAATGTGTAGATGTCTTGAGGTACATAGGCCACAAGCCCTTTTTCAGCTGCTTCAAGCGGGCTAAGCCCAAAGACCTTGACTGTGCCTGAAACCCTAAACCCCGTGTAGACGTGGGGGATTATTCCAGCAAGCACCTTCAACAGCGTAGACTTTCCAGAACCGCAAGGCCCTGTCACTAGCACTACCTCACCTTCCCTAACAGAGAGGGATACTCCCTGCAAAATTGTTGTACTTTGCGTGGCTACACTCAGGCCCTCAACTTCAATGCTTTTCAGCACAGCTCAACACCTTTAAAGAGTGCTATCCTGTAAATGTACTTAGCGAGAGCAAGAGCTATTACGTGGTCCATCAAGAGGTCCTGAGGTATAAACACAAGGACACTCGCTGTAAACAGTAGCAACAGCCTGTCTTCAGTGTTGAGCCCTGCAAAGCTAGACACCATTGTTGCCCGGGTAAGTAGCTCCTTACTCCCAAGAGCGTGGTACGTAAACACGGCGAAGCCCAGGACATATGCTGGGAGCACAGCTACTAAGGAGAGCAAGAGCAGTGCTGCAGAATCTGCAAAGCTGAGTTCATGTAGGCCCTTACCTCTTAGCCTCGTGTACCACCTCCTCAACAAGCTCATTAGTGGTGCTGAAATTGTGAAGCCCATGATGTAGCCCCCCGTGTAGCCGAGGATAACGTGGATGCCACCCCTAAACCCAGCCGCCATGGGGAGCCCAAGAGCTATGAGAGCTGTGTAGAGAGCTGCTGATAAGAAGGCGTGTAGAGGGTCTAGGAGAAGCCCAGCCAAGACAACGCCAACATTTTGGAGCGTGTATGGAACTGGCCCTACCCAAAAACTCACCTGTGCTAAAACACCTGTTAGAACAGCTATGGATATGCACAGCACGAGCCTTGCATAACCCTCGGTACCTCTGCTCATCACCTGCACCTAAAACGGTTTCACGTAGAAAGGCGGGGGTATTTAAGAGTTACTGCAGTGGTGTAGACAGGGTAAGTGCAACAGTTTCACAAAAGGGCTTCCACATGGAGCGAGAAGTTGCGGTTACTACACAACAACAGGGATGTTAGCCTTTCTAAGTAGCTCCCTAAAGTCCTCAATGTCTACTCCTCCTAGCTTTGCAGATGTCCTGATATCCCCGGTCTCGATGTAGTATTTTAGTGCTGCTCTAAGCCTAGGAGGCTGACTCTCTATAAAGCTCCAGTTAGCCTCTCTCCTCCTAATCTCCCTAGCCTCCTCCTCCAACCTACGCCACTTCTTAAGCTTTTCCTCTAAGCTCATTTAGAATAGCCTCAAGCTCCGAGTGTGGAAACCTGTGCTTTGTCTCTTCCTCATACAGCTTAAAAACTTGCTCTGGATCACCAGCAATAGCGCCTCTCTTAAGAGCTTCTCTTATTACCTCTAGAGCCCTCCAAACAACTACTCCTGTGAGCTCCTCTAAGAGCTCAGCAGCCATGAGGGCGCCCCTATTCTCAGTAAGCACTGTGTAGCCCCTCAGCCTCCCCACAGCTAGGCATAGAGCTTCAGGTAGGTCTACTCCTCTAAGCCCTGGGACAAGCCTAGACCTTTCAACTATTCGTATAGCGAAGTCAATTTCGTCACGCGTTTCTGTGTAGAGAGCTAGATACCCACGGGCTAGTGCAGTTGCTACCCACTCAATCGTTTGCTCACTCTTAACCTCTCTTAAGACAGCCTCTGGCACAAAAACAGTTTTAAAGAGCTTGAAGAGGGCATCTCTATACCTCCAGTAGGCCCAGTCTATAAGAAAACACGTGTCAGCTATGGCAAAGCCGCTAAGAGACATTTGGTATCCCAGCCTTTTTCCTCAACTCGTTGAACTCCTCAATTGTGAGCCCTGCTATTCGTGAAGCTACGTAGAGGTCCCCGGTCTCGATGTAGTATTTTAGTGCTGCTCTAAGCCTAGGAGGCTGACTCTCTATAAAGCTCCAGTTAGCCTCTCTCCTCCTAATCTCCCTAGCCTCCTCCTCCAACCTACGCCACTTCTCTAAAGAGCCCAGGGTGGCCACCTAGAGATATGCATCCTAACTAGGCTTAAATATCAGTGGCTAGCTATTCACGTATCTAGAGCTTTTTTGCCAGAGTTGCATCACAAACGTGCTTTAGTACTAGGTGCTACGCTGTGAGTGATGCGCTTCAGGAGATAGCTAAGCTGAAGAGGGAGCTCAACGCTGTTGTGCTTGCTCACAACTACCAGGCCCCAGAGGTTCAAGAGGTAGCCGACTTTGTTGGTGATAGCCTTGAGCTCTCGATAAAGGCTTCGCAGACAAGTGCCAAGATTATTGTGTTCTGCGGTGTTGACTTCATGGCTGAGCAGGCCGCTGTAATAAATGAGAGTGCTGTTGTTCTCCACCCTGACCAAAGCGCTAGGTGCCCCATGGCGGCGATGATAGCTGTTGACGATGTTCGTAGGGCTAGGAAGCTCTTCCCAAGGGCACCAATAGTGATGTACGTAAACAGCCCCGCTGTGGTAAAGGCTGAGGCTGACTATATAGTCACTAGCGCTAATGCTGTGGACGTTGTAAAGGCTATTGATAGCGATGTAGTTGTGTTTGGCCCTGATAGGCACCTTGCTGAGTACGTGGCTGAGAAGACTGGGAAGCTCGTGATCCCCATACCACCAGAGGGGCACTGCCCTGTTCACGTGAGGTTTAGTGCTGATGAGGTTAGGGTCCTGAGGTCTATTTACAGAGAGTGCTTATTTGTTGCTCACCCAGAGTGCCCAGCTAGCGTAAGGGCTTTAGCGGATTTCATAGGGAGCACAAGCCAGATGGCTAGGTTTGCCCCCAGCTCATCAGCTTCATGCATACTAGTTGGCACAGAGGTTGGCATGATATACCGCTTGGCTAAGGAGAGCAGGGGCAAGGTCTTCATACCGGCCTCTACAAGCGCTGTATGTGAGGATATGAAGAGGATAACTGTTGAGAAGGTGTTGAGGAGCCTGAGGGAGGGGGTGCACAGAGTCGAGGTGAGTAAGGATGTGGCTACAAGGGTTAGGAGAGCCCTTGAAAACACGTTTAGGGTTCTCGGGGCTGAGCCACCATGGCTGAGGAGGTAGTCTTTAGAAAGCTGCTGAGCTCCCTAGAGGAGGACATGCCCTTCTGGGACACAACCACAGAAATTCTTGTACCAGGTGGAGTAGTGGTTAGAGCGCGCATAGTGGCTAAGCAGAGCTGTGTTGTTGCGTGCCTAGACGACGTGGCTTACTTCCTCAGGAGGCTAGGTCTAGAGGTGAAGCAGCTTGCTAGAGATGGGGACTTTGTCGAGAAGGGCACAGCTATAGTGGAGGTAGTGGGCTCCGCAAAGACCATATTGACTCTAGAGAGGCTTCTCCTCAATGTGCTAATGCACTGCAGTGGTGTTGCAACAGAGGTCAGGAGGCTAGTGAACCTAGTCAAAGGAGTTAATAGCCGGGTTAGGGTAGCCGCAACTAGGAAGACCCTGCCTGGGCTGAGGTACTTTGAGAAAAAGGCTGTTGCTATAGGTGGTGGGGATACTCACAGGCTCTCCCTCTCAGACGCAATACTCATTAAGGATAACCACATTAAGGTTGTGGGGAGCGTTGAGAAGGCTATAAGGATTGCTAAGAGCAGAGCCAGCTTCATCCACAGAATTGAGGTTGAGGTCTCAACAGCTGAAGAGGCTATTAGGGCTGCTGAAAGCGGTGCTGACGTGATTATGCTTGACAACACGAGCCCTGAGGAGGTTGCGAGAGTTGTTGAGGAGCTGAAGAAGAGGGGGCTGAGGGACAGGGTCTTGATAGAGGTCTCCGGGGGCATAAACCATGAGAACATCTTGAGCTACGCAAGGCTCGATATAGATGTCATTAGCTGTGGGTACATAACGCTATCGAGCAGGGCGGCTGACATGAGCCTAGACATTGTTGAGGTGATCAAGGGGTGAGGGTCGGTATAATAGGCTGTGGCGCGATATGCTCTGTGATAATGAGCTCTGTGTGCAGAGGTGATGTTGAGGTAGAGCTAGTAGCCCTCATGGACACCTCTCCAGAGAAGTGCGAAAAGCTGCTAAAGAATTGCGTAACTCAGCGTAGTACTGCTATTTGTAAGGACATTGACTGCGTCTTAGAGGCAAGGCCTCAGCTAGTTGTTGAAGCGGCTTCGCAGCGGGCAGTTAGAGACTATGTTCCAAAGCTACTTGCAAAAGGGGTTGACGTCGTGGTGCTGAGCGTAGGCGCTCTACTAGATGAAGAGCTCTACAGGAGGGTTGCGGAGGCTGCTAAGAGTAGTGGCGCAAAGGTGTACATACCGTCAGGCGCTATAGCTGGTATAGACGCTGTAAAAGCCCTTGCACCCCTGGGGATAGAGAGAGTTGAGCTAAGGGTGTACAAGAATGTTAAGGCGTTTGACCCAAACACGCTGAAGAGGCTTGGCTTTGCTGAGATTAGGGAGAGGACGAAGGTGTTCGAGGGTAGTGGTGTAGAGGCGTCGAGGCTGTTTCCAGCGAACGTAAATGTTGTAGCAACACTAGCCCTAGCCTCTGGCAAGATTCCGTGGGTCGAGCTGTACGCTGACCCAACTCTCACTAAAAACATTCACGAAATTGAGGTTGAGAGCCCCGCCTCAAGGATACGAATAAGAGTTGAGAATGAGCCTCACCCAGAGAACCCCAAGACAAGTTACCTAGCGCCGCTCTCCGCCATAGAGCTGCTAAAGGAGCTCACAAAGAGCACAAACATTCTAGTGGGCACGTAGGGGTTCCTTTAAGCGCGCTAGGCGATGACCAACAGCCCGCCTCAAAACAACAAGCGAGTTGCCCCAACGAGAGCAGGGCCATGATTGAGGACATTCGAGTTGCTTAGCCATCGGCACACCAATTGGCGCTAAACTCACAGCTACCAGCACCCCCAGCATTGGTTTTAGCCTAGGCTTAGCTGAGCCCCTCAGCAACTTCAGTACTACTAGCACTGCTAAGGCAACGGCCATTGCTGTGCGCAAGACTAGTACAGCTAGGCTCGCGCTGGGCTTCGAACTCATGCTGCATGGTGTTGGGGTGTAGAGGGCTATCGCTGCTAAGCAGGCCGTCTCAAGATTTAGGCCCCCTCCTCCGTAGCCTGCTGTGTGTAGTGTGGTAAATGGCTTTATACTGTAGGGCGCGGTAGCGTACTTCCCAGCCTCTGGAAGCCCAAGGCATTTGCACACTAATTGCTAAAGCGAGCTTATAGGTCTCGCACCCTCCGCTAGTGTTGTAAGCTTTATCCCTAGGCCCATAGCCATTGAATGGGGCGCTGAGCATAGTTAGCTCAGCTACAGCGTCACCACCCTGACCATGCGCAATGTGGTGCAGTACCTTGAGTACTGGCAGGTTTGCGTACTGGTCATAGTCTTGCACAACCCTATCCACTCTCTTAACATGCTTATATAGTTGTGCTACTCACTACAGCCACCACCTCATGCTCAACTACTGTGAAGAGGGTGTGAACTGCTTTGAGAATGTTACAGATGTGAACTCGAATAGATGCGGGGAGCTGGTGAGCTACCTAGAGGGAGCCCCCGCCCCAGGGCTGGGAGGAGGTCAGAGCATAGCTATATGGATAGAAAAGCTTTTAAGGGGGTGTCATGCGTTAATTATATCGGGTTGTAGGTGCATGTCTGTAGAAGCGATAGTGAATGAGTTTTACAATGCGCTAGCCAATGTTGTTAGAAGTATTGTCTCAGCAATTCCCGCTGTGGTGCTAGCACTAGTTGTGATTCTACTGGGCTACGCTATCGGGGCTCTAGTGCGCAACGCCATTAGGTTTGTGTTTAACAGAGCGCTGTGGAGGCTTTTGCGAAAAACAGCTGTGGGGGTGAGGCTTGAGGAAGCCGAGATAAACCTTGGGAATATACTGGGCTCTGTCGTAATGGCAATCATAGTGGCGCTCTCCATCCTCCTCGCAATCAACATCCTCGGCTTCATGGTCGGCAATGTGGGGGTGCTCATAGCAACATTCATTAACTTAGTGATAGGGGTGCTTGGAGGCGTTGTCGTGCTCGTCATTGGCATACCACTAGCTGCACTAGGTGGTGAGTACCTAGCGAAGCTAATTGGCTTACCACTTGGCGAGAAAGAGGAGGGCGGATTTGTATCAACACTCAAAACAGTGCTCACCCTCCTACTAGTGCTGTTCGTCATAGGGCTTGCCATCAGCGTAATGTTTGGCGCAACAGCTCTACTAACAAGCCTCACAGCAGTTTTACCAGCAGCATTTGCAGCTGGCGTTGTAATAATAGTTGGCTACATTGTGGGAGACCTCGTTGGCAAAGCCTTGAGGTCAGTTGTGGAGAAATTGAGTAAGCCTCTTGAGGCAACAGATATTGGCGCTGCCCTCAAGGCCACGGGCCTAGACACACCTGGGCTAGTGGCTGGCCTCGTAAAGGCGCTGATAATAGTCATCGCTATTACCGTCGGCCTTGGAATGATCATTACGGCAGGAGTTGCTGCAGAAATTCTCAGTGCGGTTACCTTCTACCTACCGAGGATATTCGGAGCCCTGGTAATCCTACTGCTAGGGCTCCCCCTAGTGGTAATACTGGCTAAGTATATTGGAAGGATGTTCAAGGCCACCCTCAAGGAGAAGTACGCTGCCCTCGGAGACCTCGTGGAGAACCTCATAGCCATAGGCCTCATAGCGGTGTTCATAACAATAGCCCTTAACATCCTGGCCCTGCCGGGCACCTTCATCTACGCCTTCATCATAGGCGCTCTCGTAGTGGCTCTAGGGGTCATAGTGGTGGACACTGTTGTCGACATGCTCAAGGGGGCTTCACCAGTGTTCGCTAGGCTCTTACCACTAGTAGGAGCAGTATTTGTATTTGTAATAGTGTACCTAGGCTTAGCAGCAGTGCTCTCTCAAATATCAGGAGCAGTAGATGTTCTAAAAGTCGTGGCCTACGGCATAGCTGCGGCAATGGCCCTAGTGCTAATACCAATAATATTCTACACAGTCAGAGTAGCCCTAAGAGAAGCTGCTCAAGCAGAAGCAGAGTAGGATTAGACCACCATATAAAAACAACAATCTTTTTTAACTATGCACCCAAGCAATCTCTACTCAATATTCACATTCTCTAACCCTGTTACTAAAGCTCTGCAAACCCCGCTCCTACACAAGCCAGCTTAGCACTGCGCCGTCAATCTCCATGGTGAGGCAGGCTTACTGCACTATACGATGGAGTGTCGTCTAGAGAGCCCTTGATGAAGTATAAGATGTTTATAGAAGGCATCGTTAAGTGGGCCTTGACTACTACAGAGTTTGAGCCAAGGGATTTGCATAGAGTTGTAAGCATATGTACTCACCACTACATGAGGATAGGGTTTTTAGAAGTAGCAATATGGGATTTGATGGCTAGGAGAGAGGGAAAAGCTCTGTGTAAGCTACTTGGAGGGTGTAGGAAGAAGGTTAAGGTATATGCTAGTATGGGATAGGCTAGTTGATGTAGACATTGCAAAAGAGCACATTGACTGGTATCTTAAGCAAGGAATTGACATTGTTAAGGTCAGGTTCCACAGGCCAAACCCAATGGAGGATGCATATGGATAGCGCTAAGAGTTACAGGAAGAACTGTACTAGCTCACCGTCTTGTGGCTAGAAGAACCTCTGTACAGAGAGGATGTAGAGGGCTATGTGTGGCTTAGATCAAAATCTAGAGTACCTATAGCCGGTGGTGAAGCTGAGTATGGTTTGTCCAATGTTTTGAAGAGAATAGATATTGATGTACGACATAGTTCAGTATGATGCAACACTAGACAACGGTGTTTATGAAGCTCTTATAGTAGCTAACTATACTGTACTTAAAGGCCTTAAGTGCTTGGCACATGCGTGAAACCATGGATTAGGCTGGCTAATAAACCTACACATAACAGCATCACTACCAGAACACACCTCTCACCCTATATAGAGACTCCTCTAGACCCGTCATGGTTTTGGAAAAAAGTAATGTTTGCAGTATGTGATAAAGAGCCGCCAAAAATTGTCGATAGCTATGTAGAGATAAGTGGTGAGCCAGGCGCAGGCTATTCAATAAGTATTGAAAAGATAAAGAAATTTTCAATTTCATAATGTTAAAGTGTGAATAGGCTAGCTTTACTAACAATTCAACTGTTTTTATATCTTTCTTCTCAAACTACCCACGAACTCAGTTGTTAGTAAGAATAGATGTATTAAGTGAGGAGTTAGATAAACTAGAGAGCTGTATTAATAAGCTGTTTAGCTTCTTGAGAAAAGAATTAACCTAATCTATAGTAGGCAATGCTTTCAGTATTGATTTAATGGCTGTGCAGCTCATGTGGTGATGTGGCATTACTTTTATCAGCTTGGCTTATTATATGTTTTAAGCTGTTGCCTTTATTGCTATAGTTTGGTGTTTTTGTATGGAGTTTTTTGAAAAAGAAGAGCCTATTCCACCATTTATTAGGGTTTCCGCTAGTAGTTTGAAGAGATTTGTCTGGGAGGTTTTCAGGGCTTTGGGTGTTAGAGAGGAAGATGCTGGTATTGCGGCAGACGTTTTAGTTACTGCTGACCTCATGGGGATTTCTAGTCATGGTGCGCAGAGGCTTGGTAGGTATGTTGCTGGTATTGAGAGTGGTGCTATAAATGTTAATCCTGAGATGAGGTTTGTCGTAGACAGCTATGCTGTAGGGGTTTTAGACGCTGATAATGGTCTTGGTCAAGTAGCTGCATATAAAGCTATGGTGAAGGCTGTAGAGAAGGCTAGGCAGTTTGGTGTTGGCGTTGTTCTTGTGAAGCACAGTCACCACTTCGGTATTGCTGGTTACTATGCTCTCAAAGCTGTGGAAAGCAATATGATTGGAGTAGCGTTGACAAATACAACGCCACTTGTAGCGTATGTAGGTACTGTTGAGAAGTACCTAGGTACTAATGCTCTAGCCTTTGCTGCTCCACGAAGACAACCACCACCACTACTCTTCGACGGAGCACTCTCTATAGCACCTGTGGGAAGACTTGAGCTCTACAGCAAGATTAGGAGGGAGGTTCCTGCTGGCTGGGCCATAGGTGTAGATGGAGAGGTTCTGCGGGGAGATGCTAGGAAGATTCATGAAGCCCTTACAAAAGGGCTAGCAGCACTACTACCACTAGGAGGATACTTAGAAGAGCTAGGTGGTCACAAAGGCTCTGGCCTAGCACTAGTCGTCGATATTCTTTGCGGTATTCTTTCAGGAGCTTCATGGGGCTATCACGTAAAGTACACGACAGTAAAGAATGCAAATGTTGGGCACGCACTAATAGCTATCGATATATCGAAGTTTATGAAGCTAGAGGAGTTCTATGAAAGACTAGAGCAGATGATTAATGAGATAAAGGCTTTGAAGAAAGCTCCGTGGGCTAAAAACATATGGATTCCTGGGGAAAGATCGTGGCTTACTATGCAAACAAGGCTTAAAATAGGCATACCCCTACACGTTAATGTAGTTGAAGAGCTCAAGAGCATTGCGAAAAAAGCTAGTGTTAAATTCGATGTAGAGCTTTTGTAAAAGTGCTTACTGTAGATCGCGGCGTTGCGCTATTCCAGCCTTCGCTAGAGATGTAGATAGAGGAGATGCGGTTACTACTTACCAAGTTACTTCTTTAACTTGCCTAGCTCTTTTTTTAAGCTAGTTCAAAAACATCTTTTAATTGCCGCACTAACTGCTCTAGGTAATTAACCCTAGCCTTCAACCTGAGTTACCCAAATTTACTCAAGCTTTTGATCCATTTACCTTACCTATATATAAAGCTTTTCCAAACACGCAAACCCTCTACATGTGAGGCAAAGTTCGAGTTTCATGAAGCTTAACATAATTTAACATAGCTCTCCGTCCTCGGCCTTGCATCCCCTTCTTGCTGGAGCACCTCTTGCTGAAGTTTGTGCTGTGGTTTAGTGTAAAGAGCTTAAGCGACATCAATACTGTTAAAGAGCTCTGCAGAGGTTGTGATATTCACTTAGAGATGCCTGAGCTAAAGGCAATTGTTATCGAAGCTCCAAGGCACATTGCTAGCTACCTGTCTAGGCTACTGTTTGTGCAGATTTTAGGGGTTCAGTGGAATATTGAGATGATTAATGCTATAGACGTGTAGGGCGAGTACAGCCCTGCATATGGTGTCACTGGTTATGGTTACTGAAGCAGTACAGCGTAGTTCTGGGTGTATCTAAGGCTATACCAGTTGAAATGGGTTCTTATTAGCTTTAGAAAATGAGGTACCTAGACCCAGGGGTATATCCCTCAATGAAGAGGATTTGGAGGTTATGCAAGAGGTTAGGAGGAGATATAGGGAACAGAAGGGCTTTATAGTGTTTGACGGAAGACCTGATGCCACAAGAGGTGTTGTTGAGGTATTAACAGCGTTTAAGCTTATATCGAGGTATTTCAACGGCGTGAAGCTCATAATTACTGGAGTTCATGATGCTAGAATTGCTTTGGAGCTTAAGATGCTGTGCAAAAGGATGTGTGTAGAGGACAAGGTACTGGTACTAGGCTTTATCCCTAGAGAGAAAAGGTTTGAAATTGCTGTTAGAGCTAAGCTGATGCTTTACCCAAGCCACGTAGACGCATTCTCATATGCTTTCCTTGAGTCACTGCATCTAGGAACGGTGGTTGTAGGGTATAGGATTCCAGCTTTAGAGATGTACTATGGCAATGTTTCTGGTGTTGAGCTCGTTGAGGAAGGAGATGTAGAGGCTTTAGTAGCAAAAGCAGTAGATATTCTAGAGAAAGGCGTAGAAGCCATAGAGGTTCCGAGGATTAGGAGTTGGGGGAGAGAGATAGTGTTTGCATTGGTATCAGCTACATCAGCTGTTCTAGGTCTTGTTAAAGAGTTCAAAGAAGCTAATAGAGATGCCCTAGCAATGTGGTGTAGAGAATACGCTAAGAAAGTTGAGAACTATATAGATACCCTTGACCTTCTGCTAGATGACGAGGTTTACGAAGGTCTTGTTGAGCTAGGGATAATCAAAAAATGACCAAGACGATGACCAAGAGGTAGCGTGGTTGAGATGTAGTATCGAGTACAAGAGAAAGGCTAAGAAATTCCTAGAGAACTACCCTAGAGATATAGTTGAACGGGTAAAGACAAGGTTAAAAGAATTATCAGAGAATCCAGTATGTGAAGAAGAGCTAGAACGACCACTACAAGAGCTATGTAAGACCCGTGTAGGATCCTATAGAATAGCGTATCTCGTAAAGCCTTGCAATATAGTAGTTGTAGATATTAGGTAAGAGAGAAAGTTTCTACAATTGACTTAAAGCATAACATTTAACTAAAGAGATGAATTTATGAATAATTTGGGTAACCATTCTTAAGGCTTAATCTCCTTTAGAGCTATGGGTAACAATTTGTCTCTAGGTACATATATCATTCGCACATATTGTTCCTGACATTACTGCTACTTCTATTCCTCCTGGGAATGTAGAGGCTTCTACTAGGTATAGTCCTTTTATTGGGGTTTTGAGCTAGGGTCTTTTGGTATTTATTGATTGGTCGAATGAGTATATTGCCCCCCTCTGGCATTGATGTGTATCTCTCAAATGTTTTAGGCGTTGCAGCATCTTGAACGACTATGTGTTTTTCTATTCCTGGGATAACCCCTTTTGCTTTTTAATTAGCTTTTCCGCATAAGTCTCTTTCTTCTCTATATATATTCTCTTGTTCCTCTCTCAGGAAAATGTGATGATTAGCAAAAGTTGTTATCGTTACACTTGATTTTCCTTTAGGTGCAAGATTTGGATCTGCACTAGAATTTAATGTAATGTGAATCTCATTGTCTAAATCTATTATAAGCGTTGAGGTAATTAGAGAGAGCTGTGTTAATCCTAAAGAGCTACTTACGCAGTCACTGTATTGCAGGTATTGAGCTAGTGCTAAAGGGAGTTGCAAGCGTTATCTTACCTGTGGTAAGCGTCGTTGGTGGTAGGGATATCGCTATTAGAGTTATCGAGAAGCTAACTATGCTACTCAGTTATGTTAAGGATACAAGAGCCAAGTTACTAGATGTGCTGAGCCCCTAGGTGTAGCAAACGAAAATAAATTGATGGGGATGAGCATTTTAGGGGTAAACGGACTCGATCACCAAGCCTCTGCGGGTACC
>CAZMQK010000005.1:0-4310 GCA_964568685.1 uncultured Ignisphaera sp.
CACCTGCCCTCAGGGTTGCGACAAGCCTTATCTCATCTCCCTTAGTCATCCTCACGCCAACAACTTGCCTAGCGGGCGAGACATCTCCTCTGACAAACAGCATGTGGGCTGTTAGCATTAGCGCCATTCTTGCTGGGTCCTGATCAAAATCGAGGGTGCCTCTCATCCTAGTAGAGTTCCAGCTAGCTAACGCTATGTGCCCAGAGGTGTAGGGGCCATAGCTGTACGGCATTATAGCGTCCCAGTCCTGAAAAGCTGCATACGCAGCTAGAAGTACAAAGCCCTCTGGTCTGTACATGTTTGGAGCTGGGTGGTTATACTCACTAATTGTGAAGGGCTTGCCTAGGACGCTTCTGAGGGCTAGCTGGGATATAGTGTTATACCGTGGGTTATTTACCATGGCATCGTTTAGCACATACCAGTTGTTTCCAGAGCCCACTGGGTACCTCCAGTAGTGGTGAGCATCTACAGCATCAAGGTTTGCGAGTATGTTCGGAGTCCCACCCCAAGCAGATTGCGTGCCAATTATGAGGGCCTTGACCCCGAGCTCGTTCTTGAGGTAGCTGTGCATCTCTGTAAAGTAGTTGTAGTCTAGGTACCACAAGAACTCCGCCCAATCCATTCGCGCTTGCTGAGAAGGCCTAGCTGTGATCACATCTGCATAGTTAAACACGTCCACAGTCTTCTCCTCTAGGTTTTCACCAGGCTTTAGTGTGGCCCCCCAAGCCTTCCTTAAGTTCTCTGTAGAGCCATACTTAGCTATTAGGAAATCATTCCACTTCTCCCTCAGGGCATCCCTAAAGACTTTTGGAAGCCTGTCAATAGCTCCATCAAGCCACCCAAACGTTATGCCATACTCATTCAGTATCTCTACAAAAGCTACAGCAGGGTCTTCAGCATAGGAAAGCCCTGTGTATGGGTTCACGTGGGTGAAGAGCTTCATTGCAAACTCCTTGACAAGCTGCTTCGCAGGTTCGTAGAAGAATGGCAGGGTGTGCTGGTCCTTAACAGCCATGTTGTTTACCTCAGAGGGTAGGCCGTCTGCTGAGGAGAACTGCCTATAGCACATGAGGTTTATGTCTATGTATATTCCGTTCCTCTTTAGAGCAGCAACAAAGTAGTCAAGCCTATCTAGAGCATCTTGCCTAAGGTTTCTAGTCCCAGGAGGCTGGAAGATGTTGTTGTTAGGCTCCCAGTTAGCGTCAAGAGCGTGGAACCTAACGAGGTTTATGCCGAATTTCGCAAGCCTAGCGGCTATGGCGTCAGCCTCTTCTTTTGATGGAAAGGCCCCAGGGCCTACAACACTAACGCCTAGAAATCTTATCCTCTTCTCACCAGCGTAGAGATGGCCATCGGGCCCAATTGTTATGTGCCCGTATTTACCAGCTGGCTTATCTAGATAGCTAGAGAGGCTTGTCACAGTCTCTAGAGAGTCATCCCATGGCAGATAGAATGTGAAGAGGCTTGCTGACTTCGGGAGCTGTGGAGCTGTTGCTGTGATTTTAACTGTAGTGGTTTTTGTCACAGTTGTTGAGAGGGTCACAGGCTTCTCGACCTCTGTGGGTTGTGTTACTACTGAGGTTAGGGTTTTGTAGATAGTTATGCTTTGAGTGTTTGTGAGCACCTCTGTAAAGGTCTTTGAGGCGTAGACAGTGCTTATTATTGCACTTGTTACTGTACTTGGCAGTGTTATTGTTGTAGTTTGAGTTAGAGTGCCTTTACCAATAGAGCTGATATGGTATCCAGCGACAGAGGCTATCACAATGGCTACGACTGCTATGGCTATAAAGGTGTATCTACTGAGAGCCACACGCACTCACCATCTGCATTTAATTCCCCATATCTGAGCTGTTAATAAAGTAATATGAGGTTATATATGAGTTTTTTAGTAAAAACTTTCAAAGCTATACAGTGCTCTAAGATATGCTTGCAAGCTCCTCTAGGGTCTTATGATAGCAATGTTTTTAACTCTCCCCCTTAGCACATTAGATACACAGTGTTGAGAAATGAGTGTAACTGACAATAAGGTTAAGTACCTTTTGTCTAAGATGAGTATAGAGGAGAAGGTTGCCCAGCTCCAGTCCGTGCCTCTGGACATGCTCTTAGATGGAAGAGGACTCTCAGAGGAAAAAGTGGAGAAGTTCCTGAGGCATGGCATTGGGGAGATTATGCGTATTGGTGGCTGCGGAGTAGGCCTATCGCCAAGGGAGGCAGCTAGAATTGCTAATGAGGTGCAGAGGTTTCTAGTCGAGAAGACTAGGCTGGGGATACCTGCGATAATTCACGAAGAGTGCTTAGCAGGGTTGCTGGCCTCTACAGCAACTGTCTTCCCACAGGCAATAGCCCTTGCCTCAACGTGGAACCCAGAGCTCATTAGTAGGGTGGCCCTGGCTATAAGGCAGCAGGTATTGTGCATAGGGTCTAGGCAGTGCCTATCCCCTGTCCTAGACCTCTGCAGAGACCCTAGGTGGGGTAGGTGTGAGGAGACCTATGGTGAGGACCCCTACCTCGCAGCCGCAATAGGGCTTGCCTATATCACTGGGCTTCAGGGCGAGAACCTGAGGAATGGTGTTGTTGCTACTACAAAGCACTTTGCTGGCCACGGCTTTCCAGAGGGTGGGAGGAACATCGCTCAAGTTCACCTGGGCTTAAGGGAGTTTATGGAGCAGCACCTCCACACCTTTGAGGTGGCTATAAGGGTGGGCAAAGCACTCTCAGTAATGCCTGCTTATCACGAGATAGATGGGGTTCCCTGCCACGCCAATAAGTGGCTCTTAACAGATGTTCTGAGGAGCCAGTGGGGTTTTGAAGGAATTGTGGTCTCAGACTACTTTGCTGTTCAACAGCTTCACACAATACATAGGGTTGCAAAGAGCTGTGTAGAGGCGTTTAAGATGGCTCTAGAGGCGGGGGTGGACGTGGTGTTCCCCGGCATGGAGTGCTTTGATGAGATTGTGCAGGCAGTTAGAGAGGGGGTCATATCAGAGTCGCTTCTTGATAGAGCTGTTGAGAGGGTGCTGAAGCTCAAAGAGGCTCTAGGGCTCTTCGAAAACCCCTATGTGGATGAGGCTCAAGTCCCCGAGGTGCTTGACAATGAGGTGCACAGAAGGCTAGCACTAGAAGTAGCTAGAGAGGCCATAGTGCTGCTCAAAAACGATGGTGTGCTACCCCTGCCAAAGAACCTGAGGGCTGTGGCTGTAATAGGCCCTAACGCTAATGAGCCTAGGAGTATGCTGGGGGACTACCACTACGACGCTCACTTGGCTAAGAGCACCACATCTGTCAAAGTGGTCACAGTGCTTGAGGGTGTTAAGAGTAAGGTGTCTAATGAGACGAGGGTGCTCTATGCAAAGGGCTGTGACATAAGCTCTCAGGATAGGAGTGGTTTTGAGGAAGCGCTCAGAGTTGCTAGGGAGGCGGACGTCGTTATAGCTGTTATGGGTGAGAAGAGCGGCTTAGACCCAACTTGGTTTGGTCTAAAGAAGGAGGTGGCGCAACACACAACAGGTGAGGGTGTTGATAGAGCGAGCCTTGGTCTTCCAGGTGTTCAAGAGGAGCTCATAAAGGAGCTTCACAAGGTTGGTAAGCCAATAGTGCTAGTGCTCATAAATGGCAGGCCTCTTGCAATAGCAGACATCTTGCCCTATGTAAACGCTGTTATAGAGGCGTGGCTCCCCGGGGAGGAGGGCGGTACTGCAATAGCTGATGTGATATTTGGCGATGTTAACCCCAGCGGGAGGCTCCCAGTCTCAGTGCCAAAGACAGTTGGGCAGGTGCCTGTGTACTACTCTAGAAAGCCATCGTCATTCAGGGATTACATTGATGTCGATTCAAAGCCCCTCTTCCCATTTGGCTTTGGGTTGAGCTACACTGAGTTTAGGTATAGAGACCTTGTCATTAAGACACCTGAGGTTAAGCCATTTAGCTTTGTAGAGGTGGAGGTGACGGTAGAGAATGTGGGTAAGCTCGCTGGTAAGGAGGTTGTTCAGGTGTACATATCGAAAGAGTACTCAGAGGTCGCAAGACCTGTGAAAGAGCTCAAGGCATTTAAGAAGGTTTTCCTAGAGCCTGGGCAAGCAAAGAAGGTGCTGTTTAGAATACCAACAGAAGCCCTTGCATTCTACGATAGGGACATGAACTTTGTTATAGAGCCAGGGGACTACAGAATCATGATAGGCAAGAGCTCAGAAGACATAGTTCTCGAAGGGAGGTTTAGAATAGTTGGAGAAAAGCAGGTTGTGTACTACAAAAAACACTACTTAGCAGAAGCAGAAGAGCTTCAATAGCTCTGGACAAGCCCACATAAAATT
>CAZMQK010000005.1:4410-52050 GCA_964568685.1 uncultured Ignisphaera sp.
CTACTTAGCAGAAGCAGAAGAGCTTCAATAGCTCTGGACAAGCCCACATAAAATTCAACTACTTCTACAAAGTTTTTTTGGCCTAGCTAGCCTTGGTGATGAGCGCTCAGCCCCGCAGGCCTCGGTGCAGTAAGCGTGAGTACAGCCACGGCCCCGAGGGGTGTAGTAGGGGTAGCGGGCCTCTGGCTCGTGGGCTGAACCCGAGAAGCGGGGGGATGCAACCACAAACCTCAGCACTATTGGGAACTCTCGCCCCTCAGAGCGGGGAGGAGGTCAGGCCCCCCAGCAGGCCCTTCCTACAAGAGGCAGATCCTACAAGAGGCAGAGAGTGCTCTGAGAAAAGCCTAAAAACTTTTGCAACGCTATGATACCACCATTACCTGTATTCAATGATGTGGGGTGGTAACACAACGACTTACACCATTATGCTGAGGGCTCGGGAAAGTGGTTTGCTGGCTGTTGCTAGTGCTTCTGGTGGTGTTGGTGTTGGGGCAAAGGTTTTGTGGGCTAGGGCTGGTGTTGGAGCTGTTGCTGTACAGGCGTATGCAAACCCCTCTCTCGGTGTTGCAATACTCGAGAAGCTGGTCATGGGTATGAGCTCTGCAGATGCTGTGAAAACAGTGCTTAGTGGGGATGCGTATAGAGAGTATAGGCAAGTGGCTGTGCTGAAAGCCGATGGAGATGCGTTCACCTATACTGGAAGTAGAGCACCACCCCTCACCAGCGAGTACGTTGATGGCAACGCGATATGCATAGGCAACGCGCTTAAGGATAGCTCAATACCAGAGGAGATGTGTAAGTACATAACATCACAGAGTATCAGCAACGTGAAGAGCCTCGTCAAAGCGCTCATCAACTCCCTCATCATTGGGCACAGGCTCGGCGGTTCTAGGAGAGGCGACAAAAGCATTGCTATACTAGTTGTCGACGAGACCCAGTGCAATGGGGGCTACGACAGGGTTGTTGATGTGAGAGTTGACTACAGCTCAAAGCCATTCAACGCAGTGATAAAGACCTTGAGGCTCTTAAACCTGTGGTAATACAAGCAGTAGGTGTGTATACTATTCTCAGCGACGGGATTGCTCATCACTACTCATGTAACTGCGCCTACTCATCATCTCAAAGCACTCTATAGCTACGCACCTTTAAAGCATATTTTTAAGTGCTGTTTAAAACAGCTGAAAGGGTCTCCATGCGCAAGCTCATAAGGGCTGGGCCTACAGCTCTCTACATTACCGTAGTTGGCGAGGTCCCCCAGGACTTCGTGTCAAGGGTTCTTGAGGAGCTTGTGGAGGCGTATAGGCTGTTTTGCGAGGGCCCAGAGCTTGTTGAAGTCTACATCTACGGGTCTGCAGAGCTCATGCGCTCTCACTTGCTTTCAGAAGTGCTAGAGCTTGGCGTGAGTGTAGTTGGGCAGTACAGCGTTTCTCACGATGCTTGGAGAGGGTGGCCTAGGATGCACATAGATTATGGCGCTTGCAAGGGTCTTGAGGAGCGGTTCCTCAAGGCATTGCTACACCACGAGGCAGCGCACAGCGTTCTCCACGGCACGCTCCAGAGCTATGTGGTAGCGTTGCCGAGGAGCTTTGCAGAGCTGTTTGAGAGAAGCCCATGGGTGGTGTACCTAGCGTCTGTAGCTGTTAAGGATGTGGAGGTTGTGGCTTACCTCAGTAGCAAGGGGCTTAAGGGTAGTGTTAAAGACTACTTAGAGTACATAAAGACAGGTCTTAGGGAGCTGCACTGCAAAACCATTGAAGAGGTTTTAGAGTTCGCAAAGCTTGTGGCACCCTGCACTATTGTAGAGTGTAGCGTAGAGAGTGAACTAGGGGAGAGGTGTAGAGAAGCGTATTCTGCAGTACTAGAGGTGCTTGAGGTAGTTAAGAATATGAAGGGTGATGTCAGTGAAAAGATAGAAACCTTGGTTAGAGGAGTTGCTGAGGTGGTGACCAAGAGGAGGAGCCTTTGAGGAGGTGGCGCAGTTTGCACTAAGGTATTTACATAGCCTCACAGTGTGTATTTACTTAGAGGTGGCTTCGCTTTGGTTGTCGTAAGCTATTCAGAGGGTTTCGCAGACCTCGATACAGGGGCTAGGGTTTTCCACAGGTGTTGGAAACCACAAGAGCCCCGCATTGCAGTTGTGGGTATCCATGGGTATACAGTGCACAGCGGATTCTACATGCATGTGGGAAGCGCTTTAGCTAGCCACGGCTTTGCTGTGTGCATGCCAGATGTGCGAGGCCACGGCAAAACTGCTGCAAGTGAGAGTGATAGGGGCTATGTAGACTCATTTAACTACTTCCTCACAGACTTAGAGTCCTTCTCTAAACACGTTCTTAAGGAGCTTGGGGTAGAGAGGCTTGTGTTACTAGGGCACAGCATGGGGGGTTTAGTAGTGCTCTACTACGTGGCTAAGTATGGTAGAGTTGGGGATGCTGTAGTAGCCATAGCACCAGCTATCCTCATACCTATAAGCACATCTGCATACATAGCTGCAGCAATAGCGTCTAAGCTCACCCCTAGAAAGAGGGTGAGGCTACCATTCACAGAGGAGCAGATAAAGCGCGCTATGGAGAATCAGGATAGGGAGGCGCTTAAGCACATCAAAGACCCTGAGCTAGCACTGAGAAGTACAACAATAAGGCTACTCTACGAAATATGGAAAGCCTCTAGAGAGTTCTGGAAGTACGCTAAGAACATAAGGATCCCTCTACTACTAGTACACGGCGAAAAAGATGACATAATACCAGTTGAAGCGAGTCGCAAAGCCTACAACGCAGTGAGCTCTAAAATGAAAGAGCTCAAGCTATACCCCCAAATGGGGCACGGAGTACTTTCTGAAGTAGGCTGGCGAGAAGCTGTCAAACACATTGCCAACTGGATTGAGAGTGTTCTTCAGGAAAACCATGGCTAGTTTCCGGTATTTTTCAAGAGATAGGCGCATAGCTTAGGGCTCACAGCGCTTCCGCATACAATTTCCCTTGGAGAGCGCGCGGCATCCTCAAACCTCGACACCCATGGATCATCACTACTCAGCCTCCGCTACACAAAACCACCGTAGCCAGGTGGCATAGTCATTGAAGTGCGCTTCACATCTTCGCGCCTTAAGTAATGTCGTAGGTGTGTAGCGAAGAATTGCTTCTCTTCCTCTCTACCCTCCTACTCCCTGCTATCCATTATGTCCAGCACCTTTTTGTATGGGAGCACGGGCTTTCCGTAGACCATGGTGTAGTATATTATTGGTATGCGCAGCTTTTTGAAGAAGGGCTGGAGCTTCTCATCTGCAATCACTATGAGGTTGCTCAGCACCTTAGAGATTTCGCTTAGCTTGTAAGCCTTTCTCTCAGCATACTCCTTTCTCCAGTACCCAGCAACCTCTATGTAAAAAACCCTCCCATTTCTATACACCTTGAAGTCTGGTAAGTACACTAGCTCCCCCAGGGCTATGGGCTCCTCTTCTCTCCTAACATCAACACCCATGGACTTCAGCACTCTAAACACAGACTCCTCTATAGAGCTATCAAAGACATGCTTTACATTCGCATGCCTCTCGACATCTACAAGAGGCTTCAACCTATGTGAGAGGAGCTCCACCTCAACAACCCTTCTGCTTGAGTGCATCAACGCCTCAACGCGCCAGTACTTAGCTGTGTAGAGCATGTTGAGGAGCTTTGATATGAGTAGAGAGAGCCTTGAGCCATACGCTGTTGGCTTCCTAAAGAGGCTTCTAGGCCCCTCTACGCTAATCCTCAAAACACCCCCAGTATACCTCATATCATACACAAGCCCATAGAGCTTAGAGAACCTACCAACACCTCTCACAACACTGCTCAGCACCTTCTCACTCCTCCCAACCTCTATTACTACCTGAGAAGAGTTTACGCAGACAGTGTCAATAGTCTCAAAGTTAAACACCTTGACAACCTCCTCAACAGAGGGCTCAGCTACCTTAGACAAGACAAGCTCATTCACATCATCACTCCACAGAGCCTCCTCCACATCTACACTAAGCCTCAGCTCCCTCGCTATCTCCTCCAAAGCCTCACCCCTCCTCTCCTGAGGCACATAACCCCCAAACCTTGTGTTCACAAGCTGAAACACCTTTAGCCTAAGCAACATAGGGTCCACAGGGGGCTTCTTTGGCTGTAGCGCTCTGTAGAAATGCGACATAACCTTTCTAAAGGCTTTGTAGAGCCTATCATCACCTACAACTATCCTCAGCTCCTCCCAGTCGACATCGCCAATCCTCTTCCCCTCACAAGCTCTGTAAAACCCTATAACCTCTTCAACAAGCCCCCTATGCTCCACAGGGTCTAGGTAAACTGGCTTAGCCTTCCCGCCAGAGAACACAAGCCTGAGGTTCCTCCTACCGTAGGTCAACTGGCTTCAGCCTCTTCAAACACCTCAAACCTCCTCCTTCTCTTCGCTAGGGCGGGCTCCTCAGTCCTCTTCGTTATAATCTCTATGAGGACAGCCTCTCTCTCCTTAGGCCTCAGAATCCTGCCCAGCCTCTGCACGTACTCTCTATGAGAGCCTGTGCCGCTTATCACTATGGCTACAGATGCGTCAGGTACGTCAACCCCCTCGTCCAGGGCCATGGCCGTGGCGAGCACTCTTATCCTACCCTCTCTGAACAGCTTTAGGTACTCCTTCCTCTCCTCATCGGGGGTGTCGTGGAGTATCCTTGGCACTAGAAACCTCCTCGAAACCTCCCTGACAATATCTGTGTAGCGAGAGAATATGAGCACCTTTTCGCCCCTGTACCTGTTTAGAAGCTCTTCAACAACCCTTATCTTAGCCTCACTACTCAAAGCTATCCTCCTAGCCCTGTGCTTTGCCCTCAGAGCCTCTCTCGCTTCCTGGCTCCTCGAAGCCAGCTCTAGAACCCTTCTAAACCTCTTCTTAGGGTCTCTAACATTTGGAAAGTGCTTTTTGCAGAAATCTAGGTACACCTTCATAAGCCTCTTGTACTCCTTGTACTCTCCCTCTGACAGCGCTACGTAGACCCTCTCCTCTCTATGCCTAGCGAGGTACCCCCGGGACTGGAGAGCGCTACTATCAAGAGAGTAGACTATGGGGCCCAAAATCCTCTCATAGTGCTTGTGCAGACCGTCACTCCTATAGGGAGTTGCTGTGAGCCCCAGCCTATAGGGAGCTGTAGTGTTTTCCAAAGCCTTTCTAAAGCTCGGGCTAACTGCATGGTGGCACTCGTCAGCTATCACCAAGCCGAAGTATGTCGGCATCTTCTCGAGGTTTATGCTTGCAGAGTCGTAAGTCATTATCGTAACGTCATTGACCTCCCTCTTACCACCGCCAAAGAGCCCCACTTTGCTAGGGGGGATAGAAAGCATCTTCACTATGTTTTCAAACCACTGGTGCATTAAGTCTATTGTTGGGACGAGGACCAGGGTCTTTACGGAGAGCTCCTCTATAGCCTTTAAAGCCACTACGGTTTTCCCAGCGGCTACAGGTAGTACCACAACCCCTCTCCTACCACTCTCAACCCAAGAGCTGTACGCCTCCTGCTGATAATCCCTCAGGGAAACCCTTAGCGTAGCTTTAAAAGAAGCCCCATAGCTCAGCTCGAAGCCGAGCCTATACCGAAGCCCCATAGCCTCTACGAACCCCAAAACTCTGTGGAGATCCACAGGCCTTAGCCTAAGGGTGCCGCTACCCCTATCGAGTACAGCTAGGCCACTCCTCCTAAGCCTCTCTACAAGGGCTTTAGAATCCGTGTAGATCACTATATCAGGGGCCTCTAAAACAAGATAAGCATCAGCATTGCTACCCTCAAGAGAGGCTATAGCGTTCTTCACTTCCTCAGGAGCATAAGCCCCTACGCTATCTAGAATGGACAGGGTCTTCTGAAGACCAGCCTTAGCTGCCTTAACAGGGTTAAGCCTGTAGAGCCACAGAGAAGAGCCCTTGTCAAACCCTATGGGGTCTGCAACAAGGTTAACATCTCTATATAGGGACGATGGGAGCGGTAGCTTCACGCGAAACACAAAAACCATGATAACCCCACTCACTGGTACCTCAAACACTAGCTTATATCTCTTAGCCTCAGGTACTGCTAGTGCATAGCGATACCCCACCTCAATAAGTGAGGTGCTAGTGTGCCCAACCTATACTGTTTAGTTGTGAAGAGTAGCTTTAGAGGAGCTGTAGTAGAGCTCAACATTAAAGAGCACCCCACACTACGCTACATTAAAGTAATACTGCTTTTGGAAAGGTATTCAACCTCGTGCTGACCATCTGTAGCTAACTTGGTGGCCTCTGTGAAGGCGTTGAGGCTTTACAAATCCTTTGACGCAAGGCTAGAGGATGTTGCTGAGCCCATGCCCGACAAGGGCTGGGTTCTAGTGAAAACTCTTGCCATAGGCACATGCAGTACTGGCAAGGCTTTCTACACAGGCTCCTACCCCCTGTTTAAAAGCCCTTTGGTGCCCAGCCACGAGGTTGTTGGTGTTGCTATTAAGCAGTGGGCGTCTTGAGGGGGCTACTGTTGTTAGTGAAATAAACTTTGCGTGTGGAAAGTGCTACTACTGCAGGTCTAGGCTCTACACCCACTGCCCCTATAGGAAGACACTTGGAATAGACTTTGACGGAGGCTTTGCAGAGCTCTTCACAGCCCCTGAGCAAGCCCTCCACCCTGTTGATGGAGCTGGCACTGTAGAGGCCACGGAGGTGGAGCCTCTAGCTGCCGTGCTCAACGCATTTGAGCAGCACCAAATCTCTCAAATAGCTAGGGTTGCTGTTATTGGCACAAGTAACCTTGCATACCTAGCCACACAAGTGCTCATGCTAATGAGGCTCGCCCCGTGGTCATAGCTAGGAGGGGGAGCCCGAAGGCCGCGCATTTCAGAAGGCTTGGTGCTGAGGTGGTTTTTAATGATGAGGTGGGGGACTACATAGCCAAGAGCGCTCCAGGGGGCTTGGATTCGACGTTGTCTTTGAGGCTAGTGGAAGTGTAGAGGGGCTTAGCACAGCAATAAGCATCACAAGGCCCAGGGGGTGATACACATGAAGTCTACGCCAGGAGCGCTATTTAGAGTAGACATGACCAGGGCTGTTGTAAAGGAGCTTATGATTATTATGTACTCGCCGTGGAACCTTTAAGGAGTTTAAAAAGGCTGTAGAGCTGCTTAAGCAGGGGGCTGTAAAGCACCTCATAACAAGTGTCTTAACGGGGATTGAAAGCGGGGTCCAAAGCCTTTGAAAAGGCTTTAGAGAGAAGTGGGGTGAAGGTTGTGGTAAGGCTGTGAAAGATGATGTAGAGCCTTTGCACCGTCACAGAGGTGGCAAAGGCTTGGGGCCAGCCAGGCTTTGAGCTATCACAAGGTGAAACCCTACTCAAGGCCTAGAGCTATTTCAATATCTTCCAATTACTAGGTGCACTCCCCCTCATTGGTGTAGAGAAATCTAGGTCTTTGTTTATATTAGATTAAGTACGATTAGCATAGTTAATGCAGAATTAAACTTTTAAACTCTCTACATGATATAGGTATGATGCTAATCTAGTTTCAGAAGCAGTGGTGCAGTAGTGTTATGCATAGAGTAAACCCGTTTGTCATCTTCTTGGTTAAGAGGGTAGGCGTTCTGCTGGTGACATTTTTTGTTGCTATAACAGTGATCTTCTTACTGCCTAGGCTCATACCAGGCAACCCACTTGCAACACTACTATACTCACTTGTAGCCCAGGGGGCGGCAGACCCAGAGAAGTTAAAGGCTGTTGAGAGGTCGCTCTTAGAGTACTTTCAGCTCGATAGACCCATCTACGAGCAGTACATAAGCTTCCTCGCAGGGTTGCTGAGAGGGGACCTAGGCAAATCCATAATGTACTTCCCCCGCTCCACCATGGATATTGTCGCAAGGTACCTCCCGTGGACTCTGTACCTCCTGGTCCCAGCGATAGTAGCTTCTTGGATTGTTGGAAACACTATAGGTGTTGTAGCAGCTATCAACAGGGGTAAGTGGGTAGATAAGCTGGTTTTACCTGTACTAGCTGTGCTTCAGGGGATACCCCCATACATATTCGGTATGTATCTTGTTCTAGTGCTAGGAGTGCAGCTAAAGCTCTTTCCAACAGGGGGAACTTGGTCGCCAACCATTGGGCCAAGCCTATCGCTGACCTTTATCCTCGACTACCTGCATCACTATGTACTCCCCTTCCTATCAATATTTCTAACATCGCTTGCGGGCTGGGGGCTCAGCATGAGGAACATATCTATACAAGAGCTTGCAACAGACTACATGGACTACGCCAGAACGCTAGCACTCTCCCAAAAGAAGATGGTGAAGTACCTCTTCAAGTGCTCGTCACTACCACAGATCGTGGGGCTGGCAATAGTCCTCGGCTGGAGTGTAGCAGGCTCTGTCATAACGGAGATAGTGTTTAACTACCAAGGCATTGGCTTTATGTTTTGGAGAGCAGTGCAATCGCAAGACTACATACTGATACAAGGCTTCTTCGTGATAATAATAGGTACAATACTCTTAGCAAACTTTATCTCAGAGATAATATTCGCCATAGTTGACCCAAGAGTAAGATACGCTTACGTAGGTGCTTAGAATGCCTGAGTTTAAAATCCCTGGGATCCTCAGGGTAAAGAAGTTTGTCGCAGGTTTCGCAATATTCATAGCAATTGTGTTGATAGGAATGCTAGGGCCTCACATATACCCAGCAGACCCAACTAAAATGGTCGACAGGAGGTACCTACCACCACTAGAAAAATACCCCCTGGGAACAGATGCCCTGGGTAGAGACGCCCTAGCACAGCTAATCCACGGGATAAGGGGGTCCCTCCTCGTGGGGGCCACGGCCTCTGGCATAGCCCTCGCCCTAGCCATATTCCTAGGCACAATAGCAGCTGTATTTGGCGGTCTAATTGACAAAGCTATAATGACTATTTCAGAGATATTCATAATACTCCCAGCCATACTGCTCATGATGCTTCTAGCGGCTTACCTACCTGAGAGAAACCTATGGATCGTGGCCATGGTCATAGGGGTGACCTCGTGGGGTGGGTGGGCAAGGGGCTTCAGGTCGAGAACTATGAGCGTACTATCTTCAGAGTACATAAACATGGCTGTGCTCTCCGGAGCCTCTAGGATTAGCATAATAGTGAGAGACATCGTCCCAGTCATATCCCCCTACATACTAGCCGCCTTCGCCATGCTATTCTCATACGCCGTGATGTCGGAAGTGGGCTTAACTATAATAGGAGTTGGCATGACTAAGGACGTGACGCTCGGGCTAATAATATACATAGCGCAGCTCTATGCAAACATAACCCAGGGTATTTGGTGGACCTTTGTCCCAGCCTCCCTAGTCATGGTGATGATATACCTCTCGCTCTACACAATAGCTATCTCCTTAGACGAGTACTTCTCACCAAGGGTGGGCACAGCGTAGGTGAGGGTGAGTAGATATGGTTGTTCTAGAGGCTAGCAATCTAAAGGCGTACTACGTTTTGCGCAGAGGCTATGTCAGGGCTGTTGATGGCGTGAACCTCGTAATAAATGAGAGAAGCATTGTGGGTGTTGTGGGGGAGTCTGGCTGCGGGAAATCAACGTTGGCTAGGGTGCTATCACTAGACCTTGTGCCACCACTAAAGCTCGTTAGTGGAAGGTTAGTTATAGAGGGGGTTGAGATCACAGAAGCCTCCTTGAACAAGGCTAGAAGGGCTGTTGCTGGGGTAAAGGTCTCGCTAGTCCCTCAGTCAGCTATGAATGCCATAATCCCTGTAGCAAGGATAAGGAACTACATAGTTGACATAATCTCTGAGAAGACTAAGCTCAGTAGCGAGGAAATTGTGATGCTAGCTGAGAAGAGGTTGAAGGAGCTTAACCTACCAGTAGAGGTCCTCGACATGTACCCCTTTGAGCTCTCTGGTGGTATGAGGCAGAGGGTCTTAATAGCACTAGCAACTCTACTCAACCCCTCACTCCTAATAGCAGATGAGCCTACATCAGCGCTCGACGTCTCGACGCAGAAGATAGTTATGCAAACACTCTACGAGATATTTAACAGGGGGCTTGTCAAAAGCATGCTCTTCATATCCCACGACATTGCAACAGTGCGGCAAATTGCAGACAGAATTGTTGTGATGTACGCTGGTAAGATTGTTGAGGATGGTGCAACAGAGCAATTAATACACGAGCCTCTGCACCCCTACTCCAGAATGCTCATGTTCTCCATTCTAACCCCAGAGCTGGAGGTGAGGGAGAGGGTCAGGAAGCTGGGAAACATAGCTCTGATAGGAGAGCCCCCGAGCTTAATAAATCCACCACACGGTTGCAGGTTCCACCCGAGGTGCCCACTTGCTATGGATGTGTGTAGGAGGGAGGAGCCGCCTCTCATAGAGGTCGAGAAAGGGCGTTTTGTAGCGTGCTGGCTCCACACAAAGAGGTGACCTGGCATGCCCCTGCTCGAAGTAAAGAACTTGACTAAGGTTTACAGAATTGGGCTACTTGGTCGCAGAACTATTGTGGCTGTGAATAACGTCTCCTTTAGCGTAAGGGAGGGGGAGATAGTGTCACTCGTAGGCGAGAGTGGGAGCGGTA
Organism: uncultured Ignisphaera sp.; assembly: GCA_964568685.1. GTDB lineage: Archaea > Thermoproteota > Thermoprotei_A > Sulfolobales > Ignisphaeraceae > Ignisphaera. Next base: position 14,974 of record CAZMQK010000005.1, read on the forward strand.
AGACGACTACAGCAAGAATTATACTGAGGCTTCTAAAGCCAACAGAGGGCTCAGTCACATTCATGGGCAGAGACATTTGGAGGGATTTGCGTAGTAGAAGGGATTTGAAGTGGTATTGGAGAAATGTGAACGGGATTTTCCAAGACCCGTTCTCCTCAATCAACCCAACGCACAGAATTAAAGATGTTTTCCTAAGGGTTTTCAACCTCTTTGAAGAGAGGTACGACAGTGGAACCAAGCTGAAGATGATTAGAGAGGCTCTGCAAAGCGTTGGGCTCATACCTGAGGAGGTGCTTGATAGAAGACCTTTTGAGCTCTCTGGTGGTATGAGGCAGAGAATACTCATAGCGAGGGTGTTCCTCGTAAAGCCCAAGCTCGTCTTAGCGGATGAGCCAACAAGTATGATAGATGCAACGCTAAGGCTTGGGGTGCTCAACTTGTTTCAAAAGCTCAGAGAAGAGTTGAAAACATCAGTGATATTCATAACGCACGACCTGGGGTTAGCGACATTTGTAAGCGACAGAGTTCTAATTATGTACAGAGGAGAGGTGGTTGAAGAGGGGGCGCCAGAGGAGATAATGAAGAACCCAAGGCACGAGTACACACGAAGACTCCTAGAGTCTGTACCAAAGCTATACACATCGTGGTTTAGACAAACTTAACTTTTTAAGCACCGTTTCTCAGCAGATTGTGGTCCACAGCCACTCATTGTCGTTGGTTTTAAGACTCCTCACCACCCACCTATCAACGGCTTCTAAATCCGCTGCCCCCGTGCTACGAGAGGCTCTTCTGCACTCGTCACTAAGCACATCATCAGCCTCTCCTCGCTGAAGATAGCTTCACCCCAAGCCCCCTCGCCACGCTCACAGAGCTCATACATTACCCAACGCAGTTCTTTAGTAGCCTTAAAAGCACTAAACCATGACAGGTAAACGCCATGAGCGTGTATCAAAACCGAGGTAGCCTGTAGCACATCCTTTGCACTACCAATGCAACACCCTTTCTAACTCCCACTCAGCACTAGTCGGTGAGCAGGCTGAGGAGGGTCCTGGTGATCGGTGGCCGGCTTCCTGTGTGTAAGGCTTTATATGGTTGCAGGTTTTGAGAAAGTAATAACGTTATTATAAGAAAAACTTATATATAGCCTCATAGTATTTTCTTAGTACTAGAGGGTGTAACGTGAGATGGGTATGAACTTTGCAAACATTGCTAAAAAGATGAAGATATGCTTTGCAGTGACACTACTATTGCTTGCAGCACTAACCCTCGTACCATTACCTGCCCGAGCCCAGCAATTCCCAAGAGAGGAAACAGTAATTGTGTCACAGCAGTGGGGCACCCCAGGATCATTCAACCCACTAATTCCAGGTACATCGGCCTGGGGCTCAGGCTTCATGATGTACCCATACCTATTTGTCTACGGGCCTTACTCAGACGACTTCGTGCCCTACCTTGCTAACAGCTTTAAGTGGATTGATGCATACACATTGGAGATAACTCTAAAGCCTGATGCTTACTGGTGGGATGGCAAACCCATAACGGCTGAGGACGTCAAGTGGAGTTTTGATGTGAACAAGCTGTGCCCACTTTCAGGTAGCTACATATGGAACTACCTCACAGAGGTAGAGGTTGTTAACCCAACTACAGTTAGGTTCCACTTGAATAAGAGTAATATAAACTACTACAGGATTACGGATGTGCTGACATGGATGATAATGCCTAAACACAGATGGGAGGCGCTCTACAAGGAGATTGGCTGTAAGATAGGCACAGACTTTGCAGACACAGAGTTCGATAAGATTGTCGGGGGCGGGCCTTACAGAGCGGTTTACTGGGAAGGCGATACCTGGGTTTACCAGAGGGTAGAGGATTGGTGGGGTAAGAAGTACTTTGGGTTACCAGCACCAAAATACGTAATGCACATATCGCCAAAGAGCGACGAGCAGGTTAGGCTAGAGTGGATACAGGGTAACAGAGACCACATGTCCCACTTTGTTGATAGGATGTGGGAGATCATACAGGCTAATCCAAAGAGGGGTACCTTTGACAACGTGAACTGCCCGCCCTGCTTCTTCGGAGGCAGCGTTGTGTTCTTCGCATTCAACTTAGAGAAGTACCCATTCAACGATGCCAGAGTGAGAAGAGCACTGTACTATGTACTGCTAGCTAACAACATGGAGTACATGAGGAAAGCTGCTGAGGCAGCATTCTCTGGCTACCTACTGACAGTAGGCTACGTCTACCCAGTTCCACTAATACCTGGCCTAGAGAGAACAGAGAAGTACGTAGCTAAGGACCTCGTTGAGGCATTCCTAAAGGATGCAACAATAGATAACGCTAAGAAGCTCCTAGATGAGGCAGGGATCATCGACAGGAATGGTGATGGTATTAGAGAGCTGCCGGACGGCAAGCCCTTCAAGTTTACCATAATTGTGCCAGCAGGCTGGGTGCCTGTAATAGGTTCTGCAACTGCATTTGCAGACATCTGGAGGACAACACTAGGTGTGGACGCAATTGTGCAGCCAATTGACTTTAGCGTAGTGTGGCAGAAGGTGAGCACGGGAGACTATGAGGCGACTTGGTGGTTGCACAGCACAAGAATGAGTGCATCCTCACCGTGGCTAAACATTGACGTTGCAATGGACTCCAGGCTACCTACAAACCCATGGTCAGGCCCAATATCTAGGTACAACAACCCCGTAGCCAACTGGCTATTAGACGAGGTTGGGAGGACATGGGACGAGTCTAGGAGAGCATATATATACAGGCTACTGCAAGAGATATGGCTCAGGGACCTGCCATTCCTAATACTTGGACAAGACCCGCACTGGTACCAGTACTCTGAGGACTACTGGTGGGGATGGCCAAACAAGGAGAGGATAGAGAAGTATGGAATGTTCTATGCAACAAACTGGGACCCAGCATTCATCTTTGTGCTAATGCAGATAAAGCCAGCTAAAGATGTTAAGCCAGGTGATACGCCGCCAGTCCCAGACGCTCTAAAGCCGCAGAACAGAATACCAGCAGCAAAGTTCTTTGAAGAACTAGAAAAAGTTGCAGCTGCACCAGTAGCTCCACCAGCGACAGTCACAACTACAGTTACAGCAGCTGCACAAACAGTTACCGTAACAACAGTATCAACAACAACAGCTGTTAGCACAGCAGTATCAACAACCACGGCTACGACGACTGTAGAGGTCACAAACTGGGCTATAACAGCAGCGCTAGCCATAGTGCTACTCGTAGTAGGATTTGCAATAGGCTGGTTCCTAAAGAAGAAGTAAACCCCCTAAACCAATTATTTTTTCAGCAAGCCCCCTTCTTGCATATCAAAGTTGCTTTACTTACTACCCACAGACATTGTTAGAAAGCCTACAGCTTAGAAGAGCTAATCGCTTATGAGGTTGCTGTGGGGGGCACTGCTTGTTGAGAGAGCTGTTGGTGTGGCTAAGGATTTGGATAGTTGAAGAGCTTTACATTAGCCGCACGGCCTTTGCCAGCTCTTTAAAGCGCTGAGCGTCCTGCGCCATGTATACGTTGTTGAACATTATGTAGGCTTCTCTGCTCTTCTTCAAAACCTCTCTCACTGTTTCTAGTAGCCTCTGCAGGTCTCGGTCTGCGTACCTATACCTATAGTTGACCTCCCCCTCGCCAATCCCGTGGAGCCTGAAGTACGCCACATCATTGCTCACTGCTGGAAGCGCTTTAAATGGGTCTACAACGTGCACGAGGTTTTTAAAGCGAGAGACCACCTCTGCTACCTTGTCTATGTTCTGAAGCCATGTCCCCCTAGGCTCCCAGCCAATGACGAAGCTAGCTGTTGTTGCAGATGAGAAGAACTCTACAGCGTTCTTAAAGTTCTCCTCTGTGTAGCCAAAGCTCGGCGGGGTCTGGATAACGACAACCCTTGCGTTAAGGGCTTTAGCGCCTTCAACAACCCTCTCCCACGCCTCAAAAACCTCTTTAGTTGGCCTGAGAAAGCCATACCTATCAGCAAGCCTCTTGTCTGGAACAGCCTTTGCTCTCTTCCACGTTGGGGAGTCCAGGGGGTGGGAGACAGCTTGCCACGCCTTCATAGCGAATACAAAGCCCTGGGGGGCCTCAGAGGCAAGAGTCCTTAGCCTCTCGGGCTCAGGAGGGTTATAGAAAGTGTCTTGAAGCTCAACAGCGCTGAAAGTTGAGTAGTACCTCTGCCTAGCCACGCAAAAACCACAGCAACCAACATAAAGCACTCTCAGCACCTACTATACAAAGAGTGAGCAAGAGTATTTAAGTACTCAGATAAAAACAGCTAAGAACTAATACATAGCGAGGTGTTGCAGCTAGATATTGTGATTTAGCTCTATAGCCTTTGCCTTGCTATATAGCTCTAAGACGCTGAAAACAGCTCTCAAGTCTGTGTTACAAAGCTCTGTCAAGAGCTTGGGGGGCTTCTCGCCGCTCTCTACAATGCACTTAACCTCCTCATCTACTTGTACAAGGGTGTTTAGAGCTGTGACGAGATTCGTCATGTCTACAATGTACCTCTTTCTGCCTACTCTAAGCTCTGCAACAAGCCCACTCCTCAGCAACACCCATAGGTGCCACTCAATAGTAGCCCTGCTTCCAAACCTCATGAGCTCTGCGTAGCGCACTGCACCTGCAGATGAAATGGTTTCGTAAAGGGCTTTTCTCAGGGGGTGGTTCAAAGCCTCTTCCCTACTCACCTTGACCCTCAGGATGGGGGGTGCGACAACCCTTACCCTCTTCAAGAGCTCCTCAATTTTCTCTCTAAGTGTTTGGTATAGCGCTAGGGAAGCTGCTGAAAACACTGCAACAGCTATTAGTAGCCCTAACCCCAGCTGAGTGAGTACACCTCCTCCACTATTCACAGCAACCCCCATAGCTATTCTCTTAAGGGCCTCCCCATCCTTGTAGATGCAGTAAAGCCAAGCATCAGAGGCGTTAACTCTGTACCCAGTAGAGTTCACAGCATCCGTATAGATGTATGAAGCACCGCTACTCTTAACGAGCTGCATAGCTACCTCAACATCGCTTTTAGATGAAATGTTTGTTGCTAAAAGCACAGCAACAGCCCCGTGAGGCAGGGAGCTCAGCTGCCAAGAGAAGAAAATGTCGCCGCTAGCCTCAGGGTAGAGCTTATTTAAAGCCTTTGCAACTTCATAGCCGCAGCTATCAAAAACAATGTAAACTCTACCACTAGAGGCAACAGCAATAACAGCTAGAGATGAGAATAGGAGGAGCAGCATTGGCAAAGCTACTGCTAAGAGTCTTGGCATTGTAGACAAAAACCGTTTTAAGCAATTCAAGTAATAAGCCTTTCTTGCAGAGGAGCAGAGGGTGAGCCATTGAGTAACCGCTTTCACGTAGCACTAGTAGTCATAGTTACCCTCGCACTAGCTATAGTCAACGCCTCTGCCTATGCATACACAGCAGCACTTTTCTACACACAGGCTACGCCCATCTCAGACACTCTGAGGAAGGAGACATGCTTTGGCTTTACAAAGCTCAGCGAATTCGCTAGGGGAGGGGACATAGCCTGCTACACAGAGCATGGGGAGCCAGTTTACGAAAGCATTGATGTTTACCTAAAGCTCACAGCAGGCGCGTGGCGAGTAGATATTGGAGAGCTCTACTACAGAGCACATATAAAGAGTGTGGCAGAGGTAGTAGTGGAAAAGCCAGCAAAGACAATGAGTGCCACACTAACCATAGGGGGAGAAGCATACGTAGCACAGCTAAATCTGACAACAGCAGGGAGAGCATTCCTTGAACTAACCCCAGGCACAGTATACAGCCTTACTCTAATCATAAGAGCACCCCAAGAAGTAACTGAGATCATAAGAGTAGGCTTCTACCTAAAAACCACATAAACATATAGGGTAAGCCCAATAACATAAACTTTAGAAAATCTATTCACACCAGCTCTTATACGAATAAAACAGTTTTTAGCATAAACGATAAAGCGTCACGACTATAAAGTTTATAATCTACAGAACAGAAGTCTAATACAGGTAATGGGTAGGTGTGAGGTCAAGGGGTGCGCACATGAAGAGATTCACAGCCATAGTATCACTACTGGTAATCACAGCAATAGTAGCAGCAGTAAACGCAGCAGTCTTTGCGTACAGATGGATGCAAGTATCAGTAAGCATAGCACCAGCAACAAGTGCTAGAGGGGCTGCATGCACAGGCTTCTACAGCTCAGTTGCTCAACCAGGCATAAACCTGCCAAGTGCAGGCACAAACTACAATGCAATAACATACGGCGCTAACACCATAACCATATCAACAGGTACCCCAGTGTGCCAGTGGACACACGGGGGCAATGCGTACAGCCTCTACGAAAGCATTGAAGTAACCATACCTCTAACAGTTGGCTCCTGGTACATCAAGGATTTCTATGGGTTTGGCTACAACGGCACAGCGGCAGACCCAGTGGTGTACGTCTACGTAAAGGTTGAAGACCTGGCTAACGAGGCTAACATTGAATATGCTAACCTAATAATATACAAAGACGGTGTGCAAGCCGCTACAGTAGACCTCAAGAGCGGCACCATCACAGGCTCCTCAATAATGCTCAGCCCAGGTGAGGCGCTACAGCTAGACCTAGCCATCAAAGCCTCAGCACAAACTGATGCAACATTTAGAGTAGGGTTCTACGTAGGCTACAGCTCTAGAGAAGCACCTAGGTAGCCAAGCGAACGCAGATAACCTAGCATAAAGCAAAGATATTTTTTATAAACCATCTGTAAACACCCCCCTCTCATCCAATGTCTTGTGTGGAAACCATGGGTACTGCAGCTGTCTACAGGAAATCGCTGACAGCATCTGCAGTTCTCGTAGCCACCCTTCTCTTCAGCATCTCTTTCTACGTGTACTCCTCAGCGTTTATCTACAGGTGGGTCTCTGGATACACGAGCATCACCAATATCAAGCTAGTTGATATAGCTAGCAACCCGTACCCACTGTGCATAGGTATCTCCAGAACATCTCGTAGTGCTCTGTACTTCACGGACTTCGAGACTCTTCCAAGCGGCTGGTACCAGTATGGAGGTCAGGTGGAAATTAATCCTAATGGCTACAGAGGCTCTGCCCTAAGCATAGCTGATAACGATCAAGGCAATGTCGCTGACAACGTACTTTACATCTATGGCTATGATCTCCGGTCTTATACAGAGTTCTGGGTATCAGCGAAGATGAGGAACACCACAGCAATGTTTGCGATGAACATAGCGTTCTTCGATAATGCAGCTTCACCGCCTCGCAATATCTGGACTGTGCCCATCTTCGCATCTTCAGGAGGTTATGCAGGTATTAACCCTGGCACTGTAAGCGTGTACTACTGGAACCAGAGTAGTGGTTGGCAAAGGATAGCAGGCCCTGTCTCTATAACAAACTACAACCCAGCGAACTGGTACACAGTTGTTGTTAGGTACAGTCGTTCGGGCAACAGGAACCTGTTCGATGTCTATGTCTACGACCCTAATGGGGTGCTGGTCGCCTCTATTATTAATGCTCAGCAAACGTCTAGAAGCAGGCCGAGGTACGTGGGGTTCGCTGTCGATGATGGTCGGCTCGACGTTATCTCTACAGCTCTCTTCGATGACTTCATAGTTTCGACCGCAGACCCGAGGAGAATCATGTTCGAGAATCTTCCTGGAGCCGGCTACACTGTAGAGGTTATGGATAGCCTTGGGAACCTCGTGAACTCTACCAGGACTACGGGCACCACGGCTTTGCTAGGCATAGTCACGGATATTGTTGTAGGCACTGGCCTCAACGGTAAGCTGAGGGTTCGCTACCCAAACAACATGTTGTGCCTAGTTACGAGTATACCCACTAGCGATGCTACTGTTGGCGGCGACACCTACAGAGTTACCTGGGGCCCCCCCACCGTTGATACAGCTAGTAGAACTGTTGCAGCGTATATTGGCTACGGGGGTAACAGGACTGTGGGTCCGCTGTTCAACATCTCTGTCTACCCCGGGGATACGAGGTACACCTACATAGAGCTAGACACTGCTAGTAGCTCTATCCCGAGCACCCTGAACCTAAACATATCGATTATCAGTGCACTCGGTGCACAGTCGAGCAAGGTGTTGATTGTGAACGGTGTTGTGCAGAGCAGTAGTACATCTGCTGTGGCTCTTCAAGGCTCTAACAACTACGTACTTATAGAAGGCTTTTTCACGAGCAGAGGTTGGCAAGCAACCTTGAATCTGAACATTGTTGCATGTTCAACGCCAAACCTTAGCATATGCGTTATAACCCCGGTGACAGTCTACTTAAGCACGGTGTAGATGCTATGGATAGCGAGACGAGAAGTGCTGAAGGTGTTAAGGGTAGGAAAAGGCTCGCGCTACTCTATTCACTGCTTATCGTCATCTCTGTTCTGTTCCTTTGCAAGGTTATCTCGTTCCCTGTAGCTTTTATGCTTGTTGTTGGTAGGTCTATGGAGCCTACTTACAGGGTTGGTGACCTTGTTATTGGCGTAGCCACGTACTTAAGGGGTTTTAGTGTTGGCGATGTTGTTGTTTGGTGTAGGGATTTTTGGAGAACTGCTTGCGTTGTCCATAGAGTTGTCAGGGTTTCTGGCGAATATGTTGTTACTCAGGGTGATGCTAATCCCGGTCCTGACACCCCTGTTTTAAGCTCAGCTGTTTCCTATGTTGTTGTTGCCCACGTTCCTGCCTACGTATGGCTCCCTCTAGTGGTGCTTGCTGTTGGCTCTACTGGCTATTTCTCATATAGAGAGAGTGGTAAGAGGCTAAGTGTGCAGCCAGGGCTTGTTGCTATAGCTCTTGTAGCTACATATATAGTTATTAACGCCGCTATCCTCGGCTTTACCTACATTGATAACAGTCCACCCTTTTACTACACTCCGAGAGTAGAGCTGTTATCAGCTCACCTAGACCCTGTTAAGATGGTCTACGTTGTCGAGATTAATACTACTGAGTACAGCTTTGTTGAAGCTGTGTGCAAGCTTTTGGGGGAGATCCCCGCAGCCGTAGTTGGTGTTGCCAATGGCTCTATAACTAGGCTCTCTATACACATACCAGCTGAGTTCTTCTCCTACCTGTGGAACAGGACTAGTGCTAGGGGTGTTTCATTCCTTCCATCTCCTCCTGTAGCGGTTCAGGAGTCGTTCAGCATAAGCTGTAGCGTTGTCTTTGATAAGGCTACGCTCAGCGGAAACTACATAGCTGCGTTTAGCTGGAGAGAGCCTGTTGTGAAGTCGTTCAACGACACTCTCATCATCGAGAACGTAAATCCAGTGCCACTAGTTTTGAGGATAGAGCTCTTCTCCAAGGCTAGGGGCTCCACAGTCTTTGCTAGGGAGTACCGGGTAGAGCGTTTCTCCACTCTAGCCATAGACTTTAGTAATGTTGCTCCAGCGCCCGGTGATTATGATGCAAGAGTGTACTACACGTTTCTAGGTGTTGTTCGTGGGCAAGGAGCAAGAATTGTCATTAAGTAGCGCTGAAAACCTCGTGGTGCTGAGTAGACAACAAGCCCTGATTTTCATAGCTACGTGCCTTGCATCTGTAGCTGTAGCAGTATTCATTGTACTCGCTTCTGTAACCCCAGTGGCTCTGTTCAGTGGCTACCCCCTAGCAGGCTATGTAACACTTGTTAGTAGCAGGCTCTTAGTGTTTGAGAGGCCAGTTGTCTTCAGAGCTTTAGAGAGTGTTTCCACAATCACGCTGTCCCTGTTCATAGGCTCGTCACTATCAATAGTGCTAGGCACCTTTGTGGTAGCAAGGCTGTTGCTTAGAAGGAGGAGGAGTGAGGTGAGCAGAGGGTTTGCCGCCATAGAGTACCTCTACCTAGAGCTAGCCCCAGTAGCTAGTATCATAGCTATGCTCACCCTCACTCTGTTCACAGCACTTCTAAGAGTAGTTGTAGTAGATATAATACCAGCACTTCCATTAGGAGGATGCGTAGAGACAACAGCAGGTATGCTCTGCACAGAGAGAAGCAAAGTGCTCTACACAGGGGTGCACAGCTTAGCCACAACAAACAGGCTCCTACCATTCATAGCAGCCCTAGCCTTGCTAATACTAAGCGCACTAACCATGTACATAGCAGTAAAGCTCTACAGTAGCGCCTCAAAAGTCTATGGCCCATTTCAGGGAACTCGGCTTAACGACCTTAGCACAGCCTACATAAGTTAGGGTCTACACTGAGCTCTCCTTTGTGTAGCACTCTCCAGTGCCTTCCAATGTGCTTATATGTTTTGGAGTTCTAACCCCCCAGCTTCTCAAAGCCTATGTAACTAACCTCAATCTGTGAACAGCATACCACAGAGCATATCTCACAGGCTCTAGAGCAATACTCGTCTCTCGACGTAGAGCCTATGCTTTACACCCTCGGTGCTGAGCTCCTTTTGGTCATAGTATTTGGTGTAGCTATTAGCCTCTTTTAGCAACCTTAGCCTTAAACGCAGATGTAAGGCTCATATGGGCTAAGCCCATAGAATTAGCTAAGCTTGGGTATGATATGCTTATCCCAAGATACTGAAATGAGAGGTGTAGCCTTCTGAGGTGCAAGGCAGTTAAAAAAGTTGAATAGTGTTCACTAGTATACTATAACTTTCTGGTTGTGTTTAGCATAGGCTTTGTTAGGGTATATGTGCTACTTTGGGGATGCTTCGAGGAAGAGAATTAGAGAGGCGAGTTCTTAGTCGATACAGGCTCTTTCTTCTCTGCAACACTTCTAGGCATGGCCAAGGGGTTTGGCGTTGAACCACTTGCAGAAGTAGAGCTTGTGCCAGCTGACGACAGGAGTGTGAGGGTGGTCATCTCACTAGCGTACTTCAAGGTCTTGGATAGGGAAGGAGTATTCCAGCTAGTAAATATCTTTATCACTGGTGCGAGTCATATTAGCTCTGAGAGGTATTGCTCTATGTACTGCGCGTGATCTACCATCCTCTCAATGTGCCTCATTATCAGGGCTTTTACTGCCATCTCTCTGGACACTGTTGCGCTAGAGGTTATCTCGAGAAGCACAGTTTTGTACATATCATCAATGTGTGTGTCAAATTCCTTCACAATTTCAACTCTCTTTGGCGAGAACTCAATGAGATCGCTGAGAGCCACTTCAACAGCTTTCACAGCCTCCTTAAATGCCTCTGAAAGGTTTGTCACAGTGCTCAGCCCTGATGATGGTGCTAGCATAGAGTCTATCCTCGCTATCTCTCTGCAGTACCTAGATATCCTGTACACATCGTAGGCTATGCTTATCAGAATGTGAGCTGTGAGCAGCTCTCTTCCAAGGGGCTGCCTCCTAGCCATGAAGACCAGCACTTCATTTACAAACTCCCTCCTAACTCTTTCTAATATCGTCGCTATGTCCTCAATCTCTTTCCACAGCTCTTCTCTTTGCCTAACGTCACTCACAGCAACAAGCTTCTCTGTTACTCGCAAAACCCTCTTAATGTGCTGCACCATGTGGACTAGTATAGACTTTAGCCTTTCAAGCTCAGTCATGGTCAAGGACACTACATTTCACCTCGCAACAACTTTTGTGCAACCTCTGTAGAGGGGCGTAAAAACAATTGCTGTGCAGGTCCTTGCTCAACAACTCTCCCATCATAGAGCACCGCCACGTAGTCAGCAACCCTTGCAGCTTGGTGTGGCGAGTGTGTGACCATAACCACGGTGATCTCATCCTTTAGCGAAACAATAGCCTCTTCAAGCTTTCTAGCGTTAACGGGGTCAATATTAGCCGTAGGCTCATCGAGGAGCAGAAGCCTTGGCTTCATAGCCAGGGCCCTTGCTAAGCACAGCCTCTGCCTCTGCCCGCCGCTGAGCTGGTGTGGATGGTCGTGAAGCCTGCCCCTAACCTCGTCCCACAGCATAGCCTTTTCCAAAGCCCACTTAACCACATCGTCAAGCTCCTTCCCGCTCTTTGCAATGCCATTGATCTTTGCAGCTATAGCAACGTTTTCATATATTGTTAGGTGTGGAAATGGGTTAGGCACCTGGAACACCATACCAATGTGCTTCCTCAGCTCGTATGGGTCAGATTTCAGAGCGTCAAATCCTAGGACCTTTACAGAGCCCTCAATCCTAGCCCCTTCAACGAGGTCTATAAGCCTGTTTATAACCCTAAGCAAAGTTGTTTTGCCGGATCCCGAGGGCCCCATAATAACAAACACGGTGTTGTAGGGTATCTTTAGCGTTACTTTGTTTAGTATCTGCCTGCTCCCAATATAGACACTCACATTATTCATTTCAACTACGTACACCTATAGCTTCACCTCTTTAACAACAAGCTTAGTTGCAAGAAACACAACCATATAAGCTAGGAGGAGAAGGGCTGTAGCACCCCATGCAACCCGGTGCCAAAGTGCGTAAGGAGAGAGTATGTAGTCAAATATTAGAAGCGGTATGCTATCTGCTGGCGCTACTGGTGAAAGCACTACACCTGCTCTAAACCTACCAGCTGTGAAGAGCAGGGCTGCCGTCTCCCCCATCACCCTAGCCATTGTCATCAGCACCCCTACAACAACACTTCTCCTAGCTATTGGTATGAAAACTCTTGTGACGGTACCCCACCTACTCATAGCTACAGCAAATGCTGCTTCTCTGTATGTTGATGGCACTGAGCGTAGTGCTATGGAAAAGTATGTGTAGGCATAGGGCAGGGCAACAATTGTCAACGCAACTGCTCCTGCCAAGGCCGAGAAGCCCCTCATTGGTATGACGACAAGTGTGTAGACAATCATTGACACAGCTATTGTTGGAATGCTTGCAAGAGACTTTGCAACAGCATCAATAGCTACTGAGAGGGGGTTTTTAGGGAACTCCGTGGTGAGAATAGCTGCAAACAGCCCTAGCAAAACCGTTGCTGGAAGTGATAGTGCTGTCATGATCAGTGTTCCAGCAATAGAGGGTGCAATGCCCCCAAGTTCTCTTGAGAGTGGCGTTGGTGGCAAGCCTGTGAAGAAGCCTAGCCCAGCCTCGGCAATAACTGTAAGCCCATTTACGAAAACTGTTGCTATGAGGTGTAGGACTGGTGCTATTGCTAAGAGGGAGAGTGCAATTACTGAGCCTGTGAAGAGCTTTTCCCTTAGCCTTCTCCAGCTATACAACTATCCTCGACCTCCACCTAACTATAGTTGTTGAACCATAGAAGCTGAGCGCAATTGCTGTTACAACTACAACTAGTATAGAGGAGTAGAGAACAGTCTCAGCGTATTGATACAAGTAGGCGTTGGCAAACTGAGAGGCTATCAACGCCGATACTGTGTAGCCAGGGGCAAACAAGCAACTGCTTAAGTACATAGAGTTGCCAACAGTTGCAACAGCAATTGTGGTCTCACCAAGAGCCCTCGCAAACCCCAGGATTAGCGCAGCTATTATTGCGGGTCTTGCTAGCGATATCATAACCCTTACAGTCTCATACTTCGTTGCACCAATACCGTAGCACGCCTCTCTATACATCATGGGAATGCTCTGGTAGGCCTCAAGGATAAGAGCAGTGACGTAGGGCACTATAGATATACCTATGGCGATCCCTGCTGCAAAAATAGAGAACCCTGTTATTGGTCTACAGGAGAAGAGTGGTATGAACGGTAGGGCTCTGTGAAGAGGCTCCATAGCTAGCTGCTTTAAGAATGGTACAAGGTATTGTGAAGCCCACACAGCGTATATAATTGTTGGCATACCCCCCATGAGCTCCACCACGGAGGACACAACACTTTTTGCAAAACCCCGCAGGTACTCAGCTATCATAATTGATAGTGGGAGGGAGAGAACAAGAGCTGTGAGCACAGCTAGAGCAGAAGTTGCTAGTGAGCCTATTATTGGGGCGAGGAGACCGTACACCTCTTTTTCAGGATTCCAAACGCTTGAGGTAATTAGCTGAAATCCAAAGTGCTGAAAAGAGTCTAGGGAGCGCAGGACTATAGTTGTAACTGATAGTATGAGTATTGCTAGAAGCGACACAGAGAGGGGTAGTAGGGATAGAAAAAACAGTTTATCTCTTTTAGAGGGCTTCACCACGCTCACCACTGCACAGACTAGTGCAAGCTACTGGGACACTATTTCATTAGCGGCTTTAATTAAAAGCTCTTTTACGCTTTGGGGAGGCGCAACATAGCCTTCGACAATGTGGTTATAGCCCTCCTCAGCAACCCACTTCAAGAACAGTTTAAGCGCCTCTACCTTCTTTGGGTTGTCATAACTCCTCCAGAGTATGATGTGCGTTGGCCCTAGTATTGGATAGCTCTTTTCACCAGCTACATAGATAACGCTATCTACTATTCCACTGAAGTCGTCAAGTGGGGATGTGGGTATCTTCGCGTTTTTCAAAGCCTCTTCAAGGGTTTCCCTCATTGGTAGCACAAAGTTTCCTGCCGCATTCTTTATAGCGGCTATGCTAAGGTTGTTTTTAATGGCATAGCTCCACTCAACATAGCCTATGCTGTACGGAATTTGCATAACGTTTTGCGTAACACCTTCGTTCCCCTTTCCACCAACACCTCTTCCAGTAGCCTCAACAGGCCAGCTGATACTCTTCCCAACCAGGTCCTTGGTCCACACCCCACCAGAGGCTTTGTAGAGAAATGTTGTGAAGAGCTCTGTTGTCCCACTAGAGTCAGACCTATACACAGCCACAATCTCCTTGTTGGGTAGTAGGTGTGCTATGTCGGGGTTCAAGCCCTTTACATACTCATCGTTCCAGTACCTAATCTCACCCTTATAGATCTTAGCTATCGCAATAGCGTCAAGCCTTAGCGCAGTGCTCTTCGGTAGCTCAGGGATGTTGTAGACTAACACAACTGGGCCGAAGAGCCATGGAACTTGAAGCACAGAGCCATTATACTTTAGCCATGTATCTCTAGATAGGGGTGGGTCGCTGCAACCAAAGTCAACAACCTTTTGAAAGAACATCGACTGCCCAGCTCCACTTCCAACTGATTGATAGTTTATCTGAATTCCATACCTCTCCTGAAATCTCTTTGCCCATTCAGAGATCTGTGGGTAGACGAATGTTGCACCTGCGCCTTGCAGAACCACGCCCTGTAATTGAGTGTTAGTGCTCGCGGTGATAGTGGGAGTAGGTGTTGATGTTGCTGACGGCAAGGGCTCTCTACTCCCCCCGTAGATCTGAAGTATGCTGTAAGTAGCTATAATTACTACGGTAACTGCGATCAGCATTACTATGATAGCGCTTCTACGCATGTACATCACCTGAGTTTACCAAACTCAGCTCTAGTTTATATAACTCTTTCCAATACATATTTATAGAAGCTTATAGTTTACTTGAATTTTAGTGTATAACAAAATTGCACCTATATATACTCAGTATTGAGTAAGGCTTCTCTCTATATAGCTTAATACGTATGCGAGTTGTTCACCCTCTAACCTCTCTAGCCAATCGATAGAGCTTCCGTGGTATACCGGCTTCTCCCCAAAGACTATGCCGAGAACCTCTGTCGCTAGCTCTTCAACTGCTTTTGCTGTTGCGTCTACCTCTACCACCATATCCTCCCCCAGCTCCTCAATAGCGTTAGCTGTGCAAACCCCTAGGAGCTCCGCCTCAACGTTCTCCGCAACCTTTCTGCGGTCCCAGCCCCTCTCCTCTAGTATGTGTATGAGATCTGCCGGGCTTCTCCTAAGCACAACTACGAGCTCTAGCACATCCCTAGGCACTATCTCCACAAAGTGGCTGACTATGATTAGAGGTCCCTGGGCCTTGGCCAGCTCCTCTACAGCTCTGCTAAGCCTATGCTCATCAACTATGTAGCTCTTCCTCTCACGGTCGTAGGCTATGATGTAGTTGCCTCTCACTGCAAACTCGCTTAACTCTATTGCCACTAAGCCGAGCTCTCTAGAGAGCCTAGTAGCCAAAGCGCTTTTCCCGACACCAGGCACACCCGATATGCCTATGGACCTCATTCCAACCCCTCAAAGCACTCTCTGCGCTCTTTCATGCTGTAGAAACTCTCTACGGCTATAAAATGCGCTTTTGCTCTTCGCTGCAACACGTTCTCTACAGAGCTTGTGGGCCCCGAGGGCATTTCCACTGGGCATCACTACGACTGTGCTAATAAGGACTCAGGCTCATAAAACCATCTTGGCGACTGTTAATTCTAATAACATTGGCGCACTAGCAATACATTAGCTCTGCCTCTTTTATACTATTGGCAATAGTATAAGTGGTTTCGGGAAAACCCATGGTCTCCTTACCAGATTTTGAGAAGAGATGGGCTGGAGGCCCAACTGTTGGTGAGAAGTTCAAGGACTTATTCAAGAGGAGGGAGCCTATAAAGCAGAAGCTTGTGATGGCTAGCTACAAAGTAAGGTCTATGGTTAGCAGGCTAGAGGTCTTCATAGAGAGGCTTAGGGAGAGGGATAGAACACTCTTTGAGAGAGTTGTAGATGCTCTTACACAGGGTGACGAGATTAGAGCCGCTATGTACGCTAATGAGATTGCTGAGATTAGGAAGATGGTCAAGCAGCTCACCATAACTCAGGTAGCACTAGAGCAAGTTACGCTAAGGCTTGACACTGTTATAACAATGGGCGACGTTATGGCTGGGCTCATACCCGTTGTTGGGGTTATAAAGGAGCTTAAGGGCGTGGTTAAGGGTATAATGCCTGAGATGTCTCTAGAGCTCTCAGAGATAGAAGAGGGCCTAAGGGATGTTGTGATATCAGCTGGAGAAGCCCTTGGCATGCCGACTGGAGACATCTACACAACTCCAGAGGCTAGGAAGATACTAGAGGAGGCTAAGGTAGTAGCTGAGCAGAGAATGAAGGAGAAGTTCCCAGAGCTACCCTCACTCGTCGCATCAGCAGCTCAAAAGGCTTCAGCACCAGCAACAGGCACAGCATAGCACATCTCAACAGCTTTTTCTACAAAGCTTTTTAGCATTAAACTTTTTTACTCAAAGCAGAAGCTCTTCTTTTACAACACCTAGACGAGCTAGGTGGTCTCAGCAATGAGTGCAGCGGGGAAGCTCATAGGCGTTGTAAAGGGCTATAGGAGGAGCAGAGCGAGGCAGTATAACAATCAGGTGTTGCTATACATACTTGCAGATCAAAAGGTTTTGGGGAGCCTTGTTGGCGCAAAGGTTGTTGCAAGAGACCTTCACGGCAATGTCTATAGGGGCAGGGTGCTGAAAGTCCACAGCTTTAGAAACTGTGTTGTTGTAGCAAGGTTTAAGCCAAACGTACCTGGTCAGCTCATAGGGGCTCGAGTAGAGGTCATGGTTAGCTAGAAGAGGGGTAGCGCACTTTAGGCAGAGTGCTCTGCTCACACCACCACAATTCCCGCAGCTAAAGTGCTCCATCAGCTTAACTCTGACTAATCATCTACTCATTTTTGCCGGGTTCTCATCACCACACAGTTTTAGAAAAGTGTATCTGGTTATAAATGTGTTTAGAAGTAGAGCTCTTCCTTGGGGTGCTTGCAGTGGAGTTTGCAGTCATTGCCCAAACCCTGGAGATGCTAGAGAAGACTACCAGCAAGATTCAGCAAGCCGCTACCCTGGCTATGCTCTTTAAGAAGACCCCTCCTAGCGTTATTGACAAGGTGGTGTACCTAATTCTAGGGACCCTGTGGCCCGATTGGAAGGGCATGCCTGAGCTTGGCATAGCCGAGAAAGGTATTCAGAAGTGCATAGCGTTAGCAACGAACACTACAGAGGCTGAGATCGAGAAGCTATACAAGTCCCTCGGTGACTATGGCGCTACTGTTGAGAGGCTTAAGATGGGTAAGCAGGGGAGGGCGACAGGGTTAACAGCCTTTATAAAGAGTGCCAAAGGCGAGCAGGGGAGGAGGCTCAGCGTTGATGCAGTGTTCAACGCGCTTGTCAAGATAGCTATGCTCCAGGGTGAGGGGAGCAGGGACATGAAGCTAAGGCTCCTCACAGCTCTGCTAATGGATGCAGAGCCCAAGGAGGCAAAGTACATTGTGAGGTTTGTAGAGGGTAGGCTAAGGCTTGGGGTGGGGGAGGCTACGGTTATGGATGGGCTCGCATCAGCATTTGGAGTCCCAAGGGACCTCATTGAGAGGGCTTATAACGTTTACCCAGACCTGGGGGCCATAGCGAAGCTCATAGCTGAGAGGGGCGGCTCTGCCATTAAGGAGGTGAAGCCAACTCCAGGCATACCCCTGAGGCCAATGCTTGCAGAGAGGGCCAGCGACCCTGTTGAGATTCTAAACAAGGCTGGGGTGCCGGCTTTAGCAGAGTTTAAGTACGATGGCGAGAGGGGGCAGATACACAAGAGTGGGGATAGGGTGTGGGTATTCTCTAGGAGACTAGAGGATATAACCTATCAGTACCCAGACGTAGTCGAAATGGTTTTAAAGCATGTTAAAGCTGGTGAGGCCATTATCGAGGGGGAGATAGTGGCTGTGGACCCAGAGACAGGGGAGTTCAAGCCATTCCAAGAGCTCATGCATAGAAAGAGGAAGAAGGACATCCACGAAGCTGTAAAGGAGTACCCAGTGGTTGTGAGGCTTTTTGACTGTCTCTATGTGGATGGCGTTGACCTCACTAAAAAGCTCTTGCCTGAGAGGAGGGAGTGGCTTAAGAAGATTGTTGAGGAGAGCGAGGAGTTTAAGATAGCTGAGCACGCCCTTGTGAAGGACGCTAAGGAGCTGGAGCAGTTCTTCCTCAAGGCAATTGAAAGCGGCTGTGAAGGTCTCGTCGTTAAGTCCCTTGGGGTGGACTCTGTGTACCAAGCTGGTGTAAGGGGGTGGCTGTGGATAAAGTACAAGAGGGATTACAAGAGTGAGCTCACAGACGCAGTGGATCTTGTCGTTGTTGGTGCATTCCATGGGAGGGGCAAGAGGGCTGGGACATACGGGGCGCTGTTACTAGCAGCCTACGACCCGGATACAGATAGGTTTGAAACAGTATGCAAAGTCGGGACGGGGTTTACAGATGAGGAGCTAGCTCAGCTGCCAAAGAAGCTAGAGCCCTATAGGTTACCACACAAGCACCAGAGAGTGGATAGCGAGATAGAAGCTGATGTGTGGTTTGCACCAGCGCTAGTAATGGAGGTCACAGGCGCAGAAATAACCCTCTCACCAGTTCACACATGTTGCTGGGGCTGGGCGAAGCCAGAGACAGGAATATCTATAAGGTTCCCCAGGTTCATGAGATGGAGAGATGACAAGTCACCAACAGAGGCGACAACAACAAAAGAGCTCTTCGAAATGTACCTCAGAAAACTCAAGAAGATAGAGAAGGCTGAGCCCAAGGCTGAAGAGGCGTAGGCAAACCAGGTGGAGCTCTCTAGCTGTTCACAAAGGTACAGCAGTAGTAGTATTAGTAGCACTTCTGCCTGCGGTAAGTGGTGAGAGGGCCTGCGCATATCAATGTTTAAAGCATTTATTTCCCTCAATGCAAGTTCTCTCTCGGTGTCTCTATGAGTGAGGGCTTACCTGGTTACAGTGGTGTTGCAAGGGATTTGCTTGAGAAGCTAGGTGCTAGGGTTGGGTGTAGGCTCAGGCTGATTACCACAGGTAATGTTGTGCTGGAGGGGCTCTTAATGCCTCGCCACGAGTTTAGTGCTGAGGACATTATTGTGATTAAGCTTGATAATGGCTACAACATTGGCGTATCCATACATAGAGTTGCAAGTGCTGAGCTTGTTGAGTGTGCTAAGAGAGGTGAGGCCAGCTCTGAGGAGACCAGCGGCTCTGGAAGGCCCTTAGTTAGGATACTTGGCTGCGGGGGTACCATAGCTAGTAGAGTTGAGTATGAGACAGGGGCTGTCAAGCCCGCTATGAGCCCAGCTGACCTAATGGAGATAATACCTGAGCTAAGGGGGCTTGCAAGCTATGATGTGGAGGTACTGTTCAACATACTGAGTGAGGACATGACCCCACAGCACTGGAGGGTCATTGCAGAGAGAGTCTACAAGTCCATGCTGAGCGGCGCTGACGGCATTGTGATTACCCACGGGACGGACACCATGAGCTACACAGCCGCAGCCCTGGCCTTCGCACTGCAAAACCTGCCAATGCCAATAGTCCTCGTGGGTGCGCAGAGAAGTAGCGATAGGCCATCTACAGATGCGGCGACAAACCTCGTAGGAGCTGTGGTAACGGCTCTTAAAGCGCCCTTTGGAGAAGTTGTAGTAGCTATGCATTCAACACCATCAGACCTCGAGGTCTTGGTGCACAGAGGGGTGAAGGTGAGGAAGATGCATAGTAGCAGGAGGGACGCTTTTCAAAGCATAAACGACTTACCGCTAGCCAAGGTGGACCCAGCTAAAATGGAGCTTGTGGTAGTAAACAACAGGGTTATTCCAAGGTCTAAGGGTGCTGAAGAGGTTAAGGCCTCTATAGGCTTTGACGATAGGGTTGCGCTTGTAAAGGCTTACCCAGGGTTCCAGAGCGAGATAATAGACCTCCTTGTTGATAGGAAGTTCCACGGGATAGTCATAGAGGGTACTGGGCTGGGGCACATAGGGAGCTATGCAATAGAGTCCATAAGGAGGGCTGTGGAGGAGGGCGTGGCAGTTGTTATGACTACGCAAACACTCTTCGGAAGGGTGAACATGAATGTGTATACAACAGGGAGGAAGTTGCTCACAGTAGGTGTGGTGCCAGGGGAGGACATGCTACCAGAGGTGGCCTACATAAAGCTGAGCTGGGTCTTGGCGCAGACAAGGGACTTGAAGGAGGTGAGGAGAATGATGCTCACAAACTATGTTAATGAGATAAACCCTGTGCACATACCACAACTCTACCCCCTGTGGCTTCACTAGGCCATTGTCCCGAGCCTCACCTCACATAAGCTTATATTAGGTGCATGTGTACATAAGCTAGAGGTGCTATTTTGAAGAGAACAACGCTGGCGATAATAGCTATTGCTGTTATTGTCATAGCTGCAGGAGGTGTAGCAACGCTTTTAGTGTTGCCTAAGCTACTCACACCCCCTTCTCCCCAGTGCCCAGGTAAGGATAGCGCTCTTTTCATAGTGTACTACAGCGTGCCCCCTAACGAAGATTTGTTTAGCGGTATGGCCAGCTGGCTGAGCAACGTAATTGCTTCTAATAGTAGCAAAGCTATAAACGTGACCCTCTCAGTGTGCTCTGTAAGCTATGCTAATCTAGGTAAAGACCTTAAGGCGGCCGTGGGCAACAGGACCTTCTTCCCAGTCATAGGAATTTACACTACAAGTGACTTGACAAAGGCTAAGGTAATGCAGATACTCTTTGACAAGCACGGTGACTACTATGTGCTGAAAGAGGACTGGATTCCAATTCTCTATGTGTACTACATGACGTATGTAGAGTACCATGCGCAAAGACCAGTACTCAAACTACCTAATGTTAGTGGTGTTGCAGAAACCTTTAGGGCACCAAAGCTTTTGCTAAACGAGACGCCTGTCATAGGCTCTCCTAGTGCTAAGTACTACCTAGTGATATACGAAGATGTCTACTGTCCATACTGCGCAAAGTTCTACGCAGATTCCCTGCCAACAATAGAGGAGCTTGTTAAAAACAACACCTTCGCCATAGTGCTAAAGAACTTTATTGTGCATGGAGAGGCCATCCCCCTGCACAGAAATATCACAGCTATGTACCTTGCAACTCAGAACTCTGCAGCTGTGCTAGAGGTTATGAAGGCTATATACGGGCTTGTAGGGGGGAACATCTACCCATCTGCTGACCAAGTTGCAAACATTGTAAGGAGCGTGTCAGGCTATACTGACTTCAACACTACTGTAGATGCTGTAGACAAGGTGATTGCAGAGGATACTGAAGAGGGGTGGAGCTACGGTGTTTATGGCACGCCAGGGCTCCTCATCTGGAGTAGGGAGCATGGCAGGGGGGTGGTTATAGTCGGCTACGCTACTGCAGAGAACCTCTTAAAAATAGCGAGAACATACCTTAGCTAAACCACGTAGCCCCTATGTCAGGTCACCACAGCTACATGTAAGCTCGTGTATAGCTCTGTGCAGCTCCTCTAATCCAAGCATGTTTTTTGCTGATACCCTTGGAACCCTAGTCGCCTTTGCGTAGAGCCATATGGCGTCCATGATCTTTGCGAGCATCTCTCCATAGGTACCGCCACCCCTAAGCCTCTCGACAACCTCTTCAACATCGCTAACAACATCCCCTACAATGCTAAGATCCTTAACAAGGTCAATCTTGTTTATAACCGGCACTACGTCTACGCCTAGTCGAGCTTGAATGGCTACAGACATTATTGCTACAAAGGCGTAGTCCTCATAGCGCTTAACAACCTCTCCATCAATTACAAAGACAGCTACAAACTCCCTACTGTACCTGCCCAAGCCCTGGCTAAGCCTGTACGCCACATCCCTAAATATGAAAACCTCCATCTGCCCAGGGGTGTCAATGAGGATGAAGTCAGCATCAGCACTGCCAATAGCCCTTGAAACAAGCTCAATACTCTCACTCAGCATCTCCATGGACCTGACGAGAGCCCCATTGGGGCCTAGGCCCAGCTCCTTTGCAATTCTATGGGCATCTATATACACCCTTATATCGAAATCAGGGTGGTAAGGTATGTACTCAGTAGCAGTATCGAGGTTAACTCTGTACACCCTCAGCCCAAATTCTTCAGAAAGCCACTTGGAGTAGGCGTGTACAAGTGATGACTTACCTGAGCCAGCGGGGCCTAAGAACATCACTATGGTTTTCCCCAAGAGCGCTCACCCCTAGCTACCACACAAGTATTTCTGCTACAAGGTGTTTAAGCTCTTGCTATGCGACTCACTTAAATGGTGTTAGCTTGGGTACCCAAGTAGAAGGACTATTGCTGAGGCTAGGGCTGAAGAGAGTACCGATAGTGTGTATAGCACTATTACAAGCTCTTTTTCACTAAAACCAGTGTTTGAGGACCTTGTGACAAGCCTCACCAGGGTTATGGGCGCTAGGGGGTCTCTTGATGCGTGTATACAGCCTTTTTCATCCACGTATGTTGGCCTCTTAACGCTCTCCTTTTGTAGAAACCCTTTTACAGAGGCTAAGTAGTAGAAGCCGTTTACGTACATAGGGGCTGAGGCGAGGACGTAGTAAAACTCTAGCCTGTTTAGGGCAAGCATTAGTGGTACTGTGGCACCTATCACAAAAGCCCCTGTATTCCCATTGAATATCCTCGCAGGGTATGCGTTGAAGGGGGTGTACGCTAAGAGAGCGGCAGTGAATGTGAGGAGTAGTAGAGTGCTCTCCTCACCTATGCCACTACCTGTTAAGATCTTGACCACTAATGCGAAGGCGTGTAGAGAGAGGGTGAACACGGGGAGAACCCCATTGTGAGTGTCAATCATGTTAGCACCATTTTGGTACACTGTGAAGGCTGCTAAAAGGAGTAGTGGGTATAGCCTAGAGATCCTCACAAAGCCTGCAAAGGGTATCCAAGGCCTTGGGGTGTACACTTGTAGAAGAAGAGTTGGGAGAGCTGGCAAAACCCCCAGCAGTATTTTCCACCTTGACTTCAAGTCTACTAGGTCGTCTGCAAGGCCTGTGCAAAATGCTATTGCTAGTGATAGTAACACAGCTTCGCCAACCTCAGCCCTTACACAGCCTGTTAGGAGGGCTAGTAGTGTGCCTGTTACAAGGCCAGAGAATACGGCGAACCCCCCGTTGCAAGGGACCCTGGGCTTAGTTACCTTGTGCACATCTACGCATAAAACACTGAGCCTCTTCTCAAGGCGTATGGACAGCAGAGCTGAGGCGATGGTCACACTAATTGTTACTAGCACTACTACTAGCCACAGCAACCTCCACAACACCAGCCTTACCAAGCTTTGCGCACGTAAAAAAGTGTTTTTGGCTCTAAGGCTGTGGATATAGAATGAGCCTCTGCGTAGATGTTTCAACTCTTCCACGTTTAAGCTCATAGAGTGTAGCGCTGATTTCCCCTGTGCTCTGGATCTCTAGCTCTATGAATGAGGGTGTGAGGGAGCCACCTCCACCACCCCAAACTCCTGTTACAGAGCCTGGATTGACGTGGAGGACCCCTGAGTGAGCAGTTATGAAGGGGGTGTGCGTGTGCCCTGAGATGAGTATTGAAACGTCCATACTCTTTGCAAGTATTGTTAAAGCCTGCACATTTCCCCTGGGCCTCACCTGATCACCGTGGACAACCCCCACTCTAAAGCCCAGTACTTCAAAAACCTCTTGCTCTGGCAAGTTGAGGTAGTCCATGTTGCCCTGCACAGCGTAGACTTTCTTACTCAGGCTCTTAACGAAGTCTAGGACCTCTGGATCCACTAAGTCCCCTGCGTGTATAGCAATATCATATGCTCTGCTTTGAAATATGTCAGTGAATTCCACTGGAAACCACTCAGCCCTCTCCCTAATGTGGCTGTCTGATAGTACTAGCACAAGCCTCTTGAAGGCCATGGGGCAGCTCACCGTACAGAATTTCAGCAGGTGTTTTCAAGCCATAAAAGCTTTTATAACTCTACAGATATATCTGTAGAAATATCTGGTGATACTCCGGTGGCCTGGGCTTTGCGCAGAGAGTTTGAGTTGAACACAGCTCTAAGCATACTCTATGTGCTGTCTAAGGGGCCTGCCCACGGCTATGAGATTATGAAGAGGGTTAGGGAGGAGTTCTGCTTCCCCAAGAGCCCTGGTGTGCTCTACCCAACCTTAAGGAAGATGCTAAGCCTTGGCTATGTCGAGGTTGTTGAGGAGGTTGTGAGGGGTGGTAGGCATCTGAAGGTGTATAGAATAACTGAGGCTGGTTCCAAGGCCTTGTCTGAGCACATGGATAGAGTTGAGTGGTTGAAGAGGGTTGCAAAAGGGTTTAAGATATTTGACGAGGTTGGTGGCAGTAGGCTTAGGGAAGCGATATTCAGAGTGGTAGAGGTTTTGCCAAGCGCTAGGAGAGAGGATGTTGAGGAGCTTAGAAATGCTGTTAGCAACTTTGTGGGGTTTCTCGAGGGTTTTATAAAAAGGGTCTTGTCAAGTGGTGAGTAGGAGTGGAGCACGACATTGTTGTTGAAAACCTTGTGAAGAGGTTTGGCCCTGTAGAGGCTGTGAGGGGCGTGAGCTTTACTGTAGCAAGAGGAGAGATATTTGGGTTTCTGGGGCCTAACGGAGCTGGCAAAACTACGACAATACACATACTAGCTACACTACTTAAGCCGACAGCTGGTAGGGCTACTGTAGCTGGTCATGATGTTGTTAAGGAGCCTGACAAGGTGAGGAGGAACATAGGCATAGTGTTTCAAGACCCATCCCTAGACCTGGACTTGTCAGGCTACGAGAATCTGTACATCCATGGGAGGCTCTACGGCCTTGACGGGCAGAGGCTTAGGGAGAGGCTAGAGGAGGTGCTAAAGTTTGTAGAACTCTGGGAGTTCAGAGATAGGGAAGTGAGGATGTATTCTGGTGGCATGAGGAGGAGGCTGGAAATAGCGAGAGCAATGCTTCACACACCAAGAATACTGTTCCTAGATGAGCCAACCCTAGGCCTAGACCCGCAGACAAGGGTGCACATATGGGATTACATAAGGGAGCTGAGGAAGAGCTATGGGACAACAATATTCCTCACAACGCACTACATGGATGAGGCTGAGATGCTCTGCGACAGAATCGCTATAATAGACCACGGCAAGATAATCGCTATGGGCACAGCAGAAGAGCTTAAATCAATGCTGAGCTCTGACATTGTCTACGTGAAGCTGGGGCAGGTAGGCGAGGATGTATGCTCAAAGATATTCGTAGAGAGTGTTAAGAGCTGTAGGGTGGTGGAGGGCAACACACTAGCTCTCCAAGTCAAGAAGGCCTCTGAAGCCATACCCACGATACTTCAGCTCTTAGACAGGCTTGAGGTAAGGGTTCTGGAGGTGAGCTACAGAAGGCCTTCGCTAAACGATGTATTCATACACCTCACTGGAAGGGGGCTGAGAGACTCTGAAGCAAGCCCTGTGGAAACAATGAGGATAATGCGTAGAGCGAGAGTGAGGTGATGGAGTTTGATAGAGTATGTGTACATAATGACCTATAGACAGGTAAAGAGGTTCCTAAGGGCTAAGTCAAGAATAGCAGGTATACTCATAAACAACATACTGTGGCTCTTATTCTTTGGCTTAGGCTGGGCATACACATTGAGAGGGCCGCAGTTTCAAGTGCTCTTCAAGGGCTTGGACTACATGGCCTTTCTACTACCAGCAACCTTTGCAACTTCAATATTTCAAGCAAGCTTCATGGGCGGAATATCCGTTATCTGGGACAAGCAGTTTGGCTTTCTAAAGGAGGTGCTAGTAGCGCCTGCACCAAGACACCTCACAATACTTGGCAGAGCCTTGGGGGACTCAATAGTGTCTGTAGCCAACGGGCTCATAATGCTCTCATTAGGCTTTGTGCTCACCACAAGGCTTAACCCAGCTGGGCTCCCCCTAGCAATAGCCATTGGGCTCGTCATGGCGCTTGGCTTCACCTCCATGGGCATATCGATAGCCTCTGTCATGAGGAGCCCTGAGGGGTTTCAGCTAATTATAGGCACAGTGACCATGCCCATGACCCTGCTGAGCGGAGCCATGTTCCCAATAAACATGGCTCCTCAGTGGATGCAAGTGCTAGCCCTGGTATTGCCACTGACCTACGCTGTTGACCTTTGCCGCTACTATTTGACAGGGGTGTCCCTACTCAACTCTATGTACTCGTGGCTCTCTTGCGAAGTAGAGCTGTTGCTACTAGTAGCCACGTCGCTTGTAATGATGGTGATAGCTATGAAGATGTTTGAAAAGACGACCATTGATTAGACGCAGACCTTCTCTACTCTACCCTTAGGCTCTCTACATACTCTCTTACCCCAGAGGTTATCATCTCTATAGCGAATGAAGCTATTATTATTGACATGAATCTGCCGAGCCCGTGAATAAAGGTCTCGCCAGCTATCTTAACTAACCCCCTAGCTGTCCTGAGGATTAGGTATGTAAAGGCAAAGGCTATGTAAGCAGCTATCAATGTGTTGAGTATTCCATAGAGCCTAGCAGAGGTTATGAGTAACGTCATCGTCCCAGGGCCTACAATTAGTGGTGTGGCTATTGGCACTATTATGTAGGTGCCAACCTCTATCTTTGCAGGCTTGTGCCCTGTTATCAGTGTGTCTATGGCTGTGGCCATTAGTATTGCTCCCGCAGCCATCTTAAATGAGGCTAGGCTTATTCCAAAGAGTGTGAGTATGTAGCCTCCAGCTATAGTAGAGACGTTGAGCAGAATGAATATTGCTAGCGCAGCTCTATCAACAAGCTTCTTGCTCTCAGCTTCTGGAATAGGTGAGATCACGTCGAGAAGGGTTGGCACAGCTGCTAGGGGGTCCATTATGGCGAATATCTGTAGTGCTAGCAACCCCACTACGTCAGGGTCTACCATTTGCATGCACAACCATCCCTACGCACTTAGCACAGTAGTTCTGCACTTTGCTAAGCTTAGGTCAAGGCGAATGCCAATTAAAAGCTGTTGTGAGTTTCTGAGAGCTTTCTAAGCACATTATGAAAGCCTTCAAAATTCAAAAAGCTGTGCACTGCTATGTAGCAGAACAGCTACAGCTTTAGCTTGGCGCTGGGGGAGCTGGTTTTTCCATGGTTAGGAAAACTCACATACCGCTGTACGTCCTGGCCTCTCTGAGCATAGGCGTTGCATCTATTCTTGTGAGAGTCTCCCAAGCGTCGCCCGCTGCTTGCGCATTTTGGAGGCTCTTCATAGCCTCCCTCCTGCTACTAGCAGTGAGTGGCACTAGTCATGCACACGCGCTGTGCTCAAGGAAGTTGCTATACCCTCTCGTAGCTGGGCTCGCTCTTTCAGCACACTTTGTTCTCTGGATGGACTCGTTGTTTAGGGTCTCTGTAGCTGTGAGTACAACAATTGTGGTGCTATACCCTGTGCACTTAGCGCTAGTAGAGGTGTTTAGAGGCGAGAAAGTGGGTCTGGGAGTAGCTGTGGGTATAGCAATGGCGTTTACAGCTGTTGTACTCCTCTTCAGCAACTCACTAGCTGTGAGCTCCCTTGCAGGGGTTCTTGGCGCAGCAGAGGCATTTGTTGCTTCACTTGCGGCAGCCATGTACTTCTACACAGGTAGGCTTTCTAGAAAACGCCTGTCAACAGCAGAGTACTCCTCGGCAACGTACCTCATAGCCTCTCTCACGACCCTTGCCTACAGCTCAGCTGCAGGAGATAACGTTTTTAGCTACCTCCAAAACTCCTGGCCCTGGCTCTTAGCACTAGCGCTAGTCCCTATGGTTGGCGGGCACACGGTTATGAACTATCTCCTCAAGTTCTACAAAAGCTCTACTGTGACATCCATAGCGCTGGCAGAGCCCGCGGTGGCAAGCATTCTCGCAGCAGTAATTCTGAGAGAGAGAATTGGGTTTATAGAAGTGGCAGCCCTAGCCATGGCCATTGCAGGGGTGGCGCTGGTAATCAAATCATCGGAAGGCTAGCCCCCGTGCGAAGAAGACTCTTAAGATAAAATACCTCACGCACTTATCTCAAAGCTTTGTGGTGCTAAAGCCGTGACCGTGGTATGTGTAGGTAGCTTAAACCCAACTAAGCTAGAGGGTGTTAAAAGAGCGTTTAGAGTCTTCTTCCCATCTGCTGAGGTCAGGGGCTGCGCTATTGAAACAGGCCTACCACCACAGCCAGTGGGGCTTGAGGTTGTAATGAGTGGTGCTAGGGTTAGAGGGGAGAAGGCTTTGCAGTGCTACAAAGAGTGCGAATTTGGGGTTGGGGTGGAGGCGGGCTTCATAAGCATTCGTGAAGACTACTACGATGTTCAGGTAGCCTACATAATCAGCAGAGAAGGGGCGGCTTCCTATGGATTTTCACCGGCCTTCCCCCTGCCTAGGAGAATTGTCCAGCAAATCCTAGCGGGCACCTATAGAGAACTTGAAGAGGCTGTGGATCACTACTACGGAACAGAGAGGATAGGTGAGAAGGGGGGCTTCATAAAGCTCCTCACTAAAGGTGCTGTAACTAGAGAGGACCTGGTCTTTGCAGCTGTAGCTATGGCCCTCGTGCCATTCATCAACAAAGAGCTCTACCACTAGCCCAGGGAGCTCAGCTCCTGAAGAGCCTTGCAGGCGCTGCTTTAGCAGTGCAGCCATTTAATCGCTATCAACAGCCATCAGAATGGTTTTCAAGTCGTCTTTAGTGCAGATAGACACGCTAGCACCACGCTTACCTACTGTTACAAACCCTCTTCTCTTGAGCCATCTGATGTAAGTGTGGACACAATCCCCTCTACACCAACCCAGCTCCCTCAAGAAGCCCTCTAGCTCACTTATAGAGCTACACCTATTTTCAAGGAGCCTCTTTTCAAGTAGGTACATCAGGATAGCCCTAGCTAACCTCACGGCCCCCCATATAACTGTAGCTACTTAAATGTGGTATTGCGCTAAACAGCTTTGTAGCTCAAGGACTCAGCAGGGGTGCTTGCTGAGGCTACTAGTCTATTCTATACCATTGCTCAACTTGTTTTAGGTTGCTTAACTGGGGGGCGCTTTGATCACGGTGTAACTCTAATTATGTGTGTTAATGCAGAAAACTTTATATAAGAGCTCTTCAGGGGTATAGCTAGAGGTGTGTGGTTGTGGAGCTAAGGTTTTCGACAGGCATATGGATTTTTGGACCAGGTGTAGAGAGGTTCGCGTCCACAGGCTATAAACAGGCTAAGGGAATTGTGGAGCTCATTTCAGATGCGTCTAAAGTGCCTGGGCTCTCTGGCCTAGAGTTCCACTACCCCACAGAGGTTAGTGAAGAGAATGTGAAGGCTGTGAAGGACGCTCTATCTGTGGCCAACCTCAAGGCAGTCGCCATAGCCCCTGTGCTTTCTCAAGAGGCTCAGTGGGCTCTTGGGGCTCTTTCAGCGCTAAACGAGGCTACTAGAAGAAGAGCTGTAGAGAGGTGTAAGAAGGCCACGGACATAGCTAGGGAGCTAGGGGCTGAGATCCTCATTATATGGCCTGGTAGAGAGGGCTTTGACTTCCCCTTTACAACAAACTATGTAAAGCTGTGGAGTAACTACGTGGACTCTATTAGGGAGGTGGCTGAGTATGCTCACGATCTGAAGGTCGCTATAGAGTACAAAATGGAGGACCCCTCAAGCTACCTACTCCACGGTTCTGCTGGGAGGGTCTTAGCAACAATACTTGAGCTCAGACAGCATGGGGTAAAGAACATTGGGATAAACGTGGAGTTCGCTCACGCAAAACTAGCGAAGGAGTGGGTTCCGGAGACAATAGTCCTTATATCCAGGTACGATGCCCTCTACCACCTCCACCTAAACGATATATTCACAGAGGTGGACCTAGACCTCTTCCCAGCAAGTGTAAACCTACTTGAGTACCTAGAGCTCCTCTACTGGTTAAATAAAGTGGGGTACAGTGGTTGGCTAGGCCTAGACCTCTTCCCAAGGTACCTCGATGCTGCTGAGATGCTCAAGCAAAGCATAGAAAACATAAAAGCCCTTTACTCAAAACTGGAGAGAGTCGGCTGGAGCAAGATAGAAGGGGTAATCGAGAAGAACTCGCCGGTAGAGGTACAGAAGCTCTTGAGAGAGCTAATTCTCTAAAACACTAGGGCAACATTTTACTTTTTTAACCACCCCCTCTACTCTCCTACGCAGCTCTGGCGCTCCTTGAGAGCCCTAGCCCATCTACACATCATTTATTTGCAGAAGCTTATCTATTATCTCACTTAGGTTGCTTCCGCTCTTCTCCAACACCTCTCTAAGCTCCCTACTCTTCTCTATAACTACCCTTAGTTTAGATATTTGCATAAGGTCCTTTCTTCTCACTAGCGCTACATTCACATATGCGTAGTCGTTGCAGCACTCCTTTATCGTTGGTAGCTCGTAGAGCTCAAACTCTCTCCACATCTCCCTACGAAATATTGCTACTGGTGTAGAGGAGCTAGCGGTTCTCGGTATAACCACTCCCCCTCTCTTAAAGACCCTTACGAGCAGGTTGCTAAAGATGAGCCTACTGCTCTTGCACTTAGCTATGAGTAGAGTGTAGGCCCCCTCCCCTAGCCTTAGAAGTAGCAAATCGTGCTCCTTTCTCTCAGCAACCATTGCGAATGCTAATGCGCGTTCTAAGCTGGGTAGGAGTGCTATACAGTTGCTTAGTGCAACTCCGCTAAACCTCTTCTCGACATAGAACCTAAACTTCTTGAAATCACCTGATATGAGAATAGCTAAAGCGCTGTACTTCTTCAGGAGGTTAGAGAGGTTCTCAGATTCGTCAACACTCATCATGTTCAGCTCGTGGAATCCTCATCACTACAAAGCTCTACCACTACTCCAAATGCTCTCAAAGTACTCCTCAAACTGTTTAGCAATATCCTCTGAGATTATTAGCACAGATGCCTCATGGTTGTAGTGTAGCGCTCTCTCAGTCCAATTATGACTCCCAACAGCCACAACCCTGCCATCAATGATAACGAGCTTTGCATGAGTAGTCCTAGTGGAGCTCTCATCAAGCTTTACATCTATGCCACTATTCTTGAGGAAGGCTATGGTCTGGGGGTAGCTCTTAGCAGTCTCGTCATCAACAATAACCCTCACATCAACACCCCTGCTCTGTGCATAAGCAAGCTTGTAGAGAAGCTGGTTAACAGGGTCGTCACTCTCATTAGGGTCGTACTTGACTACGTACATAACCACGTGAATGCTTGTGTTAGCCATCTCAATCCAGTGTGAGAGCACCGAAAAGTAGTCTTCATCGAGAAGAGCCTCTACCCAAGCTCCTGATGGCGCCTGCTCCACAGTTTTAATGACAGTAGTAGTCACAGTTGGTATGGGGGTTGCTGTAGAAAGCGCTACGCAGACAGGGCTAGGTGCTGGTGTGTGCTCTACGCTAGGGGTTTTGCCACTAGGCGATTTACAGCCTATGCAATACCCTACGAAGATGCCTACTGCAAGGACTACTAGTAGCAGTAAGGCTGGGGTTCTGCTCATACCCTAGGGCACCTACTTTCACTACACCTCCTCTTAGCATAATCTCTAAGAGCTCTTAGTATTTATGCTTCACTAGCGCTTTGCCTAGCTAAGGAGCTCTGCTCACAGGCACTCGCACGTCTTAGAATAAACATCGAGAAGCCTCCACAGCTAGTAGTGAAGCATAGTGAAAGCTTAATACCTGCGGAACCCCTGCACTCTCTTGGTGTAAGGCCTTGAAAGGAGTTCACATTGCTGCTATAGTAGTTATAATAGTGATAGCTTTGGCACTTATACTAGCACAGTACTACGCAATGCAGAGAGGCTATGAAACAGTGACACCTACAACACCACCTCAGCAAACCACTGCCACACAAACCACTACCACAGAAACAACTCCAGTGCCTACAGAGGCAGGTACTACAACACTAGTAATTGAAGTCACTGTGACTCAACCTCCTCAAACCCCTACAACACCTTCACCGCAAGCACCAACAACACCAACAGTGTTGCCCACGCCATCACCAACCCCCACAGCGCCCTCTGCCACAGTAACAGAGACTACATTGCCTCAAACCCCTACAACTACAATAGCTACAGAAACAACGACTACACCAGCCCCCCAACCACAGGTGGTGTTTCTAAAGCTACCAGAGGGAGAGGGGCCAAAGTTTGGCTTAGTTGAGATAGCCTTTAACATATCTGGTCTAAGCTACTCAAACCCCTTTGACACAAGCGATATTGATGTGTGGGTGCACATAGAGACGCCAAGTGGCTCTAGAGTAGCTGTACCGGCTTTCTACTTCCAGAACTACACCGTGAAAAGGTTTGGGCCAGGGGAGGAGATCATAGTCAGGGTTGGAAGACCATACTGGCTCGCTAGGTTCACACCTGTTGAGGAGGGGGTGCACAAGTTCTACGTAAAGGCGGTTGATGGCAGGGGGAGTGCTGTGGTGAGCGAGATTAGAGAGTTTGTGGTTAAGGGGGTGGCTGGCAGGGGCTTTGTCAGAGTTGACAGTGGCAAAAGGCTATTCGTATTTGACAGCGGTGAATCAATGTTTATGCTGGGGATAAATGTCGCGTGGCCACCAGATAGGAGGAGCTCTATATCATTCTATGAGCAGTGGTTTGCTAAGCTGAATAAGAGTGGGATTAAGGTTGTGAGAATAGGCCTAGTGCCCTGGGCTCTAACACTAGAGTGGAGCAAGCTCCACTACTACAGCTTAGATGACGCTGCTAGAGTAGATGAGATTGTGAAGCTTGCTGAAAAGTATGACATATACATAGTGTTTGTGTTTATGTGGCACGGAGAGCTTGCGGATAACTGGGGGGATAACCCATACAATGCAGCAAGGGGTGGCCCTCTTCAGAGCCCAGAGGAGTTCTGGAGCAATACAGTAGCCATCAGTATATTTAAGGATAAGGTGAGGTACATTATAGCTAGGTGGGGGTACTCAACACACATACTCGCATGGGAGCTGATAAACGAGGCTGACCTCACAACAAACTTCTTTAGCGCTAGAGGTGCTTTTGTGAGCTGGGTTAAGGAGATAAGCAGCTATGTAAAGTCCGTAGACCCCTACAACAGGATTGTCACTGTGAACCTCGCTGACTACAATTCTGAGCCAAGGGTGTGGAGCTTAGAGTCCATAGACATCATAAATGTGCATAGGTATGGGCCAGAGGGCTTTAAGGACATAGCCTTGGCTATCCCAAGCATAGTAGAGGGGCTTTGGAACACCTACAGAAAGCCTATTATAGTAACAGAGTTTGGCGTTGACTATCGGTGGATTGGCTACCCAGGCTTTAAAGGGACTCCCTACTGGGCGTACGACAAGAGCGGGGTTGGGCTTCATGAAGGGCTCTGGAGCTCTATCTTCAGCCTCTCCCCAGTTTCCGCTATGAGCTGGTGGTGGGATACGCAGGTAGACTCCTATAATCTGTGGTACCACTACAAAGCCCTCTACGAGTTTCTAAAGGGTGTTGACCCTGTTAGAGGAGGCCTGGGCAAGGCCAGAGCATCGCTAGTCATTACAGATGCTACCCCCTCTAGCATAGCGCTATACCCCTTAGCAGGCTGGGTGTGGGTCTCGCCAGTGAGAGAAAATAGGCTTGTTATAAGGCCTGATGGGGCTATCGAGGGGAGGGTTGATTTGCTAAGCGGGTTTATCTATGGCACGTGCCACAGCCAGCGGGCACTAAACCCAGTATTTACTGTGACGTTCATTGATAGAGGCAGAGTGGTGCTACACATAAACTCTGTTGGCAGGGGCTCTGCAAAGCTCGTGATATACGTTAATGGCACTCTGGCTACACAACTGGACTTACCTGATAAGGATGGTAAGAGTGATGGGAGTGCGAATGAGTATGACATGGATGTGGAGCTGTGGTTTGAGCCTGGCACCTACGAAATAAAGATTGATAATGAAGCTTGCGACTGGCTCACATGGGACTACATAGTGTTTGAAAATGCTGTGTATAGAGTTGCTAAAGTAGATCTCTACGCACTTGCAAACAGCACCTTCGCAATGCTCTGGGTAAGGAACAAGGACTACAACTGGTGGAACGTAGTGGTGCTGAACAAGCCTCTAGAGCCTGCTGAGGGAGTAGAGGTAGAGATTGAAGGGCTGCAAGATGGGGTGTACATAGTAGAGTTTTGGGACACATGCAGAGGAGTGGTGGTGAAGAGTATGGAGGTCCAGGTTTCAAACGGTGTAGCCAGGGTTCCAGTGGGTAGCATAGAAAAGGACATAGCCATAAAAATCACTAGCGCTGGCTAATGTTTAAATGAAGTTTTTACCTAACACTGGTCACCACCTCTAGAAAGCTTTGCTCACGCCAACAAGCACAACTATGCCTAGCTCTAGAAACCCTAGGTAGACTACACAGTAGGTTTTTTTAAAGGTGTTCAAAGGTTTTAGCTGTTGCGTGGGGTGGAGGCTACGTGAAGAGCCTTGTTTACATTGATGTAGAGGCTACTTTGCATCCCCTGGATAAGAGGATTTATGGGCAGTTCATAGAGCACCTTGGGAGGTGTATATACGGTGGTATTTGGGTTGGCGAGAGCTCTAGAATACCTAATGTGAAGGGGTTTAGGCTAGATGTTTTGAGTGCTGTTAAGGAGATTAGGCCTCCTGTCGTTAGGTGGCCTGGTGGAAACTTTGCCTCACAGTACCACTGGCTCGATGGCGTTGGGCCTAGGGATAGAAGACCTAGGAGATTTGACTTAGCGTGGGGTTGGGAGGAGCCAAACGAGTTTGGAACTGATGAGTATATTGAGTGGGTTAGGATGGTTGGTGCAGAGCCCTTCATAGTTGTGAATGCTGGGAGTGGCACACCTGAAGAGGCTGCTGCATGGGTTGAGTACTGCAACTCAAATAGGGATACATACTACGCCTCGCTGAGGAAGAGGTATGGTGGTAAAGAGCCTTACAATGTGAAGCTGTGGGGTGTTGGAAATGAGTTGTGGGGTAAGTGGCAAGTGGGTTTCTGTAGGGATTCAGAGGAGTGTGCTTGGAGGACTGTTCAATTTGCAGACTATATGAAGAGAGTAGACCCATCAATAAAGCTTGTTGCTGTGGGGGTGGATTATGATACTGAGTGGAATGTGGATATGATTAGAATTGCAGGTGAGTACATAGACTACCTATCAATACACACGTACATATTTGCAGAGAGGCAGGGGAAGACATACGAGGATCTCGTCGCTTGGCCAGTTGCAATTGAGGAGAACCTGAGGCACGTTTATAGAACAATTGAGCAGACAAAAGCGAGGTATGGGGTGAGGAAGGAGATTAAGATAGCTTTTGACGAGTGGAACGTGTGGTACCCAGAAGCACAGCCACCCTACTTAACACAAGTGACAAGTGTGAAGGATGCAGTGTTCACAGCACTCGTGCTAAATGCACTACAAAGGCTTTCAAAAATAGTGCCAATAGCAACCTTTGCGCAAACAGTCAACGTGTTACCACTAATAGTAGCAGATGATGAGGGTAGGGTGCTGCTAACACCACAGTACCTTGTGTTTAAGATGTACACAGAGGCTTATGATGGTGAGGTCGTGGAGGCAAGAGCAATATCAGATGTCTATAGGCCAAGGGAGCTGGACATCAACGTGCCGTACATTGATGTGTCAGCAGTGTACAATAGGAATAGAAAGGAGCTGAGGCTCTACATAGTTAATAGGAGTAGGGATGAGGAGGCAGAAGTAGAGCTAAGGATAAAGGGTTTTGCACCAAGCACACTAATACACAAGTGGGTTTCTGGAGAGGATGTGAATGACAGGAACGACTTTGAAAACCCTGACAATGTTAGAATACAGGAGGAGAGGGGCGCTCTCACACAGTCAAGAACAGTAAAGCTACCTCCACACTCAGTCAATGTAATCCACCTAAGCTAGGTGAGCATCATCGCCAAGCCCTCACAGCAACCCCCTCGTGGAGCCTGAAGATTGTACACAATAGCGAGATTAGGTAGGGGTTCAGCTCTTATGTGAGTTTATATGAGTTTATGTATTTCATTGCCTCATCCTTGTTCCCCTGCACTCCGCTCGGGGCTTCATTGGGCTTGGGGGCGTTCTGGGGCACCCCTAGACCCCCACACCTTGGGTTGGATAAGTATTTCCTGTAGAGGTTTACTACTGCTACTACGTCTCTATCTCCAGTGAAGCCGCATCTACCACACTTTACTGTTCTGTAGCCGTTATTGGCTAGTCTGCTACTGCACCTAGGGCACGTGGAGGATGTGCTTCTTGGATTGACTTTGACTGCTCTCAATCCCCGCTCCCCCGCCTCGTACTCTACGCAGAACTGTACCCTTCCGTAGAACCACAGGGTGAGCTTCTTGTTGAACTTCTTATCTCTCTTGGCGTATTCCCTAAGCCTGTCCAAGTCCTCCATGATTATTATTGAGCGGTATCTAAGTGCCAGCTCTGCAATTAAATCTCCCACTTTATGCGAGTAGTCCCATGAAACGTTCTTTATTCTCTCGCTGTGCTTTGTGATAGCATTCCTCACGCCCTTGATAAACCTCCAAGACCTTGGATACCTCTTCTGAACCCTTTCAATCCAAATCCTGTGCGTTAGGAGTTTCCTCAGTGGTGTCTTAAACCTCTTCAGCTTAATCATTCTACCATCGGGAGTGAATACTGCTAGTGTCAGGTTGTCGAAGTTCAAGTCA
>CAZMQK010000006.1:0-43303 GCA_964568685.1 uncultured Ignisphaera sp.
TTCAGCAAGTTCTTTAGGATCTACACCTCTGGCCTTAGCTAGCTCTACCACCTCCCTAGGTAGTGGTACCTCAACAACTATGACTCCAGATTCTTTCACAGTTCTCGCCTCCCGCTAGCCATGCCATACATAGCTCTCGTTTCAAAGCTTTTATGTTTTATGAAATTACATTACACCACTCAGCTTTACTAATGCTTATTCCAAACTTAAACACGACTAATACCTGCAGACAGCACAGCTCATTGCATTACCTGAAGTGTTTGAATGAAGACACATAAGAAAATCTTGCTATTTAGCATTCATGAGCCTGGTATTGATCATCGATAATCGTATCTCGATGATTGTTATGCCAAGCAGTATCCACGGATGGTACACCAGCCTAGAAATGGTGATGTACCAAATCAGCTCACACTAATTAAAAGGAGCCAAGTAAAGCATAATTAATTTAATGGTGGGACCAACAGGAGTTTGAACCCAGACCACGGGGCTCTAAACATATGCCGGAACCCACATCAGTAGCACATAGCTGATATGCCAAGTAAGCAGAAACGATATAATGATATTCAGTAAATGCTATCAAAACAGCTATTAGCTGAAATACGATATGCCACAGTGCATCACAATTATTTAAGAATTAAGATTAATTTTGTAGGCATTACATATTGGTAGGGCAAAACATATTAGGTTAAAAATTAAGTAGAGCAGGTGGTGTGTTAGTAGTGCTTAGAGCTATTAGGGCTAAGTATGAGAAAGGGGTGCTAAAGCCTTTAGAGCCTATAGAGCTTGAAGAGGGCGAGGAGGTTCTAATCAGAATTGAGAAGCTTGAGGATAGAAGGAAGATAGTTGACGAGTTCTATGGAAAGCGAGGTCCTGCCCCCAAAGAGTTACTCGATGAATTCATGTTAGAGGCCGAAGGGCAGTGATTCTTCTAGATAGCAATGCCGTTGTGTACTTTCTTCATCGCATTGAACCTTATGCTTCTAAAGTAAAACAGATACTGGTAGAAAGTAAAGACCTTGCAATAACTCTTAGAATTGTCGACGAAATAATCTTTACCCTAATAAGGCTCGAGGCTTGGAGAAGACATGGTCTGAGAAAACTAGACGAGCTACGGGACTACATAAGGAGGTATGGTCTAGAGGCGTTTAGTGATGCTATAAACGATGTCGAGGAGCTTATAGACAGGCTTGGGATTCTGGTTCTAGAAGACAAGGGTAGTATCAAAGAGCTTGTAGAGACTATGAGAAGATATAGCCTCCTGCCAGGAGATGCCCTAATTGCGATAACAGCTAGGCGCTACGGCATAGGCACTATACTTACATTTGACGAAGACTTTAAGAGGGTTCCATGGCTCAAAGTAATCCCTTAACTTACTTATAAAATTCCGACATCGCAAAGTAAACTATTTATCAATATGTTACCCAGTAACGTACAAACTAAGCATTGCTTCCACTGATATTATAGCTCATCGAACATATTATGATTCACGAATTGTATTGCGCTTTAGAGTTCTGATGATCTGCGGGGATTTTGAAGTTATGTAGCATAAGTTTAACTCAATAAATTATCTCTGGGTACCTACATAGGTACAGTAGTTAAGGTATAATCGACAGCTACTCTACTTACTAGTCAAAACGTTTACGCTTGTAAACAAGCTCTTCTACTAGATCTTTATTCTCTAGGCTTCTCCCGCAAACGCACTCTACCTTCACGAGCCATCTCTATAAAGTCCTTTTCAACAACTACAATCTTAGCCACGCTGACCATCCCTAAGACCAAGCCTCTCCAAAGGCTTTAAACACCATTCTCATAAACAGCTTCGACAATCTTAGCCGCACCCCCTACCTCAACATATGCTACTGCAACCATGCTGATAAGCTAGCTTGTAGCCAGGCAAGAACATCATTTTTTGCTCATCTGTATTAGGGTTGAAGTAATAGCGCTTAGGATACGAGTACTCTGGGTACTGATAGCTATAGATTATGATAGGTCTTGAAATGTTATCCTTTTGATATATAGCTATAGCATCAACCTCATAGAAGAAACCTTTAGAATACAAAGGGTATTGACCTACAGAAGCTGCATAAATAACTATATGGGTTTCGTTACTTACGACAATGTTATAGTGTTTACCACTATAAATAACCTTTTTGCGTATAAGGCCTTCAGTAAAAGAAGTCCTGTTAAACACTAACACAGAACCAGGCTCCCGAACAACATCACCCCTGAAATTCTCTACAGCCTTGCTACACATCTCTAACAAAATGTCCAATTCTCTATCTTGTTGAAAAGGATAATAGCTAAACCAGAATAAAACCATTAAAAACATAGCGACAGGCAAAAAGATTATAGATAAAGTCTTAGTGAACAGGGTTCCACCTAACGATACACCAACAATATACTGATTAAAATCTTTATTTTAATCTTGTCCACTATAACATGAGCCCTTTCCAAAATTAAAAAGAATTAATGTCGTACTTAGCTTAGTAATGCAGATTTAAGAATATGCCCTAGGTATTTGAACTCCTTCTAAATAACCACGGATTTCAGACTTGTTGCAATGTTCCCAAAGAGCTGTGTTTAGATCGTCTACATACGTACTTCAGTAGTGTGTGAATACATCCTTTGCTCTTGGTGGTGGAACAGCCCTCTTCCCTTAACTTCATCCGCGTACTCGTAGATAGAACAAGCTCTTTTAGCTTTGGCTCCACGATAACCTTCCCTGGTAAAAGAACTTTGTTGCTGATACTGCCAAGTAGAGCCATACAGTATGCCAAAGCTGCGACTGTGTGAAGAGTAGGATGCAGTAAGGCGTTGAGCTGCTCTCGAAGTTACCACAAAAGCTAATGTGGAATACATAGATACCTCTTCTGCCCGAGCTTAATCACGTTGAGACTAATACTCAATTATGTATATCTAGAGCAGCAGTATAGCAATGATTATTAACTAGCACATTCAATAGGATTCATCTAGAATTCTAGGGATCTAGTACTCTACCCCTCTTCTTGGCTCGTAGCCTACCCCCCCATTCTATTACTACCGGTGTAAGAAATGAAAACATGAGGGCCCAGAGGAATCCTAGGAGTAGCGAATGTGTAAGAGGCTTAGGTTCTATAAACCTGATATACTGTGGAAGAACAGTAAATGTCAATACATAGCCAGGAATACCAACAATAAGATAGCTAATCAGGTACAAGATGAAGTTACGTTTCAACAATTCTAAATAACGCCCCATTTTCACCACCTCAGCCGAGAAGGAAGCTTGAGAAATATGCTGCTGCCCCCAAGCATATTGAGCATCTTACTTCCTAGAGGTCCTAAAGCAACTCCTACTAAAATACTTAGTGCAAACGTAGCAATAACGATACTAGTGCTAATACATGTCATCACCGTTCCGAGATTTTTGGCTGAAGAAGTTGTGGGATTTGTTGCTATCATCAAGAAAGGCTTGGGCAGAGCCACACTGTGCACCCAAGTAAAAGGTGCCAAACTAGCTTAAAAAAAATGAATGGAAAGACTTCAAAAGCCGAAATATAGCTAAGGTTATCTCCAGTATTAAACAAGTATTAAGCATTTGATTTCTTGAAGAAAATATCTAATGTTAAGGTTTTGCCAATATTCTTTCTGGAACGTTTCTTACCCTCTTTACCTGACGCACCCTTAGAAATAGACACACCAGATTCTGCAAAAAGCTCCAAAACTAACGAATCTATTTCAGATAGAATGTCCTTTAACTCTGCTCTTATTTCATCCCTCAAGTCTCCAAGCTCCTTATAGTCAAGGAACCCTTTAGTCTTTAACGACTTACCGTACTTCTCCCTCAAAAGGCTGTCTAGAGCCTTCCAAGCTTTTTCAGTAGCTTCCCTACCTAGTTCCATAAGCTTCTTATG
Source organism: uncultured Ignisphaera sp. (assembly GCA_964568685.1). GTDB lineage: Archaea > Thermoproteota > Thermoprotei_A > Sulfolobales > Ignisphaeraceae > Ignisphaera. The sequence continues at coordinate 3,891 of CAZMQK010000006.1, forward strand.
AAGTTCGTTACTAGGATCATATTTAGGTATTGGGAATTCTAGTGGTTTCTTATGAAAGTGCTTACCATACCTTCTACCACCTTTACTTGGAGGTTTCATTGGCTTAACTAATTCATTGAGTATATTAGAATTCAATATTGCTATTAGGTAATACGCCTCCTCTATGTTACCGGTATAATATCTATAAAGCGTAGCATCGAATACTACACCATTTATATCTATAGCTATTCCATTTATTTGCACCTTTCTTATGGCGTTAACACTTACAATTGTAGAGACCATGTTCGTTGCCGTATCTACATAAATTACGGCATATTTTGCGCTGGGATTTTGATTTATTAATTTATTCTGAAAGTTAAGCCATTCATAGATATTGAGCTTCTTCTCTTTTTCCTTTCTAATGTTTTTCCAGATTTTCTCTACCTCTTCAAGCCATTTATACATATGTACGTGTCCTTTCCCCTTGATAGCCTCCTTTTCTAGTACTTCATAAGAATCTGTTCCAGTTCTAATCGGTAACACCGCTATGTTAGGTTCGAGGTGAGCAAATGGCACTACTTCATTACTTGTGAATACTCCATAGAGGTAATGTTTTTCGACAGGTAACGGTCCTATAATTATGCCCTTATATGGCGATCCTGATGTCTGAGCTCTCATTACTGCTCTTTTAGAGGTTTTAACCAATACGATCTCCTGGCTAGGTATGCCAACTATGTCGACAAACCAACATGGTTGTGGAACTACCGTAGCTCCTTGATAGAAGTCTTCATAATAATCGCTTCTAATCTCCTTTATCTCACCGAGCTTTACATACGATAGATAGGATCTTTCACCTACAACATTAAGGTAGAGTCTCTCTTCCGTAAACTCTAGATGTTTTTTCACCTCTGATAGAGAAATTATTTTATGTCTATCCCTCGGTAATCTACCTTTGACGATCAAGGCAGGAACGGGATAGTCGGTTTTTCCGCCTTTAAGAGCTATTATCGCGCATGCAGGTGCGTAGAAGAGAGGCTCAACTCTTTCACAGTCCAACAGCTTAATGAACTTGTAGTCCACTACATTAACTTCGTTTCTCCTAAATCGGTCGTGGTGATCTCCGCTATAAATAGCTTTAGGCATAACAAATCCTATTAACCCCCCGTCCTTAAGGTATAGGTGCACAGTCCTTACAAAGAATAGGGTAGCCATTTCGATATGCGGCATTAACTCTTCATCTACTACCAATGAGTAAAGGTCTTTCGCAAGGCTCTTTACCAAGCTTTGATATTTCACATCGGCAACATCTCTGATGGTTATCCATGGAGGGTTGCCTACTACGTAGTCAAATTGCTCTTTAAATATTATTGGCACTATGTGGCTCTTTATAATAGGAATCCAAACTTTATCCAAATTCTCCCTCTCAAGCTTTAAGAGCTTGTTATATAGCTCATCCTCGAGAACCTTGGCTTCAAATGGCGTTAACCCATACTTTTCAAGTATTTCTTTTACTCGCGGGTTTGAGAAAGGCAACTTATTTTCAATGCATTCTCTCAGCTCGCTAAGGAGATCTAACACTACGCCACCTTTTAGCAATCTGAGCGGTATGAAGAACGTATCTACTGTGGTATCGATTTTAACGACTTCCACAGCTTCGGTTCTTCCATTTACTGTCACTAGCTGCTTATCTCTAGATTCTTCAGCAGTTATCACAGAGTTTGCTGAATATATTGGTATCTCTATCAGCTCACCGCCTTTATGCTCTAAGAGGCCAGTAGCAGCTAATGCTATTAGGTAGTTTGTTCTGGCTGTGAGTACTGCTAATGTATCGATATCAAAGCCTACTACATTCTTTACAATTTTCTTTAAGGCCTTTCTAGCTATTTCAGGATCTATTATGCCATCTTTAGAAAAGCTTTTCATTAGGTAATAACCTATTCTTTGGATTATTAACGTGAGGAACGTGCCTGTACCTACTGCTGGGTCGAGATACTTTAAATCTAAAGGAGCCTTTCCCTGCTTCTCCACATTAATGAACTCGTCATATTTTATCCCTAGCTCGTCGAGTATTAACTCGGCTAACCAATCCGGCGTGGTGTAGAAGCCTAAGAACTTGCGTATTTCTTCACGAGGTATAAGCTCCTCATATAGAAGCTTAAACATGTCGCGAGCAAGTGAAGGGTTGAGAGTCAAAAACTCTACATCAAATTGCGAAAGTATATCAATTATATCTTTAATGATTTTATATACATCTTCATCCCATTCATCAAGGTACCAGCTAAACATTCCTCCCTCAAGGAAGTTCTTAATCCCATACCACGAGTACACATAACCATTTTCAAGTAGGGACATGTACGATAGCAATTGAGTTGGTTGATCCGCCACTCTTCTCAATTCTTCTATGAAGGATGTAAGGGCTGCATCGTAGAACCTAGAGGCAACTTCAGCTGCTAGCAACTTTAAAATTATCGAATAATAGGTTTGAATAGCATAGAATAGTTTGGCTCCATCAACTTTATCCATTTCCGTTGCTGTAAAGCCGTAGTAACTAGCTATTTCCCTTAAGCTAGGACTTGTAACAGGGTATGCTTGCGAGACTAGTTTGACCCACTCATCAAAAAGCTTCTTTGTTTTACTACTTCTAGGATTTTCTATTTTCCTATATAGGATTCTTACTACACGTTTAGTAATATCACTAGCATAACCGAACTCAGATGATAGAAGCTTAGCATCAAGCTTTCTCCTCCATGAAGCTAGGACCGTTCTTATAATTCTCCTCACTGTATGAGGATTAAGGTCGTAATACCCTATTTCAGGGTCTACCTTATAACTTTTAGTTTCGACATTGTACTCTATAAAAACTACCCTTAATCCATCAGTTATTATTGCTGAGATGTATGGAACCAGACCTTTATCTTTTATCCTTCTTACCAAAGTCTGTATTTGCTCATCTCTAAGTAACCCCGGAATATATTCCCTAACCACCTTATCTATAGCATTACTCCTCAAGCTAGAAACATTAAGACCTGGATACGGTTTCTTATACTCAAATAGAACTAACCCGTATAAGGAGTCAATGCGTCCATAGTGCTTAGCATAGGTTCCTACATCAACCCTATACTCTAGTATAGGAGATGGTACACTTACTTTGCTCCACGCATATTCTTTAAGTAACTCTTCAATTCTGACCTTGATATTCTCTTCATGACACAGCGGTTCACCCCTTCTACACGCTATTTCTACAGCTCTAGCAGACTCCACAATCTTATTGGCAAGTTCGTAGAGGTTTATTTTCACCTCTAAGCTCATATTCTCATCTCTAAGCTTCTTAATATACCTTCCTTACAATTATTTTAAAATTTTTGAACGCCTGCACTATTTCATTATCCTTGTTTACGGCAAGGAGCTCCCTAACACGTGATATATCGGTTTTATGGTGCCTTTCAACGTTTATGACTGCAAGCAACAGCAAGATCTGCGATATCCCCTATAAGTTTTCCGTAGTTACGTAATAAGACGTAATAAGGTTTACGGTTAAGTGAGGGCTGCGGGCTTGGGCAGTTTATCGTTGATGAGAGGTTTGTATTTAGAGGGTTCAAGGGGAAGGATATGGAGAGGGGCTGAGTAGCTAGGTACATGTGCGTCCTAGTTGCGTACATGAAGGGATGACATACTACTAACGATGAAGAAACTCAAACAAACGTTCCCGCGGAGGAACTACCTCAGTAAGGTCGCCGGCGTTCTTGGAGGAGTGAGCGGGTTCATGGGGGGAGATGTGGCATATAGAGAGGATGGGTAGGCACGTCATCGCGCAATACAAGGTCGTCTGGAGGGATGTAGCCAGCGAGTTCGTACCGGCTGCGGAGACTACGGGAGCAATATCCTACCACAACGTACACTACGTAGTTGTCAGCAACCTCGACGAAGCGTGTTACATAATGACAGAGTCACTCGCACCACAGATAAACGCCGTGGTGGGGAAGCTGAGCCCGTGGATTAGGTACGTACAGCCGAGGTTCATAAGGTACTTCAAGATCCCTAGGTACAGCCCGAACAGGAAAACCCACAAGCAGCTAGTGAGCGTGGGGTTAAGGGTTTCAGCACGGAGGAAGCTACAGAGGAGGACTTAAAGACTATGGAGAAACTCATAGAGAAACTATAGCCTCGGGACACCCGTCTTAGCCTATCCCTTCCTTTACGCGGTATCTTAATGCTTACTCGAGTTCTTTTCACCTCTTCCTCCAATTCTACACGTTTACTCTTAAGCCACTCGTAGTGCTCCCGCACGTAGTTACGGGAGTCCACACTCAGAAGCCACTCCGTATCCCGTATATCGAGCTCTATGCGATGTAGGAGGGTCCTAGCCTCCTTCAGCTTCTCCTCTAGCTCGCTACACCTAGCTACCGAATACGACACTGGTAACCACCTAAGCTTAAGCCTACGCGGGGGCCTAAAAATACTGATTGCCTAGAGCTTTAGTAAATGAGGTTAGTACTGGGGACTTAGAGGGGTTAGTGGTAAATACCTTAGCCTTCCCCTACCTGCTATTTACTCCTCGCTCAGTACCACATCTACTCAACTGGTAGCCCCTCTAAACGCGCTTACAAACAGTACACCTCACGGTACCCCGAATTGTTTTCTCGCTTTAGGAAAGCGAACTCCACGTACAGGTAGAGATTGAGGCTGATTCGAGATGAAGGATATGTACGCCCTCTTTGTTTTCGATATGTGTAAAGGCTTTATCAGCCTATTTTCAAGGTCTACCTGCTCCATTGTTAAATTAAATACTTCTACTGGTCTTAACCCTGTTTCGGCTAGCATTACGAAGGCTAGTTTAGCTCCGATGTTAGTGATCGCCTCAGCGACTCTCCTAATTTCGCCAATAGTTGGGGCCTTCTCGTAGCCGAGCACTATCCTCTGCATAAGCGGTATCTCCTTACTCCTGTCCTTGGGAACCTTAACGACCTCAAGAATCTGTGAAGTCAGTGTACGGTTCCTCTTCCTGATGACGACCTTGACGAACTTGCGGAAAGCCTTAAGCATATGCCTAGCCTTGGCGTACCCAAACTCGTCTACAAGCTCATCAGCGAGATCCTCTAAACGCTGAAGAGTGAAGGAGTAGCCCAGGTAGGCAAGCAACTCGTTCAGGTACTTCCAGTGCTTAGAGGCTGTATCCCTAGACACGCCTTCAGTTACTCCAGGGCTCTTCTCACGTATCCTAACCTGTCTCTCAAGCCACTCCTTAAACTCTTCTAAATCCTGCTTAGTCACGGTATACCTAGTCGTCTCGGCAAAGATTTCGGCTGCGAGCCTATTCTTAACAAACTCAACTAGTATTGGCTTTAGCTGAGGATCCGCAACAGCTGAAACAAGTACCTTGATAAAAGTGTTGGGGTCGACCCTAACAGTTGTAACACCTTCAACAAGCTCAGCATATTCCTCGGGTGTAAGCATCTCTAGCATACGCTTAAGTAGCTCGTCAGAAACCCTCCTCTTCCTATTCTTAATCTTGTTAGCTTGATAAGGCTCTATACCGAGGTCTCGTGACCGAACCCCCTTCCTCCCCCAGAGGTAGTCAAAAATGCGGTAGCGTACGTTATCCGGTATACTGGACAGGTCTAGGAACCTCGTATCAACCATAAGCTACCACCGTTAGATAACCGTTACAGAATATCACTTTACCATATGCCAGACTCATATGCCAAGAGATACCCACATACGATATGCCATTCTGGAAATGGTGATATGCCAAGTCAGCCAGCACTAATAAAAGTATTGAGAAGCCAGGTATATGAGCTTATTTGGTGGGGCCGCGGGGATTTGAACCCCGGACCACGGGGGCCCAAGCCCCGCATTCTACCAAGCTAAACTACGGCCCCTAAAGCACTAGTGAATTATTTGCTTTGTGAGAACCTTTTAAAGTTATTGTAACATTTCCTCAAGGTCTTGATAAGCTTCTCAAGCTCCTCACACAAATGTGCAGATAACTCAGCTCTCAGGTCTAGGTTAAATAGCGTTATTCTATGCTAAAGGTGGCTTTTGCTGTAGAGGCTCAGACCTCCTCCCCGCGCTGAAGCGTGAAGCCCCTTTAGGAGAGTTTACGTGTTCCCGCAAATCTATTCGGGTAGACTTGTAAAGCCTATGCTCACTTAGTGGCACTGTTGAAGCTGGCTGATGTATTTGGAATATTCTAATCAAAAATTGAGTTCTACTAATTTATACATGAAGTTATTTACATAACATACTTTTTGGTGTTAACTAAGTTAAATTTAAATATCTGAAAATACTGTAGTAGTTCTGTGAAAGGTGCAGATATATGAGTGAACAAATACCTCTTCAAATAAGGTCTAGATTTCCAGAAATGACGGTAGTGACAACCCATGGTGTGAAAAAGCTCCCAGACGATTACAAGGGCAAGTGGCTAGTGCTATTCAGCCATCCAGCAGATTTTACACCAGTTTGCACAACGGAGTTCGTAGGGTTTGCTGTAAGGTACGAGGACTTTAAGAAGCTAAACGCTGAGCTTCTAGGGCTAAGCATAGACAGCAACTATGCCCATATCAAGTGGATTGAGTGGATAAAGGAGAAGCTTGGTGTTGAAATACCGTTTCCAATTATAGCAGATACAACAGGAGAGATATCGAGAAAACTCAACATGTTCCCTGCAGGAGGTACACATACTGTAAGAGCTGTTTTCATAGTGGACCCCAGTGGAGTTATAAGGGCTATGCTGTACTATCCAGCTGAAGCAGGTAGGAACATTGATGAGATTCTCAGATTGCTAAAGGCTCTGCAGGTAAGTGATAAGCATGGAGTTGCCCTGCCAGCTAACTGGCCAAACAATGCCCTCATTGGCGAGAGGGCTATCATTCCACCACCAGCAACTGTTGCTGATGCTCAGGAGAGGTTGAAGAAGTACGAGTGCTTTGACTGGTGGTTCTGCCACAAAGAGATTCCAATGGAGGAAGCTGAGGAAGCTAAGAGATTCCTAGAGAGAGCTGCTACAAGACCTCAGCTAAAGAAGTAACCCTTCAATCTCTCTTTAAAAACTCATCAATTTTTCTAACTCTTTTCAACAGCTTGAGCACCCTAGACTTTTCAGCCCAGATTCTAGAGCCCAGGGCAGAGAACTTGTCAACAATTTTCAGCGCTTCTTCAATGCTACTCACCTTATAGGGCTGCTGGCTGTATAAAGCCCTTAGCTGCTCTCTAACAAACCACACACCAATTGGTATATCAAAGCCAGGGTATATCTCCCTAAGCACAATAGCCATAGCCTTTCTGGAGATCCTCACAAGGTACTCTACAGTCGCTAGCCTTGCCGCATAATAGCATCCACCTATAGATGCATACTCGTCTCTAGGTCTAAACAGCTCGTGGTCTCCCTCTATAGCCACACTTTCTCCAAAGGGGTTCCAAGTGGACCTGGGGAACCAGGCCTCCATCCACTCAAAACCCCACTCACCAGGTAGGAGAATGGATATGAAGAGGTTCTTGTGTATTTGCCTCACAAAAACCTGAACCTCGCTAATTGAATTAAACCACTTCACCTTCTCCTCAATTAAGTGCCTTGAGATGGTGTCGTCAACTGCTGTTATAGCCCACCTCGTTGGTACAAGCCTCCTGCTCCTCTTTCTACCTAGAGCACCAACACTAAGTAGTTTCTGTATATGGGAAACAGGCACACCAGAGCTATACAGCTCAATTACCGCTACCCCAGCCTTAGCATCAGCATCACTGTAAAGCTTTTCCACAGCTCTCGCAGGGGGAGGCATTGACACGACCCTAAAGCTCTCCATAGGGGCTCTGGGGCCCATGGGGGGCTCGTACTCACTAAAGCTAAAGCCAATAGGTCTCTTTGCAAACCTGACCTCTACGTCAACTGGCTTCAGAGGTAGTACAAGTAGCTGTAGCTCCTGGACATACCTATCCTCAACAGACCTAGCGTCAACAACTCTTCTCCCGAGAAAGAGGCTAAGCCGCATATCCAGAACCTCGTCTAGAGATCTAGAGCTCCACAGCTCGGGAAAATCATAAGCCTCTGTATTTCCAACATCGTTTGGGGCGAGAGGACCTGCAAAAACCTGTGGATACCCAGTTCTACCAACAAATACTGCTGGGGGAGAGGAGCCGAAGAGCTGTGTAGAGGCATTGAAAACTTTTTGAGTAACCCTAAGCTTTGTAAAGACAGGACAATAGGCTCTGCCGCAGAGGTACTTAGCACCTCTGCATAGTATACAAAGGTTGTTGCTCATTCTGCTATCCTCAAGGCTATGGGGTGAGGAGGCGCACTCGCACCCTAGCTACGAAAGGTGTGTAGCTAGGGAAACTTATATGCATTGAGGTTGCAGAAAGTTTTAAAGAGATCATTGAGAGACATTCGAACTCTAGTCGCTATGCAGTGGTATAAACCTCTTGTTAAGCCCCTTTATCTTTGATACCTTGCTGTAGAAAGATGCAAGAGTCTCAGCACTGCCCCACACCACTATTGTGCACACACACCTACCACCTATGTGGTGATGACTGTAGCTCATTATCACATCCTTATGCCCTGCTAAAATCCTCTCCATCTCTACGGCATCTGGGTTCTCAACTACAATCAGGCCACAGCAGGTGTGGTTCTCCGCCAAGTGGCTTAGATCGTTTAGGTAGTTCCTCAAAGCCTCCTCTACGACAGTAGACCTGTCAACACCGAGCCGCTTTGTGACCTCATCTAGCTTAGAGTAGAGCCTTTGCTCTACGGAAATGCCGAATCTCTTCTTAGTCATATAGTCAGCGCCTCACAGCTACAGATATTATGTATAGTAGTAGAGCTATAAACCCCACACTTGCTGCAGGAGCTATATTTAGCTTTACAGCAGTTACTAAGCCAATGATGGAGGAGTTGAGGGACAGTAGGACGCTTACAAGCATAGTTTCTCTAGAGCTAGAGGCTATGTTAGAGGCTATGATTGCCGGCAGGCTTAACAGCACATGCTCTAGTATGAAGCCCACAAACTTTAGCAGTACTACAGAGGCTACTGCAAGTATTGTGTAAAAAGCTGTGTCGTAGAGCCATAGCACAGATAGCGTTAGCCTCACGTGGTCGAGGTCCGAACCCATGTAAACATTTACGTTGTAGAGCAGAGCGCTGAGCACCACAACAGCCAAAGCCACGGTTGCAAGGATTAGCACCTCTTGTCGTGTAGCTAAAAGTGGATCTCCAAGTATTACAGCCCATAGATTGTACTGAACACTGTACCTAGAAAGAACATAGTATGTTGCTAACACGCTCCCAGACGCAGAGAGGGATACGAATACCGATGTAGCTACATCGGGGTCTACCCCCAGCCTAACCAAGTGCCCAACACTATTCACAAGAACAACTCCAACTACAACCGCCCAGACAAACTCGTTAAACACTAGTGCATGTCTGTACAACAATATCCCAAGTGCTATGGCAAACAGGGACATGTGGGGAGCTTCAGTAGCTAAGAAGAAGAGTCTTCTAGCAGCTATAGAGGGGCTGAGAACCCCGTATAGCAATGCTGTGAGAGTGAACACCGCTAGCCATTCAAAAGGTAGTGTAAAGTATGTGTAGAGAAAAAGTGAGAGAGCTATTAGAGTGAGCATGGCCATCAGGTGCTTGCTAGCTATCAACACTGTCTACCTCCTGAGCCAAGTGTAGAGCACTATTACTACTATAACTGCGAGTAACACCGCCACGCCAACTAGCATGGAGGTAGAGATGCTGAAACCCTTCGTTTGCGGTGATCCCGTAGCTAAACTCACATTATTCACTATCTGTGCTGTAACCCTCAGGTAGTCAAGAGTGCCATTGTACAGCAAGGGGTTTGGTAAAGAGATAAATGCTACACCATGCTCCCTAGACATGCTCCTTAACCTGGCCTCTGCCACACCCTCTTTAGTAGCCATGACTATGACATGCTTTGCTGAAGCTAGGAGCTCCTCAACCTCCATGTAGTCCTGGGGCATTATCGGAACCCCCTCTTCCACAACCAGTATATGCTTCACCTCTAGACCAAGCCATGCGGCTATGTATTGAAGTGGAGGCAAATCCACTACGGCTAACAATCTACTAAACTTTTTCACAGTAGAATTCAGGTTGCTCAGCTCTTGCAACATCTTCTCAGCGTTAGCTTTATACACCTCTGCACACTCAGGCCTGAGCGCCTCTAGAGTAGACTCAATGGCTTTGATGAGTAGTGCATAGTTTTGGGGGTAAAGCTGAATTCCGTGGTAATTTAAAGCGCCTGTCCGTGGGTGCCTCAAGAGAACCACACCTTCTATACTTGGCAACTCAACAAGCCTCGCACGTATCTGCCCAGAGCTCGCAAGTTCCCTAATCTTGATCTCAAATGGCGTGTGACCTGTTGAAACAATTAAATCTGCCCTCTTAATCAAATCAATATCGGATGGTGTTAGCTGATACTCGTGAGGATCTATCCCCGGCTTCACAAGGTTTACAACAGCGTCTCCCTCGCAAGCTAGTGCCCCAACATCATTGTAGAGAAATGGGAAGGTAACGACTATTGTCAAGCCTTCTCCAGAGCCCGCTACAGACGCATATGGGGCTATCTGCAGACCTAGTACCGCTACTACAAAGAGTATTGTTAGTAGTCTTTTCATAGCACTCTCCCTGCAACTCTGCTCATAACACTGTTGTGCACAAACCTTTATAAACTTTTTACAGAATGTGCACATTGTGTGAAAGTATGAGGCTCGAGGTCATTGACATGGCTATAGGCTATGAAAAGCCCCTGCTTGAAGGCATAAACATCAAGTTGGAAAAGCCATTGCTACTACAAGTCATAGGACCTAACGGTGCAGGTAAAACGACTTTCTTAAAAACCCTTGCAGGCCTTGTAAGGCCTTTGAAGGGGCAAGTGCTTGTAAATGGTGTTAAGGCTACTGCAAATCCAGAGGTTGCTGGGAAGTTCATGGCTTTCCTTCCGCAACTTGCTACAACTAAGCAGGTGGGGCTACTTCCAATAAGTGTGTGGGAGTTTGTTGAAGTGGGTGTAAGACTCTGCCACAGGAAAAAAGGTAAGGAGATTAGCAGAGAAGAGCTTAGAAATAGCGTTAGAGAGGCTTTGAAGCATGTCGAGCTTGAGCCTAGCGTTTGGAATAAGAATATGTGGAGGCTGTCTGGGGGGCAGAGGCAGAGAGCCCTAATAGCGAGGGTGATAGCCTGTGATGCGCCTATACTGCTCCTCGACGAGCCATTCTCGTCTTTAGACCCAGAGGGCAAGTTTGATATAGCGCACTTACTTGGGGGGCTGAGGAAAGAGAAGATAGTTATAGCAACATGTCACGACCCAGAGCTGCTTATGGTGCAAACAGATTTAATTATGTTCATGGGGAGAGGCTTCTACATCGTGGGCAAGCCCAGCGAAGTGCTAAGAGGAGATGTATTGAGAAAGGTCTACGGAGAATCAATAGTGGAGTTCGCTGACCATATACACATATGTGACTTTCATGCATAACTCACTAACCTCACTAGCTCTAAGCTAAACAGGTTTAGATGAGCACACAGCTCTATAGTTCTTCTCCTATTAGTACCATCATAGTAGTGGTGCTCAGCACTCCTCTCTCAAAACTGTTAAGAAGAGCTCTGCGAGCTACATGAAGCCCTTACGCTTTTGGCGTAGTTCAGGGCTCTATCCACAAGCTCTCTATAGTTACCCAGGTAGTTCCTAGGGTCGAGAGCCTTAGCGATATCCTCTTGCGTTAAATACCTCCTCACATTCTCATTTCCCATTAGAACTGTGTAGAAATCCTCGTTACCAACCATTGCTGAGAGTTCTGAAAGTAGTTTGTGCGCTTCGTGCCTTGGCATACCCTTCTCTACGAGCTTGACCATCACAGCTTCAGCCATTATCGTGCCCTTAGTTAGCTGGATATTTCTCTTCATAGCCTCTTCATCTACGTGGAGTGTTTTCAGAAGCCTCTCCATATCTAAGAGCATTTGGTCTACAGCTAGGAGCACATGAGGTATTAAAACCCTTTCACTACTGCTATTAGTTAAATCCCTTTCATGCATAAGTGGAATATTCTCTAGCGCAGTAATTGTGAAGGCTCTCACAACCTTTGCTAACCCAGATATCCTCTCAGCTGTTATAGGGTTCCTTTTCTGTGGCATAGTGCTGCTACCAATCCTCTTGCCAGCCTCGTAGACCTCCCCTATCTCAGTCCTAGAGAGCTCCCTCACCTCTAAAGCAAACCTGTCCAGCTGACTAGCCAAAATAGCTAGGTCTGTAACAAGTTCTGCAAACCCATCCCTAGGCGCAACTTGAGTAGATATCGCGTGGGGCTCTAGGCCGAGAACCTTTGAAGCTGTTGCCTCCACTACAAGCCCTCTACCACCCCAAGCTGCCATGGTTCCAACAGCTCCAGAGATCTTGCTCCTCACAACCCTCTTCTCAGCTTCGCAAAGCCTCTCTAAGCTCCTCGAAAACTCATAGATGTAGTTAGAGAACTTGAAGCCCAGGGTTATTGGAACAGCGTGTTGCCCATGGGTCCTCCCAACCACTATCATATCCCTATACCTCTCGGCATACCCCATAAGGACCTCTATAACCCTCCACAGCCTCTCCCTCAGTATGCGTAGCGCATCCCTAAATATGAGGGCCCAGGTAGTGTCAACAATGTCATAGCTTGTAGCCCCGAGGTGGGCAAACCTACCACACTCTCCACACCGCTCCCCAAGCATGTACGCTAGCGATGCTATGTCATGCCCAGTCACAGCCTCTCTTTCATAAACCTCCTCAGGCTTTATACTCTCAGCACACTTTTTCAATACCTCTGCACAGCCCCTTGGAGCTATCCCAGCCTCCTCAAGCCCCTGCATTATAGCTATTTCTACGTCTATGTACCTCTTCACAACAGATTCTACGAGAAAGAGCTTCCTCATCTCCTCTGAGCCATACCTCCACTCAAAAACGCATACACGCTCCATTAGCCACACCTATGTCACGGCCTCCTCCAAGCAACCGAGCTCAGCGCACTCCCTTATCTCCATAGCAATCCTCCTGCCCATGCTAATGGGTTTGCCAAAGTAGAGCTTGCTGTACTGCCCACCTATACCCATATGCACATTGGTACCCCCACCAATTCTAAACGCAACATCGAAGACCACAACATCCATATCAGAAGTGACAAAGAGCTGAAGTGTGAAAGGCCCTATTACGCCAGGGGGCTCAATCCTTTTACACGCCTCAACAAACCTGTCTGCGACTTCAAATAGCTTTTCAAGCATGCTCTCCCTAATAGTCGCCATCTCATGCCCTATCTCAATCATCTCGACATCTATGTAGTTACTTAGATCTAGCTGTACGCTAGCTGGCAACCTGAGGAAGCCATCTAGATTTGTCTGAATTCTCCTATCTATAGAGATTAGCTCAACCTCCTTTCTAGCTACACTGGCGAAGAAGTTCACATTGAAGTGCGCTCCAATAACAAGCTCCTCTATGGATGCCTTCGGCAGATCCTCTTCCCTCACAACACCATCAACAGCGAGCTTTCTAAACTTCTTCCAAAAATCATCCCTATCCACAGCTACAAAGAACCCCCTCTCAACCCTCTTCCTAGCGTGCGGCATCTTCACCATAACAGGCCTATCCACTTCGTCAGGGCTTGAAAATGTCTTTGGTCTCCTCACCCCTGCTTCATCCAGAATCCTGTAGTAGTTCTTCTCCCCAGCCCTCTCCTCGTACCTCAGCAAGTACCTGTTGCCAAATATTGGCACACGGAAGGAGTTCTCTATGGTATCGTACCCTACGTATACAGAGAAGCTTCTGTTGGGTACGAATACGGCGTTGCTCTTCCTAAGGAACTCCACGTTCTCAGACTTAGCGACATCTGCAAACCTCTCTAAGACTATAGGCACATCAACAACCCTCTTAAACCTTAGGTAAGGCTTCTCCCTACCCCGCTGACACACAGCAATTGTTTTAAAGCCCTCGTCCTTAGCACCATCAAACACGTCTAGAGCTGAGTGACTTGCTATAGTTGCTATCGACAACTCCTTCACGTTGTAGCCTGTGAGAAGCTCTGCAGGGCTATGCCTAGCCATGGGCTCACCACAACAAGCTTTCAGTTATATGTAGAGTCTGTAAGGCGTATTAATATGTGTTGCTATGTAACAGCTGTGGAGAGCTCAACAGAGTTAGCAAAGCACCACTTTCCTGTAGAAAAGCACCCAGGGTTACGTTGAAGGTGAGGTGGTGTGTAGAGCTCGGAGCTTTACGAGGAGCTTAACCCTGAGCTCTGTGCTTACACAAGTTGCGTGGGAGTCCTTGGGGTAGCACTGTGGAGATATTTGTTGAAGATGGTGAGAGCACTATCAGATAGGCTTCTAGAAGTGTTGAAGAGAGGGGGCCCTACACCGATTTGGAGGTTAGGGTATGGGGGAGAGTTGCAGGTTCAAGATTTCTTTATAGCTTCCTAGCCTTGTTGCTTAGCAAAGTACCTGTCAAGGGTTTTGAAGAGCTCTGCACCACCCCCCTCTTCGCTGTACTCAAAGCCATACCTACACACAACTCCAAGCCTTTGGCATAGCTCAAGAACTTTCCCCATGAACTTACCCCAGCTGTACTCTAAACTCTTCTTAGCTAGTTCTGCTAAGAAGCTGTCTCTCCACATAAACCTCTTCACCCTAAGCTTATCGAAGTAAACAATGCTCCCAGTTTCTCTAGCTAGCTGAAGAACTTGCTCAACCTCCTCAAGGTCGTCGTTAATGCCTGGTACTATAGGGCCGTAGAATATCCACGTCCTTATTCCCTCTCTAGAGAGCTTTTTGAGCGCTTCTATCCTTGCTCTCGGTGGTGATGAAAAGGGTTCTAGCACGGACATCTCTGAATCTACTCTTGTTGAGGTTATTGTGAAACCCACATCAACCTGCTTAGAATACCTCTTCAACACATCTAAATCCCTCAAAACAAGCGTGCTCTTAGTCTGTATACTAACGTTAAAACCATTGCTAACTAGAATCTCTATAGACTTTCTTGCGAGCTTGTAGAGGACCTCAACAGGCTGATAACCATCAGTAATAGTGCCCAATCCAACAACACCCCTCCTAACTCTCTTAACTTCCTTATAGAGGACCTCCAAGAGGTTCTTCTTAACTGCGATAACCCACCCCCAATTCTCGACAACTTCAGAAGCCTTAGTGTACTCCTTTGCATAGCAATAGAGGCATCCGTGCAAGCACCCGACATATGGATTGAGTGCGTAGTCCAAATCCGGAAGACCTGATTTAGATAAAGCGCTACTCACATTAATTTCAACTATGCGAAACCTCATTAAGCATCATCGCATTCAAGCCTTGAAACTACACCACTAGCAAGTACTATATAAGTATACACTTACAGAGGTTCTTTAACTGTAATAAACTCAGCAAGAGCCCTACGCGCTCATCACTATTCAGGCGAAACCTCCTTCATCAACTATGTAAGGAGTCTAGCAAAAGACACTTAAAGGCTTTTTCGCAAATCCAGTGAGCGTGCTTGTTGATATCACAGGGCTTCTCTAGCACAGCTTTTGCGATGCTACCACTGAGATTGTCTGTCGTGAGAGCTCCTTATGCACTAGCTTAAATGACTATCTCTTGTGCTGTTAAGCGAGAGCTTTATGGAATTGCCAAGGCTTTTGTAAAAAGCAAAAGGCTTATTTACATCTCCAGCCCCTTGTAGAGTTATTGCCCTGGTGATGCGCATTTGAATGTGGAGGAGATAGTCTCTAAGCTAAGTGTAGAGGAGAAGATAGCGCTTATCGTTGGCGCAGGGTTTTCAAAGACTGTGCTTGGTGCTGCTGGCGAGACCCGGGCTATTGAGAGGCTAGGGGTGCCATCCATAGTCTTGAGCGATGGCCCTGCTGGTGTCAGGATATACCCAGCGAGGCTTGGTGTTGCAGACACTTTCTACACTACAGCATTTCCCAATGAAATAGTGCTCACCTCAACTTGGAACCTAGATCTCGTTGAAAGAGTAGGCAAGGCTATTGGTGAGGAGGCCAGAGAGTATGGAGTAGACGTGATGCTCGCTCCTGCAGTAAACATGCACAGAATACCCCTCTGTGGCAGGATCTTTGAGTACTTTTCAGAAGACCCTGTTCTAGCAGGTGAAATGGCTGCTGCTTACATAAGGGGTGTGCAATCAGAGGGTGTTGGAGCTACTATAAAGCACTTCGTGGGCAATGAGCAGGAGGAGGGTAGAATGTACATCAACACAGTTATTTCTGAGAGAGCACTGAGGGAAATTTATCTAAGGCCCTTTGAAATAGCCATTAAAAAGGCTAACCCATGGGCTGTCATGGCTGCTTACAACAAGTTAAACGGGCTTTACTGTACGCAAAGTCCATGGCTGCTAACCCAGGTTTTGAGAAGAGAGTGGGGATACAGCGGGCTTGTCATGACCGATTGGTGGGCTGGCGACAACCCAGTTGAGCAGGTTAAAGCCGGCTGTGACCTAATAATGCCTGGAGACGATGGTGTTGTCAAGAGGCTCCTAGAGGCGTACAGTAATGGTGTGCTCAGTGAGGAGGTCATTACTGAGAGGGCTAGAAATGTCCTACGCCTCGTGGCTATGAGCCTTAAGGCGCGGGGTTACAAGCCTAGCCACAAGCCTAACCTAGAGGAGCATGCGAAGATAGCTTATGAAGCTGCTGTGGAGGGTGTGGTGCTACTTAAGAATGAAGCGGCACTGCCAATAGCGAAAAACGCTAGGGTAGCGCTCTTTGGTAGGGGGAGCTACTGGACAATTCCAGGAGGGCTAGGAAGTGGCTACACGTACCCCAGGTACGTGGTGTCTATAGCTGATGGGCTTAAGGAAAGGGGTGTTGCTATAGACCCTGACGTTGAGAGAGTGTACATGAGCACTATGCATAGGCTCACATTCATTGGTCACTCTCATAGAGCGTTTAGGCAGATAAGAGAGGGTAGCCTTAGGGCTGGGGATGTAGGGACTGTCGAGTACCTCTTACTGCACCTCGCTGATGAGCTAATATCATGGTCAGAGACCATGGCAATCCAAGAGGATTTCTTTACTGAAGAATTCTTAGATAGGGTAGCGCGGGGAAGCGATGTAGCAATAGTAACGATATCGAGGGTCTCTACTGAGGGCTTTGATAGAGTGCCAGCCCAAGGAGATCTATACCTTCGCGACGATGAGCAGAGGCTCATAGCCAGAGTTTCAAACGCTTTTCACAAATATGGAAAGAAAGTAGTTGTCCTACTCAACGTGCCAGGCCCCATAGAGATTGCGAGCTGGAGAGACCTTGTAGACGCAATCCTGGTCATATGGCTCCCTGGGCAGGAGGCTGGGAGAGCAGTAGCAGATATACTCTTAGGCAAGGCCTCGCCCAGCGGGAAGCTCCCTCTAACATGGTTTAAGGACCCCTTTGAGGCTCCTGCAATGAGGACATACCCAGGCGAGCCCAGGGATAACCCAGTGCAGGTGGTGTACTATGAGGATATCTATGTTGGCTACAGGTACTATGACACCTTTGGCGTGGAGCCTGCGTATGAGTTTGGATACGGACTCTCTTACACAACCTTTGAGTATAGAGACCTTGCTGTTGAGAAAGCTAGTGATAGTATTGTAGTGCGGCTCACAGTGAGAAATACTGGGAAGTACAGCGGTAAAGAGGTTGTGCAGGTGTACGTCAAGCCCCCAGTGGGTAAACTTGATAAGCCTTTCCAAGAGCTCAAGGGATTTCACAAGACAAGGGTCCTTGCACCAGGAGAGGAGGAGATCGTGAGCATAGCTATCCCAATAGAGCACCTTGCAAGCTTCAACGGTAAGCACTGGATAGTCGAGAAAGGGCAGTACGAGGTTAGGGTAGGCGCCTCATCGAGGGATGTCAGGCTTAAGGCAACTATCGAGATAGAGAATGATATGTGCTTTGACGTTTCGTGGAGGCGCACCCCCTGCTAGCAGCAAAATTAGCCTCTTTTTCTCGACTATAGCACAGACTCCAACTCTACTCAACACCTCGAGCTACGCATCCTCATTACTAACATTTCGGTAAAGAAGGAGTTGAGCCTTACTGATATATCAGTAAGTCGTTTAGGCCGTTATACACCGTACAGATGCAGTATATAAGCTTACTGTAGGCTACAGTATATGCTACAACCCACAGTACATAGACAAGCTGACTTACAATTGAGAGCCTCGCCCCTTTAGGTTGTGGAGGAGGTCAGATGAATGAGTGCGTCGAATACGAAATTTTGCGCAATGGTAAGTCAATAAGAAAAAGTACGACTTGTAGCGGTATAGAGCTTGAGATGGTTGAGAAGCCTGCTGAGATGGTGAGCAGAAAGTATGGACTGAAAGTAGAAGTAAAGGTGTTGAAGAAACAAAAAGACTTTCTCAGGTATCTTAGCGGCTGGGCGCTTTTGACTATCTATCGCTATCCGTAGTGGTTTAACCACGTAGCTAGGCTGGATATGCTTGTGAACACCATGTAGGTATCCTCAGCTATCAGCACCATGACTACGAGCGGATTTATGTCCTCTCTCCAATACTCATACCACTCGCTAAGTGCTTCGTAAGCGTCTGTATAGTATCTCAAAGATGGTTTAGATGACCATCTACCGGTTCTGTAGTCGTAGAACACTACCTCCGCTAGATCTGTCTTTAGTAGTTGTTGCTTTGTCTCTGGACGTAGATCGAGAGGGTTTAGGAAGTACGGAATGGGCCAGATTCCGCTAACTATAGTCACATTGTAGTATATGCCCACGCTATTAAGGTAGTTGCCTGCTAGATCCACGATATAGAACCCCTTGCCACTGGTCGTAGACTCCACAGCTAGGAGAGCCATGTGCCCCTCCCTCAGGCTGTATATCCCGATTAAGTAGAACCTCTCGCTAGATCTCTGTGTGGCTCCGAGCAACGCGTAGGCAAAGAGGGATAGGTCCTCGCAGTCTCCGCACTTATTAGCCCACGTCTCGTTAGGTAGCATGAAGACTTCCTGTCTGATTTTAATGGTTAGCGACTGTACATCTAAGTACCTCACATAGGAGTCGTGGCAGTAGTACAGGTGGTACAGCGTGAAGTTGAAGACCTTCAAAGCCCTCTCGGGGAGGGGTTCGGCAAACTGGTAGAGGTCTACGTCCCGCATACTCTTAACGCTCTCTACAGCTAGCCTGAGGAACTCCTTGTAGAACTCCCTGCTATCCTCTGCATCTTTTAGAACTCCTAGCCATTTACTGATGTACTCAATAGTGTTGCGGATCTTGATGTAGGTTGCTAGTAAGTTTTCGTACTCCGCCGTCAGTGCACTGTACTCCGCTAACAGTGCCTCGTAGTCGCCTTTTAGCGTAGTGTGGTTCGCCAGTAGCTTCTTGTAGCTATCTACAAGAGCACCGTACTCCTCCAACAGCTTCCCGTAATCCTCTGCGAGCTTCTCGTACTTAGTCATCAGCTCGCTGTAGCTAGCTTGGAGTACCTGGTAAGTAGAGAGGAGCTTCTCGTATTCATTCTGAATCCTGAAGTAGCTCTCCTGGAGCTCGCTATACCTAGTCCTCAGCTTCTCGTACTCTTCACCGAGGCTTCTGTACTCCTTTAGCAACGCTGAGTGCTCTGACTCCAGCTTTCTATAGCTATCTGTGAGAGCAGTGTACTCCTTCGCCAGCATCTCGTGCTTAGACACTACCTCGACGTACTTAGCTTGGAGCGCTTGGTAGTTGGAGGAGAGGCTCTCGTACTCAGCTTGCATGCTAGAGTACTTCCTCTGGAGCTCACTATACCAAGACCTCACCTTTACATGCTCCTCATTGAGACTCCCGTAGTCCTCCAGTAGCTTTCTATAGCTGTCTGCGAGAGCACTGTGCTCCGACTCCAGCTTCGTGAACGCTTGATGCTTCGATAGGAGGAGCCAGCCCGTAGCGACGTTCAGCACTATCAACGCAATTATCAGTGCTGTAGCTATGCGAGACACTTAGCTTCCCCCACTCCTATACCGCAGTCTACCATTTTAAAATGTTACAGAGGATTGAGAAAACTTAAAGAGTGGGAACCCTCAACAACCCCTTCAACAACAGCCACCATAAATCAATAAACACCAGGAAATAACCTTAGCGGCTCTAGAACCATTGGCAGTACTCTTTGCATGAGCCCCTCCAAGCACTACGCATAGATCCTACCAACATCAACTTCAGCACTAAGGCTATAGTCCTTAAAAAGCCTTAGGAGAGTGCAAGCCTCTCCACATCCCCATAGCCAGATGCCTTAAGCTTAAACCCGTCAAACTCCACAGAAAAGCCACTGAACCTTCAACACAATCTGCAGGTCCACAACACCTCCACGCATAGGCTCTGCCTCCTCAGCACTTCTCTCATACCTATCTAAAAACTCTCTATGAAGCTCTAGCACTCTATCTGAAGGCATTTTCAGCAAGTAGCTAGTGATACACCTCTCTCCACTAACCCCAGAGAGCAACGTAATGTCGCTACATTTCCCCAGAACCCCGACTTCAATGTACTCAGGGTCTCCAAGCAAGCTCAGAAGCTTATTGAGTAGCTCTATTGGAGCAGGATTAAATCTCAAGTAGCACAAAAGCCTCTCACCAACATTAAAGACCGTTTCACGGTTTAGTATGCCCAATGCAGTGTTGTAATCAATAACCACAGTTTGCTGAGTGTCTGAGCCTCGCCCTTGATCTTGGTAAAAAGCTGTTCTAAGCATAAAATTAGGCGAAGGCTTTGGTTTTAGTGCTAAGGGTTGCGAGATGTTTATAAAGAACTTCAGTGAGCTTGCAAAGAGCAACTTACATAGATTAGCACTTGAACTCGCTGAATATGGGTTAAGCATTGCAGATCCGTATAGCGCTGTAAAGAATAGTCTTAGAGTTTGTGGTAGCAAAGTCCTAGTTAGGGATATGGAGGTAGAGGTCGCTGGTAGAATCCATGTTGTAGGGTTTGGCAAGGCCTCTAAGAGAATGGCTGAAGCAGTCAACAGCGCATTTGGAGATAGAGTTGCTGGAGGAGTTGTGATAACACCAGGTGACGAGGGCTATGTGGGCAACGTAAGGGTTGTCAAGGGGGATCACCCAATACCAGGTGAAAATACCTTGAGATCTTCACAACTTCTACTAGACTACCTCACAAGCAGCGTTAGAGAAGACGACCTCGTGATTGTTTTGATCTCTGGTGGTGGTTCAGCACTTTTTGAAGTTCCAGAGGAAGAGGTGTCGCTAGGGGACATTGCATGGATTTCAAGGGAGCTTATGAGGAGAGGAGCAGACATTTTTGAACTTAATGCTGTAAGGAAGAGGTTTTCTAAGGTTAAGGGCGGAAAGCTCCTAAGATTCATAAAGAGTAGAAAGGTTATATCCCTAATCATAAGTGATGTGGTGGGTGATAGGCTTGACACAATAGCTTCAGGACCTACTGCACCAGATGAAACTACTTTTGCGGATGCTTACAATGTTCTGACTAAGTATGGGTTTTGGAATGAGTTGGAAGACCGCATGAGGAAAGTAATTGAGAAGGGGCTCGCAGGCTCTTTAGAGGATACCCCAAAGCCTGGTGACCCCATATTCTCAAAGGCTGTCAACGTCATTGTGGCAAGCAACAAAATTGTTTTAGAGGCTATGGCCAGCAGGGCCAGGGAAATGGGTTTCAATGCGCTGGTGCTCACATCAATGCTTGAGGGGGAAGCGAGGGAAGTAGGCAAGGTGCTAGCTTCAATAATTAAAAGCATAGAGATCCACTCCCACCCAATACCAAAGCCAGCTGCACTATTTGCAGGGGGAGAGACTGTGGTAACTGTTAGGGGGAGTGGTGTTGGTGGTAGGAACCAAGAGCTCTGCTTATCACTAGCAATAGCAATTAAAGGGATGGATAGTGCTGTTGCTCTATGCATTGGCTCAGATGGCATTGATGGCGTAAGCCCTGCTGCAGGTGCTGTAGTCGATGGCACAACTTACTACGAGGCTATGTCAATGGGTTTAAACCCATTGAATTATTTGAATAACAATGATAGCTACACCTTCTTTTCAAAACTTGGTAGAGCTATTGTAACTGGGTACACAGGTACTAATGTTAATGACATACTTATAGCAATTATAGTATGAGCAAGTTATTTTCGCTACTTAGTGTAGTACAGGTAATTATCTTAAAAACTTTTATACCTTAGCTGACTGGCTAATGCTGAACTCTGGTGCCTTACTTTGATCCCCAGCGAAATAATCTCATTAATACTCACTGTACTGTTAGCACTTTACTTCGCCTCCTTCATACTCTACATTGTGAGACTTTTGAAGGGGCCCACGCTCTCTGATAGAGTACTAGCCTTAGACTCTCTTGGCTACGACCTAGCTGCGTTTATGCTAGTCCTCTCCATATACTTAAACTCCCCAATGATGGCTGTATGCGCTCTTTCTCTAGCGCTATGGATCTATGCAGTGGACATCTACATTGCGAAGTATTTAGAGGCTAGGGAGATAGGTGGCTGAATTGATAGGTGTAGCACTTATTTCAGCTGGGCTCACCTTAATAGCAATAGGGGTTTTCTGCGACTTTGTAGCTGCAATAGGTTTGATTAGACTCCCAAACTTCTTTACAAGGCTTCATGCAGCAACTGTAGGTGCGATAGGGGGTGCTGTAGTCCCAATGCTTGGAGTGACCTTGCTAGCCCTAGGCTATGAACCCCTAGGGGAGACCAGGTTCATTTTAGCTGGAATTGCCTTCGCTACAAGCGTACTAACTATGATACTCTCACAAGCAGGTTCTCACGCAATTGCAAGAGCTACTTACAGAGCAAAGGCTGCACCACTCCAACCAATAGTATATGATGCGTTAGGCGAGGAGAAGGGTGACGCCAGTGAATGAGCTGCTGCCCGTATTAATGGCGTTTGCAACTGCCTTAGTAAGCATTGTGGCAACATGGCTTGCAGTACAAGAAAAAGACTTGCTAGTAGCAGTACTATTCTCAGCTTTGCAAAGCACATGCTATGCACTAATATACTACCTCCTCATGGCCCCTGACATAGTGCTTGTATACCTCCCTGTATCTGTAGGAATACTACCTCTAATCACAGTAATACTAGTGAAAAAGACAGAGAGGTATGAGGAATGAGGCTCTCTGACATCGTAATAGGAGTTTCCATGGCAATGCTTGCTGTATTACTCTCTTACCTAATGGTTTATGGAGGGCTTGGGCCGATTGCTTCACACAGTCTAAGACCTCTCGCCAAATCGTTTCTAAACTATACGTACAACCCATGGAATGTAGTTTACAGCGCTTTATCGCCAGAAGCTGTAACAGCCATCGTGTGGGATTTCAGGGGGCTGGATACATACTTTGAAACATCTGTACTATTCATAGCGATAGTAGGCCTCGTAGCACTATTTAGAGGTGTGAGCATCGCACAGGGGGTAAGCTCGAGAGGCCTATCAATAATTGTGAAAACCTCGACAAAACTCGTTGCTCCTCTAATTCTTGTTGCAGGAGCCTCGCTAGCGTTCCACGGACACCTATCACCTGGAGGAGGGTTCCAAGGGGGGTCGTTCATGGCCGTGGCAATGGTCTTAATTGCAATAACATTTTCCATAGAGTTTCTGCATCAAAAAGGGCTATCGCTAAGCACTCTTCTCGCTATTAGGTGTGTAGGTCTGCTTGCAATAGCCGTGGTTTCAGTGTATCTGCTAATCAAGGCTGTGTTGCTGGGGGGAAGCGCGTACATATTTCAAAATATGATTAGAATAAACTCTAGTCACTCCATGCCGTCCTGGTTTATTGACAGGCCCCTTGGTGGAACTCTATTCTTCTTCAATCTATCAGAATCTGTAGCTGTTATAGGCGGTTTGACGCTAGGGGTAATACTATTGCTATTGAGAGAAGAGGAGCTAAGGGCTGTAATTGGGGGTGAGGAGCGTGAGTGAATCTTTACTACTTTTATTTGTAACAATAGTAGTCGCCTTTGTAATAAACATGGCCATTTCGCTTTACGGCGTTTTTGCAAAGCCTTCCCTAGTGAAGAAGTTCATAGCCTTAACTATATTCTCAGACAGCATAAATAGCTTTGCCATACTGATTGGGTTTAGAAGAACAGCCCTGGGTTACCCCTCAATAGCTGTGCTACCCTCACCACCTCAAAGCCCTAGAGATCTGGAGAGCTTTGTTAAAACTGCTGTAGATCCCTTACCACAAGCTCTTGTGCTTACAGCAATAGTAATTGGCCTTGCAGTTAACATGTTTCTCGTTGGCCTAATAACGCTTTACCACAGGTACTATGGAACAACAAATGTTAAGAAGGTGAGAATATGAGAAGACTACTGAGATACGTAGTAGTTTTCCTATACATATACCTTTTCTACATAGTGTTTACAGCCTCTACATCAGGCTTTAGCCTCATTTTAGGGTTCGCAGCTTCAGCTCTGCTAACAGCACTTATAACGCCACTCCTCATACAAAAAGGCATTGGTGCACAGGATCTCAAGAGGTTTGCATACCTAGTTATGTACTACTTCCGCTACATGATTGTAGAAGAGTTCAAAGCACATAAACAGCTAATTAAGATAGTCCTTAGCCGTAAAATCGATGTGAGGCCTGCTATAGTCAAAATCCCATACAGCGTTGAGACAGACTACGGAGTGACACTAATAGCTGGCTCAATAACCAACACCCCTGGTACTTGCGTTGTTGATGTAGATGAGAAGAAGCGCGTGCTTTACGTCCACTGGATTTATGCTACAACAATAGAGCCTGAGAAGGCTAGGGAGGAGATTTCAAAGGTCTTTGAGAGGTATGCCGCAAAGATATTTGGATAGATGTAGGTGAGCAACGTGCAAGACCCCTTAATAGGTGTAACCCCTCTTTACCTAGTAGCAATGGCGTTTCTACTCGCAGCACTGGGGCTAGTAATTAAGAACGCAAAGTTCTTTAAAGTGTTTGCACTTGTCAATACAGTCATAGCATTTATGGTGTCAGTGTACATAATACGCAGAGTAGTGGATGCTGGAATTCAACTTTACTTCTTTGGTGGTTATCCAGCACCACTAGGAATAGCATATGAAGTTGATGAGCTCAATGCTCTTCTCGGGCTTTTAGCAACATCAATAATGCTTTTATCGTGTATATACAGTGCTTGGTACATGAAGCACCCAAGAGCATACCTCTACTACACACTCTTCCTAACACTCTTAGCAGGTTCCCTAGGGTGCCTCTACACAGGTGATTACTTCAATTTCTTTGTAATGCTAGAAGTACTCTCCCTCTCATCCTATGCGCTTGTGGCTTACTTCAGAGACAGCCCTAAGTCCATTGAGGCTGCGATAAGATTTGCTTTTGTGGGTATTGTCTCCTCAAGCTTCTACCTTTTATCAGCATTCATAGCCTATGCCTCCTTTGGAACCCTCACCATGGCTGATATAGCGCTCAAGGCTAGGAACGCCAACGCAGTAACACAGTTTAGTGAGGGCATTGTTGGAAATATAGTGATGGCATCAGCAATGATGATGGCTTTAGCCACATGGACGTGGACCTTTAAAGCTGCTGTATTTCCAAACTACTTTTGGCTTCCAGACGCTGCACCAGAAGCACCTATACCTATTTCGGCGGTTTTTGTTGGCGTAATAGATTTGATAGGAGTCTACGGAGCTATAAGAATGTTCTACACACTCTTTGGCTGGGGCTCTGTTGCCTCGCAGCTAAGGCCATACATATTCGCAGTACTTCAGATACTGGGAGCAGTATCTGTTTTCATAGCCGCGTTTCTCTTGCTAATTCAAGAAGATGTGAAGAGGTTTATAGCGTATAGCACCATTAGCCACCTGGGGCTCATATTCATGGCTCTTTCACTTGATGTAGCAGAAGGTGTGTCTGCATCTCTTCTCCACACAATATCAAATTCCTTTGCCGAGTCCCTGCTCTTCTACAGTGTGGGTGTGGCAATAGTGTCTGTGGGTAGGTCAATAAATGTGCTTGGGGCTTTGAGAAGATATAGAGTAGCACTAGCAGGCATAGTGATAGCAATACTCAATTTAATTGGGGTACCACCACTACTAGGTTTTTGGAGTAAGTACCTAATATTCAAGGCTTTTCTCGACACAGGAAGAATATATGGAATAGTCATACTAGTGCTGGCCACGGGCATATCAGCCATAGGCTACTTCAAAATACTGTTTAACGCCTTTAGACCTGTGGGAGGTCTTAGAGAAGATGCTAGGCTTAGAAACACCGCGCTTGCTGACATAGCCATAGTCCTATGCATAGCTGCACTAATTACTATTGGCGCGCTCTACATGATTAGTCCAGGTATTAGGGAGTTTACAAGTAGAGTTGGGTATAAAGTTACTTGCGAGTATAAAGCTTATTATGAGTTTTTAAGCTTAGGATCATAGGTGCTACGGGGGGCTAGATTGAGGTTCACCTTTCTCTGCAAATCTAAGCCCTCTTCAACAGGAAAGAGAGTTGCAATTATAGGAGCGGGTATTGCAGGGCTTTCAGTTGCCGGCTACCTTGCATGTAAGGGGTTTGAAGTTGATGTGTACGACAAACAACCAGTAGCAGGAGGTCTCGCAGCACTGGCCATACCATCGTATAGAATACCGTATACTAATGTAGCTGAAGGTGTTGAGGACTTGACGAAAAACTTTGGTGTAAAGCTGTATTTAAACACTAAGGTGATGTGTGGTGAGAGACATGACGAGGGGGATGACTTTGTCAAGCAGGTCGCGGATCTGCGGAATATTGTAAAGGAGTACGACGCTGTGGTCATAACCACGGGCACTTGGAGATCTAGAAAACTTGGTGTACTAGGTGAAGATGCTAAGGGGGTGGTGGACGCCCTTACCTTTCTATATAGACTTAGGCTAGCTGAGCAGGGTCTTGCCAGAGAGGCTTGGCCAAAGCCAAGGAGTGTTATTGTAGTTGGGGCGGGTCTCAGCGCTATTGATGCTGCTGAAGAGGCTCTGAGAATTGGTGCTGAGAAGGTTTTCTTGGTCTACAGAAGAACTAAAAAAGAGGCGCCAGCTGGTGAGTATTACGTAGATGATCTCATAGCTAAGGGCGTTAAGTGGATTGAGCTAGCTGCTCCAACAAAGATAGTAGTGGAAAATGGGTTTGTAAGAGCAGTAGAGTTTCAGAGAATGAGACTAGGCCCTCCTGATAAAACAGGTAGACCAGCACCCATACCTATTCCAGGTAGTGAGTTCACTATAGAGGCTGATATGGTGATCCCAGCTGTAGGTGAGATATCAACGCCTCCCTTTACACATGAATGTGCAGAATTTAAGCAGTTTCTCAATGAGAAGGGTCATATAGTTTCTAAGGGGTATAGACTTGGGAACACAAACGTGTTTGCCGCAGGGGATGTGCTCACTGGTCCAACAAAACTCGGCGATGCTTGCAAACATGGCCTCTATGCAGCAAGAGATGTAGAGAGGTTTCTTAGAGGTGTATAAGGTATGAGTATAGATAAAGTGTTTGGAAACCCCATGTTGTTGAGATGGATAGACTACAATAAGTGCATTGGTTGTGGAGTATGCTCAGCTGTATGTGACTTTACACACAATGGAACTCCCTTCATAAAGCTTTACGATATTGGTGGAGGGCTGGTAAAGCCCATATCGTGCTTTCACTGTACAAGAGCGCCATGCGTAGAGGTGTGCCCTACAAAGGCTATGAAGAGGGATGAGAGTGGGGCTGTTTATGTTGATGAGTCTAGGTGCATAGGCTGCATGGCCTGCCTCTACGCATGCCCCTATGGAATACCAGAGCTAAGCATTATTACAAAAACCACAGTTAAATGTGATCTGTGTAGGCAGCTTAGGGGAGAGGGATTGGAGCCAGCTTGTGTATCCATGTGCCCGACTAAAGCAATAGTCATTGGCACTCCACAAGTAGTTTTTGATGAAGCTAAGAAGAGGGCTCTGACTAGAATTATGAAAGCAGTGATGAGCTTTGGAGGACCTTTATAGATACCTTATCTACGTTTCCTCAGCCTTCCTGGTACTCTTTGGCGGGACTACAAAGCTATTTGATAGAAAGCTGGGTGCCGCTCTACGCGTGCTTGGGTTTATGCTTGTCCTAGCCTACTCCTCTATAACAATAGAGAACTTGTTTGCCAAGGTACTAGCAATCTCAAGCAGTGCAATAGCTGCTCTCGTAACTATTTACGCTACAAACTATGCTAAGCTTAAGTATGGTTTTCCATACCTACAGCTACTTGTTGACGCGTTTTCGCTCTCAATAACATTTACCTTTGCGTCTCGTTACCTGATAGAGTTTGTCGCCTACTGGATCATAGCAGAGCTCATAGGATTTGTCTTAATAGCATTTGAGTGGTTTACTCAAGGTACTCGAGGAGCTCTTGAGGCTGGGGTTAGGTACCTCCTTGTATCAATGGTTCCTGCAGACATAACGCTCTTTACCTTAGTTGCTCTCACAGGTATTGAAAAAGCATTTACAGTAGATATTGTGGGGCTCGCTCCAGCTATACAAGGCTCATCAATACTTACAGTGCTGTGTATGATAGGTTTTTTAGCTAAGGCGGCTGTAGCCCCACTGCACTTCTGGCTTCCAGACGCCCACTCCCTAGCACCAGCACCAGCCTCAGCCATGCTCTCAGGCCTAATGGTCAAGATGGGGGTGTACGGTCTATACCTACTATCATTCTACCCAGTTGATGTCAATGTGTACGCCTACATGATAATGGTGTGTGGTAGCATAACTGCTATATATGGTGGTCTACAAGCGTTAGCTCAAGTGGACATCAAGAGGATTCTAGCTTATAGCACAATATCGCATACGAGTACTATGGCTATTCTCCTCGGATTCAGCACTACCTTTAACTCTGCTGAGGCTCTGCAAGCAACACTATTTTACATTGTGGCGCACGCCTTCTTCAAAGCCTCTCTCTTTATGGACTCTGGAGTTGTTGAGATAATTGCACATACAAGAGATATAGGGAGCCTGGGATACATATCGCGACTCTACTCACTTGAAAGTACTACTGCTTTACTAGCAATACTATCCCTAATTGGAGCACCACCACTGCCAGGCTTCATAGCCAAGTTTACGACAATACTCTCCATAACTAACATGCTCAGCGCGGCCCCTCCCGTAGCAGCACTGCTAGTAGTTATAGCAATTGAGATAGCTCTTAGCGCAGGGTATGGTGCTAAATACCTCTTGACGCACTTTGGCTCATCAGCTGTTAAAATAGCCTTTCGTGAAAGATTGGAGAGGTTAAAGCAGCTAACACTACCTATACTCATAGCCGTAGTTCTCTCAATTGCAGTCGCAGCCTACGTTCTACTCATTCAACTAGTAGCCTACGCACAGATTATGCTATTCATTATGGTGATATCAGCAGTATTCCTAGCCATAGTACTCTATGCGATCTATAGAAGCCAAAAAGCGTTTAGAATTGATGAAAGCTGGCTGGGTGGTGCGAGACCGTGAGCCAGAGAAGATCTAGTGACAGGAATTCTGAGGAAGAAGCTGAGGCTAAGCCAGAGAGAAGGCCTGTAACTCCAAAAGCTGTATACACAATTAAAATTGATGTTAAGTTCAGACCCCCACAGATAATGTCCTATCTTTCAAACATTGAAAGAATTAGAAAGGTGTTCTACTTTCACGATATCGAGGAAAGTGTGGCTAGAGAGGAGCAGAAATTCGCATTATATATCCAGGGCATTCAACGGGCATTTGAAAAATCACTACTATTAGCCTCTCTCTGGGCAGGAATAGCCTTGACAATGGCGCTCCTCTTCCTGGTGATAATAGTTGGAGTACATTAGCTTCGCACTACTAATTGCTGCACCTTTCCTTGCAGCCCCTATGTACGACAGCATTGAGAGAAAGGTTAAGGCATCGATACAGTCGAGAGTAGGCCCTCTAGGTCTTGTCAGAAGCTTTTTGCAGAGCTGGTTTGACCTTGCTAAGCTACTTAGCAAAGAACTGGTTTTAACAAGCTACGGCATAGCTTTGATAACGATACTAGAGCTGCTCTTCTTAGCAATTACAGCACTCGCTCTCCAAGTATTTATCATAGCTCCACAGCTACAATGGATTGCGGCTCTGTTCCTAACATTTCTATCAATATCCTCAGCCTTTTCACTACTTAGAGCAGTGTCTCTAGACAACCCGTTCTCGTCCATAGGAGCTTTTAGAGAATTTTACATTACGTTGGCGGTAGAAGGTTTTTTCCTATCATCGCTAGCTATTATGCTACTAGTAGAAGGACCAGTAATGCTGAGGCTACTGCTTTTCTGTATAGTTGCTTTATCGTGCTATGTTCTCAGTGGTAGAACACCTTTCAATATTGCTGAAGCAGAGCCTGAAATTGCAAGTGGTGTTTACATAGAGCTTTCAGGGCCTCTACTCGCTATAGCAACATACTCTTTGCATATTAAGAGATACGTGCTAGCTGAGATCCTAAGCTATGCTCTCCTCAAGCTCACTGGCATAACTAGCACAAGTTTTGCACTACTAGTAGTACTGCTATTAACACCAGTTGCGTGGATAATATTTGGAGTTGTTAGTGTTATGCTTGGTAGAACGAGAGTTGATGTGGGGCCTATAACTCTACTCAAAGTAATGCTCATACTAATGCTTTTTGCACTCATATTAATGTTGCTTATGGTGAGGCCAGCATGAGTGCAGGGGG
Organism: uncultured Ignisphaera sp.; assembly: GCA_964568685.1. Lineage (GTDB taxonomy): Archaea > Thermoproteota > Thermoprotei_A > Sulfolobales > Ignisphaeraceae > Ignisphaera. Next base: position 34,485 of record CAZMQK010000006.1, read on the forward strand.
AGTTGTAAAAGAGATAGAGGGTAAGGTGGCGGAGCTTGGAGGTGTTGTAGAGAGTATTACAGAAACAGCTGTACTTGTAGAGGTTCCGAGGGAAAGAGTGAGAGAGCTTGCTGAGTGGCTTTACAATAGCGGAGCCTTTCTAAAAACATGTGCAGGTGTGGATGAGAGAAGCATAAACAGCAAATTTGCATTATACCACATATTTGGACTAGACGAAAAGGGCCTAGACGTTGTTGTAAAGATCTCTGGGCTTGAAGGCGAGGCACTACCATCAATAGCCGATGCTGTGCCTGCTGCTGAGTGGTGTGAGCTAGAAGCTCGAGACATGCTGGGGTTACGCATATTAGGTCACGAGGCAAAGCCAAGACATGTTCTCCCACAGGACTGGCCTGAAGGCGTGTACCCACTAAGAAAGGATGTGCCATATGATTACAGGCCCTCAGGTAACGCTGAGAAGTTTAGTGAAGAGCTTCCAAGAGAAGTAGGGCTTCCCATAGGCCCCTACCACCCAATACTTCACGAACCAGAGTACTTTGAGCTCTATGTCGAGGGTGAAAGGGTTGTTGATGTTTTCTACAGAGGATTCCATGTGCATAGAGGTATTGAGAAACTTGCTGAGTCTCAGAGGTTTACGTACAAGACCATACCATTTTTAGCTGAGAGAATATGTGGCATATGTGGTTTTGTTCACTCCTCTTGCTATGTGCTTGCAGTTGAGAGGGCAGCTGGAATAGAGGTACCAGAGAGAGCCCAGTTTATAAGGTCTATAGTGCTAGAGATTGAGAGAATACACAGCCATCTCCTATGGCTTGGAATAGTTGCACACATACTGGGGTACGACGCAGGTTTTATGCATATGTGGAGAATAAGGGAGCCAATAATGTTGTTAGCAGAGCTTTTGACGGGGTCTAGAAAAACATATGGAATTAATATTGTTGGTGGTGTGAGAAGGGATGTGGATGAGTCTAAGAAGAAGAGAGCACTAGATGTGCTAAAGAATGTTAGAGATGAGTACAAGAAGTTTGTGGAGGTTCTTACAACTGTACCGGAAATAGTTAAGAGGGCTACGGGTACAGGAGTTCTACCTAAGAGTGATGCAAGGGCTCTAAGCGTCGTAGGCCCTACAGCAAGAGGCTCTGGGCTTAAGAGGGATGTTAGAAAGGATTACCCATACTTTGCGTACAAGCACTCCTCATTTAAAGTACCTGTCTATAGTGAGGGAGATAACCTAGCTAGGCTTTTGGTTAGAGTTGATGAGGTTTTTGAGAGTATTAGCATTGTCGAGCAGCTCCTAGATGCGCTACCCAAGGGGCCTATAGCTGTAGAGTCCTATGAAATCCCACCACTCAGAAAGGCTGTGGGAGCTGTCGAAGCGCCTAGGGGGGAGGACGTGCACTTTATAATAACAGGGCATGGAAGGCCCTATAGGTGGAGGGTTAGGGCACCTACGTACCAAAACATCCCAGCTTTGAAGGTAATGCTTAGAAACACTCCTTTAGCAGATGCCTTTCTAACAATTGCTAGTATAGACCCCTGCTTCTCTTGCACAGATAGAGCAATAGTAATACGTGATGTGAGGTCTGGCTCTAGAAGATTTGTTGGTTTATTTGAGGGTAGGAGGTATGCAAGTAGATAGAATTTCAAGCCCCCTAAAGCTACTCACAATAGCGTTGAAGACAGGGCGAGTGACGAAGAAATACCCATTTGGCCCACCTCTGCTCACAGAGTCGTTTAGAGGCGCTATAAGTATAGACCCTGCGAAGTGCTGGGGCTGTGGAGCATGTGTTTTAGTCTGCCCACCAAACGCATTGACCATGATGTTTGAGGAGGGGAGAGCAATTTTAGAGTACTTTAAGGGGAGGTGCATATTCTGTGGAATGTGTGCAGATGTGTGCCCTGCAAATGCCATTACTGTGACCAAGGAGTTTGAGCTTGCTGCAACAAATCTTGAGGACTTGAAGGAGGGTGTCATACACAGGTTGAGTACGTGTGCTGTGTGTGGCAAGCCCTTTGCCCCTGCTGCAGAGCTTAGAGATGTTATGAAGATGCACCCCATAGTTGAAGAGTATGCGAATATCTGCCCTGAGTGTAGGAAGAAGAGAGCTGCTAAAGCATTTGGTCTGAGTTTTGGTGCAATTATATGAAGTTAGAGGAGAAGCTTAAGAGCATTAGGAGAAGCCCTTGGGTATTTCACCTAAACAGCGGCTCCTGTAATGCATGTGATATTGAGATACTCGACGCATTGACACCATACTTTGACGCCGAGAGGTTTGGAGTAAAGCTTGTCGCTTCACCAAGGCATGCTGATGTAGTTCTGTTCACAGGCCCTGTGACAAGAGAGACATTGCCAAAAATTATAAAGACTTTGAGGGCTGTCCCAAGGCCAAGAATAGTTGCGGCAATAGGTTCGTGCGCAGTTGGAGGGGGGATTTGGTGGGACACTTACTCAACGATGGGGGGCTTTCCAAAGCTCCAAGAGGTTCTAAAGCAACACGGCATTGAGATTGATAAAGTCGTTTATGTACCAGGTTGCCCAGCTAGGCCAGAGGCCATAATATACGGCCTGCTCCTAGCCCTAGGCTATGTTAAGCAAAAGGTCTCAAAGGTTGTGAGAGTTGCTGAAAGCTAGGGTTAGCTTATGTAAAGTTGAAGCACCAGATATTCAGACATACCGACACTTTCTAACACATATTGCACTGTGTAGTGAAGCTGGGGAGATATCTTCAAATGAGATCCCCACAGAATTTGCCAAGGCTTTGAGTAGGGGGTTGGAAGTTGTAATACTATGTACAGATGTGGAGAGCCTTGGCGAAGTCATTTCAAAGTACTGTAGAGATGTGGAAAGGGATTTGTTTTACATAAGGCTCTCCCCACACTCTAAATAGTGAAAGTGTTTCAAGGGTCCTGTGGTAGTCAAAGAGGGTAAAGCTAAACTATAGTGACACTCCTCCTGCCTCTGCAACATAATTAATAGTTTGGCTTACAAAAACGCTCTGAGAAGTATAAAAAGAGCCACAACATAATAAATTTTTAACTATGCAACGCCCTGGTGCTGAACTTAGTAGTACTAAATTTTAGGAGATTTCCTCTAGTAAATGCTGACCATGTCATATCAAGTTTTTTAACAGCTCCTCTACATCTTCTACAGCTTTTTCAAGCTCTTCTTCATCATGTCGACTACACGCAGATACAACTATGAGCCCATTTTCAGCTAGGTCTATTCTTGCATAGCGATGCCTTGAGGACACTTCTCTAAGTATGGATAACTCTCTAATGCTTGCTAGATCAGTAGAGAACTCAGCTATACCCTCACTCTCAATGTATATCCCATAGGGCTCTACAGACCCCTCTACAGATATCCTTTTACCCTTAGCAATCTTGTACGCAACTAAAACTCTTTTGCCATTTCTCAAAGGTGTTGACCATGTGAACCCTCTCCTCTCTAAGACCTCACCAAATTTTGCAAGTGAAGGCTCCCGCTTGTGCTCTATAACATCTACAGCAACCCCGCTCTCTATATCAAAAAGCACATTTACAGGGTCCACCAGGTCGCCAAGTTCAACAGTGGGTGTATACTGATGCGAAAGACCGTAAAATATGCAAAGAGCTTTTTGCGGAGGCCACCAGTGAACGCTACCTATACGAGCTTTATAGGCAAGGTCTTTATTTGCATAACTTATGTCTATGGGTGTGGGGAAGTATATTTCTTGCTTCCAGACATCAACAGTAGAGGTAAAGGGAAGAGCCCTCCTAACTTCCTCGACACTTTTCTCGAGATTCACAACAACAGATGTGTTAAGCTCCTTGAAGACAATCTCTAGAAGCATGTGCATTTCACCAAACCGTGGCTAAGTTATTTTAAGGAAAGATATATAAAGCTTTGCATAATGTTGAATAGAGTGGTTAGGTGGGTTCGCTCCTTAAGATATTGCTCCACTCGCCCACAACCTCATCCTCACTCCTATTACTCTCAATCAGCTGGTACTCAGCATAGCCAGGCTTCTTTGAGTCCCCACTGAGCCTTACTTGAGTGAATTCAACTGCTTTTCTAGTTGGGTGTGTCACAATATCTACATATGCCCTCACTATTGCTGCTACTGAAGCCTCTTGCAACACTATCACCTGGTCTCTCAGCACAATAGCAAGCCTCATGTGAGTGTGCCCAGGTGGTATAAAGCCCACAACCTTCAGCACATCACTATTCCTATACACCTTCAGATTCACACCCTGCCCCATAGCTATACGCCTCTAGCTAGTTGTGTATTCACTGCATTAACAAGCACTTTTTGCACATCTCTGGCGTCACTATGTAGATCAGTACCCCCCTACCCCTCTCAATGGCCTCAAGCTCTATACCAGCTGCTGCCCCAGCAGAGAGCTTCACATTACCACCGCTAATGAGCTCCTGCAGCACTTGCTCTATGGAGGGTGCGTGCCCCACTAACGCTGTTACGCTCCTCAGCTCAAGCTTTGTAATTACATTAAGCGATGTTGTCTCAGGCCTCAGCTCATTTACAACCCTTAGCTCAGCACTGTGAACTGTCGATAGGATTTCTGCTGTTTCCACAGCTCTTTTTAGGGGAGAGCTGTAGACAAGCTCAATTCTCCATGGCAACACCCTTGCAATACACTCCACATCCCTTCTCCCCTCGTTAGTAAGCCTCCTCTCATCATCACTAACACCAGGCCTTTGCTCCTCTGCCCTCCCATGCCTAACAATCACAAGTCTCATGCACTACCCCCACAGAGCTTAAAACTTGGGCACACTATTTAGGTGTTACTCGGCAATGAGATGCTGTGGGAGTGTTTATGGTAGCGTTCTCCACAATGCTCTTGCTAAACCTGAAGCCGCTAGAGGCTGTAAAGGTGCTTGCCTTAGAGGGGCTCCACATAGAGCTTGGCTACGACAACTTTGCTGTGTTTGGCGGTAAGCACGCTGAAGACGCTATGTTAAAAGAGCTTGAGGAGCTTGGAGAAGATGTGAAGAGTCTCATTAAGACTGCGCACATGCCCTATGACGATGTCGATGCCGATCTCATCCCCCTCGGGGCTATTGAGAAGAGGATGGTTAAATGGCTTGATACAGTGGCAAGACTTGGTGCATCAGTAGCCGTTTTCCACACGGTAAAGACCTTGCTGAGGGATCCTCTCGATGTGAACATAGAGTTCTTCAGGACCATCACAAGAGAAGCTGTGGATAGGGGCATTACAGTGGCTGTGGAGAATAGGCTTGAGAAAGAGCTCTTTGGCTCTAGCCCAGGGGACTTAAAGGCACTTGCAGAGACCGTTGGTGAGGGGATAGGGGTGTGCCTAGACGTGGGGCACGCTAACATAACAAAAAACCTGCAGCAATTCTTAAGCACACTTGGAGATATCGTAGTAGAGCTCCACCTCCATGACAACGATGGGTCTAGGGACCTCCACAAACCCCCACAGACAGGCACAGTTAACTGGGGCTTGATCATGCAGTGGCTAAAGAGTAGGAGCAGGGTAGTGCCAGTGTTTGAGATAGCTTGCACTAAAGGTGTTAAGAACTGCATAGCGATGGCGAAAAGCGTTTCAAAATGGTTCACACAGTGACCACTAAGTGTGTAAAGTGCGTGACGAAATGCTAGTTAGTTGCTTAAGTTCTACGTCTCCCTCCTCTTCTTAGGCCATCTTATTCCAAGAATCACTGTGTCCCTGTTAAACACTACCACAGCTATGGTGATTATTATTATGCAGGAGGCCATTGCTGTGACTGTGCCTATTACAAGGGGTGTTAAGCTATTTGACATCTTCGACACTATGTATATGTATGGTAGCGGTGCTACAAGCACTCCATACAACATTACTGTCAAGGTGTTCACTGGCAGGTTCACGAACATGCCAGCAATTGCTAGACCTACGTACAGAAAGGTTATTGGTGTCGCAAGCACTCCAGCAATTCTCTCATCAGATGATATAGAGCCTATGATCACTCCTATAGCTCCACTATAGATAAGTCCCACAACTAGTGGTATAATTACGTATCCCAGAGCCTCTCCACCAACATAAGTCATAATAGTGCCAATCTCTAGCATACCACCCTCTGTAGCCAAACCTGCTGTTGGTGAAGCCATTAGGAAGAGCATAGCGAAGAACGCTATGAAGTATACTACCCCAGTTAGCAACGCTATAGCCACTGCACCAATTATTTTAGCCAACACAATTTCTCTTCGTGGCACAGGCTGAGCTAGAAGCATTTCAAAAGCCTTTTCAACCTTCTCTATAGCGGTATTGGCTGCCGCAGAGCTAGTTGTGATGCCCATTATGAAGGACACTATGAACATTGCTGCTATAGCGAAGTTTAGAAGGCTGTTCGCCTCTGCAATACTCATTGTTCTGCCAAACGCAATAACAGTAGTGTTTACCACTACGCTTTTCTGCGGAGGTATTGATATGTTATAGAGTAGCGCTATTGTTCTAGGTAAGAGTGATGATGTTAGTGAAGCAATGGATTGGACGACGCCTACCCTACTCTGTATAGCCACCTGCGAAAGAGTGTCTATTTTGACAAGTGCTTTGAATACTGGTGTTTTCCCTGGGGTTAGAGCACTCTCTGTAAAGCCTTTTGGGAGTATAATTACGTGGATATTCTCATTTAAGGCGCTCTCTACACTTTGATAAACCCTTATACCTCCACCAGTAGATGCGTTCAAGTTCTGCAGGAGGGCTGTGACAAGTTCTGTGCTCTCTTCAGTAACAATAGCTACCCTCATCCTCATAGCCTCTTCGATGGCCTGCGAAATGCCACTTCTTGCTGCACCACCTATTGCCATGTAGAAGATGAAGAGCAGTACAAGTGATGCTATGAATGCAGGGTTCCTCAAAGCAGCCTTAACCTCCCTGACAATGAGGTGCCTGAGAGCCATGTTCTCTCAGCCCCTAGCTCTTATAAAGACCTCCTCCAGGTTCCTAGAGCCTGTCTTTGCCTTAAGCTCCTCTACACCCCCCTCAGCAACTAGCCTACCTCTATACAATATCCCAACCCTATGACACAGGTTCTCGACTTCTAGCATGTTATGTGAGCTGAGGAGAACTGTAATATCATACTCCCTGCTGTACCTTGCTATCAGCTGCCTTACTTGAATACTTCTCTCCACATCGAGCCCCGTGGTGGGTTCATCGAGTATCAAGAGCCTTGGCTTCGAGGCTAGCACAGTGCTTAAAGCGAGCAACCTCTTCATACCCTTGCTGTACGTCCTCACAGGCCTCTTCAAGGCATTTCCGAGGTCTGCTATCCCAATGGCTTCAGCAACAGCTTCCTCAAGCCTCTTACCCGAAAACCTCAGCGAGAGCATGAACCTGATGAAGTCATAGCCTGTTAAATCCCTGTAAGCTCCTGCCTCCTCAGGCAGGTAGTTTACCAGTTGCCTAGCTCTCAGAGGCTCTTTCACTACATCAACACCAAAAACCCTTACAACACCGCTAGTGGGCTTAATCAAGGTGGCTATTATTCTCAGTGTAGTGGTTTTACCACTACCATTAGGCCCTATCAAACCGTAGATCTCGCCCTCATGAATAGTGAAGCTAAGGTTGCTAACACCCACAATACCGCCTCCGTAAACCTTTGTGAGGTTGCTCACCTCAACAGCTGCAATGCTACTGCTCAACATGTAGCACCTTACAAATCGCACGCTAAAATACTGCTAACCAGTTATAAACGTTAATGGATGAGGTGTAAGCCTCATATAGCAAGCCTTATATTTTGAGATGCGTTCACTTCTCTGTGGTGCTTCAGCATGGCTAGGCTTAAAGTGTTGTCTGCTGACGCCCTTATTGTTGTTGATATGCAGAACGACTTCATGCCAGGTGGCGCACTGCCCGTACCAAATGCGCTCACTATAATACCTAGTGTAAATAGGTATGTTGAGCTCTTTGAGGAGAAGAAGGCTACAATTGTGTTTACTAGGGACTGGCACCCAGAAGACCACATATCATTTAGGAGTAGAGGTGGTCCGTGGCCTCCTCACTGCATTCAAAACACGCAGGGAGCTGAACTACACCCAGCCCTGAGGATTCCTAGAACAGCTGTAGTAGTTTCAAAAGCGTTTAGAGAGGATGAGGAGGCGTACAGCGGGTTCAAGGGGGTTGAGCTTGAGAGTAAAAGGGACTTGCACACAATTCTCAGGGGTAGGGAGGTAAGGAGAGTCTTTGTAGCAGGTGTGGCTACAGAGTACTGCGTAAGGGCAACAGCTTTAGACGCTGTAGACCTCGGCTACCAGGTGTTTCTACTCATAGACTCTGTAAAGGGCATTGACCAGCCCCCGGGTTCGGAAAAGCGAGCCATTGATGAAATGCTTGAGAGAGGAGTAGTAGCAATTACACTTAGCGATGTAGAGATGTAGCTAAGATTTGCAACACAGGTGTTGAGAGTTAGGAAAGGAGACCCTACTCTACATCATCTAAAGAGCGGCAAGGTTTATCAAAAAGATGCAAGCTTTACCAGAACCTAACCAGAGCACTGTCTTCGCAAGCTCTCTTTGCACCAAAAGAGCATAGAGAAATCGTACTCTAAGCCAAGCGGCATACATTTATAGCCCTAGCAAGGCATAATGTACACGACATGATGAGCCGTGTTTCGACTGAGATATGATGACTAGCCTTGCTCTGACTCGCTTACCCTTGAATACTATAGGTTCTATAAGCTGCTTAACTTAGGTGGAGCCACTATTGCTGAGGTTGAGGATGGTGTGCTTAGAGTTAGGAGTGCGAGAATTCTATAGTAGAAACACGTATGAAAATAGCATAGCAACTGCCAATGTGAAAGCTGTGAGCCACCTCACCCAACTTGCCCT
>CAZMQK010000006.1:43403-50988 GCA_964568685.1 uncultured Ignisphaera sp.
ATAGCATAGCAACTGCCAATGTGAAAGCTGTGAGCCACCTCACCCAACTTGCCCTAAGCACCTTAAACCCGTCTAGCGGAGGTATTGGCAAGAGGTTGAAGAATGCTAAAAAGGCGTTGACATAGCCCACAGTATAAGCATACATAGTTAGTGGGTATAGCTGTGCTTGTGTTAGCACTAGTGGTAAGCACGTGAGTGCTACAACGGTGTTTACAATAGGGCCTGCAACGGCTATTGCAGCTTCTAGCCCTGGTATGTATATAGGCATGTAGATCTCGACAGCACCTGGAGCAACAAAAACAAACCTACCCCTAGTCCCAATAGCGAAAACGAGGGCTAGCAAAAGCCCAGGGTACCAAGCCCTGTAGACAGCGTAAACCCCCCGCGACTTCGCAACCCCCCTGTGAGCAAGTTCATGAAGTAGAAAAGCTGTGGCAGTTGCTAAGAGGTAGGCCAGCATCCTTTCTACATTCCCTGCCATCATATGGTTGATGGAGAATGCTAGGAATACAACTGTTGTTGAGGCAAGTAGGTCGAGCACCTCCCTAGCATCCATTTTTAGCACCTCACATTACACACGCTGTAACTTATAAGAATAAAAGTGCTACTGCCATGCTCACTGCAGACTGTACATCCAAAATGCCTTCATCCGTTAAATGCCTTCTCATCATACTTCAGTTCCAGGGGTACTCTTCATAGCACTCCTTAACAGCAACTATTTCAGTAAAAAAACGTTAAAAATTGTTTAGGTGTAGCTCCTATCCTTCCACTAAGAGCACTCTTGTTGAAGAGGAGGCTATTTTGTAGGCTAGCACTATGCATTACTGCTACACTAGTCACTACTCAGCACAGCCTACAGCTGTTCAGAGTCCTAGGCACTGTTCTTAGGCTTTGCCATAGCCTTAGCAATTCTTCTCATATCATGCGGTATTCCACCGCATTGAACTAGCTCTAGTGGGTCTAGTGAGGAAAAACATTTTTGTGTTCCTGCACCCCTTTACATTTTGGTGCAGGGCTTGGAGGATTTACTTCTCTATGCTCTTAAGGTGGCTGGCGAGCTTGGGGCTAGTTATGCAGAGGCTCGGTACCATAAGGTTGATTCAGCTGGTTTTATGTCTAGAAATGGTGTTGTGATCTCTGCTTATAGTGAGGTTTCTGAAGGCATTGCTGTGAGGGTGCTTGTAGATGGTGGCCTGGGGTTTGCCTCAACTAATATGCTGGGTAAGGAGAGTATTCAAAGAGTTGTGGAGCTGGCTGTTTCCAGGGCTAGGGCTCACGCGAGGCTTTTGAAAAGCCCTATAGCATTTTCTGATGCTAGGTTGGGTAGAGCGAGGTACTCTGTTGCACCTGTCAAGGGCTTCGCGTCTTTGAGCTTGGAAGAGAAGCTAGCTTTGCATAGGGAGTTCTGGGAGAGAGTGTCAGAGAGTGTAAAAGAAGCAAAGGTTCCTGTTACAACGCTTTGGTATAGCGAGTGGACAGAGGAAAAGCTCATTATGAGCACTGATGGTGCTTACATCTCTAGCGCTATCCCCAGGCTTACAGTAGAGTACAATACTGTGGTTCACCACCCACAGAAGGGGTACGCCCAGAGGTTTGCATTCTTTGGCGCTTCTGGAGGCCTTGAGTGGCTAGAGAAGTGGAGGTTGGTGGAATCTGGAGGAGAGGAGACGAGAGCCCTTGAAAGGGTTCTTCTAGAGGGCGTAGAGCCTCCAAAAGAAGCTGTGCCTGTTGTTGTGGGGAGCGAAGTAGTAGCACTAATAGTTCATGAGAGCTGCGGGCATCCTAGTGAAGCTGATAGAATTCTTGGGAGAGAGGCTGCACAAGCTGGTAAGAGCTTTATAAAGCCAAGCATGCTGAGGCAGAGAATAGGAAACGAATATGCGACAGTAATAGACGACCCCACGATACCTGGGAGCTACGGCTTTTACCTCTATGATGATGAGGGCGTGGCTGCGAGAGCTAGGTACTTGTACAAAGAGGGTGCGATAAACGAGCTTCTGCATAATAGAGCAACTGCAAAAACATTTGGCGTTGAGAGCAATGCTGCTGCGAGAGCCATGGACTACGCTAGCGAACCCATAGTGAGAATGGCTAATACCTATCTAAAGCCAGGGGACCATAGATTTGAGGAGCTGTTGGAGGACATAAAGCTGGGGGTGTACATGAAGAGCTACATGGAGTGGAATATAGATGACGAGAGGTGGAGCCAGAGGTACGTGGGCTTAGAGGCGTACATTATAGAAAATGGTGAGCTCACGAAACCTGTTAGGAACCCTGTCCTTGAAATCACGACAAAAGCATTTTACAGCAACATCGACGCTGTTGGAAAGGAGCTGAGGTTCTATGCAGGTACCTGTGGAAAGGGTGAGCCTTCTCAAGGCGTGCCTGTATGGTTTGGAGGCCCTGACGTGAGATTGAGGAGCGCTAGGCTGGGGGTTGTAGCATGAGTAGTGTGAACATGGATGACATATCGAGATTTGTAAGCGAGCTCATGAAGAAGGGGTTTGACGATGCTGCTGCAAAAATTGAGGTAGTTGATAGTGTGATGGTTAAGATAGCTAACAGTAGTGTTAGTGTTGTTCAAAGCTGGAGGAGGATGTCTGTAGATCTTTACCTAGCTAAGAACAAGAGGATCTTTACTCTGCATTTTGAGCCTAAAAGCCTCGGGGACTTGCAAAAGCCCATCGATTCGATAATTTCCTTAGCTAATAGGGTCACGGAGTCCCCCATCTATGCTCCTCTACCAGAGCCAAGCAAGATTAGGTATGTTGAGGAGGTGGTTGACAAGAGGGTTATAGAAGCTGCTAATGATATGAACAACATTGCTGAGAGGGTTATAGAGGTTGCTCATAGGGAGAGCATTGAAAGTGTTGCAGGAATGCTGCAGGTAGGGTATGTGGAAACAGCCTTAGCAACATCAAGAGGAGCTCTGTTAGAAGAGAAGAAGACGTTTATACAGGGGTACTTGAGAGCCTTTGCACAACCCGATGGAAGTGGCCAGTGGTGCTACACTTCAACAACCCTTGACCTCAGCGGCTTAGAGTCAATGGCGTTCACAGCCTCGCGTTATGCTGTAGACTCTAGGAATAGGGGTGAGGTAGAGCCAGGGGTATATGACGTTATTCTAAGCCCAATGGTGTTTGCAAACCTCTTAGAGTACATAATCTCCATGACCTCGGCAATGTACGTTATCATGGGGTGGTCCATGTTCATGAAGAATAGTCCTGGGGATGCTGTAGCCTCACCACTACTAACAATTTTAGACGAGCCGAGAAATACTGAGCTACCCAACTTTAGGAGTTTTGATGACGAAGGGGTGGAGACGTACAACAAGTCAGTGATAGAGGAGGGTGTGCTTAAAGTGTTTCTGCACAACACCAAGACAGCGACATTCATGAATACCAGAACAACTGCTAATGCTGGTTGGATGATCCCTGTTCCCTGGAACATTGTTGTTAGACCAGGTACAGCAACTATAGACGAGATGGTGGCAGAAGTTAGAAGGGGTTTACTCATAACAAACAATTGGTACACAAGGCTTCAGAACTATATTGAGGGTGTGTTTTCCACTGTGGCTAGAGACGCAATATTTTATATAGAGAACGGGAGGATAGCCAGGCCTATAACCAAAGTTAGAATAGCTGATAGATTTGGAAACATATTGAAGAACGTGGCCATGCTTGGAAGAGAGCTCTACAATATTCAGTGGTGGGAGGTAAGGACGCCAACAAAGGCCCCCTACATACTCATAAAGAATGTGAACATATCAAAGCACACCGCCTAGTCCCGCTAGCTATTTAACCATAAGCTGTAAAGATGATGGAGTAGAGTAAGGCTAAGGACCTCTTGACCTAGGGTAAGAGGAGTAAAGACCCCAGGGAGCCCTGCTGACTTACTACCAACTTATGCTAAACGTGTGTAGCGCATAGCTGTACACCTATAAGTTAGTGCTACTCCTTAGACTCCTCCTTCATGTAGATTTATATTATTCTAATACCCTGGTATCTCCTTGGGAAGAGAGGTATGAGACTTCAAAACCTGGGGTTATTAGATAAATTCACAGGGTTTTTAGAGGGTGAGAGTGTTGATGAGTTCTTTAGCACATTTGATATAAAGTTTAGCAGTGGTACGTGGGCTGCTGGAGGCTTTAGCGATAGGTTTATGTCCCGGGGCTACTCTCCTGATCTCCCCTCTGACGTTAAGTCTAGAATTGAGAGGATTTGGAGAGCAGGGATAAGGGGTTTTACACCAATAAATGCTGAGTTTCTAGACGCGATGCTTAAAGTTAATTGGCAGTTAGTTGAAGAAGTGCTGGGGCTATCCAAATCCAAGGGTATGGAAGTGGCGGGCCTTGCTCTCGACCTCGCAGGCGTACCCATACTTAAACTTGGTAGCCTCACAAACCCTGACCCTAGCCTTAGGAAGAAGTCTTTTGAAATACTTGTAGATTCTATGGATATAGCGAAGATGCTTGGCGTAGACGTGGTTTCCTTCTGGCCTGGGCAAGATGGTTGGGATTATAGTTTTGAGGTTAACTATGGTAAAAAGCTTGGACTGTTTGTTAGCGGGATTAGGGAGCTAGCAGATGAAGCGAGTAAGAGGGGGTTGAAGCTATCATTAGAAGCAAAGCTAAAAGAGCCTAAAGAGGGCAATATGATAATGCCAACAACGTATGTTGCAGTGGCTATAGCGAAGAAGGTTAATGAGGAGCTCGGTAAAAACGTTGTTGGGATAACAATAGATTTTGGACACGAGCTCATGTACGCAGTAGAGCCTGCGTTCGCTGTGCACTTTGCAAAGCTTATGGATGTACCGCTACTAGCAATACACATAAACACAGCAAAAGCGCATAGCAATGACGAGGATAGGGTTGTGGGAACAGGTGATCTGTGGCAGCTAGTAGACTTCCTACTTGCAACAATAGAAACTGGCTACAGTGGTTGGTTTGTTTTAGATCAGTTCACATACAGAATGGATCCCGTAGAGGGGCTTAGGCTATCAAAAGAGCTCTTCGCAAATGCTATGAAAAAAGCTCTGTTCATATATAGGCAAAGGGAGGAGCTTGAGAAAGCCAGGGAAATAGGCGATCAGGTAAAGGTGCTAGATATCGTTAAAAAAGCGCTATACAATATTTGAAAATTCCATTACCTACACATGTGCTGTGAGCCCCCTTAGGGTGTTGAGGAGGTCAGTATGTAATGTCAGCTATGAGTAGCATTGTAAAGAGCACAGCTATAACTATTAGCACAAATAGCTCAACTGCAGATCTAGTAAACCTATTTCTAATTTTGCGTTCGCAAAGCAGTACTACACCTGCTACACCATGAAGTGCTCCTAGAGCTACTATTGCTACTCTAAGTACTTTATCTGCATGTATTGCTCTTGGGCTTGGGAAGAGCCAGATCTTGTCAGGGTAGACTAGCTGATATCCTGTTATAACGTAAATTGCTGAGAGCAGTAGCAGTGGTATTGAAGTTGCTTCAACTATTACTAGTGCTATGCGAGCCTTAGTTAAGTGCACTTTCACCCCCTTCTACTCTCTATAAACTTGTTGATATCCTCAAAGGACGCCCTGTAGGGTTTTTGCGGAACTCCCACAGGCATTATATACAGAGGCTCTTCGTTAGGCTGAAGCCCTATAACCCTAGCAACCCAATCATCATAGAAGGCGCCGACAGCCACTGTCCCAAGGCCTAGGGCTGTGGCCATTAGGTATATGTTCTGCCCTGCATGGCCCACCTCCATGGGGACGTACCTAACCCTACCCCTCTCGCCATAGATTCTCGTAGTCCTTTCGAAAACAGCTGCTATAACAATGTTTACAGGGGCTTTCCCAACCCACTCTTGACCCAAGGCAGCTTCCTGAAGCTCTTTCCTTAAATCACCCAGCTTAACCACTCTAAGGCTATGTGTAAAGGAGTCGTACTTGTAGACTCCTGCGGCTAGAAAGTGTGTGGAGTTTATTGCAACTCCCCTCTCCCCAACAACAACATATACTTCAAGTGGGTAAGTAGCACCAGCACTAGGTGTGGTTCTAAATCCCCACCTAACCTCATTAACTCCATAGGTTGCCCAGAGAACCATAGAGAGCTGAATTACTGTAATAGGCTCCTCTGCATATTCTCTTATGCTTCTCCTCCAGAGTAGCGCCTCATCAACACTCACATTGGTAAGCTTTCTTGGAAGAGGCAAGTACACCACTCCATCAACAATGCTCACAGTGTACGTCGCATTACCTATGAGAGGGGGTGGAATCTCAGTTGGCTTTGTAACTAGTAGTGCACCAAGGAAAAACCTCAACACAATGTATATGATGAGTAGAAGTGTTATGATTGCTGACGCAATCCAAGGTAAAACGTCCCTTAGCTTCATAAATCCCAAGACCCGCACTTTAGTTTTCCTTATTACCTTTATAACTCTTGCTATAAAAGTCACAACAACTATATAGCTGTTAACGCATAATCGTGAAGCTGAACCATGCTAAAATCATGTTCATTAGAAATGATTTTAGGTGTAGCAACACGCTATGCATAATGTGGTGAAGCCCTTTGGTTAGGAATGTGAAGTGCTTTAGTAAAATTGGCTGTGTATCTGCTCTTGGCATGGGCACCTGGGGTATTGGTGGTGGCTACTGGACGCCTGATTACACTAGGGATGCTGAGTGGATTGAGGTTTTAAAGACAGGAATATCCCTTGGAATGACTCTTATAGATACTGCTGAAATGTATGGGGGCGGCCATAGTGAAGAGCTTGTCGGCGTTGTTGTAAGGGGTTTTAGTAGAGATGACGTATTCATTGTGACAAAGGTTTGGCCTACGAATGCCTCTTACGATAGCGTTTTGAAGTCTGCTCATGCTAGTGCTAGAAGGCTTGGGACATACATAGACCTCTACCTCTTGCACTGGCCTAGTGATGCTGTTCCTATTTGTGAAACTGTGAAGGCTTTTGAGAGGCTAGTGGATGAGGGTGTTATAAGGTTCTATGGGCTTTCAAACTTTGGTGTGAGAGGTGTTGAGGAGGCTAGGAGTTGCTCTAAGAAATACGATGTTGTTGCTGTAGAGAATCACTACAGCCTGCTCCACAGAGATGACGAGGATAGTGTTATACCCTATGCGCAGAGGGAGGGGCTTATGTACATAGCGTACACACCACTTGAGAGAGGAGAGCTTGCAAGAAGCAAGTTCTTAGCTGAGGTAGGGAGTAGGTATGGAAAAACAGCTGCCCAAGTAGCTCTTAACTGGCTTATCTGCATAGATAATGTTGTCCCCATACCAAAGGCGAGTAGCGCTGAGCATGTTAAGGAAAATGCAGGTGCAATGGGTTGGAAGCTCACAAAAGAGGATTGGCTTGAGATAAGCAAAAAGTTTAGTAAAAAAGGTCTGTTTCGTAGTTGATGTTTGGGTGTTAGGTTTATAAGCTCTGATTCTGTTCACTACTACTGGTGTCAGCTATTTCAGAGAGTTCGGAGAGGCTTTGAGACCTAGGGAGGTCTGCCAGCGTCTTGGTATTAGCTACTCCACCCTCTCCCGCTGGGTTAGGGAGGGCAGGATTAGGGCTGTTAGGACTGCTGGCGGCAAGTATAGGG
>CAZMQK010000007.1:0-13681 GCA_964568685.1 uncultured Ignisphaera sp.
ATAGTGGTGGTGAGTTAATCAGTTTTTGAGTTAAATCTTTTATTAACTCTGCTTACAATTGTACTCTACAAGTTGATGTTTTTGTATGTTGTTGGGTTTGCTAATGTTGATGATGGTTCTAGGTGGTTTGTTGCCGTTTTCTATTCTAATCTTACATTAGCTGGTTATAGACTTTCTTATGTGGGGTCTCATGCCATTTCTATTGTTGCGGGTGATCAATTTGTTTATGTTGTTGGTTTTGTTGGTGTTAATAATTTCGATGATGTTGAGTGGCTTATTGAAAAATTCCTATTGGAGATTTAAATGCTTCTAAAGTTTATTACTCTAATTCATCTGTTGGTGGGGGCGGTGTGGCTACATCTATTGGTATAAATCCTGTTCCTGGTGATGTACGAGTTGTAAGTTTAAATGATGATAAAAGGAACCGGAGAATTGAGGTTTTGACAAAGGATTTAAAACTTGTTTCTTCTCTTGATCTAGATATTTATGAGTATCCCTATGGAATGGTTTTTTATTCTACTGGGAATAGTTGTATAATCGATGTAAGCAATATTGTTAAAGTTTCAAAGGATTTGAAAATTGTTAAAAAAGTTAATTTGCCAGGTACATACACAAGGATTACCTTTGCAAATAATTTCATTGTTGTGAGTTCGATTAAAAGCTTTGAAGATTTAGACAGATACTATCTAACTGTCCACAATACAAACCTTGATGTAGTTGACGAATTTTGCCTCTCTTGCGATTATAACTATAGTGTTGAGTTGACAATGAGCACAATGTTCGTAAATAATAACGTGATTTATACTGTCGGAACTCTAAAAGTAGGTAATAGAACTAAGATTTCTGAAGCAATTGAGGTTTCAAATATTTATGCAGTTAAGCTAAACTTCGATCACTTGTCGAAAATAGTTCTAAAGACTCTTCCAAACCTTGCACAGAGAAGCGTAGATTACACCCAGCTGATCTTGATTGTGACTTTGATAATTGTTGCTGTGCCTGGTGCGATTGTTGTGTTTCTCTATAGGAGGTCTAAGAGAAGAAGAGGTTTGAAAAAGTTTAAACGTCGTAGAAAGCTTCATAAGCTTTGGTACATAAATTTTTATTTTCTCCTTGAGTAATACTTTTTTATGTATGACCATGAAGAAAGTTTTAGTTGTCATTATTTTGATTGTTGTAATTAGCTCAATCATTTATTCATTGACAAGGGAAATGTTTAATCGTGGTACACAGTCAATTGCCTCATATACAACGACTTCTACTAGATGTAGCATTAACAACAACACGTTTTTTGTCGTATATTTAAGTGTGCCACCAACTGAATCTCTCTTTTTAGCTATATCGAAGAACATAAGCAGGTCTATACTACACGACACAAATGGTGCTGTGAACATAACATTTTCGCTTTGTATCGTAAGATACAATGATTTAGACGACAATGTTAGAAGTATCTTGGTCAATAGGAGTGTTTTTCCAATATCTGGCTTCTATACAACAATAAATCTAACAAATATTGAAACAGTTAAGCGCTTATTCAATGTCTTTGAAAGCTACTACATCATTAAAGAAGAGCTCATTCCAACCATCTACATAGAGTATATGAGAGATTTGTATATAAGATATAGAGGTGTCATAATACCGATATACAACGTGCCAAAAGTTCTAATTTTAGCTGAAACACTGAAACCTCCAAAAATCTACATAAATGAGACCCCCGTTATAGGCTCTCTAAACTCAAAATACTATATGATCATATATGAAGATGTGTATTGCCTAGCATGCGCATACTTCTACAACGAAACTCTACCAAAGCTCGAAGAACTTATTAGAAACAACACCTTCGCACTAATACTAAAAACCTTCATAGTTCACGAAGGTGCTCTACCAATACACAGAAACATCACAGCACTATACATAGTAACGAGAAATTCAACAGCAGTACTAGAGACAATGAAGGCTATGTACAGCCAACTCATCAAAGGCATCAAGCCAAAACCAGAAGAAATCGCTGAAACAATAAAGGACACAACAAAAATCAACATAAACACAGAAGTAATAAACAAAATAATTGAAGAAAGCATCATTGAAGCTAGGAACTACGGAATTTTTGCAACACCAGGCTTCATAATATGGAACAGAGAACTAGGAAGAGGAATAGTAATTGTAGGAAACAACAGGCTAGAAGATGTGTTAAACATAATAGTAGAATACCTAAGATAATGAAGTAAAAAGATGAAATTGAAAATTTATTTGGTTTAAAAATGGTTTTTGTTTTAGCCTAGGTTCAGTCTATGGATCTTGGGAGGTATAAAATTGTTAAGGACCCTATTTACGGATACATAAAGATTTACGATCATGAGCAAAGAGTTGTTGATTCAAGTGCTTTTCAGAGGCTAAGAAGAATTAAGCAGCTTTCTGTAGCTGATATTGTTTACCCAGGCGCTACTCATGCAAGGTTCAGTCACAGTTTAGGTGTAGCCCACGTTGTTGAGACTATGGTGAGAGATATTGTAAGGAAGTATAGGGTTAGACAACATGATTTAGAGAGGTATGTAGTCTTAATGAGGCTTTTAGCG
Organism: uncultured Ignisphaera sp.; assembly: GCA_964568685.1. Lineage (GTDB taxonomy): Archaea > Thermoproteota > Thermoprotei_A > Sulfolobales > Ignisphaeraceae > Ignisphaera. The sequence continues at coordinate 2,574 of CAZMQK010000007.1, forward strand.
CTACTGCACGATATAGGTCACGGCCCTTTCAGCCATCTATTTGAAGATGTTGTGCTTATACCGAGGAATCTCACACATGAGGATATGGGTGCAGAAGTAGTATCAAAAATCCCAGAAGTTGCAGAAGCTGTAGAGAAAATCATAAATGAGTATGGGTATAAATTAAGGGACGTTGAAGTGGCGCTAAAGTGCTCTAAGGGAGCTGAGTGGCCTTTTAGAGGTAGGATACAGGATGCGGGTTCTGAGAAATCATTTTTCTACATCCTTAAAGGGGTGTATAGCGCGGACATCATAGATTACCTACTAAGAGACTCTTACTACACAGGGGCTGGGTATGGAAGTCATGTAGATTGGCAAAGAATATCATACTACCTTGGAATTTACGGAGACGATGTTGTATTGGATTACAGAGCTTTGGATTCCTTGGAACAGCTGATGCTGGCACGCATATACATGTTTTCAACTGTGTACTACCACAAGACAGTGAGAGCTGCATCCAAATTCTTAGGAGACATTATAGCGATGATCGGTAGTAAGAGGATAATAGATTTTGATGAGGTGATTAAGAATGCAGATAAATACGTAGAGCTAGACGATTATAGCCTTATCTACAACAGTAATGTTATAGCTTTAAAGGAGGTTAAGGAGTACCTATATAGAAAGATCCCTTACAAGCTTGTCTTAGAATATAGGCTGCCTCTCTCTAGTACGAGAACACCAGTAGAGTTAATAACGAGAAGCAAAGATGTTATAGAAACTCTATTAGAGGTTGAGCTAAGAGATAGAGGACTTGACGTAACGAGGGGGCACAGCTTCTTTATAGACACCCCCAAGCTGTCGCTTAATCCAATGCTTTCAGCAGATGAAATAATTATCATGAGCGAAGGAGGGGGATTAGTGAGGAGGAAGGTCTTAGAGTTCACATGGTTTAGTATGCCAAAAATAGCCATGCTTCTCAGGCTCTATATAAGAAGAGAACTAAAGGACAAGATGCATGTTGTGCGAGAGGCCTTCAATACTATCTTCTCTGAAGAGGCAAAATCGTTTTACTGAGTATTTTCAACAATATTTTTAGCCTTATTACAAATATAACCACTCCTTCAGATGATGATATAATGAAAATATCAACACTAATAGTAATTGTAGTGACCCTTATAGTAGTCATAGGTGCAGCTATGTTTGTTGCATCTACGCTTATTCAGCAAAGTGGCAAAAAGTTCTTCGTGTTGGAACCTCACCTGATTTCCACCATTTGAATATATTGATGAGAAAACGGGGGAAGTAGTTGGAATAGACATAGACTTAGTTAAAGCACTAGCAAATAAACTTGGTTATGATGTTCAAATAATTCAAATGGATTTCGATGGACTCATCCCAGCCTTATTAAATAAGCAAATAGACGTCATAGCATCCGGTATGACAATAACAGAGGAAAGGGCACAAGTAGTCGCTTTTACAGTACCTTACTGGAGAGCTGACCAAGCAATACTTGTTCGCAAGAGCTCTTCATACGAGTTCAAAAGCCTTGACGACCTAGTTGGGAAAACTGTTGGAGTGCAAAGCGGCACTACAGCGCAACTTATGCTTCAAGACTTCGTTAATGAAACTGGTAAGAATATAGACATCAAAATTTATTCAAGCTACGTCTTAGCTGTACAGGACCTAGAAAATGGAAAGACAGACGCAGTGGTTGTAGATAGCCCCGTAGCAAACATGTTTGAAAAGGTTAGGAATGTCAAGATTACTGGGATCATTCAAACAAATGAGAACTACGGATTTGCTGTGAGAAAGGAGGATGCAGAACTACTTAACAAGCTCAACAACGCTTTAAAAGAATTTCTCAACTCTGCAGAGTGGCAAGCAATACTCCAGAAATATCTCAGTAGCTAGACAAGGTCTTAGAGGTCATGTGGCAAAGTTTTACGCCATACATACCTATAATACTCTCAGCAATTTCAAACACGCTAATGCTAGCTTTTTTCAGCTTTGGCATTGCAACAGCTCTAGGTATATTAATGGCCTTTATAGAGGTATTTGCCACTAAAACCCTCTCTATTGTTGTAGACTGGATTGCAAGAGTGTTAAGAGGTGTACCACTTATTCTATCCATATTTCTAGTCTTTTACGGATTACCTAGCATAGGTTTAGTGCTTCCACCACTCTGCGCTGCTATACTAGGCATAGCTATTGTTGATGCAGGGTATCAAGAGCAGATATTTAGAAGTGCCATAAAAGCTGTGAGTACTAGGCAATTAGAAGCAGCATACTCTCTTGGTTTAACAAGGGCGGAGGCCTTTCTCTATGTAGTTTTGCCACAGTCCTTCAGAATAGCCTTACCTTCATGGATTAACGACTTTACCATAGTTTTAAAGGACACATCAATAGCGTATGCTATTGGCGTTGTGGAGGTGTTTACCCAGGCAGTTCACGTTGCTCAGGTAATAATGGATTACATGTGGCCTCTGGTGTTTGTATCAGTGATTTACTTAGCTATATGCTATCCATTATCAATACTCTCAAACAATATTCACAGTAAGTTAAAGTCCATGGGAATGCTAGGCTCCGGGGTATAGCAATGGTAAGTAAACTTCTAGTTGTAGAGGATTTGTGGAAGTTTATTGATGGAAAGCCTGTGTTGAGGGGGGTAACCTTTGATGTGAATGAGGGAGAAACTAAGGTAATTCTAGGGCCTTCAGGAGCAGGCAAATCAACTCTTCTTAGGTGTATAAACCTTCTTATCATGCCTGATAGAGGGAAGATAGTATTTGATGGAGAGGACGTTCTTAGAAAACGCGACATCCATAGCATAAGAAGCAAAATAGGGTTTGTGTTTCAGCACTTCAACCTCTTTAGTCATATGACAGCTCTAGAAAATGTTACACTTGGTTTGACTAAAGTAAAGAAGCTATCTAAGCATGAAGCTGAGAAAAAGGCTAAGGAGGCTCTCATAGCTGTTGGGATTACAGAAGAGTTGTGGAATAAGTATCCTGCACAACTCTCTGGAGGTCAGCAACAGAGGGTTGCAATTGCAAGGGCCCTGGCCATGGAGCCAAAGCTTATACTGTTTGATGAGCCCACCTCAGCGCTAGACCCCGAGCTCATATGGGAGGTTCTAAATGTCATGGAGAAACTAGCTAAGGCGAAGATGACGATGATTGTAGTTACACATGAAATAGGCTTTGCCATGAGGGTGGCTAACGAGGTGCTGTTTTTAGATAATGGTGTAATTTTGGAGAGGGGGGCACCAGAACAGGTAATACTGAGCCCATGTAACGAGAGGGTGAGGAGGTTCATGGATAGAATGAAGTATGTGTATAATGTGGATAAAGGTTATGCACATTGATTAGTTAATTGCTTTACGTTATTTCAAAGTATTGGCCATTTCTATTAGAAGGCCTTAAAACAGCATTCATAATCACTTTCACATCATATACTATAGGATTCGCCGGAGGCATATGCATAGCAATTGCGAGGGCCTTTCTTCACAAGGTTCTAAAGATAATTATGCATATCTATGTTGAGCTGTTCAGAGGTACACCAATGCTTATTCAACTCTTCTTTGTGTATTACGCACTTCCAGAAGTAGGTATAAAGTTTGACCCCGTGTTATCTGCAATAATAGCTATAGGACTCAACTCAGCTGCGTATCAATCTGAGTACATAAGGTCAGCTTTATCTTCTATACCTTACGGTGAAATTGAAGCGGCATATTCACTCGGCTTAACTAAGCTTAGTACAATGTTATACATAGCGTTACCACAAGCAATAAGAATAGCTATTCCAACACTTACTAATGAGGCTATATACCTCTTCAAGTACTCATCTATAGCGTACTTTGTTACGGCTCCAGAGCTTATGTACATGGGCAAGCTTATAGCTACACGAACATTTCTATATGTGGAGGTCTACACAGTGCTTGCCATGATCTACGTGGCCTTCTCAATAGTTTTAAGCGGAGTTGCTAGGTATATTGAGAGAAGGCTTCAAATACCTGGGTACATAGTGTAATGATGAAAAGTTCGCGCGCTGAACTATGATGTATTTCCCGCATTACTGAAAAGGTGGGCTTGTTGCTAAAAATACTGCTACTGTATGAAAGGGGTGTTGAAATAGATTTAGTGAATCACGTAGCATTTGTGCTAAAAGATGCCTTCAATGCTCAGATAATTGGTGAAGAAGCTGTAGCAATACCAGATGCACTCTATGACAGCAGAAGAGGGCAGTACCTAGCCGAATTCATTGTGGAATACGCTAGTAACTTCTCAAAAGAAGATGTATATGTGATGCTTCTCTCCAGCAAAGATGCATATGTAATGGGCCTAAACTTTGTATTCGGTTTAGCAATACCATGGCTAAAAACTGCAGCAGTGTTTTTAGCACGCCTAGCGATGGGGGGAACCAAAATGACTCTACTTAACAGAGTGGAGAAAGAGGTACTTCATGAGCTAGGGCATTTACTAGGGCTAGAACACTGCAAAACCCCCAGATGCGTAATGAACTTCAGCAACTCATTAAAAGATGTGGATGTGAAGACAAGTAAATTCTGTGAAAAGTGTTGTGCAAAACTGTATAGAAGCGGTATAGTTGTTGCAGAGAGGTATGCTATGAGAAATATGGCTTAGCCCCTCAGTGGTGTGAGTGTCAACAGGATAGCACATGCTCCCAAGCCAGAGCCCCAAGGGCTTTAGTACCCTTGGAGCCCCAGCCTGGGGGCTTGCGCTATCCTGTTGACACCCACACCACTGAGGTTTGGCTCCACTAACTATCTACTATGTCAGGCATTAATTTACTGTACGGCTCGTGTACTACTTTGCCTCCTGCAGTAATACTGTAATTATTCAGATGAATTTTCTAAAGGTGGTATTAAGAGGGTTTAGTTAATTAAGCAACTTATTAGACTTGGTATTGTGCTATGCGAATTAGTTTAGATAAAGTATAACACTGTGTTATATTTACTTGCTGTGCTTTACAATAGTAGTTGTAGAGGCCTCATGTTAAAAACCCTTAGTGAAGCTAGTATTGTGGAGTCGCTGTACAAGAAGTTAGCTTCTGTGGGCTTCACTGTTTATAAAAATTACAGAGTACTAGGGTACGAAATTGATGTGCTAGCTCTTGAGAATTGGAGTTCAAGACCTATTATCCATGTTTTTGAGGTGAAGACAAGGGTTAAGCCTAGGCTAATTAAGCAACTATATAGAAGAATTCCTTTTAGTGATTACATATACGTCGTCATTCCTTATACCCTTCTCACACACGTGTACAGGAAGATAGAGCGTGTGTTTGGCATAGTGATTTACTACAATGACGACTTCTACATAGTAAAACAACCGGAATTTTTAAACAATGGCAAAAATGTGTGCAAGATAGCAATAGAGTTTTCGGGGCCCAGCTCTTGCAGCCTCATGTAAGCGAATTTACACAATGTAGTATTGACACTTATATTCTCAAAACGCTATACCTTATTTAGTGATGAGTGACTCCAAAACTGATTATGGTGAAGAGCTCCAACCCTTACTGAAAACTTTTAAACCAGGTCTTGCACTAGGTGGCATCTGTGGCCCATGCAACGCGACCCCGCGTATCGGGGTTTAGATGGGCATGGGTGGGTCACCCCCGGCACTCTATGCACTTACATAACCTTACTACTTGTCCTCGTGATGCATTTAGAAGCTCTTTTGCAGAACCCTTATTCACCGCAAGTTCTGCTAGCCCAAAGCTATTCTTGTAGAGAACAAGCTTTCCCCTCTCTACAACGGAGAACACTCTTTCCACAGTAGCTTTAAAGGCCTCTTCACCACTGTATATCAAGACCTCTTCACCTATTGATATGTCTAAGGCTTTTGCAAGGTGATCATAGTATTGTGAAAGCATTACGTTGCCAAACCTATCTACATATATAACCCTTAGCTCAGCACAGCTTGGACTGACCTTACTCATGTAGATGCTCACTGCAGACCTCTTAATGCTTTCAATGGGCTGACTAGACCCAAAGAACCTTGGCTCAACACCACATGCAAGCCAAGCGGCAACAGGTGTGAAGACATCTCTTCCATGAAAAGAACTTGAAATAGGTTTTCTAAAGTATACATCATTTTCAAGCTTTATTACTGTTTCAATGCCATCCTCTTCAGCAGCTGCAGTCAAAACACCATTATCAGGGCCAATGAAGTAGTAGTTTCTCGTGACTATTAGCAAAGGTTTGCGTTCACTGCCAACACCCGGATCCACGACAACTACAAACACTGTGCCCTTAGGAAAGTACTTGTATGTAGTGAGCAAGATAAACGCAGCTATGTCAATGTCAAAGCTTTGCACAGAGTGTGTAATGTCAATAACTCTTACATCAGGGCACACATCTATGGCTACACCTTTCATAGCTGCTGCATAAGGGTCCTCATAACCAAAATCCGTTAAGAATGCAATAACTTTACAGGGCTTCTCCAATATGAAGCACCTCACTTTAGGCTGGCATTAAGTAGGATTCAACAAAAGCTGCTATGAGGAGTATTAAAAAGGAGACTACTATAGCGAAAATATAGTATAGAATAGTGTCTTCAGTAAACCGCTTTTTCCTTAGATCCCTTAGTAAAGCCACCATGAGCTTGTTTGAGCATACAAAAGCGATGCCGTATGAGAGTGTCTCAAGGTATGAGTGAGGTAGTAGCAAAAGTAGTATTATTGACTGGTATAAGATCCCTTGCATAGTAGCTGTATTATTTGCAATTTCTGAAACTGCTACTCTCAAAACCCAGGCGGTGGTGACTATCATTGTGGGGTATATGATGATTGAAATGAAGGGTGCAGCTAGCAGTGTGTTAACCCTAGCATTGTTTAGAAATATTATTGTAGCACGAACAGAGACATGCGTGATATTGGCTATGTTCTTCAGCTCTTTACCTGTTTGGCGAAGCTCTGTTATAAACTCTTCGGGTGGGGGTAGGTATAAAGCTGTAAGTGATAGAAGAAGAAGTGTGAGAAGTGCTACAGCAAAAAACATCGGTAAATCATGTGCAAATTTTCCTAAGAGATTCACGGATCGCAACACCTGCGAAACGACTCTATAAGCCTTTATACTGCAGTGCACCTTATAATACATAATGAATTCCGTGGATGAAGTGTGCTTAGAAAAGGTAAAGATTTTTACAAACTTCTGCGTTGAAAAGCTAGGCTCACTACCAATTTCTAAACGCGAGTTCTACTATATATGGAGGTATGTGCTAGCAGAACTTGGGGTACTAATGGATGAGTGCGACATTTCAGAAAAGGTAAAGTCCATGTGTAGAGAAGTAGATGTGAACTCTGTGCGCTTTGCTGCACATAAAATCTTATACGCACAGTACTCATCAATAGCTAATGAAGAAGTTATGCAGATTTTAGCTAGGCTATGTCAATGCCTGAAGCGTATTATGAGTAGCATTACACAAAACATCAATAGCGAGACAAAAACATAAGAGCAATTCTCATGACTTTACGCCCTTCCTAGCTTGCCCTAGCTCTATGGCCTTTGCTATATCGCCCTTTGCCTCACTTAGAAGATTCATTGCGTCTTCTCTACTCACTCCAAGGTATTCAGCCACGAATTGCACATCTTCATCACTTATCTTAGTTATTGCCTCAGCACTAATCTCTTCACTGCTCTTTAGCAGCACTTCCTTAACGCTACCTGAAATATAGAAGAACTTCTGATTAGCTAACTCCATTACCATAACCTCTGGGTTCTCTACAACTATTTGCCTATCTTGAAGCTCTATAACAGCCTTCCGAACATTCTGTAGCTGGTCAATCTTCATGCCCATACGCTTTAATTGCTTTAACTGCTTTTGAAGCTCTCTTGGGCTGAACATAGCAATACGACCTTATTTAATAATTACTTTTAAGAGAGTAAAAGAGCTTTTCAGCACAGCTAGCACTTAAAATATGATTAAAATGCAGAGTGTAACATAGATGAAGATAGAAGTTTTAGTGCTTGGTGGAGGTAGAGAAGTTGGTAGAGCTGCTGTAGCCGTTAGAAGAGATGCTGATGAGCGCTACACTCTCTTTGACTATGGAATCTCTTTTGATATTGATGACAAACCCGTGCTTCCGCTTTCAATAGCCCCAAGCAAGCTAAAAGCAATATTTATAACACATCCTCATTTAGACCATGTTGGAGCGGCCCCATTATTCTATGTGTCAGCAAATCCATCAATATATATGAGCAAGTTCACGGCAATAACGTCGAAGCTCATGATAGGGGATCTGCTAAGGATTTCAGGCTACTACTTACCATTTGAGTTTCTAGAACTCGATGCTATGATGAGAAATGCTAAAACATTTAACATAGGTGATAGAATTGAGATAAATGACATTATTGTGGATACGGTCAACGCAGGGCACATTCCAGGGAGCACAATGTTTAGGGTAGAATTTAAAGGAGGGGAATCCATACTGTACACAGGCGATGTGAACACAATTGACACAAGAATAGTGAAAGGCGTCCAACATCAGAAGCTAGAGTCAGAAGTACTGATAATGGAGTCAACTTACGGTATGTATGATCATCCGCCTAGGGAAAGAGTTGAGCAACTCTTTATAGAGGCTGTGAAGAGTGTTATAGAAGATGGGGGGATAGCACTAGTACCAGCATTTTCGCTAGGTAGGTCGCAAGAGATATTGGCCTTACTTGCTGAGAAAATGCTTCACGCAAATGTATACTACGATGGAATGGCTAGAGACATTCTAGAATTGATGTTGCTCTACAGAGAGTATGTAAATCGCTATGACTTATTGGAAAAAGCTAGCAGGGTATTTACACAAGTGAGGGACTCTAGCATGCGTAAAAGTATATGTAAGGAGGGGGGTAGCGTTATCGTAACACCAGCTGGAATGCTAAAAGGAGGTCCAGCACTCTACTATATAAAGAGAATCTATGATAACCCTAGGAATGCAATTATGCTTGTAAGCTATCAAGCATCAACAACGCCAGGAAGAAAGCTACTGACTGAAGGGGTGTTAGAGAGTGGAGGAGCTAGGGTTAGAGCCAAGGTTTTCTGGTTTGACTTTTCAAGTCATGCCGGCGCCTCAGACTTACTGAATTTTGTTAAACAGGTAAAGAATTTACAGAAGGTGGTGTTAGTGCACGGTAATGAAGACTCTATATACAGCCTAGGGTATAGAATAAGAGAAGAGGTAGGAGTAGACTTTGCATCTCCTCAAGTTGGTGAAACTCTAGGCATAGAACTATGAAATTACACTGTGATAACCTCTAGTCCAAAGCTTCTTGCAGTATGGAGTATGGCATTCTTTAACTCGCTTCGCATTTTCTCAATAACGACTCTCCTAGCCCCTGGAGTAAGCTGTATCGCCATTTCAGCGACGATCTTTAGATCCTCCAAAGCCAGCTCCTTAATGGCGTAGTTTGGCACCATATGGCCATAGCACTCATTCTTTTCAAAAGCCCTTTTTGTGAATAAAGATGCATAGTGGTTACCCCCGAAACCTACTGATACAATACATGGTCTGGCGCCCTGATCTTTAATAAAGTGTGCGAGGGCGCCCTTTATAGCTGATGCAACAACTCTATGAGCCTCAGCATTACTCCACTCCTTCTCGCTCCCGCCAATCTCTATGAATGTCACAGGCTTTGATGGTGTTGTTGGACCGTGATGCGTGACCTCATAGCTTACAGAAAATGATGCTAGGGTTGGGTAATACTGCTTAAGCCTATAGAGTTCTTGAAGCATGTACCACTTTAGAATAGGATTAGATGTTGAAAGTCGCATAGGCCTTCCACCAAAATCGCTTCTTTTCCAAGGATTTCCAGGGGTATGTACAGTAAAGCTCTTGATGTGCGCTGAGGATTCATGACGTGAGGGAATTATGATAAAGTCAGTATTACCTCTAAGCTCCAAGTCATCTAGGAATACAACCTCCTTATCAAATTCTAGGAGAACTACTTCAAATGTATTAAACCTGCAGAGTAGGGCTCCATTCACATCATCTGTACTGAAATAATCCTTGTTGCATGTCATGCCTTGAATTAACTCATTTACAATGCCTACTGCTGCTATGTCATTTAATGAATACACTATTCCTATTCTCAATACACACTCGCCTTCTGTTTAGCATCCTGTAGTTAAATACATTTTATTGAAATAAGCTTAATACTTTAATCAAAGCTGTGTAACTTTTGTACAATGTAATGAGAACGTGTTTCACTATGTCAATGCAATTCAACGGCGTAAGCTCTATTGATAGAACATCTATAGTACTACGTTACGCCACAAAGATAGGCCTTTCACCAGATTCAAGCGTCCTCTTAAGAACACTGAAGTTGGTTAGAGATAAAGGCATTGCGATAAGTCATGCTATAGCTGAGTTGCTTTTATGCAAGTACCTAATGGAAAAGGGGTATGCTTGTGAGATTGAGTACACTATTAATAATACAAAGTGTGATGTTTATGCCGAGAAGAGCTCTATTAATGAATGCATTGAGATTTTTTACTATGCAGTGCCATTGAATAGCATAGATGATTGGACAAACTACATTATACTTACTCACTTAAGGAAAATAGTTCAAATGCTTAAAAGTAGTGCACACTTCATAACTTTCGCATATCCTACAGGCCTTGTACCTTTAATCCCCCCAGCACTCCTTAGTATAACGTCAAAAGAGCAATTAGCTAAAATCATGGTGGAGTACGGGTTACACAGATTTGAAGATTTAAAGGAGCTCAGAGACATCTCTATAATACACCATGTTTACATCTTTGATTTATCAAAGGCAAAGGTTCGTAAGATTGCATGTGAAGAAGTAAAAATGCTTGTACTGCTATACAACACCATCACTAATTTCGAATAGATAAAGAGCAATTTCCTAAGTTTTAAATAGTTTTAAATATGGCACCCGTATTAGCAGAAGTGACTAGTCGTGAGTACCTGTACAAATAGCCTACGAGGCTCTTTTTCAAAGGCTTAAACCTGGCAAGCCTTTCCCTAAGCTCGACTTCAGGGATAGCTACATCGAGTCTCTTCTTCCTTAAGTCAATAACAATTTCATCACCATCTTTAACAACACCTATAGGTCCACCTTCTGCTGCCTCAGGAGACACGTGCCCTATTGAAATACC
>CAZMQK010000007.1:13781-48780 GCA_964568685.1 uncultured Ignisphaera sp.
AGTCTTAAGAGATACAGTAAGCCTAGTTGTGTGAATCAAACCCTTCTTTGAGAGCTCCTTCATTACTGCGGGAACCCCTCCTGCCTCATGGAGATCTTGGACATGGTAGACCCCAGCAGGGCTAAGCTTTGCAAGCGTGGGGGTCTTCTCACTTATCTCATCAAAGTCATCGAGAGTAAGCTTAACCCCAGCTTCACTAGCTATTGCCATGAGGTGTAGTACAGTATTTGTTGAGCCTCCCAATGCCATATCTACAGCTATGGCATCTAGAAACGATTCTCTAGTCATCACCTTCCTCGCTGTTACACCTCTTCTAACCAGCTCAACTATCATCATACCAGTATACTTTGCAAGTCTTAGCCTCTCTGCAGAAACAGCAGGGGCTGTGCCATTTCCAGGTAGCGATATGCCTATCGCCTCAGAAAGTATATTCAGAGTGTTTGCAGTGAACATACCGGCACAAGAACCTACACCAGGGCAAGCAGCATTCTCGAGCTCTACAAGCTCTTCATAACCTATCTTACCAGCTCTGTAGCCCCCTATAGCCTCAAAAACGTCATGTAGGTCTACATCTCTCCCTCTAAAACGTCCAGCGAGCATGGGCCCCCCCGATATGAATATAGCTGGTATATCTAATCTTGCAGCAGCCATTAACATTCCTGGGATTATTTTGTCGCATGAAGATATCAAAACAATGCCATCGAATTGGTAGGCCTTGGCCATAACCTCTATGGAATCTGCTATGAGCTCTCTTGAGGGTAGAGAATACTTCATACCCTCATGCCCCATGGCAATGCCATCACAAATGCCTATTGAATTGAATTCTAGTGGAGTTCCCCCAGCAATCCTAACACCAATTTTCACAGCTTCAGCTACTTCACGCAGATGTCTATGCCCAGGTATAACCTCGTTCCACGAGTTTGCAATCCCTATAAATGGTTTTTGGAGCTCTTCATCTGTTAAGCCGAGGGCCTTAAATAAGCATCTGTGTGGCGCTCGTTCAATTCCCTCTATAACAACCCTACTTCTCATTTTACTACGCACCCTGCCTAAAATTCACGCTCTTCCAAGGCTTTTCAGCACATGAATGTATTCAAAACCCTCTATAAACGCTTTCACCAGTGCTTCAATAACGTTAAGTGAAACTCCCTGTGTAGACCAGCTATAGGAATTGATGTAAAAGGTTAGAGTAGCTCTGTACATGTTATCTTGAGATTTAGTGATGCTCACCTCTATTTTAGGCTCTTCACTTATATTCAAAACCCTTTTTACAGAGTCTATAAGAGCTTTGAACAAAGCTACGAATGGATCGAAATCCACACCTCTACTAGTAGCAACATCTAGATTGACTACTGCAACAGAAATACCTGTGGAATTTGAGAACACAGTCCAACTATAGTTCTCCACTCTTCTGTTATACAACCCCAGCTCTCTTAGCGCAATAAGTAACGCAGATGCAGGAGCCTTGTCAAACGTGTACCCCTGCTTCTCAAGCTCTTTAATCTTTGCTACAGCTCTTCTAACATTCTCATCCTTTTTATTTACATCTACGCCAAACTCCCTCAAGAGTGCAACAATATTAGCCGCACCGCTAAGCTCTGAAATAACAAATCTTCGCTTATTACCAACTAGCTCTGGGTCTACATGCTCATAAGCAACAGGATTTTTCAAAACAGCGTCCACATGTACACCAGCCTTATGTGTAAATGCGTATTCACCAACGTAAGGTTGATAGGGATTTGGCTGAAGCCCAACAACTCTATACACAAGCTGTGAAACTTCCTTCAACCTCTTAATACACTCATCACCTTTCAAAACACGCAAACCCAGCTTATATCTTAGAGCAGGTATTACCTGAGCTAAATCAGCATTTCCAGCTCTTTCACCAATACCATTTATAGTACCTTGAACATGTCTAGCCCCAGCGTACACAGCAATAATGGTGTTAGCAACAGCACATCCACTATCATTGTGCATGTGAACCCCTACAGTAGCCTTAACACTATTTAAAACAGCCTTTGTCATCTCATAGACATCCCACGGCATCATACCGCCGTTTGTATCAGCTAATACCAGTGTCCTTGCACCAGCTTCCTCAGCTGTTTTCAAAACTTGCAATGCATACTCAGGGTCTTCCTTGAAACCCTGGAAGAAGTGCTCGGCATCAAATATGACCTCTATTCCGTGTCTCTTCAAAAAGTCTATAGTATCGTAAATCATGTTCAAATTCTCATCTTTACTCACTCTCAGAATTTCACGTACATGAAGGGTCCAGGCTTTTCCGAAAATTGTAGCGGTACTTACATCTGCTTTCAATATAGCCTCTAGGCCAGTATCCTGCCACACCTTAACATCCTTTCTCCTAGTGCTACCAAAAGCCACAACTTTTGCGTAGCTTAGTCCATATCTCTTTATCTCTTTGAAAAACTCCTCATCCTTCTTGTTAGAACCTGGCCACCCACCCTCAATATAATCGACACCTAATTCATCAAGGCTTAGAGCAATTCTTATCTTATCTTCAAGTGTAAAGGAAATACCGGCAGCTTGAGCCCCATCTCTAAGTGTGGTGTCTAATGTCTCAACTCTTGTGGATTTCTAGACCACCTTTCACCTTGCTCACCGCATGCTAAAAATAGTATGGTACTTGCTTAAAAGCTTTTTTCAAAACTAATATTTTTAAACATATTCAAGCTTTTTTGAATATGAGCTTTCTTATTTCTCTACCAACTTGTTCCAGGAGACTTTCTTCAATGCTCTTTAACTCTTTCTGGACTGTTGGCATACCTTTTTCGTACTCTTCTAGCCATTCCTTAGCAAACTCCCCGCTTTTGACTCTCCCAAGCACTCTCTCCATCTTCTCCCTGACGCTCTCATCTATTATAAATCTGCCAACTGTTATACCACCATACTTAGCTGTATCAGAAACAGCTCTTAGCATATGTGCAAGCCCGCCCTCGTATATGAGATCCACAATTAGCTTAAGCTCGTTCAATACTTCAAAGTATGCTACCTCAGGCTGGTAGCCATTTTTAACTAGGGTGTCAAAGGACGCCTTTATAAGCTCCATTACACCACCCACTAGAATTACTTGCTCGCCAAAGAGGTCAGTTTCTGTCTCTTCCTTAAATGTTGTCTCTATAACACCTGCTCTTGTGCATCCAATCCCCTTAGCAATGGCGAGTGCTTTTTGCTTTGCATATCCACTTACATCCTGATGCACAGCGACAAGTGCTGGAACACCATACCCACTCTCAAAGCTTCTTCTAACTATGGGCCCTGGTGCTTTTGGTGCTATCATATACACGTCAGAATCGCTTGGAGGTTCAATAAGTTTGAAATGTATGTTAAACCCGTGTGCAAACACAAGATCAGCTCCTCTCCTCATGTATGGTTTTACACTGTTAAGCCAAAGGCTTTTTTGAACCATGTCTGGGACTAGAAACACTATAGTATCAGCATTGCCCACCGCCTCCCTTGTGGGCATAGGTTTAAATCCATCCTCCTCAGCACGCTTCCAGCTATCGCCACGCCTCTCAAGAGCAACGACAACATTGAGCCCTGAATCCCTGAGGTTCAGTGCCCAAGCCCTTCCCTGGCTACCGTAACCCAGTATCACTATAACCTTGTTCTTTATGTAACTCAGATCTGCATCTTCATCTCTGTATATCCTGGCCATGTACAACACCCCACGAAAAACCCCAGGTCTTTAAAGGCTTGGGCACGCAAAAAATAAAAACCTTTTCAGAACCCTGGCACCTTTCATCAACTAGGGCAGGGGTATCGTGGTACTCCAACACCTCTACTTTTTCAATTGTAGGCGTTTTACTCAGGTTCAGCACAGCTGTATAGAAATTAGGATTGTTCCTAACAACGAGGTACACCTCATACAGACCTTCATCATTTACTCTTCTTCCACATATGGCATCAACATCGATCAGCAGCTTTCTGAAGTTTGCCACAATCCTTTCTATAAATCCTGCGTCAGTGTAGTAACCCAAAACCCTAACTATCTGCACTTGGCTCATACAATATCATCTCTCTGAAGCTCCCTCCAGGTGGCAATGTGGGCAAGGCCTTTTCATCTCTAGCGATAGGCACCCTAATAACAGAAGGCACATTCTCCTTCATAGCCTTCTTCAGCGCTACCTCAAGATCCTCATAGGATTGAGCATCAAAGCCTAGTGCACCAAATCCTTCAGCTAGCTTTACAAAATCAGTTGCACGCCCTATGTCAACAGCTATTATCCTCTTATTGAAGAACAGATCTTGGACCTGCCTCACCAAGCCCAGGGTCCTGTTGTCAAACACCACAACAATTACAGGTATGTCCTCATCTACTGCTGTACCAAGGTTATTCATAGTCATTATGAATGAGCCATCACCATCGAGATCCAGAACAACTTTATCAGGCCTAGCAACCTTAGCACCCATTGCGGCAGGGAGCCCAAAGCCCATTGTTCCCATACCCCCAGAGCTTATGAATGTTCTTGGTGCATATGATTCCCAGAATACCCCTGCCCACATCTGGTGTGCTCCAACACCTGTAGTCACTATAGCGTCTCGAGGCAAGACGCTTCTAATGGTTTTCAGCACTTTCCAAGGCTTGAGCCCCCTTCCATCATCTCTGTAGTAGAGCTTAGCATAGTACTCTTTGTATTCTATAACTTTTCTCAACCACTGAGACCTATCCTTTTTAAGACCCACTTCTGCAATAGCGTCGATGAGTTTTCTGAGACCCTTTCTCACATCAGCAATTATGTATGCTTCTACAGGTAAGTACGAGGAATGTTTATACACATCTGTGGGGTCTATGTTTATCAGTATGAGCTTCTTTTTAGAGTCTATAACATCTCTAACATTGGGGATAGTTCTGTCACTAAGCCTTGCACCAACTACTAGTACCACATCTGAGTCCATGAATGCCTTATTAGCCTCAGCTCTTCCGTAGTAACCCATCATACCTATGTAAAGTGGGTAGTCATTTGGAACAGCAGCCTTTCCTAAAAACGTAGAGACTATGGGCATTCTTAGTGTTTCAGATAAGGTGATAATCTCTTCTACAGCAGGTGACCACACAGCACCAGCTCCAACAAGCATCAGAGGTCTTTCAGCTTCTGCAAGAAGCTCTACAGCTTTCTTCACCATAATGGGGTCCACAATCTCTGGGAACTCCCTATAGCCCTCCACCTTAAAACCATCGAACCACTTAACTCTATTTTCATCCACATCCTCATTGAACAGATCTCTTGGAATATCAATTACCACAGGACCTGGTCTACCAGTAGTAGCAATGTACGTAGCAGCTTTAATCCACTTTGGCAGCTCTTCAGCCCTCCTAACCTGCACCACGAACTTTGTTATGTTAGCTACAACACCTGGAATATCAGCTTCTTGAAAAGATAGCTTGCCTATAGAGGATCTGGGAACCTGACCAGTAATAGCTATAACTGGTGAGCTATCCCAGTACGCAGTTGCAAGACCTGTTACAAGGTTTAGGGCTCCAGGGCCAGAGGTTCCTGTGCATACAGCGGGTTTCCCAGAGGCCCTGGCATAGCCATCAGCAGCGTGTGCAGCTCCTTGTTCATGTCTCATCAAAATAACCCTTATTTCGCCACTAGTAACGTAATCTACGAGAGTGTCGTAGAGTGCCATGTTTGAAAGTCCAGGGATGCCAAAGATTACATTCAAACCCACTTGCTTTAATGTCTCTACAGCAAGCTTAGAGCCCCTCATAGCTACTCACCATTGACAGAACAGATGTGTCACAACAGTTCTGTCCTTTGATGTTGATAGAACCTCCTCATTGCTACAATTCCTTAACAGGTTCAATGTGTTCTGCACTGCTACATAACTTGGAGTTCCATCACCTTCACCTTATATACTGAGTTTTCGATAAAGCTAGATATAGATTGTTTTGAGCAGGTTTTTAAGCTTTTTGTGTGTTTAAACAGATTTAATAAAGCATAATAGCTTATATACCCGCTCTATCGAAAGAGTTTTTGAAAACCTGCTTGCGAGGGGTGCGTATTGCTCCAACTCAGAACAGTTTAGGTTATGCGAATAATCAGTACAGGGGAAGGGATAAGGTAGTTAGATTACTTGACACAACACTAAGAGACGGAGAGCAAATGCCTGGCATTTCTCTAACGCCACAGCAGAAGCTCGAAATAGCATTGGCATTAGCAGAGCTCGGCGTGGACTCTATTGAAGCAGGATTTCCAATAACAAGTAGAGGCGAGTTTGAGGCTGTGAAGGCAATAGCTAGAGAGGTCCGAGGAGTTGAAGTCATAGCACTCGCTAGAGCTAGCAAGGCTGATATTGATAAGGTTATAGAGGCAGAGGCGTCAGCTGTTCACACATTCATAGCCACATCTGATTTGCATATGAAGTACAAGCTAAGGATGCCTCCAGAGCGTGTTGTCGAGAAAGCTGTCTGGGCTGTAGACTATGCAAAGAGCCACGGCCTTGTAGTAGAGTTTAGTGCAGAGGATGCTACAAGATCTGATTTACAGTTTCTAGCCAAGGTGTTTCAAGCAGTTGTAGACGCAGGTGCTAATAGGATTGACATTGCTGACACTGTTGGAGTTGCGCACCCAAGCTACATGAGCTTTCTGGTGTCCTATGTGAAGTCCAATGTAAAGGGAAGTTACTTGCTAAGCGTTCATTGCCACAACGACTTTGGAATGGCTGTGGCAAATAGCGTAACTGCTATAGAGAGTGGAGCTGACCAAGCTCATGTGACAGTACTAGGCGTTGGAGAAAGAGCAGGTAATGCAGCCTTAGAAGAGGTTGCCTCTGCACTAGCATTTCTCTATGGCTATAAAGTGAGGATAGACTTTAGCAAGGTGAATAACGTTGCTAAGCTCGTGGCAAAGTACTTTGGCCTGCAAATACCCCCCAATAAGGCTATTGTTGGCGCAAATGCATTTTCGCATGAGTCTGGAATACATGTGCACGGAATTTTGAGCCATCCACTAACTTACGAGCCAATAAACCCGGCAGTTGTAGGTGCAGAGAGGAGAATTGTTATAGGTAAGCATAGTGGGAAGCATGCAGTGGAGTACGTGGTTAAGCAACTGGGGTACGAACCAAAGGAGGAAGCCACTCTAAAGGTATTGAGTAGAGTAAAGGAGATGGCGGATCAAGGAATAAAAATAACTTGGGATTTGCTTGTAAAACTGGTGAAGGAGGAGTATGGTGAATAGAGCATTTAGGGTAGCTGTAATAGAGGGGGACGGGATAGGGCCAGAAATAGTAGCCGCTACTAAGCTGGTCTTAGAGAAGGCCGTCAGTAAACATGGGCTTGATATAGATCTCATACATGTTGAGGCGGGGGATAGCGCAGTTAAAAAATATGGTGAAGCAGTGCCTGCGGACACGTGGAATACTATTAAGTCCTGTGACGCCATTCTGAAGGGGCCCGTAGGGGAATCCGCAGGAGATGTTGTGGTAAAGATTCGCAGAGGCCTAGACCTCTATGCAAACATCAGACCTGCTAAGACCTTTCCAGGTGTCAAAGCATTGAAGCCAGGCGTAGATCTAGTTATTGTTAGGGAGAATACAGAGGATGTATATATTAGGGCAGAGTATGCTGTTGCAGATGGTATATCAATAGCATTGAGGCTAGTTACAAAAAGAGCTACAGAGAGAATAGCCAGAAAGGCGTTTGAATTAGCTAGAAAGAGGAGGAGAAAAGTGACCGTAGTGCACAAAGCAAATGTCCTCACAGTTACTGATGGGCTTTTTAAGAAGGTGGTATACGAAGTTGGGAAGGAGTCTCCAGATGTAGAGATAGATGAGATGTACATAGATGCTGCAGTGATGGACTTAGTTAGAAAGCCAGAGAGATTCGATGTTATTGTAACAACGAATCTCTATGGCGATATTCTCAGCGACTTAGCAGCATATGTGACAGGGAGTATAGGGCTAGCAGCATCTGCAAACATGGGGGATGAGAAAGCAATGTTTGAGCCAATCCATGGTGCTGCCTTTGACATTGCCGGAAAGGGTGTTGCAAACCCTACGGCAATGATTTTGTCAGCCGCATGGCTACTTAAATGGCTTGGAGAAAAGAGTAGCATTAGTAACTATGTAGAGGCCGGCAAAGCTATAGAAAGTGCTATTGAGAGCGTTCTCAGCGAGGGCAAGGTACTCACGCCAGACTTGGGAGGCTCTGCAAAAACAATTGAATTTGCAGAAGCTGTTGCTGTAAGAATTTAACCGCAGGACCCTAACTCTGTTAGACGCCTATAGAAACAACTAAGGTTACCTGTATGGCATATAGGTCCAATAGGTTTTACGAGCACTAAAACAGCATCAGCATCACAATCCACCTTTAAATCGATAACTAGTTGTAGATTTCCGCTCGTCTCGCCCTTGAGCCATAGCTGCTTCCTCGATGTCGACCACAAGTGGAGGTAACCCGTCGTAAGGGTTTTTAACAACGCCTCTCTATTCATGAACCCAACTGTTAATACCTCTCTAGACTTGTAGTCTTGCACGACAGCGATCACCGTGTTGTCAACATGCCTGAAACTAAGCTTATTCACAAGCTCCTCAGCTTCTTTTAAGCTAAGCCTCATTTTTTGAGCCACCTTGCGAGGTCTTTGAAAAAGAGCATACCGTTATAACTACTCTTTTCTGGGTGAAACTGAGTTGCTATGATCCTGTCCTTCAAGACCATAGAAGGAAAATTCGCTTCTCCATACTTACTAGTGAAACACACAGTACTCGGGTCATAGTTATAGGCTATGTAGCTATGAATGAAGTACATGTACTTGCCGTCTAAGTCTAGAAACTCCGAGCACACTGCACTACTTGTGTACACAATTCTGCTCCATCCAATGTGAGGAAGCTTTGCGGAAACACTCATTTTATCTACATAACCCCTAAACCAGCTGAGGCCTTTGCTAATTACACCCCCCTCAAAACCATACTCATACATTACCTGCATACCTAGGCATATTCCTAGAAAGGCTACACCAGATCTTAAAATATCATTGAATAACTCAACTCTATCCTTAATATACTTTGCAACAGCTTTGAAAGTTCCAACACCTGGTAGCACTATTAAGTCAACATCTTTTGCAGGCTCACTTGCTATAGTGGTGCTAAACCCAGCTTTTCTAAGAGAATTCGCAATACTAAAGAGGTTTCCGACACCATAGTTTACTATGAGGGCTCTCACTTCTTCATCCTCCTTCCAAGCTCGTTGCAGACTTCATCAATACTAGCGTTATTCACAGCCATTAAGACAAGTAGGTGGTAGAGGAGGTCGGCCACCTCCTGAACAAGTCTTTCCTTGCTCTCAATTAGGGAAGCTACTATAACCTCTGTAGCTTCTTCACCAACCTTTCTAGCAATGTACCCCTTACCCTTTTCAACAAGTTGTGCAGTGTAGCTTCCCTGGGGCCTTCTATTAATTCTATCAATTATTATGCTGTAGAGCTGGGAGAGAGTCTCACACATATCTAATCACAACGCTTTCTTCATGAGCCTTAAACCCCTCGTATTTTGCAAGTGCCTGAACAGCTCTCAAAACCTCTTCATCAATATTGCTAGCGTCTTCAAGTACAGCAACAGGCTTTAGGAAATCGTATATGGTTAAAGCCCCTCTAACCCTAGCCCATCTGTTTGTTGGTAAAATGTGATTTGGACCTATGTAATCTATTAAAGCAGGTGGAGAGTAGTTGAGTGAAACAGCTCCAGCATTCTCAATAAGCGTAGCAAACTCTACAGAGTTGCGTACGTGCAAAGCTAGGTGCTCTGGTGCAAGCTCATTTGCAACATTAAGGGCCTCTTCTACTGATTTAGCTAAGTAAATGTAGAAGGTATTACTATGACTCTCCAAAAGCTTCTCAACAACATTTGCAACCCTCTCAGATGTTGTAATCAGCACAACGGGGCTCTCTAAGCCATGCTCAGCTTGTGCAACCATATCAGCCACAACAAGCCTAGGATCAGCACTATCATCAGCTACCACAACTAGCTCTGTAGGGCCCTCAATACCGTCTATCTCGGCGACGCCTCTAACCAAGAACTTTGCAGCCTGCACATAGATGTTTCCAGGGCCAACAATCTTAGATACCCTCCTCACACTCTCAGTACCGTAAGCCATAGCAGCGATTATCTGCGGTCCTCCTACTCTATACAGCTCAGAGGCTCCAATGAGCCTAGAAGTGTAAATTATTGCAGGATCAACGCAGCCCTCCTTATTAGGTGGTGAAGCCACGTAAATCTTCTTAACTCCTGCCACTTGAGCGGGGACTCCAGCCATAAGCACTGTTGATGGGTATGGGTGTCTTCCACCTGGGGCATATATGCCAACGCTATCTACAGCTCTCCATGCAATACCTAGTTTCACACCCCTCAAATTCAAGAAAATATCGCTTGGTTTAACCTCTTCATAGAGTCTTTTGAGAAACTCGTAGAGTACATCAAGAGCTTTCCGCACATCTCGATCTACTGCCTCTAAACACTCTTCAGCTTTTGCCACAGGCAGCTTAACAGAGCTTAGCTCAACACCATCAAATTTTTTGGTGTACTTTATGAGCGCCTCATCACCATGCATCCTCACATCTTCAACTATGTCTCTCACATAATCTAGTACTTTGTAAAGCCCTAGCTCAGCTGGTTGAGGAAGCCCCCTGATAACAGTCATAACCTCACCTCAACACCTTTTCTAAGTAGGTAAAGCTTAAGCTCACGTATCTTAATCACACCATCGTGGAAAACCCCTGCGGCTAGAGCAGCATCAGCTTTACCCGCTGTGAGTACTTCATAGAAATGCTCAAGAATACCTGCACCCCCACTAGCTATGATGGGTACTGGGGTGGCTTCTGAGACAAGCCTTGTCAGCTCTACATCGTAACCAAGTCTTGTACCATCTCTATCTATACTAGTAAGCAGTATCTCTCCAGCACCTAGTTCAGCCACCCTCTTAGCCCACTCAATGGCGTCAATACCTGTATTATAAGTAGCAGACTTTGTGAACACTATATACCTCTCCCCCACCCTCTTAGCGTCAATTGCAACGACAATGGATTGAGAGCCGAACTCCTCAGAGGCCCTGGCTATGAGAGTAGGGCTCTCAACAGCAGCTGTATTTATACTAACCTTATCAGCACCACTTGCAAGTGCTTTTGAAATATCCTCAAGAGACCTTATGCCACCGCCAACAGTTAAAGGTATTGTTAATACACTTGCAGTATCCCTAACCACCCTAAACAAGGTCTCCCTACCCTCAAGAGAAGCTGTTATATCTAGAAAGACAATTTCATCAGCGCCCTCCTCTTCGTACCTAGCGGCGAGTTCAACAGGGTCACCTTTATCCCTAAGATTCACGAAATTAACCCCCTTTACAACTCTACCATGCTTTACATCCAAACACGAAATAATCCTCTTCGTCACTTTAACACACCCTTCAAACTCCTAACACCAGTGTCAACAATTCTTGTTGCCTCATATAGAGACATGCCCAGTCCTTTGAATGTTGCTTCAACAATGTGGTGATTATTTACACCTCTAAGCTTTATAACGTGAACTGTTACCCCAGCTCTGCTTGCTAAAGAGTCTATGAAGTGAGGCACGTTTTCTAGCGATAAACCGTCGACACTATCTCTTGAGAACTGGAGGTCTACAAATGCCCTACCCCTTCCAGATATGTCAACAGCTATCAACACGAGCGCGTCATCCATGGGCACTACATGGTGCGAGAACCTCCTTATACCTTCCTTACCCCCTAAACACGAACTTAACGCCTCTCCAATAGCTATGCCACAATCCTCGACAACGTGATGGTCATCCACAACCTTCTTTTCCTCTGCAACAACCTGTGCCTTGCTATTCATATATGTGAATAGAGTCTCTAGCATATGGTTGAAAAATGGTATAGGTGTAGCTATGTACACCTCGCCAGGCTCATCCAAGTTGAATTCCACTGAAACCCTAACTTCCTTTGTGTCCCTAACCCATTTGCATAGCCTAGACACCTCTAACACCCCATAACCTACCTCTATAAAGAGCCATTCCTACAATAGCATAGTCAAAGCCCATATCCTTTAATTTAATCAAATCCTCGGTACTCGAAACACCCCCAGCATACTCCTTCAATCCCCTTACAGTAGTTGCAAACCTTCCAATGCGTTCATCAATCCCGCCCTCAGTACCTTCATTACTAATATAAGTGAATAATATTCCTCTCAGCGTATATGTAGCAAGCCCTTGCAGTGCCTCATGTAGTGAAACAGCTCTCTCCTTCCAACCCCTAATCATTACATTATGACTAGAGTCGTAATCTAGAGCGACAATGACCTTATCCCCACCTACAGACCTAATGATATTGTTAAAAATTCTTCTATTTGTAAAGTATACCGTGGATATGACTACAGCTGAAGCACCGTATGAAAGTATTCTTGTAGCTTTTTCAACAGACCTGATACCACCACCTACTTGTAAGAACGCAAAGCCCACTTTGCCCAGCTCTCTTATGACATTCTCATTATCTCCAACACCTTCAGCAGCATCGAGATCTACTACATGTAGCACATCATAGCCCAGTTCATAAAGCTTGTAAGCCACGTCAACAGGATTTCCAACAACTATACCAGACCCCCTAATGCCATGCACCCTCTTTACAGCAATTCCATTACTCAAATCTATACTGGGCATGACCTTCATTTAATCACCTTCTCTATATCTACGACAACTATGTCTTTAGCCCCTGCTTCGAGAGCCTTGGCTATAATTTTTGGTAAAGAGTCTTCATCTACAACTGTTAGTACCTCCCATGCATTACCACTACTAAGCCTAGTTATAGCAGGTGCTAACATAGCTGGAAGAACCTTGAGCACGTGCTGAAGCTTATCATCAGGAACATTCAGAAATAGCATTTTCTTATTCTTACCCTCTATAACCCCTCTAATCATTGTTAGCACAAGATTAGCAATGCTAGCCTCGGCCTCCTTCTCCCAACCCCTCTTAGCTATGACAAAGGCCTGCGTCTCCATAACAACATCTATGGGCTCAAGTCCGTGTATCTTAAGGGTTGTCCCCGTACTGGCAACATCTATTACAGCATCGGCCGCACCCAAATATGGCATTACCTCTGTAGCGCCGCTCACCTTAATTAACCTTGCTTTTATACCTCTTCGCCTAATGTAGTTGCTCGCTATGCTGTAGTACTTGGTCGCTATCTTAATCTCTCTACCAATTCTATTAAGCTCCTCAACGCTTATCACCCCCCAGCTCCTTGGAACAGCGAACACTATCTTAGCTTTGCCAAAGTCAAGTGGCTGCACTAGCTCCACATCAGCTTCACTCTCTATAACATAATCATACCCCGTTATACCTAGCAGAGCGCCACCGCTCTCAACTAGGTATGGAATGTCCTCCGGTCTTGCCATAACAACTTCTACCTCACTCCAATTAGTTTGAATGATTAAAGCCCTTTCATCAGTAGAGAGAAGCTTTATTCCAGTTGCATTGAGAAGCTCTATAGCTGGTTGTTGCAGCCTTCCTTTATTTGGTATTGCTATTCTCATATGAGCTCCCTCAATGCCTGTAAAAGCCTATTTGCAGACTCTTCACTACCTATACCCATCCTATAAAGGTCTTTATCAATCCTCTTAATAGCTATACCACGGCTAAGTAGGTGTTTGTCTAATTGCCTATTGTCCTTAATGAGTAGGAAATTTGCATAGCTTTTATAGACCTTAAAGCCCATGGATTTTAGCTCTTGGTAGAGCCTCTCTCGCATTAACTTCACACTCTCAATAACCTTCACATGGTAATCCAAGTTCTCTAGCGCAGCTATGCCTGCAGCAAGCGAGGGTGTAGGTATGTCAAAGGGTGTCAAAACCTTTGTTACATTTTTCAAAACATGTGGATTAGCTATTACGTAACCGAGTCTGAAGCCCGCTAAGCAAAAAGCCTTGCTAAGGCTTCTTACAACAATAACATTTGGGAAATCGTTTACGTAATTTGCAACAGTATAGCCACTGAACTCATGATATGTCTCATCTACTACCACAAAGCCCTTTGTGTTCACAGCTACGAGCTCCAGTAGCTCTCTTCTCCCACTGAAGATAGGGCTTCCCGTGGGGTTGTTTGGATCTACAATAACTACGAGATTCGAATCTTTGGAAAGCTCAGTTAATCTACTAAAATCAATTGACCATGTGTCACCGCTCTCTACCAACTCAATAACATTTTTCTTAAGCCCAAAGAAATCAGAATAGACATCAATCATAGAAAACGTAGGCCTTAGAAAGAGTACTGCATCCCCAGGGTCTGTAAGGGCATAGAATAGTGTTCTAAGTGCACTGTCAGCCCCAGGGAATGGGTAAACCATGTCTATATCAACTTTGCTGTACTTAGCTAAGAGCTCTCTAAACCCATTGAACATGTCTAAGTGGGGGTATAGGTTAGATTCAGCAATAACTCTATTAACTGCTTCAACTATATGTGGTGGAGGGTTATAGAGACACTCATTCAGATGAAGCCTTAAACCCCCACAAACCTCCTCATACTTATAGCTCTCTGCACTCAAGACTCTTTTCTTTAATCTCTCTAACACATTTGAATATGCAATTCCAGATCCCTACCAAGACTTTGCCTAAGATAAGGTCTTGACAAAGTTTAAAAAGCTTTTATGCACAACCAATTTCATTAAAGAAATATATCCCCCAGATGCTATAGTATAGATGTGGTGAACAGCTTGTCCTCAAGTTCTGGTGTGTCACGCGATGAACTAGTGGATTTGATACTTAGTAACAATATGCTTGAGGATTTTGTTACATGGTTAAGGCAAAAAGGTGTCGATACTGATCCCATATCTCTTAAAGATGTGGACTACGCATATCTTTACCAATTCGCTTTAGAAAAGAAACTCATTGTGGACAATCTTGAGCCTGCAATTCAAGATGATGCAGAGGGGGTAGCTAAGGAGGAGCTTGAGAGGAGGGTGCAAAGGTATACAAAGCCCAAGAAAATTAGGCGAAAGACCTAAAAAGATGTAAAGCTCTTAATTCAACCTTCACTGTTCAACACAGTTACTGTGCGGTGTGGGAGTTAACTGCTGTAAAACCTCGCATAAGCTGCATACACATCCCTTGGCATAATTGTTATGGCGTTGGCCGGACATTTAACTACGCACGCTCTGCACCCTACACACGCATCTTGATTTACCGGGACGGATTTTTTATTTACAATTGCAAATACCTTATTTGGACACGCAGCATGACACTGTGCACAGCCTATGCACTTTGATGCGTCTACTTGAACTCTGTACCCAGTCATCTTACCTACACTTCAACTAGTTCATAGTTTAGGCTACCAAGACCTTTTCTATAAGCGGCTTCAACTTGTATATACGGGTCTTTGCCGTGTATTATGAGAAACTTATTGTCACCAGGTCTTAGGCCAGCCTTCTCGCCTATCGAACTAGGCACTACTGGGGCAGAGTTTATCAGGTCTAGTGTCGCTTTTTCCAGTGCTACAATGTCTTCTGAAGCCAGAATCCCTATATCAGGTACAATAGGTATGTCAGACCAAGGGGCGCAGTCACAAGTTGGTTGCACATCCATTACGTAATTTATGTGCAAGACCCTCTTAGGCTTATTGAGTATCACCCCATGAACAGCATCTACCATTCCTTCTTGAAAAGCTTTGCCAATCTGGTCCTCTCTTTCAAGGTTATGTATAGCTGATCTTGTGTTAGGGCCTGTGCAACCCATAGCGATATTCTTTATAGCACCTCCGTAACCTGGCGATGGATGTCCCTTTGAATGCGCGAAGTTTATTAAGATGTCGGCATGGAATACTGCTGACCCTACTTCAACTTCGGAAATTCTCAGGGGATTCGGTACACGAACCTTTACCAAGTCTGTTTCCCTAATACCAGAGACAGGCAGTGCTATAGTGCCTACAGTCTCAAAGTTGTAGCCATTTTCCATACCTACCAGTATGTGCTTAAGACCCCAAGTATCAGTAATGAACGGTGTCCCTCCTAGCTTCTTAATAAAGTCGACAAGTATTCTAACAAACAGAGGCCTTATTGTTCTATAGCCACCATGCTCCATATCCCCCACGTGAATTTTCACAGCTATAATGCTACCTGGTGTGATCATGCTCTGCAAAGGGCTTTGCTCTAAGAGTTTTGAAAACTTGTAGGGTAGGGAATACTCCTTACCAAGTTTTTCTAGCTGTGCTTTAGCGAATAGCACCTTTGCTCTACTCATAGGGCTAAACCCTAGACCACATTTTTGATGGTACTGAACTCATCTTTAGTTACTTTTAAGTTTTTTAGCCTCTTCAACTATCCTCTCTCCCCACCCATCGCCAAAAAGTCTGCGAATCAGGTCTTCTCTAGCAAGCACGTCGTCCACAGTCTTTATACCGTAACTTATCATTGTTCTTGCTCTAACCCTACCTACATACTTTATCCTTACGAGCTCTAGCGCATCTTCTTTAACGCCATGCCTAATCCTCTCGACTAGCTTAAAGAGTTCTGCGGCATGGTCTTGTGCGCTAAGTGTTTGTGCTATAACCGCAGCAGCGTAGGCTAGCCACTCCCCATTCTCTCTTATTACTCTCAGATCCCCTGCTTCTATACCGTAGTTCTCCAGTATTTTTCTTTCTGGAACCTCCTCCACCCAGTCTCTCAATATCATACCTATAATAGCACCGCGAACCCAATCCACCTTCGGATCCTTAAACATATACTCTAATCCGCTATCTGGTAGTAAGCCACTTGCGGTATAGCTCTCCACAAGCTCTTCTTGAGCTCTTCTAACGCCCCTACTGATATTCACATCTGCAAAATCGGGGCTCATCCCTATGAGTGCAAGGTAGTATAGTGCCCCAGGTTTCTGAGCCCTTCTCAGCCCTTCAACTATTATTGCTGTTGTCAACGGATCTACATAGAGCATTGATGTAGCTACGCCTAGCTTAGTAGCAGTATACGCGCTCTCCCCAGCAACAGTCTTGCTCTTAATCATGTTGAGTTCCTCGAGAAGCTCTAGTACCTTTTGCATCTTCTTCTCTAGCACTTTTCCTCCCATCTTTGTAACTGCAAATGTGTTTGAAAAGAACTTGACTATATCACTTAGCCTATTGGCTTCTTGTGAGGCTACTACTGCGAGAACATGCCTTCTAAGAGCGGCTTCACTTAGTAGTGTAGATGTTATTGGTTCTGGTGGGCTCTTTATGTAGTGCTCTGCCTCTTTTATATTCCTAACATCCTTTGCCACTATAACTATGCCGTAAGGATCATACTGGGGTCTTCCAGCTCTTCCAGAGAGTTGCTTGTATTCCAAAACACTTATCTTTTCCCTACCCCCGCCAGAATAGTAGTAAGCATTAATTATAACGACCCTAGCAGGTAAGTTAACACCCATGGCAAGCGTTGGGGTCGCTGCTAAGTACTTTATGAACCTCTCTCTAAACACTCTTTCAATGAACCTCCTAGCCTCGGGAGAGAGCCCAGCATGGTGGTAAGCAACACCACACCTTATTAAATGCTCTAGCTTCTCGTATTCAAAATCTGGGAGCTCTGCCTTCATTTCCTGGAGAAGTCTCTTCAGCACTACCTTATCATCTTCACTAAGCTTGCTGTAGACGTACATGGAATACTGCTCTGCAAGTTCTTCAACACCTCTCCTAGAGTATTTGAACTCCAGAACGTTGAACCCCTCCTTTAAAGCTACATCGATCCAGTACCTAGTAACGTCATCAACTATGATAAATGGGCTCTCCTTATTGAGCTCGTCAGGGAGGGACATTAGGTACCTGCCATCGCTAGTCCTGTACGTAGGCACCTCATAGAGTTTAACAGGTCTCCAAGAGGATTTGACTAGCTTTGCACTAAGCCACTTGGCAACCTCTTCAGCATTACCTATGGTAGCAGAGAGCCCTACAACCTGCACTCCCAAGAGCTTTGCCCTAGTAGCAATCATTTCAACTATGTGCCCCCTACTTTCATCACCAAGCATGTGAAGCTCATCTATAACCACAACACCTACACTCTTCATCCAAAAAGGCCTCCTCCTAAGTATGGAGTCAAGCCTCTCATACGTAGTCACAATGATGTCGTAGTTGGAAAGCCTCTTAATCTCATCCTCAGTAACCTCGTAGTCACCCATGGAGATACCAACCCTAATACCATACCTGCTCCAGAAGCCGAATTCCTCATACTTTTCATAAGCAAGCGCCTTGAGGGGGCTCGTGTAAATACCCTTCAAACCCTTCAAAGCAGCTGAAACAAGTGCTATTTCGCCAATAAGAGTCTTACCGCTAGCTGTAGGGGCGCACACAACAAGGTTTTCTCCCTTAAGAAAACCTGTTTCCAAAGCTTCAAGCTGAGGTGGTGTAAAGCTAGTATAACCTTTCTCACGCAAACCCTTAATCACAGCCTCACTTAGCTCAACAGTACTCACTTCTGAGACCACCCAATATAATACTTCGATACTCATATAAAAATTGGAGCGCATAATAAGTAGAACTACTTTATTTAACTCTAATCACAGAAAAGCTTAAATAAGCTACAGTGAAGCACTGGCTAGAGCAATACAGCATTGATATGAAGATAGCAGATACAGAAAGGGCGCTAATCTTGAAAACTTTTGAAAGGGTCATCACAGTCTTACTGTTGCTTTTATTAGCATCAGTTATCCTCATGCACTTCTTACACATTGAAGCGGACTCCGTAGGCTTGCTTATAGCTAGTCAGTGGTGCGAGGATGTCGGCATCAATGCCTCGAACGTCAGGTGCCTGGAAATATTAAACTCGGATAGAATGAGTTTAGCGCAGGGGGTTTCCTTAGCACTTTTCCTATTTGTAATAGCGCTTACCGTGATTAAGATGGAGTACCGTGTTGCTGCAGCATTGCTTGCAATGGCTGTACTAATAGCTACTGGAATAGCCCTACCTCAGCGCATTATAACTGTAGTTTCGTGGAACTTGATATTGTTTTTGATAGGCGCAATGACTTTAGCAGGTATTCTTAGAGCGCTTGGTATATTTAGATACCTTGCTTTAAAGATGCTGGAACTATCAAAAGGTAGGGCAGTCTTACTTATAGTCTTACTCTCCCTACTTTCCTACGCGCTTTCAGCTACATTAGGTGAGGTTACAAGCATAGTTTACGTATCGATGCTTGTTTTGGAAATAGCGAGTATAGCTCACATAGATGTTGTGCCACTGTTAATACTGTGCGTCTTAGCTACAAACACAGGAAGCTCAGCGATGCCCATAGGTAACCCAATAGGTGTGTACCTCCTATTTAAGACCAACATGAGTATGTCAATGTTTATTAAAACAACTTTACCGCTCTCTTTAGCGGATCTTGCACTACTTTTAGCAGTTTTCACCCCTCTTGAAAGGGGCTTTATTAGAACTCTAGACGAATCCCTTAAGAAATTTGCTCACAGAATTGAGGCATATGTAACGAGGTATAGAATGGAGCTGAGAACGGGTAATAGTGAGGCTAGGAGGATGCTACTTGGTTTAGGAGTGCTACTAGCATTCATACTGACTATAGCGTTTAACGACTTTATAGTGCAAGAGCTTTCAAAACTCTACAACACCTATATAGACCCACACGCATTTCTAGCATTCATACCATACCTGTTCATAGTGATGCTCATAGGCGCCATCTCCATGGAGGACGTAAGTAAATTTGTTGAGAAGGCTGTCGAATGGCCCTCGATACTATTCTTCGTATTCCTCTTTATGCTCAGTTACACACTTACATGCACTGGCGTCATGGCGAAGCTAGCCTACGCCTTTGCCCACGCAGTTTCATCACCACTAGGGCTACTATCTGTAATGTTACTAGCATCAGCTACCCTAAGTGCTGTTCTTGACAACTTGTCTGTTGTAGTAACATTTACACCCATATCCATGTTATTCAACAAAATAGGTCTTGCAAATTCCTTAATATACTTCGCACTATTGTTTGGCGGTGTTTTTGGTGGGAACTACACACCCATTGGCTCTACAGCAAACATAGTCGCCATAGGTCTCGCAGAGAAACGTAAGATAAAGATTGCGTGGGGTACTTGGCTTAGACTAGCTTTCGTTACAACAACACTACAAATTGTTATAGCTCTACTTTATCTCTACATCATCTAGGCATCTAATTTGCCACTTTTAAGTTCTGGGGTTATGTGGATAGTGATTGATCAGAGCCCCCTGAGGTACTGAGCTCTGGTTCTCGACCACACTAAGCATTTATTTACACGTGGTAGTCTGGAGATTTGGGTTGTTGTGGTGGTTGTGGGGGTTGTATTGGTGGAGGGATTCCCATCTCTCTTGATAACAGTGATACTAGTGGAAGTGTGTAGCTATAGACTGTAAGTATTAGTGGGTAAGGAACGCCTTTCTTAAACTCTTCTTCAAGAGCCTTAGCCTCGTCTTTGTTTAGTGGAGTTACTATAACCACTCCCTTTAGGTCTATTGAGGCTACGGGGGGTGCGCAATCAATTTTTATTACAAATCCAAGTAGATAACCGCTATCCTTTTTCTCAGGCTTTCCAAACATAATGTTCATGTTTATATTGAGCTGTGGAACAGGTTCTAAGCCATACCTCTCAGCTCTAACGCTATCAATTCTGAACACAATGTTTGGCACACTGATCACCTCTTTAAAGTAGCCTCTTTGTTGCGTTGGTTAACTGGTATAAGCGCTATTGCATGAACATCACTTCTAGGAGAAGAGACCTTGAATACAATACCGCTATTTAACTCAGCCTGCATTACAGCTTTGTCAATGGCTTCAGAGTCTGGAAACTCCACGTATCGTGGCTTGGAATCTCCACATATCTCATCAAATACTGGCTTCAGCTCAACATCACTTACGAGGTTATTGCAACTCTGCATAAAGTTGACAACTCTTTTGAGAATTTCCTTTAAGTTCTTGCTGTAGATTATGTATGCTTGGAACTTTGCAACAACGCTGTCCTCTAGCACCATAGTGCAGCACTGCTAGAAACTAGTTTATAGAAATATATAAAGCCTTCTGAATAACAAACCTCTGGGACTATGTCAGAGGATCTGGATAAAGCACTTATAAACATACCTAAGGAGCTAATTGATGAAATAGTGGAGTACGAAGAAAAGGAGCATGTGAGGAAGGCAGGCTTTAGAGAGAGAAAGAAGAGATTTCCAAGCAACGAAGACGTTGTAGAGGCTATTAAATACATATCGGGAGGCAGTATAACACGGTACAATATAGACGCTCTTTACGAAGCTGTGAAGCAGTATTTAGAGGAGAAGGGCTTTGACACTTCTGCACTGAATGAGTCAAGGTTCTGGAGGGTAGTAACAAACCTGACTAAGAAGGGCCATTTAAAAGCAGATTTAAGGTAGAAAACATTTTAGTAGTGGTGCTCTGGCACATTGACTCTAGAATTAGATGAGCTAGATAAGCAGATAATTGAAGTGCTTAGACAGGACTGCGGCAAGAGTATTAGAGAGGTGGCACAAGCTGTTGGCAAATCACCATCACTAGTACTAAAAAGAGTGAGAAAGCTTCATGAAGCAGGTCTTGTTAAGAAATGCGAAGCTGTTTTAAACTACTTAAAGCTGGGCTACGGTCTAATGGCACTCATACTTTTTAAAGTAGATGGCGCTCACATTGAGGAGATTGAGGGGGTCTTAGCTAAGGAGCCTAGGGTTAGGGGTGTTTATGACATAACAGGTGAGTACGACATAGCTGTAATAGCTTTGTTCAAAGATGTCGCAGATCTTAATTCATTTATAAAGAGGATTTTGAAAACCCCCCACATAAAAGAGAGTGTGACCAGTGTCATACTTAAAGCTGTAAAGGATGAAGTGAATATAGAGTACTTTAGAGAGTAGTGATGAGTGTGGTGGGCTCTGAGTGGTGATGTCATGAATCCTCTCTGATTTGGTGCAGCCAATGAATATTACTAGTAGTGAAGATGTTCTGAGCCTCCTGGGCTATGACTACATAAAGAAAGTCGAGCCCCCTATAGAGCCTAGCACTGTGAATACACGCTTTTGTCATCTTATTCCAGAGTTTGAGCAACAAGGTGTGCAAATTTCGCAAAAGTTTCTGTATGAGCATCAGCTTAAGGCACTAGAGGCTCTAATGAATGGTAATAATGCTATACTCATATCTGGAGCTGGCTCTGGAAAGACGGAGGCGTGGTTTCTCTACTTCTATAAGATGTTTAAGAGCAATAAGGGCTTTAGGGTTGTAGCTGTCTACCCAACACTGGCGCTAGCTAATGACCAAATAGCAAGGCTATCAGTATACTCTAACTCAATAGGTGCTAAGATACTTCCGCTGGACGCCCTCT
Source organism: uncultured Ignisphaera sp. (assembly GCA_964568685.1). Classification (GTDB taxonomy): domain Archaea; phylum Thermoproteota; class Thermoprotei_A; order Sulfolobales; family Ignisphaeraceae; genus Ignisphaera. The sequence continues at coordinate 36,105 of CAZMQK010000007.1, forward strand.
CTAGAGATGAAATGGTTAAGAGGAATGGTTTTCAAGGTCTTAGAAAAGCTGTTGCAGAAGCAAACATAGTTGTCACAAATCCTGCTTTCCTTTTTCATGAAGCTAAGAAATTCCTATTAAAACCGCAAGCAACGGCCCTCTACCCTATCTTTAGAAAACCCGACATGTTGGTATTTGATGAACTAGACTTCTACACACCACGAGAAGTAGCACTAATACTCGCCATAATAGATATTCTCTCAGAAGTCTCAGAGAAAAAGCCCCAGATAGCCATACTCACTGCAACTCTTGCCAACCCTGAGGACATATGCAACTACCTGAAGAGTAAAACTGGGAGGGAATGTAGCATAATAGAGGGAAGGCCCTTTAGAGTAGAGAACAGAATATACATTGTGTTGGGAAAGAGCCTCAGAAACGTGTGGAGCAAGATCCAGGAGTACAGAGCTGTTGCTGTGAAAAACAATGCGCCACCTGACGTATTGAAGGCTTTTGAGGATTTTGAGCAGTTTAAGAGCAATGCCTACAAGGTTCTACAATTCCTTGAAGCCCTAGGCGTACAAGTGCCGTCAATATTTGTGGATGCAACTGAGATCTTGTCGAAGTACGCCGACGAAGATGGTGTTACGCTGGTGTTTACAAGGAGTATTGCAAGAGCAGATGAGCTTGCTAAGCTACTTAGGGGAAAGGTGGGTGAGAAGGTGTTTGCACATCATCACCTAGTTCCAAAAGATGTTAGAAAGAGGATTGAAGAGTGGGCTAGGCAAGGCAAAGTTAAGATTATAGTTAGCCCAAGAACCCTCATACAGGGTATTGACATAGGGACTGTAGTAAGAGTTGTGCACATAGGTCTTCCAGAGGATGTAAGGGAGTTCCTTCAGAGAGAGGGTAGAAAGGGGAGGCGTAGTGAAATCCCCTTTTCAGAGTCTCTAATAATACCAACCTCTAGATGGGATTGGGAATTGCTATCAAAGGGATTTTCAGCGCTAGAGAAGTGGCTTTCCCTACCGCTAGAGAAGGTTATTGTTAATCCAGAGAACAAGTACATAGCGTTGTTCAAGGGGCTTGCAAAAACGCTCTCCCCATGGTACAAAAGCGAGCTTTCAAGGAAGGAGTATGAGGTGTTGAAGAGTGTAGGAGTGATTACGAAGGACGGCTCAGTTAACGTTGAAAAAGCAAAGTGGGTTTGGGAGAGGATAAACTTTTACGAGTTTGGCCCACCATATGGCATTAAAAGGTATTTAGATGTTGAGGGATCGCTAAAACCATTAGAACCAATAGGGCACTGCGACTTGGTTGAAAGATTTCAAATGGGCTGCTTTGACATTGGTGAAGATGCTGTCGTAGTTAGAGTTGAAAGTGGAAAGAACTCTAGGATTGTAAGAGCTGTTATGGAAAAGCCCCTCAATAAGCTGAACATATTTAATTATGACGCCTTAGCAGAGGCTTACGAAGAGTACAAGTACATAAAGATGCTGTGGGGAGAAGAAGCGTCGTTTCTCAGGGACATTGCTAGAGGTAAGCTCTATAGCTACGTCTTAGCAGTGGTTTACCCACCTAGAAATGGCTTTGGAGAGCTTAAGAAAATACCGAATAGAGTCCTATGGCACTTGACCTCAAGTAAACCCAGAATTGTTAGAGCAGGTGACAACGCTTTTGTGACATATGATAGGAAAGTAATCTACGTGCCTGTGGAGACATTTGGGGAGTACAGGGATTTCACCTATGGTATGATAATTGCCGTGGATGATAGGGAAGATACCGAGCTCTTACGCCTAGGGTTAGCATACATAATGATTGTGTTGAGGAGGGTGTTTGGAATACCATTTGAAACCATAATGTATAGCATTGATAAAATTGGTGAAAAGAAGCTCATAGCTTTACACGAGCCTGAAGCAGCTGGTTTGCTAGAGGTATTGGATTGGATGAGTGTTAGGAGAGCTGTAGAAGCCTACATATTTGATGACCTGGATATAGTGTTGCTATCGCAGTTAGATGAAATAGCTTACAGCGATTTTATTAGCCTTGGTGTAGACCCCTCGATAATTAGAGAGGTCGCTACTAGGGTAATCAACTACATACTACTGAGGGACAGGATCTCTGCTGATTTTAGAGGTAAAAAGGTGGTAATTCCAAAGCCTAGTAAAGCACTACAGCTAGTAGCCTTAGATGTTACCTCTATGCAAATAGAGGAAGAGCCTATACCAAAGGTATTTACGAGCATAGCCTACTTTGATGGAGAGGAGGAAAAGGTTGTTGCCGACCTCTACATGAGGTACCCATTCACGCCACCCCCCAGGTCTTTGAGGGAGTTTGAGAGCTTTATAGAAGACCTTGCATACTATTCTGACTACAAGCTCGTGGTTTTTGATAGAGAAACTGCCATAAGGGAACTAAGCATTGTAAATCTAAAGAGATTAGCAGAGCTAGTAAGGGAAAGAGCTATTGAAGTTAGGCAAGAGCTTCTAGATGCAGGTATTAACCCACCCTCGCTAACAGCTATAATTGAAGGAGTGGACGTGGAGAACAGCTTATGGAGGAGTGCGTATGACGAGTTTTTCAAGGCATATAAACATGTACATGAGGTTAGCACATCGAGAAGATCTGAGGGGATAGCTATAAACACTGAGGACTTAAAGAAGATAACTCTCTCAAGGGCTAAAATAGTTTATTTGACTCACTTAGTTGCGCTATCCTTAAATACCTTAAATAGCTTTACAAATAAAGCAAACAAAGAGCAGAGTGGGTGAAAAAGCATTGAGTAAAGCCGCCAAAAAAGTTGGCGCAGATTCGCCTCACGGCATATACATCTACAGGCCTAAGGAAAAGGTGTGGGAGTTTTTAAGAGCTGATGGGGATCCCTTTGAACCTCTAGATAAAGGGGTATATGTGGTGTACTTTGACAATACGAAGTGCACTGCATGTAGAAGATATGACGAGATTTGGTTTCCATTTGTGGAGAGGTGGAGTAGTGAGAAAGGCAATAACACAAAATTTGTGATAATACTCTGTGACTGGTTTGCACGTGAATGCAAGTCACAAGCAGCAGCAGAGAGCTTTAGGAGGTTTGAAGTCCATGCATCGCCAACAACGATAGTGCTCTATGCTGATGATAGTAAGGCTATAAGATACCAGGAGAAGTATGAAGGGGTTATGTACGAATTTGAGCTCAAGTTAGTTTTAGATAAATTTGAGGAAAGAGCTCAAAAAGCTATGAAGGGTGAGAAAGTCTCTCCACCAATTTCAAAAGAAAGTGGGAAAGCTTTAGAAGAGCTCATAATGCAGATCCTCAAGGCGCTGACGTTAGGAGAGAAGAAGGAGTAGGCGCAACTCTTAGTCTATTCTGAACATCATTTCTATATCCTTTAAGGTTTTCAACACCATAGCTGGGCACACCCTCCTGACACCATCTATTTCTGAGAGCTCCTTATGTATCCTAGCCATATCCTCTTCATCTCTAGCCCAAATCACAGCCATTAGCTGGTGATCTCCTGTAGTGAGCCATAGACCTACGACGCAGTCTCTGCTCCTCACCTTTTCAATGACTTCAAAAAGTCTCTCAGGCACTGCATCAATGCCTGTAAGGGAGATAATTCCATATCCAAGTCTCCTAGGATCCACAGAAATAGTATACCTCTTTATAATGCCCCCCTCAAGCCTCTTAACCCTCTTGATTACTGCGACATCGCTTAAGCCGACCTCTTTAGCAAGCTCTGTAAATGTTATCCTAGCGTTTTCCGCCATTCTTCTCAATATCTTCAAATCCTTCTCATCTAATACATCTTCAGTCATTCGCTTTCACACTCCTAATTCTAAAAATAGCCACTCTCCTTGGCTCAGAAAAATCCTCTGGCTCTAAAACTCTATATAACTCTGCTTCAATACCTACATCCTCTAAAACATATTTAAAATCCTCAATCCAATCATTAACACCACAAGTAAAGCAAAAGTGGCCTTCGAATAACACCTTCATATCGCTGCCACTAATGCTAATGAGCGTGGCTCTCGCTTCAGCACCTCTGTACATATTGTAAACTTTTATAGCCTCCTCTGTAAGCTCACTTATGGTATTTTTGCCCAGCCTAAATTTGTTATTTTGAATCATTTTAAGCCACAAGATAAAAAGTCTAATTTCACTAAATAAGTGTTTTTATCGAGACGGTGATGGAAAGCGCTATTTTCACTGAATACTGATGTGCTGTAAATAGCTTAAAAAATACTTGATATGGTCTCAGTTGGGAGGAGTTTTGACTGAGGAAATAAGAGCTCTAGATAGAGAGCTTGCCAAATTACTGCTTAAAAGACTAGAGCTGTCTAGAGGTGTGGATAGAGAAGCTCTTAGAGTTGTCAATGTGGAGATTCGTGACCTCTTAAAGAGGCTTCTTACAGGTGTCGGGATTTCAGAGCACTATGCATCTCTTTTTGCAAGTCTCTACACCACTGTACTGTCACAGAGCAGTAGTATAAGAGTTGCTTATCTTGGCCCCAGGGGCTCCTTCTCTGAAGAGGCATCTCTAAAGGTGTTTAAGCATACAAAGGTAGAGCTCTTGCCACAGAATAGCATTACAGCTGTTTTCAAAGTTGTTGAAGAGGGGGATGCAGACTACGGAGTCGTACCCATAGAGAACTCACTTGAGGGAAGCGTTGGAGAGACAATAGATATGCTGGCAGAAACGGCATTGATAATCTGCGGAGACACTGAGCTGAGGATAAGGCTCAACCTAATTGCCAAGCCTGGTACAAAGCTCGATGATATAAAGATTGTCATGAGCAACCCTTACGCCTTGGCCCAGGTCAGGAGATTCATTGAGAGTAGGCTGAAGGGAGTTAAGGTAGAGGTCACAGCCAGCACTTCAGAAGCAGTTAAAATAGCCGTTTCAAGCGATGGTGTAGCAGCTATAGGATCAGAATATGCAGCAATGCTGTATGGTGGAGAGGTGCTACTTCACGGCATAGAGGATCACAAAGAGAACTACACAAGGTTCATAGTGGTGGGTAAAAAACCTTTTGAAGTAGCTGAAATCACTACAGTTAAAACAGCCGTGATATTCACAGTAAAGCATGAGCCGGGGTCGCTATACAGAGCACTGCAGCCATTTGCTGAGCGTAGAATAAACCTCACGAAAATAGAGTCTAGGCCTATCAAAGGCAGGCCATGGGAGTACATGTTCTTCATGGAGTTTGAGGGCATGGTGAATAGCGAGAGCGTTTCACAAGCATTAAGAGAGCTTAGCAAGAGAACAGAGTTTCTCAAGATACTGGGGTCCTATCCAAGAATACCTTAGCCTAAGCTACGATACTGTGAGCAGGGTGCAGGGGATTGAGATGGAGCTACGACCATAAGCTAGTAAAAGCGTGTATGTGAGCTAAATTTCATTTACTGCTTACTAGCATGTAAAAGTTTTGCAGCCCCTTCTCTAAGCCTCTGTAGGCTCTCCTCTATCCTACCACCCCTAAACTCAATTACATCAACAACATTAAACCCAGCGGCCTTTAGCATCTCAGACACCCTCCTTCCAGCAATAGGCCCCCATCCAAAGTTTGCTACTACGAACACCTTCTTGTTCTTTGGAATCTTGCTTGTAATCACATGCAGTAGTAGTGTTGCGAAGGGGAACATGTCTGCGTCATATGTTGGCACAGCTATGACGAGGGCCTCTGCATCTATAGCATCGCCAAGCATATCGCTGATGGGGCTACGGTGCTTATCTAAAAACCTGTACACCTTAACCTTTGCACCTAGCTTCTGAAGCTCGTCTAGAAGCACATTAACTGCCTTCTCAATGAAGCCATACATAGACATGTACAGCACCATCACCTTACCCTTCTCGGCATCCCCCCCAGCCCAGCTGCTGTACAGTGAAGCCATAGTCTTTACGCCTCTGTGCATAGGCCCGTGAGCAGGTGCGACAACCTCAATATTACTGAGACTAGCAACTTTGGAAAGTTTCTCCAAGTTCTTTAGGACCCAGTCAACATACTTTCCTATGATATTAGCAAAGTACTTCTTTGCATACCATAAGAACCTCTCTTGATCAGCTGGCGAAAGGTCTTCGAAAAATGGTGTAGAGGGGATGCCGTAAGAACCAAAGACATCACATGAAAATAGCACTGAGCCATCGAGCACACTCACAATTGTCTCAGGCCAGTGAAGCCATGGGGTGTGGAAGAACCTTAGTGTTTTACCAGCTATACCAACAGCCACGCCATCACTAACAGCAGTGAGGTTAGGTTTAATGCCATAAAAGCTTTGAATCATGTCTCTAGCGAGTGGATGCCCAAAGACCTTAACATCGCTACTCAAACTACTGAGAAGCTCCCTTAGAGAGCCACTGTGGTCAGGCTCCATATGGTGAACAACAACAGCCTTCACATCCCTTAAATCTACAACACTTCTAATTTCATTAACAAATGCGCCTTCAAAGCCTATCTTCCACCCATCGACAACAATTGCCCCGCCATCACCTATGACAACATACGAATTATATGTGACCCCCTCTGGTATTTCCCAAAGGGACTCAAAATACCTTGTCTCATCATCCTGAAGCTGAAGCAGAACAACATCCTTGGCAATTCTTGTGTTAATAATCCTAACCATCTCGTTCAAGCCTCGCAAGGTAAGTGTCTTCAAAGCAAAATATAAGATTTTTGTATCTGAAAATTCAGTTACGCTACAAGTGTGTATCTATTACGAGAATTTCGCTAAAGATGTTTTCACAAGTTAAAGACGCGCCCTGTCCGCGGCCTGGCATAGCTGGTTTTAATGGATGTAAACATCTGTTCACCTCAGCTTTACAAGGTCAATGATATTACTGCGAATTTTTGAAAGCACTTTTACGTGCTTTATAAGAACATTTATTCACGTTCAAAGTAGGTAACCTTTATAAATCTGTTCAATAAATAAAGAAGATGTTGAAACAAAGTCAATTGGGCATTGCAAGGCGTTGCAAATGGACTTAAACAGGGTAATAGATGAAGTTAAGAAGTTGAAATGGGTGGAGTTTCAATTCACAGATTTGTTTGGGTATCTGAGGACAATCTTGGTATCAGCTGACCAAATAAGTTTTGATGTATTTAGTAATGGTATGGGCAAGCTTGATGGTAGTAGTGTAAAGGGGTTTACTGGTATTGAGGAGAGTGATCTGAACCTAAAGCCTGATCCCTCAACATTTGCCCTCGTGCCCTGGGAGGAGGGGCTAGGCAGATTCTTATGCGATGTGTATACAGCTGATGGTAGGTTTGCAAAGGATCCTAGGTTTGTGAGTCAGAGTCTTGATGAGGTACTTGGGGAAGACGGATTAAGGCTTTTTGTATCAGCAGAGCTAGAGTTCTTCATATTTAATAAGATAGGCGCATATGTTGATGGCTGGAAGCAGTCATTTGAGGTAATAAGTGATGAGAGTAGCTGGGTGGGTGTAGCACCGTTTAATAGGGCTAGGGACGGCTACTACGTTCCTTATCCAAAAGATAGGTTTACTCACCTTAAGATGGAGATAGGAGATGTCTTGAAAAAGTACTTTGGGTTACAAGTAGAGGTCGTTCATCACGAAGTCACTGCAGCCTCTCAACATGAGATAAACTTTAGAGGAGGTGCTACTACGTTTACTGCAGATGCTATACAAACTGTTAAATACGTTACTAAGGCGTTGGCCTATAAGCAAGGCGTTATAGCAACATTCATGCCAAAGCCTATATATGGGGACAATGGGAGTGGTATGCATGTCCATGTTAGTATATGGAGAGGAGATGAGAACCTGTTCTACGATCCCAATGACAGTTACGCAGGCTTAAGCCAGTTTGCTAGGTACTTTATCGGAGGCTTAATTGAACATGGCAGAGCACTCTCAGCTATAGTAAGTCCCACAGTGAATAGCTATAAGAGGCTTGTTGCAGGCTATGAAGCACCTGTATACCTTGTGTGGAGCAAGGCTAATAGAAGTGCAGCTATAAGAGTTCCCACCTATAGTAATAGTTATAAGAGTAAGAGAATTGAGTACAGACCTCCAGATCCAAGCGCAAATCCATACCTTGCCCTCTCAGCAATAGTGCTTGCAGGTCTTGACGGGGTTAGGAAGAGGATGGATCCAGGTGATCCTGTGAACGAAAATGTTTATAGAATACCTCCCCAGAAGAGGAGAGAGCTTGGTATAAAGGAGCTTCCGAGATCCCTTGAGGAAGCACTGGATGAGCTTGAAGTAGATAATGAATGGCTTAGGCCGATATTTCCAAAAGAGCTAATAGAAACCTATATAGAGCTTAAAAGGGAAGAAGCGAGAAAAGTCAATTCATATCCTACACCAGCAGAAATAATGATGTACCACGACGTTTAGCTTTCAACAAAACTTATTTTCGCTACACTAGAAGCCAAAGGGTCCTTTGTGTGGGCCTCTTGAAACACAAACACGTAGCTTTCTTTAGAAGCGATGTAGAGGTTGATGTAGAGCGCAGAGTGCGTGAGCTTATCCAGGGACTTGGGGGCAGAGGGATCGGAGCAATAGCGATATTCATTGGAGTGGTTAAAGATGTTGTAGAGGGGCACAGAGTGCATGAGCTCTCTTATGAGGCTTATGAAGAGTATGCATTGAAGGCTCTTGATAGAATTGCTAGTGAGGAACTTGAGAAGAGTGGTGTTGAGGCAGTGGAGATTATGCATAGGCTAGGCTCTGCAAAGCAAGGTGAAAAAACACTTTACATAGCTGTAGCAGCAAGAGGGAGGAAGGAGGCCTTGGAGGCCCTCTCTAGAATTCTTGAGAGGGTTAAGGCAGAGCCTCCGATATTTAAGCTTGAGAAGAGGGATGATGGGGAGTACTACGTTATTGGCGAGGGCAGGAGAGTAAAGAGGGAAGAGATTTAGCGCAACTTCTTAACTAACACTACTCTGTTTTGCTGCCCCACCTTCTCGATTCTGACATAACCTAGCTTCTCCAACTTCCTCACATGCCTCCATAACGTTGTTCGGGGGACTGAGTGTAAATCTCTCTGTAATTCTGATTGAAGTGCTGCCCCACCTTTCTTCTCAACACTCTTCAGTATTGCAATATCCAACTCACTCAGCACTTCACTCTCCTCTTCACTTCTTCTTTTAATTACCTTTAGTAAGAAAAACGCTGAGACCCCGGCTATGCCAACGCCTAATGCAACTATGACTACTTGGAGAGGTAAACTTACGTTGGCAGTAGGTGGCTTACTAGGTGCTGTAGTCTCTGAAATTCGTGGCTTGACTATGTAGAGTAGCTGCACATCCTTACCCTCATCAAAATCTATGTAATATAGATCACCTATGGCTCCAATGTCTGTTATGTTGTTTGGCAGTGTAAGTAGTATTATATTGGGAGAGAGGATGAGCCTGTACATGTATTTACCCGAGAGGTTAAGAGCAAGTCTATTCTCATTAATAGTTGCATTAGCTATGAAGCTCACGATACATGTAGCCTCAGCTTCTGAAATAATGACTACACTATTAGTAATATGGTTGTACGCTATTGGTAGCTCTCTACCATCAACCTCAACATTTATTGAAGTTATGATTGGCTGAGTAGGTAGCTCAACATCATTTAAACCTTGAGAAAGCCTATAGCTCAAGTTTACATGAACAACGCCATCAACATCAATATATATGTACACAGTGCTTTTAATAGCATAGGCATGGATAGATGCACTATTGAGTAGTGCAGTAGCCAGAATGAGTAGGGCGAGGGTGAATGAAGACAGCCGTGCGATGCCTAATTTCATGGGTAGAGTCCCCGTGCCCCTAAGCATGTATGCAAATAGTGTTTATAGTTGTGCGAGCAACCCCCCTCCTTAGCCTGAAGGGCGAAAACCTCCATGGAATAGTTCATAGCTTTCTCACCCATTTTGAGCTACGTCTAACGCCTGTAGAGCATACGAGGAGGCTAGAGCTTCTCCCACGAGTTTTTCGTTTTCCAGCAGTTTTAACCTTAAATCTGCGTGTTTAAGGCAGTTGCAAGGAGTCTTTGAGCTCTAAGATTTATAAGTCTTTCACTCATTTCCACAATAGATGCTGAGGCTTTTGTCGAGCCGAGCTCTATTCGTACAAATAGCCTTTTTGAGGATTAGTTAAGCCTAGGGCTACTGAAACATCCTCTTCCACTTCGCTGCTGTATGTTAGTACTAACTTGTACAGCCTCCTTATAGCTGATGACTCTAAGCGCACAAATCTGTCAACATAGTCTATTGGTATGGGGACAGCGTTTTGCGAGGTGTTTTCCATTACATACTTTAGCACTTTTCTCACAGCAGTTCTGGGGTACACGTCTAACCTAGTTACTTGTCGAAACACCATATCTGATCTAGGCATGTAGTACACTATAGCTGTTTCCTCCATGTACTTGCACAACTCCTGCAACAAGCTAGCAGTGCTGGAGCTGCATTTCTCAATGAGCTGCAGGATCCCTTTTAGCCTCTTCCTAGTAGAAGGGCTTCTATCCATAACCTTACTCAAGTGCTCCTCAAATATCTTAAGATAGCTATCTAGTACAACGTATTCCCCAGGTTCAAGTGCATAGCTCAGCAGAGCTTTATCATTAACATGTTTAAGACTGGAGTAGAGCTGGGGGCTACCCCTCCCTATGTGAGTAGCCATAAATGTGCTCGAAACTCTCTTAACCACTCCCACAATAGGTACACCTAAAGTGTCACCCCTCTTCAAGAGCCTTACCAAAGCAAATGACGCCATAGAGGCTAGCTTATCTGGATCTGAGACACGCCTCACTTCAGAGACGTCAAGGAAACTTAATGGTGTGAAGAATGCGGGTCTTGTTGAAAAGAAGAGCGAGCCATCAAGCATAACTATATCTGCGTATCTATGCTTTTCAACAGCTTTAAGGGCTGTGTCCAGCTCCATGATCTTAGAGTCCAATTCGATTACCACGTTTAAGCGGTTTTCGAGGTTTCCAAGCCTTAGTGAAACACCTGTTATTTCATATGACGAGATGCCACCGGGTCCTACAATCACGTAACCAGAGACAACGACCCCGAAAACGCCAGCTACAAGTTCTAGTGCTGGTTTGCTCCATGTGCTATCAACAGCTATAACTATCTCCCCTTCAGGCCCTGTCTCTCCGCTGAATTTCTCTATATTGAGAACTCTCCTTACCTCGCCTAGGCTACTGCGAATGGGGTTCACGTACCTATCCTGAAGGACCTTAATGAGCTCCTTAGCTATCTCGCTAAGAGCTAGCGTTACCTCAGGGCTCTCCTCACTTAACTCTATAGACTCTCCATACATGAACTCCTTTTCTAGCTCATGCAACATCCCTAACCCTCACAAGAATGGGTTTCCTAAGAGGGTTACCTAAGCCTGCAAAGAAGAATTCTCTTGATGTGAGAAAGGGTAGAGTGTGTTGCATGTATTCCACCCCCTCGATCCAGTTCCTAAGCTCACTATAGTCTCCAGCCGTCTGTAGCCTAGAAAAGAATACCGAGTTCATATTCCCCCTGATCTCGGGGGCTAAGTCCACTATCCTTTGAGAGGCAAGGATTAAGCCAAAGCCCCACTTTCTGCCTTCCCTAGCGGTTCTCATAATAACGTCCTTTGCGGGGTTACACCCGTGTGCACAGCAATAGTTGTGAGCTTCATCAATAACAGCCACAATGCCCGCCCTCTTCCTATTCTCTATAATGAAATCCCACACCCTCTTAATGATTTGGAACACTATGAAGTTCTTAGCGCTATACTCAATTTCTGAAGATAAATCGACGACCACAAGCCTACTCTTTCTATTCATAAGCATTTGGACAACATAATCTACAACTATTCTTCTGCTAGATAAGTTGCTTTCAAAAAACTCCCTACCAACTCTTGTATGTAGCAAGAGTTTTGTCTTTACAGCACTAGATTCGCGTGCCCCCATCTTCCTCAGATAGGCCTCTGTTACAGCTATAAAATCATTGAAGCTCCACTTAAACAAACCCTTGGCGCTATACTCTTTGTACTTCTTCAAAACCTCCTCTAAATCAGCAACATGGCTGCGGGTAGCCAGGTGCTTAGAGCTCTCTACAGAGCTCTGCTCAATTTTCTGTAGAGCACTCTTTATGTACTCAACTACTATGCCGTACATGTAATCCTCATAGTACGTGCTTAAGCCAGTGTGGCTCACAAGTATATCAGCTATAACATCAGGCTCCAGCACTATTTGCGAAGCATCAACTACCTCTATATCCGCACTACCCCACCTAGACTTATCAGCATAGTCAATGCCTGTGTGATCAAATACCACCACCCCATAGTCAGGCTTCTTCTGCAGAACCTCTTCAACAATAGCCTTCACAAGCCTGGATTTTCCAGAGCCTGTAGCGCCTAGTACAGCTATGTGGAAGTCTAGAGCCCTGGGATCTAAGTCTACTCGAAGGTGTGAAAACTTGTGAAAGCCTATGGAAAGCCCCTGGGGTAGGTTGAGTATTTTAAGCAGGGCATCTCCCTTCTCAGCCGTATAAACATTGCTCCCAGGCCTTGGTATCGCAAAACTCAGCTGAATGCCTCCCTCAGGCAGGATCTCACCCACTATCTCAATATAGCTTTGCATAAGGGGTGCTGAAAAGCTATGGCTTTTCTCAGGGTCAAAGGTTGTTGGAAGGGCTGAAGAGTCTATGGCTAGATCCCTCTTCACACTGCCTTTGAACACCCCCAGAAACCTCCGCCCCTCTATAAAGTCGTCTA
>CAZMQK010000008.1:0-47523 GCA_964568685.1 uncultured Ignisphaera sp.
AGCGTTGTAAAATCTAAGGCTATCACAACCCATGTAAAAGCTCTTCTTCAGAGCAATGCTGTAAGTAGTGTTCACAGCACTCAAAAAGCTGTGGATTGTGTACAGTGTTAGTGCAATAAATGCGAAGCCCACTATTACAGCTACCAATGGTGTGGAAAGACCCCTTGCCATGGGCTCACCCACTGTACACATATTCAGCTCTCACACCGTTTGGCAAGACGATCACAACTGTTGTCGGTATTGAAAAGCTGGTGCTGTTGTACACCTTTATGACTAGAGTCTCCCCCACATCCCAAACACCGTTCGGCAAGGTCTCCACATAGCTCCACTTATCATATCCTTCACTGCTACTATAAGTTGTTAAAACTGTGTGCTGGGCATCAGTAAGGTAGATGTCTGTCTGAGTAAGCTCGCTACTGGAAATAGCTCTTGAACCAGTGTTCTTTGCATAAACTACAAAGTATCTACCTGTAGAGGAGGTGTTTAAGGATACCAGCACTATGGAAATTGACGTCTCTAAGCGGTTCTGAGCACTCCTCACTGCGAGCCTCATGGAGGAGTCCATGAGGCTCACTTGGGAGAATAGCGCTGCTGAAACCATTGCAGCGAGTATCACACCTGCTATGACTATTATTGCAGTACCCACGCTCTCAGAAGCCATGGTGTGTCACCCCATGTTGCTGTCTACAGCAAGCTTCAAAACCTCTTCACTAGCAACCCTATCCTCTACCCCAAACACCTTAGCCAAGTTGTATATGTATATGATCTGCTCGTTTACCTTTATCCCCATCTTCCTAGCTCTGTAAACAAAGTCTACTACACCTACAACAACCCTCTCCTCCTCATCATCAACAACCCCTACAGCCTTCATGAACCTGGCAATCTCCTCTATAACCTCCTTCGGCACCCTATTAAGCATATCGTCAACCCACTTTATCAGCTTTATTAGCCCAGCTAACCCAAGCCTACTACTAGACCTTGAGACCAGCTCCTTTGACAGCTCCTCTAAACCCTTCTGAGCCTCTTGCTGTTGAACAACCTCACCACTAGCTTCACTAGCCACAGCCCCTCTCTTCATAAAGCCTTCGAGAGCTCTTTCAAAGTTCTCAATGATGTGATTAGCCCTGGGGGCGCTCTTCCCGCTAAGCTGTCTATTATAAGTCCTCAAAAAGTTGAATGGGTTCATAACCTCTGCAACTGCAGCTCTTATATCAACTAGCGATGCCTTAACCTCATCAATACTCTTAGCAACCTCCTCTCTAACCTTCTTAACCTCGCTTTCAACAGCTTCAACTCTAGAAGAAAACTCCTTGAGCTTAGAGTCCACAAGAAGAGAAACATGCTCAGCAACAGCCTCCTTAATACCGTTAACATCTATCACAGGAGCTGAAGGAGCTTCTCGAACTTGTTGAGGCGTAAGTGCAAGCCCCTCTTCAGCCACAAGCTCAGCCTCCTCAACCTCTGGAGGTGTATGCGTAAATTTCCTGAGTATAGGGTGGACAAACACTCTACAAAACATACAGTTACAGGACCACTCAACCATGTGGCCACCCCCATGAAAACTATTTCCTAAACCTAGTTATATACATAGCTAACGCTAGCATGATGTGAAAACCTATAGCAAGAGAGAGTACAGCAATTACCAGTAACACATAGAACAAGTAGTCGTTGTAGGAAAAAGAGAGGTAGAGAATTAGAAAACCAAGGAGAACAAAACCAAGGCCCTCAACAAGAATAAGCACGAGAGAGGTATTACCACGAGCAGAGGGAGACACAGATTTAGATAAAAAAATGCTTTTATTTTTAGTTTTAAACACCTCCTCCAACACCAAGCCACCATGCTGCGGTACTTAGCTTTACCCTAGGTCTATGTATGTGTATGCTAGTGATGCTGGTACTTGTCTTTCTACTGTTAGTGCTGATCCTATTGGTGGCTTTATCTCGACTTTGAATATGTCGTAGGGCTCTAGCCCACCATCAACAACTGTTAGTATTCCTCCGAGCTTTGTGAAGTTCACTACTACTAGCACTTTTTCTCCTGCTTGCAAAACGTTGTCACCGTTGTTTGGAACTCTCCATACTACTGCAACACCACTCCAAGTAGCTCCAGCAGCTGTACACAACTCATCAATAGTAAAGTTAGCAACTTCAATGGTTTCTCCTATGTCTATAAGGTACTTCGTAAGGTTTGTCACAGCCTGTGTGTATATATTATTTCTAGGCTCGTGTACAGCGTTTGTATATGCTGCTGTTAAACCTCCTTTATCTACTACCCATACTGCTATGTCTGCTTTTCCTGGTGTTAGGTCAACGTCTTTTTGCCCTGCTGACAGCCTAATTGGTATGACTGCACACACAAGCTTCCCACTATCCACTTTTGCTAACACAGTACCATCTATCTCTAGTGCGCTACTAGCCTGCGCCAAACCCTGCCCCATGACCTCCTTACTCCTCTGCGTTGTGTAAAACCCCATGTTCAGCACCACAAAGGCTAAAGCAGCAGCAACAACAACAAACGCTATCAACACTATCGCAGCCTCAATACCAACAATACCTTTTAACAACCTAAATCTCTTCACATACCTCACCCCATATTCACAAGAATAGTCAAGTTGTAAACCTCTATTATACTAACCGAAGTGGGCGACTAGCAGTCTAAATCAGCTAGCTTATAAAATAGTTGATTGCTTGTTGACCAATTGCAATAGCTTATATCAGACGCGCACTTTGTGAAGTGCTGTACTGCTACTGCTACTACTGCGGATTTTTATGCAGTGAGTTTCGTGGCAGTTTGCTGAGCTCATGTACTTAAGGTTTTTTAAGGTTGATTCTACTGCGCCCTTTATTTCTACGGGATTTGAGGTGGCTGTAGCAGTACTGTTTCCCGAGATTGAGGAGATTTCGAGTAATGGGAACGTCGTTAGCATTGATTTGGAGTGCTATGGGAGTAGAGTTGTTGTGAGAATTAAGTTGTTTGGCGCTGTGCCTATGGAAGTCTTAGAGGCTATTGTGAAGAGTGTTTTGAGGAATTTGAGGAGCTATAGGCTTGTTGATGCAGCTCTAGAGGTTCCCGACTTCCTGGACTTGGTAATGGTGTTTGACAGGGTGAGCAACAGTGTTAAGTAGTGATTCTAAGGCTTTGGATATGCAAAGCGAGTACTCCTCTAGGTTGCAGGTATTGAGAGAGCTTGACTCAGCAATAGACTTTGCTAGAGGGTTTTTGCAACTCAGAATAGTCTTGGCACTGGGCTCTAGAGGGCCTATGACGGCTAGGGATATCTCTGTTGCTCTTGGGGAGAGGCATAAAGCTGTATTAGATGCTGTGAGAAAGCTTGTTTCAAAGAATCTCATAGCTAAGGAACCTGATGGCGGAGTGGATCTCTATAAGCTTTCTGATACTGGGGCCGAGTTCTATAGAAAGCTCGTGGATGTACTTGGGTTTAGGGACTTTTATAGAGTGCCTAGAGGGGAGAGGAGAATGCTTGTATCAGATATTGCGATAAGTATTACTAAGTACACGCATTTAGCAGATGCTATAATAGCTCTTGCTACAAGTAGAAACAACACCTTGTCCATAAGCGACATTGCGGACGCTATGAAGTTGAGCTTAGAGCGCGCAAAGACGTACATAGAGATGTTTAGTGATAGAAGAAGTGGGGTGAGGCTGTTTAAGAAAATAGAGAAGGAGTCAAAGATTCTGAGGATCATAGCCACACTACTTAAGCCCTTAGGCATAAAGATGAGGACAGTTGTAGAGATGTATAGGCTCACTGAAGAAGGGCTTACAGTGTTCTATAAGCAGCCTTACTACATGAAGTACAAGAAGAGCTTAGCTGCAAAGCTGATAACAAAGGTATTTGGCTCTGCGCACCCAAGGCTTGTGCTAAAGAAGATGATGGTGCTAGTCCTCCTGGCTGCACTGGTAAGCGGAGGCATTGCTATAGCAACGCACAGCACTGTTATTGCAGCACTAACAGGCTCACTAAGCCTAGCAGCCTCTCTCCTCTACCTAGGCTACAGAGCAATTTAGCTCCTTTCAATATGAGTACATAGTGTAGGTAAGAAGTCAGCAACAGCACTCTCTATCTTATCTAAAATGCCACCTAACCTTGCATATATGTTTACAGTAGTTGGGTAAACAAGAGCTGTATAACTGCCTCTCTCTATCTTAACCCTAGTGCCTTGATGCTCGCCTCTCTCATACGTAGCTAAGGAGTTTAGGTTTGCTTTGAACGGCAACTTAATTACTATGGTGGCTACCACAGGTAACGGCTTTGAAAGCTCTACGCCTAGCCTTCTTGATAGAAATTCCAGCACTTCAACAACTTTGCTTGGTTCATCAGCTTTAGAAGAGATGTCAACTTTGCTAGAGGTGATCTGAACCCCAAGCCCAAGAACCTTTGCAGTAATGTAGCTAAGCTTGCCAAGAGTCCTAACCTCTACACCTAGAGCTTTAGAAGCGTGCTCTACATCTATAGACTCTCTCAAGGGTCTTGAAATCCACCTAACAAGTGCCTTTCTCCTGCAATTCCTAAACTCCTTCAAAAGCTCATTCACAGTGTTATGCAGCTCGCTCCTTAGCACACCCCTAGAAACCTCTGCTAAAACCTCTAGCACGAGCTCATCACCATGCCCAGCCCTCTTTAAGCACCTATATACAGCAAGTCCCGCTAAGCCTGCTAAGTCAAAAGCCTTTGACTCGTGAATAGAGGGTGTAGAGCGGTACCTTTTGCTAAGAACCTTTCTAAAAATAGTTGACGCTTCACTACTCCAAAGCGTTGTTAAAACCTCATTCACTTCAGTGTAAGAGGCATCGCAGAGCTTCTTCCTCAGATACGCCTTTAAAACCTCAACAAGACCTGGTACAATGCTGTTTATAATCTCTTCAACTCTCTCCTCATCAGCACAGAGCTCATGGCTCCAAAAAACATCTCCAGAACTCTCTAAAGGCTTGTCATCTATAACCTCACCGCTACCACTATCAACAATGAAGCCCTCTCGCGTTCTAATCTTTCTACCCATAGCACCCCCTTTAAGAATTCTAACAGCAATTCCACTAATATTCTTACATTATCCTAATTACTAACTACAAAATGCTGTCAAAAGCTATATTATACAGCTAGAGTGCGAAAGTTTTATCTAACCCCTGCAAAACTGAGCCACTTAATAAGCGTGCGCGGCTATGGAGAAGAAAGAGATTGTTGTTGAGGAGGATTCCCAAGTCTTCATTATCAGGCCTGTAAATGGTGCTTTTAGTAGTGATGATGTTTCTGTTGCTTTAAAAGCCATTAAGAAGTTCCTTAAAGGAGAGCTCAATGACGATAGCAAACACGTGCAGAGCTCTCAAAAAGGTAACGGGCGCTTGCATAACGATAATAATGGCAATGGATACTCCCCATGGCTTTTAGCATGGCTTGCTGAAGTAAATGGGTATAGAGATGGTTCTCATCTCTTACGTGCAATGGCAAAGGCTCTTCTAAACCCTAATCAGCTTTAATAGGATTGCTAGTATAAGTATTGTTAGGATAACTGGTATCAAAACCAACAGATCTTGCTGAACATCCCTGGTGCTAGCACCTGTTGTGCTTGTGCATGTTATTTGTTGAGTTATAGTAACAGTTCTCACTACGGTGACTATGCTCTGAGGAGTTGATGAACTCATTGTTTGGAGGGGTGCTTGCCGTGCTCTTGATTCTACTCCTAGTGTAGTGTATGTTGAGAGAAGCATTGAGAGTCTTGCAGTGTTATACAGTTTTGCGTCTGCACTACCTACTGCTCTACTTAATTCAAGTAGGAGAGGCACATCAAGTGGTAGAGAGTTTCTCAGTAGCGTTAGGGATACTTCAATAGTTTTATTCAGAGCCTCTAGGGATGCTGACTCGCTTAGCATGAACATGTAGAGAAGAGTTAGGTACATGTAGCTAACAGAGCTTATGCCTAGCGACATTCTGTCTATAGAGGTATTTGCAGACAGCATTAGTCTGTACCTAGTCTGAGCTTCTGAAAACAGGTTCTGAGGTATTGTCGTTTGAGAGGAGAAGGCAATGATGTAGCTATATATGTTTTGAGCTAGTGCAGAAATAACTGCCGAAAGATTTTCAAGATCGCTAGGCTCGATGACCCTGCTTAAAGGTGCTGTGCTTAAATTGAATAGGCTTAGCCAGAACCCAGCAGTGGAGATTCTCGCTGAGGCTACAGCTAGATACTGTGTAGCAATGTCTAAGTAGCTTGCTGAAGCACTTCTATTCACATATATCAATGCTTCGTAAAGCCTGTCAACAGTGTTTATAAGTATAGAAAGCTTTGATACGTCCAAGGGTTGTTTTGACACGATCCAAACCCCTTCTAAGAGGTCGTGCACCCTACTCCTGATTTCCTCAGCAACATCGCTAAGGTAACTCCTGCTTATCACTGCATTGA
Organism: uncultured Ignisphaera sp.; assembly: GCA_964568685.1. GTDB lineage: Archaea > Thermoproteota > Thermoprotei_A > Sulfolobales > Ignisphaeraceae > Ignisphaera. Next base: position 6,421 of record CAZMQK010000008.1, read on the forward strand.
GTAGGTGTAGCCTCCAGTAAGCGTATATCAGTGCTTGGAAATATGCTGAGGCAGCAGAATACAACTGGTTTTGGGCCTCAAGGTCATTTCCCAGAGATGTGTAGCTACTTATGCCATTATCTATATCATGCAAGAGTTGTGACAAGGAATACGCATAGCCAGTGCTTAAAGCACGTTGCTCTATAGTCTTGCTCAAGTTTATTATGTCACTCACCTCTTTCTTCATATTATCTATACTGCTCTTCAGTGACGGCGCTATGGAGTTGTAGATTGCTGCAACAGCCTCTCCATAGCCCCCAATACTGTAGGAGAAAAGCCCACCTGTAAATATGCTAAGGGCTTCATATATGTTAGCCACAGGCTTAACAACAACACCATGAGAAGCTCCATAAGACGTTAAGTTTACTGTCTGTGGAACTGTTCTATAAACAGTTAAGGGACCCACTCTCTGCGCAACAACAGTATATACAATGTCTGTTGTTTGCCCGTAAGGCACTAGAAACATCCTTGCACCACGGGAAATGGCAGCTTGCAACTTGTAGTACACGCCTCCGACAGGACCTATACTCCCATCAGGCATTATCATGCCTGTCATCACAACGCTTTCATTTATTGGAAGGCGTAGAAGTGCAGCTGCAAAGGCTACTGCTGTTACACCACTCGCACTAGGACCCCCCACTATTGGCGAGTTAGACCTTATTGAGGCATAGAAATCGCAACTCCAAAAACTCACATTAGCCACAGTGCTAGCTATAATAGCAGCAACCCTTGTTGAGGCCTGTAAATCTATTTCTGCTAGCGGGAAGGTCTCGACATAGACATGGCCGCTCCCAGGGCACGAAACTCTAGCAAAGAGGTCAGCAGTGACGCCAGTGTACGAACCATTAGAGAGCTGGGTCACAGCAACAATTACAACACGTCTACTCTCATCTAAATAGTGCTGTGAGGTGGCTATAGAAAACCCAGGCACTAGGATTATAAGCAACAAGATTAGAATTGTAATAGTAGTAGCTATAGTAATACGATTTGTACTCATTTAATTTCACCTATTTGAAGCCTTTTTACAGCAGGGTTATAAAGGGTTATGTTTGGAAAGACTGTTTCATGTTTTTGAATACAAGCTGAAACCATCTGCCACAGAATGTACGCGAAAGTCTCGCTATGAGCACGCTCCCAGAGGTTTTTTGAGAACCCAAAGTAAGTGCCTCATAAGGAATGTGCGTGTATGAGAAAACGCTAAGTAACATCACCTAGTAGCTTAATTACCTTGTCAACATGGTCATCAACACCCTTTAAAACAGCTTTTAAGTAGTGTTGAGGCATGGACTGTGCAAACTCCTCTAGGAGCCCAGCGCTGTGCATGAGGGATCTGAGTGTTTGTGAAAGCTCTAGTGGTATCTTTTCCAGCATTTCATCAACTTCAGCTCTCTTTAGTCTTGAATATGTAGCGCTCGCAGGCTCTCCTACTGTTCTCCTCAATACTTGTATGGTTTTATCAAGCTTGAGCATTGTCATGGAGAAGCCGTCGTAGAGCTCTCTGAGTTTTCTCTCAGCAATAATGTAAAAAGCGTCTACAAGCTCCCTTCTGATTTCAAGTAGAATTCTGTATACTGCTAACATCTCTTCCTTACTCATGGCACTGCTCTTTTTCCTTATCCTAGATAAAGCGTCTATTAAAAATCCCATAGGCTACACAGAATTATGTACACAACAGAAAAGGTTTTAAATAGCTTTTGTAGGTAGTTTTATACAGTATACAGAGCGTGCAGAGCGATGGCGTTAAAGAGCAGAGACAGGGATAAGGTGCTCAGATCTCTAGCTAGATGGCTTGCAGGTCTCGAACCTCTCTTCGGTTCTAACCACTATTTTGAGAGGTATTCTACTGCTAAGAGAGTTGTAGAAAGGCTTTCCCCGTATAGGGGGCTTTTAATATGTCCATTCTGTAGAAAGAGGTTTCTCAGGGCTTCGGCTTTCGTCACACACCTTGTGAAGATCCATGCTTCAGAACTTGAAGAGCTTATAGACAGTGAAAATATGTAAGGATGCGGCACTAAAAATGTTGATAAAGAGTCTTTTTCCACACGCAAGGATTATAATTGATGATAGGTATAGTGAGCACAGTAGTGATGTGAGAGAGCTTGTAAGAGAAGGCAGCCTAATACCCTTTGAATCGCTTTCAGCACTAGAGAAGCTGTACACAGGGGATTTGAAGGGCTTTGCAGACATGTATATCGATACCATGTTGTGCACAGAAATTTCATCTCTATGCAGAGAGAACGGCCCTAGGATAAAGTATAGCATAGCTAAGGCACTAGATGAAGTTGAGCTATACTCTGAATGCTTTGACCCAGAACTACTGCTGAGTATACTCTTAGGAGATCTTGCAAGGGCATTAGTGGTGTACTCTGGGCATAGAGATTACGTAAAGTTCAAGCTAGTTGAGGTCCCTAAGGAGCTTTTAACAAAAGAGTTTATTGAGCTTGTCGAAGGCAGAGTTTTGAACAGCGTTAACTATTCCAAAATGTACTTGAAGGGAGATACCATAAGCAGGCTTCTTAAAAATCTTGAGCAAGAAAAGAGCTTTTCAGAAGTGATTTTCCAGGTGCCCTGTCCAGACAAGAAGGCTATTTATATATTATTAGAGGTAGCAAAGAAGCTTAGGGAAAGTGGCAAGAGAGTGTACATAGCGACCTCAATACCATCAAAAGAAAATGCGCATTTCTGTAAAGCTTCACTTAAAGACTTTGTTACTCACTATCTTCAGCTTATTGAAGAATCAAGGAAATATAGGATTACAGTATGCGATAGTGAAGTCTCGCACATAGGCATTATAGTAAATAGGAGGATTCAGATGATGTCTAGTGAAATTGTCTACAGGGAGGAGTTGCGTATGACACCTATCACAGATGCAAAATACGTAAATGACTACGCAACACTAATTCTAAAGCACTGTCTTTGCTCAAACAACTTAGTAAAAGATGACATCAGGAGAGCGCAGCACAACTTCACAGCACACTTACTATAGAATGTCTTGAAAAATGTAACAAGCACAGCACCCAGCTAGATAAAGTCTTGAAACAACACTATTCTTAACAATAACCTCCAGCTTCTAGTTAAGAGAGCTCTCACTCACAAATACTTTGAGCCTTGTTGCAGTAGCCACATGCACTAGTATATCCCTGTGAAGTTTTTCACCTCTAGCCAAAGTAATGGCAACGCTATCATCACCTACATAAACATCGCGAGCCTTCACCCCCCTAACTTCGAGATACTCCCTTACATCACTTTCTGCAACTACATCTCTCGACTTGATATTGCCGCAAGGACCCCATTTACACATAGTGCAAAACTCGTTATGAGAGGCTATGTTAGCTGAGCAAGCGGCAGGGAAAACTTCAAATCCCATGTCGCTAGCCTTTTTTACTATCTCTTTTTTCACATCGCCTTCATAAATTGTTATCTGCTCTCTAAAGCCTCTAGGAGTTTTGGGCAGTCTAGACTCAATCGGCTTTACATCGACACCTTTAGAGGAAAGTCTCAGTAGAACTCCTTTTGTAACCCTTAGAGAACCTAGTACTAGGGACTTTATTCCGTGATGTGCTGCGGTCTTTAAAATGTGTTCGATCTCCTTATCTGTGATACCCGGTATTATGGGTCTGAGAAACAGTGTTACATCAAGCCCCTTCTCTATGGCTATTGAAGCTCCCTCAAGCCTCTTCAGAGGATTAGGAGCGTGTGGCTCTAGTGTAGCACTACTCTCAATAGTGATGACAGTTAGTAGTATGCTTATATTGGGCTCGGCTTGCTTTAGCATCTTAGCCAAGTTCTCATCTATATAACTTTTCGTAGATGCTTGACTTGGTAAATGAAGCCACCGATGAATTTCCCTTATGTAATTAACAGCAAGCTCTCTTGTAATTAAGTGAAAGGGCTCTGTGACAGAACCATAAGCAGCTAGTGTTTTATAAGGTAAGACGTAGGGGTTTAAAGCAATAGCAAAGACCATTTCAATAGGCTTTAGAGGATATGGTCTAACCCTTCCAGGAAAGCCCATGTCATATATGTAGCAATAGGTGCACGCATAGTCACAACCAATACCTGTGTGTATTGTTAATCCACAGGGTCTTGGGATCCTCTTGCTGTGGCTATCGCGATAAGCTTTTTCCAGGCTCTCACTGCTAAGAACCTCCCTAAGCCTCTCCAAGGCCTTCAATTTCTCTTCATAGAGTTTGAGCAATTTACCCACAAGCCACTACCACTCTACCAGAGATAAACAACACACTTTATAATGTTATACAGTGTATGGGGTTGTGAAGTGAGTAAGGCACATAAGGTAAGGGTGTACAGGCAAGGTGATGTGGTGTTAGAGGAGGTGCATGTCGAAAAGGAGAGGCTGCTTAATTGGGAATGCGTAGGGAGCAGGCTGGAAGTAAGAAGTGAGAATGGAAGCAGTCACACGCTAAGTGCAAAAGTCTTTAGGTTGAATAGGCAGGAGTACGTGTTAGTCGAAGGACCAGCTGTAATGGAGCACCCACAGCACCCACCTATAGTAATAGAGCCAGGTGTATATGTAGTGCGGTTTGTTAGAGATTGGCTATTGCGTGAAAGAGTTGCTGTAGACTAAAATAAGTTGAATTATTTAATTATTTTAAATACTTTAGGGTAGGCAGTTTGCTCTACATTCACATTGGTGCTGGCTCTCCCTGGCTAAGAAGCTATCACATTATTGAATGTGATACCTTTACCTCTGGCTGTGCAAAGACTATGTATCGCAACGGTGAGAGGCTTTCGGCTGTATTAGTGGACAAGGTGTTTCAATACATGTTTGAGCACGTCTCTATACTGCAGAAGCCTGTTCATATGTACAAGTATAGCAACAGGGTTTACAGAGTTTACACATATAGCAAAGAATTGAAGTATCTACTTGAAACTGCTATAAGCTTTGCTTACACACTCCGCAAGTACTGTAGGGATAGGAGTTGCTATTACTATGTGCTGAGAAGTGCCTTTGCTTACTGTAGCTCTACTGAGAGTTGTTTAAAATCTCTAGAGGAGTGGCTTAGGTACATGAACAGGATTAGCGAGAGAAGGAGGAGGGCTGGGAGAAAAGCCCTGCTAACAAGGCTTGAGAGAGCCACGCGGATGTGCAAGGCGATAGTTAGTGAGTACTTTCCCGATTTAGAAAAACCTCCGGTATTCAAAGTTGATGAACGGGGCTACGCAGAGTGTGTAAGTAACGCTGTAAAGGTTCTCAGCAGAATTTTTGCACAAAATGTCGCTAGGAGGTATGCAGAAAGCATTTGCAGTGGGGGTAACAGTATCTACATATTTGCAAGGGACTCTATCATAGCAGTAGACGTCAGGTACTCGCCCAGGGATGTCAGGGTGTACTATGAGAGTTGCATAGATGCAGAGAAGTATGCAATGGTTAAGCTAGTTGCTGTAGTTACTACTGATAGAGAGGTTAACGAAGTTGATTGGGTGGCTCTGCTAGGCTATGATAAGCTGGCCAATCAGCTGTTCCTACACTACGTACCGCCAACACTGCTACTAGCAGACATTGAGAGGGCTAGGCTGTGGCTACTAGGGTTAGTAGATAACTGGGGTAGACGAGAATTAAATTTTGCTCTCGTAGAGACATAGTTTTAACAAAGCTTTTTAACAAGCCATATAGTGCCATCCACCTCCTCTACAGCATATGAACACCCTAGGTCATAACACAGTGAAGCAATGGCGGCAATCAACGCGTCCATAACATGTCTAACGTTTTTAGAAGCTAGCTCAAAGCTCCTTATATTTAGTCTCTTAGCCAATTCATCCACAGTTTTACAACATGTACTCTTCAAAACACTTTTAGGATGAGTTTCGATGACCACTACACCCAGTTCTTTAAGCTTTTTAACAAGGCTCAAAGCTCTCAAAGTCAAGCTTCTCATATGTGAAAAGCCAGGTGGGAAAACCCTGTAGCCTAGCGAAATCATTTTTCTATCAACTTTACGCATAGAACCATTTCCAAAGCCTAGGGGAGCGTCTATGGCTACAACAGGTCTTTGATAGGACTTCACACTCTCAATAATTTCATCATCTTCACTTAGGCATGAAGCCTCAACAACAGTTAGTTCCTTAGCGTCTATAGCTACAAAACCTGAACATCTATGCGGATTAGCGGCTAGGTCTACGCCTATATACGCTCCGTAATTAATCATGGCGCGCAAAGCCTGTTCAACTCTTCCAATCTTTTCCTCGTCTTCCTCAACTCACCTTTAACATAATTTCGCCTCATCTTAAGCTCCTCTAACTGCTTCTCTAACCCCTCCAACTCCTTCTCTAAAAGCTTAATCTTGTGCTCTAGCACATCCCTATCTAAGCATATCTCTTCCATAAAATCAAAGTGTTTTTTGCTCATATACCCCACTAAGTGGTGATACTACCTTTCCTCTTTGCATACTCACGGTAAAGCTTTTCAACAACATGGCTATTCACATGCTTTCCGTGCGGTCTAAGCCCGCCAGAAAAGTTCTTAGGTATGTGGAGAAGCTCATGTATTAAAACCTTCACTCTCTTGCTCTCAGGAAGAACAAAGAAGTTTTTCTCTATAACTTCTATTACGTACACAGGCTCTAGACCCAGAATAAATCTCCATACAGAGGGAAGCATATGTATCCTTGCAACAGCCTTTGACCTACACCCCCTGCATACAACAACCTTCACTCTATTCACATCAATATTTGGAAAGAAATCTCTTAATGTGGAGACAACATCTTTAACAAGTTCCGTCAAAGTCTCGTCACTGTAGTACCTGCTATAATAATTCAACAAAACTCACTTAAATGCTACTAACACATTGAATCCCTTTAAAATCTTGATGGCAAAATTGATGGATATTGCAAAACATTTGAGGAAAGGTGTCTAGCTAAAACAAGAATAAATCACATAGTTAATGCTCTCTTAAGTAATGCGAGTAGGTGCTATAAGGAGTAGCAAGTGTATGTGAAGCAGTTTAAAATAGAGCAACACAACAAGATTAAATAGTACTCTACAGGCCGTAAATGCTCTCTGCATTTTTATGTAGAACTGCATGCGCTATTTCAATTGCCAGGATCTTATCAATATAGCCCTCGTACACCATTTCTGCAAGTACATGTGCTAACTGTCTCTTAGCTAAAGCGGCTTTTCCATACACCCAATCCGCCACATAGGCATCGCTAAAGAATCCATTGAATTTATTGTATGGTAGCATCTCTAGTCTGACCCTAATGAAGTCCTTTATTATTGATGGATACATAGCGTACCACCAGTATCCCGATACATATACGTTCTGGTAGTTCTTCGCTATTACTGTAATCGGATGTAGAAGTCTTGCGTCAGCTAGAAATACATCGAACTTTACATCGGGGTACATTGCAAAGAGTTTAACGAGATTTTGCAGCTGATCATCGGTAGAGCGTGTGATTGCATAGTCTGGTGGTGAAGCCCCTGGAACAGGCCTTTCAATCCCCAACATAAGTTGTAGAGCCTTTTTATATTCGTTACACAGTTCAAGAAATTTTATCAGAATGTATGAGGCTATCAAACTCTTTGAATTCGCTGTAAGGGCCCCTCTTTGCAATAGATCTTTTAGAGGGAGTGAGATTTCAGAGGGTTTCACAGGCCTGTAGAGTTCTTCAGGCAATGGACTTAGAGCTACAGCCACAATACTCTCTGAAAACCTCTTGAATAATGCCTCTATAGCTAAGTCCAGACCTTCAGCACTTGACACGTCAATGCTTGTTAACCCCTCCAAGCTCTTTAAACTATCTTTGCTTAAGTAGCTAACAAGGCTGTCTATTCTAAGAACACCTACAAAAACCTCCTTATTGTAGCCCTTTACTTCAGAAGATGGTGAGAGTGTTAGGAACGATTTCCTAACACCAGATCTCTTGATAAGTACTTCGAATGCTCTCTCCTCATTGTTGGCAGAAGAATTCAAAGCTTTGGCAATATCACGCCAATTACTCTCATCAAGAACCTTTGCGTCAAACCCATATAAATCCTTTACTATTTGTTTTAAGCACCAGAATGTGGTTGTGTTCCTTATATACTTGAAGTAAGGCAGTGCGTAAAGGAGTTTATCCACACCCTTTCTCTTTTCAAACTCATTTCTACTCATACCTGCTGATACAAGTTCTGTAACGATGTAGTGATAAAAGATTATGTCTTCAAAGCTTGTGTGAGACAACTTTAGTGGATTTAGATGCTCGTGAACATCAACTAAAGGAATGCTTTCAAGTTCAACATAAATCTCTGAAGGCAAGCTTGAGGCAGTCATGTCTCTCAAGCCTTATAGTAATGGGCAAGGCTAAGGCAATTTAAATGTTAATGAGAAGGTAGTTAGCATTAAAGGGGGGTTAAAAATTATGGGATTTGCTCTATAGGTACTCGCTAACCCCACTTACCCTTCTTCATATGGGCCTCTAGTTCTGCTTTAATTTTCTGCATAGTGTTTAGAGCAAACTCCTTCTCTTCTGTAAATATCTTTACGCATGGAGGATCTAAGTTGTCTTGTATGCCCTTCTCAGCTATTTCAACAAGTCTTTGAAGCAGTGTATAAGCCTCTATATGCAAACTGTTTGAGAGTCTTGATCTAAGTACAAGCTTCTCTTCCACATCACTTAACTTAACAAATTTTTCTCTTGGAGCACCACACTTTGGACATTTATCAGGAGCCTCAGCCCCTTCAAATACATACCCACAGACACTGCATTTCCATAGCACCAAATCTATTCACCAAATTTCACAACTCTTTGATTAAAATATAAAGTTTCTGCATTTGAAAATGTTTTCTAAACACTATAATATCATGAATTGCGATGCCCATTTAACAATCTCGCTTATAACGTGCTCTTTAACCTTGTAATCGCTGAACACATGGCCTCCAGTGTCGAGAAGCACAAATTTTTTATCTTTCGAAGCCAGCTTTACGTAGAACTCTTCAGATTGCTTGTAAGATACAACGTTATCGTCCTTTGCATGAACTATGAGTGTGGGTGTTGCGATCTTGTTTGCCAATTCTAAAGCGCTCGATCTCCAAAACGACTCTAAGCCACTTTTTCTAATTCTAAATGCACCAAAGTAATAAAATTCTCCATCAAATGGAATTTGCAGTGCTCTAGAAGGCGCCTCACGGAATTCTATGGCTGGTGAAAGCAAGATCAGTAAGTTTATATCATTTTGCTGTGCAGCAAGTTTAGCCGCTATATGCCCTCCCATACTCAAGCCGAGTAACCCTATTTTTCCAGGCTTAAAGCTCTTCACATAGTTTATGGCATTTTCAGCGTCTCTCAAAGCCATGCCAAGCTCAAATTCTTCAAAGTGTAGCGGAGCATCGCCATGGCATCTGAAGTCGAATCTGAAGGCAGCTATTCCAGCTGAGCATAAAGCTCTTGCAATATCTACATAAAGTCTGTTTGCCTCTACTTTATTTCCTGTAAAACCGTGTAGCATAACTATAACTGGAAAACCCTCAGTTTTCGGCTTATGAAAGACATACGGTAGCTTATACCCATCACTTTCAAAGCGATCGAATACTTCCTCACATAGCAATTTATGCCACCTAAGGTGATTGTGCACAGGGAGGCTATATAAAGCTTAGAGCCTTGAAATGAAGGTTGTGTATAATGCTATGCAGAAACTATGTGATTGAAGCCATCGCTGATGTGATGAAGCTTTGTAAAGTTTTATGCTTTCCCAGACCTGAAGAGAGTTGTTGTAGCCAAAGACTAGAAGAATTGAGGGGGTTAGGTGTTGAGTACTTGTATAGCTTTGGCAATATAGTAATTGAAAAGAATCTCAGAGTAGTTGGGAAAGGGCACTCTGCTGTAATTGTATTGGTGAAGCACAGTACAGCTGGTGTTGCTGGGCTCAAGATTAGGAGGGTGGACTCAAAGAGAGACTCCTTAGAAGGCGAGGCTAACTTATTGAGATTAGCAGAGTGTGCGGGTTTCACGCCCAGGGTCTTTGCATTTACTAAGAACTTTATAGTGAGGGAGTATATAGATGGACCTACACTTAAGCAGCTTGCTGCCTTGGTAGCTAGCCCCCTATTAAAAAAGGCTTTTGCAAAGCTGATTGAAGCTGCATTTGAATTAGATAGAATAGGAATTGACATTGTAGAGATAAGTAGGCCTGACACACAAGTAGTTTTCATGTGTGGAGACCCTGAAAAACCTTATTTTATAGATTTGGAGTCAGCAAGACTCTCACCTTATCCAGCAAATGTGTCAAGAATTGTCTCTGCAATAGTGAGAAACTATGTTAGCAAAGAAGCTCATATCATGGAACCTTACGGGAAGAATGTACGTAAGCTAATTTCGCTGTCAAGGCAGTTTAAGAAATGTCTTGAAGAGGGTATGAGAAAACGTATTGTGGAGCAGATAATTGACATTGTTCTCAACATGGATTAGCTTAGCATATAATTTTTATTAATGTGTTTTCTAGAACTGTATTTACGGAAAATATGTGATGAGAGATGGGTGTTGAGTTGAAAGACCTTGCCTTTAACTTGTTAAAGAAGCTATGTGAAATTGTGGCTCCTTCTGGTTTTGAAGATGGTGTAAGGGCTATTGTAATACAGGAAATCGAAAGGTATGTAGACAAGGCGTGGATTGATTCTATGGGGAATCTAATTGCATTGAAAAAAGGAGAAGGCAGTGGTAAGATTATGGTAGCGGCCCACATGGATGAAATAGGTTTAATGATTAATGCAATTACAAGCGATGGGTTTCTGAAATTTGTCCCAGTTGGTGGATGGAATGAGCGTGTTTTGCCTGGTCAAAGAGTACTGATCAGAACACTTGATGGAAGGATTGTAAGAGGAGTTATCGGGGTAAAACCCCCACATATAATGAAACTTGAGGAAGCTAAACAAGTTATACCCATGTCAGAGCTCTTCGTAGATGTTGGGGCCTCTTCAAGAGAGGAGGTAGAGAAGCTAGGAATAGGCATAGGCTCTGTAGCAGTATTTGAAAGAACTATTGAGAGGCTTGGAAATCCAAATGTCGTAACTGGAAAGGGGTTTGATGATAGAGCTGGGCTAACGGTGTTACTGCTCATAGCTAGAATGCTAGAAGGTATTCGAATAGAAGCGGATTTATTCCTTGTGGCTACGGTACAGGAAGAGGTAGGTCTTAAAGGTGCTAGGACAGCGGCCTTTGCCATAGCACCTGACCTTGGGATAGCCATAGATGTGACTATAGCGGCAGATGTGCCTGGTGTTCCAGAGCATGAGCAGGTAACCAAGTTAGGTAAGGGACCAGCGATAAAGGTTATGGATGGCAGGGCAGGCTCGGGGGTAATAGTTAACCCAGCTGTATTGAAGCTACTGATGGATGTTGCAAGGGAGGAGGGTATACCTTATCAGGTAGAGGTTTTAAGTGGAGGAACAACAGACGCATCAGCAATACAGCTAGTCAGAGAAGGGGTGCCAGTAGGCGTGGTTTCTATACCAACGCGATACGTTCATAGTGCTGTAGAGGTTCTCAATCTAGATGACTTAGTAAATGCTGCAAAGCTTGTTGTAGGAGCTATTAAAAGAATTAATAGTAAGTGGATCGAAGAAAACATAAGAAAGGTGGTAAAGTGAGTTTAAAGTACATGTAAACTAATATACTCTACATCATTATATCGATTACCTACTTAGAAGAAAGCTTATATTGGTGGTTCAATAGTTTACGCTATCAATCAGATGCGGTGATACTGGTTGGAACGGCTATGGAATACGCACCTAATTGAAGTTGGGTTCGATAAGATTGTCGAGCTCTTCTATAGAATGTCCGAAGTGGCGGACAAGTTAAGGCAGGAGGGGCTCTACTTTAGATATGGTCCTGAGAGATTACCAGAGGTAATAAGAGTCCCTGAACGAGGGACGCTAAGAGTCAAGCACGGGTTTCCAGTATTTCAGAAGTACGGTGTTTGTATGGATGTTACTAATGTTGAGCAAGCACTCATAGCTGAGGAGGCGGGCGCAGTATCCGTTATGGTTTTGGATAGGCTACCCTATGATGTGAGAAGTAGTGGGGGTGTAGCTAGAATGGCTAGTGTTAATAGGATTCGTGAGGTTATGGATAATGTGACCATACCCGTAATGGCTAAGGTTAGAATAGGGCACTACATGGAGGCAAAAGTCTTAGAGACTCTGGGCGTAGATATGATTGATGAGTCAGAAGTGCTCACACCTGCTGACGAAGAGAGGCATATAAATAAATGGCTATTCAAGGTGCCGTTCGTCAATGGCGCAAGAAACCTAGGTGAAGCTCTTAGGAGAATTTATGAAGGGGCCTCAATGATTAGGACAAAGGGTGAGGCTGGCACGGGTAATGTTGCAGAGGCCGTTAAGCACATGAGAACAATAATGAATGAAGTTATGGCTTTGGTATACATGCCTCCAGAAGATAGGATGAAGAAGGCTAGGGAGTACGGAGTTCCATACGAATTAGTCGACCTAGTGGCTCGCCTTAGAAGGTTGCCTGTAGTAAACTTTGCTGCAGGAGGTATAGCTACGCCTGCAGATGCAGCTTTGATGATGTGGCTTGGTGCTGATGGCGTCTTTGTAGGCTCTGGCATATTCAAGTCACAAGATCCTCAGGCCAGGGCTGAAGCAGTAGTACTTGCAACATCAATGTGGTGGAGCCCTGAAATTGTTATAGAGGCGCAGTCAATGATTGATGAAGCTAAGAGCATGATGGGTATTGATATTAGGAGATTAAAGCCAGAGGAGCTTCTGCAGGTCAGAGGTGTATAGGCAATTGAAAGTAGGTATTCTGGCATATCAAGGTGGTATCGACGAGCATAGATATATGGTTGTAGAGGCATGTAAGGAGCTCTCAATTTCATGTGAGATTGTAAATGTCGTGAATAGGTTTGATGTGAGTAGCATAGATGCCTTAATTATCCCTGGCGGTGAAAGCACAACCATACTAAGGCTTATGAAGAGATTTGGTGTAGATGAGGTAATAAAGGAAAAGATTGAGTATGGCTTACCCGTTATGGGGACGTGCGCTGGTGCAATTTTGCTTGCAAAGAGGGTTAGGGACTTGAAGACAGGAAGGGTATTGAAGGGTACTTTAGAAGCCTTAGACGTGCTTGTCGTAAGGAACTTTTACGGGAGGCAAAGGGAGAGCTTTGAAATAGACCTAGATATACCGGCTCTCGGAGAAAAGCCATTTAGAGCAATATTCATTAGAGCACCAGCAATTGTTGAAGTAGGGCAAGGGGTTGAGGTTATGGCAAGGTACGGAGAATCCTATGTGCTTGTAAGGCAAGGTAAAGTGCTCGCATCAACTTTTCATCCTGAGCTTTCTGGAGATAAAAGGCTTCATAAGTATTTTATAGAATTCGTAAAAAGATAGAAAAGCTATACATTCTATACATTTTTAATGGATTTTACAATGAAAGCACAAAGCTTTTTATTGCAACTCTTCATTAGTCTTAGATAGTGAAATAAGCTACGGTGTGCTCCTAATTGTTTCCAGGCTAGAACTATCTAGCAGTGAAATAGCGATATTGAAGAGGTTAATAGAGATAAATAGAGTTGTTGAAATTAGTGAGCTTGCTAGGATATCAGGGTTCACAGAACAGAGCATTTCATCTATATTAGAGCTACTTAAATCTAAAGGCATTATTGAGGTTCAAGAACATGTGGTCACCATTGGAAAGACCACTGAGGAGGGCATGGGCTACCTTGATGGTCTGCCAGAGGAGAAGGTTGTAAGGTTTGTTCAGGAGAAAGGTGGGGAGGTATCGATAGACGAGGTCAAGGCTCAGTTAGGTGAGGCTATAGCGTCAATTGGTATTAGTTGGGCTGTTAAGAGGGGCTGGGTAAGAATCGATAGAGGATTTGTTAAGGTCGTTAGTTACAAGCCACTTAATGAGCATAGAGGTAAGCTGGAGATGTTTAGTTTGTGGAGAGAGGTGGGTAGAGATATTGAAAGTGATGCTGTTTTCCAGGAACTTGTAAAGAGGAAGTTGATAGAGATTCGCGTAGTAAAGCGCAGGTACATTAAGCTCTCCATACCAGTTGAGGAAGCAAGGAAACTTGCTTCACAGAAAAGCGTTGTTTCAAGACTCACTCACGAACTTATTGCCACAGGCAGCTGGAGAAACTATGAGTTAAAGCCATTTAACTTAGAAGCATCCCCACCTATAGTGTATCCAGGTAAAAAACACTTCTTTAAGGAATTCGTAGAGCTTATTAGAGATGTAATGGAGGGCCTGGGGTTCGAGGAGGTATATGACGATTATGTGATTCCAGAGCTGTGGAACTTCGATATACTCTTTCAGGCACAGGATCACCCATCTAGGGACATTCACGACATTCTCATTGTAGAGGGCTATGCGGACCTCTCACCATTTAGCGATATTACTGAGAGAGTTAGAAATGTTCACGAATCTGGAGGCTATTGTGGTAGTGTTGGATGGAGGTACAAATGGTCTTATGAAAAAGCGTCTAAGCTTATGTTAAGGTCCCATACAACAGCTGTCACAGCAAGGCACTTGATAGGGAGAGAACCTCCAGCAAGGCTCTACACAATTGCTAGGGTGTTTAGAAGGGATAACCCAGATCCGAGACACTCACCTGAATTTACGAATTTCGATGGCGTTATCATGGAAAAAGGGTTCGCTTTTAGAAAGCTTCTGGGGCTACTAAGTCAGATACTTAAAGCCATAGGGATAGAGAAATTCAAGTTTAAACCAGCCTACTTCCCATTTACGGAGCCGAGCGTGGAAGGCTATGGCTACGTACCTGGATATGGATGGATAGAAGTTTTTGGAGCGGGGATGTTTAGGCCAGAGGTCCTTGAAATCCTTGGTGTAAGTACACCAGTTGGAGCATGGGGTATGGGTGTGGAAAGGCTTGCAATGGTTGTTTACGGAATAAATGACATTAGGTTGCTTTTCTCAAAGGATGTGGAACTCATAAGGACGTTTCCATATGTTAAGAAGCACTATGTTAGGTGAACTTACTTGCCCATAGTAAGGGTAAAGCTAGATACGTTAATGAGACTCGTAGGTTTAAACAGTGTAGAGGCATTGAAGGATGTTTTATTTAATCTTAAATGCGAAGCTGAATTGGGTGAAGATGGCACCATAGCTATAGAGGTTCAGAGCGATAGAATAGACATGTTCTCTGTAGAGGGTATAGCAAGGGCTATAAGGCTCTATCTAGGCTTAGATAATCCAACACCTCTACAATTAAAGAATGTATTGTTTAGAGTTTTTGTAAAACCACCCATTAAGAGACCTTATATAGCGGTAGCAGCTGTAACAAATGTTAACTTAGATGAAGAGAGGCTCAGGCTACTGATAGAGTTTCAAGAAAGACTGCATACAACATTTGGAAGGAATAGAAGGAAAGTTGCAATAGGGCTTCACGACCTGGATAAACTTCCCTCGCCAACGCTGGAGTACAGGGATGTTAACATAGATGAAACCCGCATGATTCCATTGCATGACTTTAGAGAAATGAGTATTAGGAGAGTCCTTGAATCGACAGAGCAAGGGATCCTTTACGGCACTATAGCACTTAACGAAAATATGCACCCAGCAATACTTTCTGAAGGTAAGGTGATCTCACTACCCCCAGTAATAAATAGCGACATAACAAGACTTACTGAAAACACTAGGAGCATACTCATTGATGTCACAGGAACAGACATAAACGCTGTAAATAGCGTTTTAAACGCAATAGTACATACACTGACTTTCTATGGAGGTGAGGTAGTTGGCGCAGAGGTTATATATCCTGACACTGCTGTGGTTGTACCAGACGTTAGACCAAGGAGAGTTAAGGTAGATTTGAAGTTCGTTTTTGAATGGCTTGGTATAGGGAGGGCGCCATTTCTGAGTATGGAAAGTGCTTTAAGTAAAATGGGGTATAGAATAGCATCTGTGTCTGAAGGGTATATAGAGGTAGAGGTACCGTATTATAGAAGCGATATTTTGCATCAAGTGGATGTGGTTGAAGATATAGCTATGGGGGTGGGATATGATAACATAGGTTTTGAGGAAGTTGAGCCAAGGCTCAGAGTTTCAAAAGGACTAGACTTAAAGACTATTGCTAGTGTAATTAGGGATGTCCTAGTTGGGCTCGGATATACAGAGTTAAACACACTCACTTTAGTACCTAGTCAAGTTGTTGAAGTGCTTGGTTTCAAAGATTTTGCACTAGTAGTTAACGCGCCTTCCAATGAAATAAACGCACTTAGATCAACACTCTTACAATCTATTATAGTCGCACTTAAAAACTCTCAATACATACCACAACCAGTAAAAGTATTTGAAATAGGAGAAGTGGTCTTAAATTGCCCAAGCTGCTATAATAAATGGAGGAATGAGCTAAGGGTGTGCTGGGCGATCATGGATAGCGAAACTAGGTTTGAGGATATACATGCAACTCTCTACTCCGTCTTGAGAGAACTAGGGTTAGAAGACATGCTCAAGATGCGTCCATGCAAAGCTGAAGTATTTTCTGAGGGGAGATGTGCTGACGTTTACCTAGGTGATAGAGTTGTTGGTGTAATGGGTGAAGTGCACCCTGAGAAACTCGAGAGGCTGGGCATACTCTATCCAATAACTCTGGCCGAGCTCTCAATAAACATATTATACACTACTTTAAGTAATAAATAATTTTAGGTAAAAGCTTCTAAGGGTACCTATGCAATGGACGTGGAAAGCAAGCTTGTTACCGTTAAGAGAAACACGATGGAGATAGTAACTGAAGAAGAGCTTAGGAAGGCTTTTGAAGATGGTAGAAAGTTAAAGGGTTACATAGGGTTTGAGCCGAGTGGGGTATTCCACATAGGGTGGCTCATATGGGCATACAAATTCAAGGACCTTGTAGATGTAGGTGTGGAAATGATACTATTTGCAGCTACGTGGCATGCGTGGATAAATGATAAGCTTGGTGGAAAAATGGAACTCATAAAGGCTGCAGCAAAGCATGTTGTAAAGGTTCTAGAAACTATCGGTGTTAACATGAGTATGGTGAAGATTACCTACGCAGAAGAACTTGTTAGCAATAGTGAGTATTGGGAGAAAGTGCTGAGAATAGCTAAGAATGTGAGTCTCAGCAGGGTTAAGAGAGCTTTGACAATAATGGGTAGAAAGGCTAGCGAAGCTGAGCTTGATTTCTCTAAACTTGTGTATCCATTGATGCAAGTTGCTGACATATTTCAAATGGATTTAGACATAGCTCTTGGGGGAATGGATCAGAGGAAGGCTCACATGCTTGCAAGAGATATAGCTGAGAAGCTGGGCTATAAAAAGCCTATAGCAATACACACCCCACTACTTCCATCGCTAAGGGGTGTAGCGAAGATGGGTGCCTCCTTGGAAATAGATGAGTATCTTTCAGAGATAAAGATGAGCAAGTCTAAGCCAGAAGAAGCGATATTTATAACTGATAGCGATGAGGAAATTATGAAGAAGGTTCGTGGGGCATTTTGCCCGCCAAGGGAAGTTGACGCAAATCCTGTTATGGCTTTAGCCAAGTACATAATATTTGCTCAAGGCAATAGAAGATTTGTTGTAGAGAGAAAGCCTGAGCATGGCGGTACTATAGAGGTGTACAGCTATGATGAGCTAGAGAAGCTATATAGAGAAAGCTTAATACATCCACTAGACCTCAAGAATGCTGTAGCAAATGAACTTATAAAGATTATTAAACCAATTAGGTCTGTGTTACAAGTTGAAAGAGATTTGTGGCTAGAACTTGAAAAAGTTATGCAGAGTGTTACAAGGTAGAGGCCTGGTGTAAGTCATGGCAAAGTATGTTATTAGAGTAAAGATAGAAGTCGATGGGGAAGTTGAGAAGTCCGACATAATAGGGGCAATATTTGGCTTTACAGAAGGATTATTTGGTGACGAATTTGACCTAAGGGATCTGCAGGATAAGGGTAGAATAGGTAGGATAAGTGTAGAGGTGAAAACAGACAAGGGGAAGACCGTTGGCGAGATACTAGTACCATCAAACCTAGATAGGATAGAAACAGCACTTCTAGCTGCACTGATAGAGAACGTAGAGAAGGTGGGGCCGTATCAAGCAAAGATACAAGTAATTGATATAGTTGATGTAAGGGCTGAGAGACTTAAAAAGATAATGGATAGAGCGGCTGAGATCGCTAAGAAGTACTTCGTTGAGAAGGCGCCCGATATCAAAGAATTGCTAAATAAGATTAGTGAAACCATCAGAGTAGCTGAAATAGTGTATTATGGCCCTGAGAATCTGCCAGCAGGACCTGATGTCGAGGCGTCTGACACAGTAATCATTGTTGAAGGGCGCGCTGATGTTATCAACATGTTGAGGTATGGCTACAGAAATGTAATAGCTCTAGAAGGGGCACACGGATCTAAAGTCCCAGAGAGCATCATAAAGTTAGCTTCAAAGAAAACAGCAATACTCTTTGTTGATGGAGATAGGATGGGCGAACTCATAGCTAGGGATGTGTGTAAGGTAGCTGACATAGACTATGTAGCAAGAGCTCCGCCTGGAAAAGAAGTTGAAGAGCTTACAGGCAAGGAAATTACGAAGTCTCTTAAAAATGCTATTCCAGCTAAGCAGTTTTTAGAAAGTGTTGAGAAGAAAATTGAGGCTGAGGTAAAAGGTGTACCAAAAGTTGCAGAAGCTGAGGCAAAACCTTTACAGCCACAACAAGTAGTAACGGTTCCAGTAACAGAAGCACCACCTACACAAAAACCACTTGCTGAAATTCAACCCCTTAGTGGGTTTGAGATGCCCGCCAAGGTTATTGAAGAGGGTAAGAAAGTTATTGGAACTCTTGAAGCAATGTTATATGATTCTAGCTGGAATATCATAGAAAGAATTCCCGTAAGAGACCTTGTTGACAAACTTCAGAGCATGGAGCCTGGCAAAGTTCAGGCAATAGTTTTTGATGGTGTTATAACTCAAAGGCTTTTAGACGCTGCTTCAGAAAAAGGTGTAAAGCTGGTTTTAGGTGTTAGAATAGGGAATGTCACTAAAAAACCTGAGGAAATCTACGTAATGACTTTTCAAGACATCTTTGGAGCACTTTCGTAGTCACTTCTTAGAGTATTCAAATAGTGTTTTTCCACTTCTCCCGATACTCTTTAACTGTTTCTCGCTAACACCAAAGTACTCAAGTATTCTAAGTGCTGCTGGGATAATTTGATGCTCTACGTAATAATCTACGTCGAGGTCCTTAGGATCGACAGCTATGTATGGTCTTGCACGCTCTGATATCTTTCCACCGCCTTTAATTATTACATAGCCTATCTTATCCCCTACCTCAATGCTGTACCCTAACTTAATTAGGTGTCTAGCTGCTGTGACATGCGGTGCCTCAACCTCGTACTCATTTAAAGGCTTAGCGATGGTTTTCCATATAACGAATTTGTTTATGTCTATAGCGTTACTTGCAACAAGTTTTCTAATTTTCTCAATCTCATTCTTAACAAACTCGACTGCTTTTCGATAGTCAGCTGTCTTGAGCACTATTTCAGCTACTCGCTCTTGCATTTCCTTTGCTATTTCAGCCCAGTCCCCCCTAACAGCCTCAAACCCTACAACATCTATTCTACCATCTACTGTGAGCCCTATATACCTCTTTTTGGCTTCTGTAAAGAACACCTTCTGATAAATCTTATCAACCTTTATCTCTAGGCCAAGTTCTTTTTCAACTGCATCAATAAGCTTCTCTACAGCCTCCTTACTGTATTTAACAAATAGCGAGTCAGTATCGCCATATATTACCTCTAAACCCAGGCTCTTTGCTAGTGAGATAGCCTTTTTAATAGTCTCTCTGCCAAAGTCTGCTACAGCCTCAGCACATTCCTTGCAGTACCACCTAGCCCCAGTCCACGCCATGTAACCATAGCATGCATTTGCCAAGACCTTTAGCGCTCTCTGCCTCGCGTCTAGTATTCTGTACTCAGCTGTATCAGGGCTATACTTCTTTAGAAAGTCTCTTACTTGTCTTCTAGCGTTCACTAGCGTGATGAGGGCTACTTTAAGAAAGGAATCTCTATCCTTTCTAAACATGTAACTAGTTTCTGGAGCTTCAAAGCAGTCTAAACACTCCTCTCCAACTATGAGAGTGTCCGGACCTATATTATACTTTATCATTATGCTAGGATACATTGCTGAGAAGTCCAGTACTGCAACACATTCATGTACACCTCTTTTTGGCTCTAATACTATAGCCCCTCTATAACTCTCATACTCCTTCTCAACTCTATTAGGAACTAGCTCTCCTCTAGTCCTAGCAACCCTAAGTAAGAACCATTCAAGGCGAAAACCAACGCTAGCAGAGCCAACTTGATCTAATGGGAGACCTGTAATGCTTGAGAGTTGCATAGCAAACGGTAGTATCTTCTCAGCTATTCCATGCGTTGAAATAACATCATCTTTAGCGTACCTTAGCAATATGGGTCTAAGCCTCTCATCATCCCAGTACTTGTATATATCGTACCAAGGTACGTTAGCCCTCTCACTCTTCTTCATTACACCAAAGTACTCTGCAACCTCATCAAGACTCTTAATCTTAATTTCTGCAATCTCCTCAGCAAAGTCATAGAGATCCACATGTAGCCTACCAGGAATTGAAACATGACCATAGACACTCTTCGAAGGTTCCACACCCTTTCTTCGAGACACATCAAGTTTTATACCAAGTTTCCTAGACCTTTCCACTAGGTATGGCCAGTCAAAGTTATTTGAGTTGTAACCTACAACTATATCAGGGTCGTATTTATTCATGTAATCCACAAAATCTCTTAGAAGCTTTCTATCATCTTTATCTTGTGCTTGTAGTTGTATTATCTCGCCTTCAGAATTCATAATAGAAATTATTATGATGGGGTCTCTATCGGGTTTTGGGACGCCATGAGGATTGTAAACCTCTATGTCAAAGGACAGTGTCCTAAGCTTTGGTGGCAGGATTCTTGAGTCATCCCTTTCCAAAACCTCTACTATCTCCAGTTCCTCATCAACTCTATACTCACCAAGCTTCTGCTTTTCAATAACCTTAAATCTGTGCCACGTACAAGGGCTTATGTCATGATCTATGAGGTACCTCATCGAGAACCTTATATCGGCCTCTACAACAGCTCTAACTCCTGGTATTTTCGCTACATCACTTCTATACTCTCTAACAAATTCTGGTACGGATGTTTCAATTCTCAAAGCCTTGACAGGCCTTCCTATGAACAGTTTATCAACTTCTTGAATTGATAGAATGGGTGACTTAGCTCTACTCAATCTCTTTATAGAAGATTTTATTACGTCTAGTCTATCTAAGTATTTTGAATCTACAATTGCATAGAAATAGGGTCTAAACTTCTTATCTCTAAGCAGAACTCTCCTACCATTCTCGTCTACACCCCATATTATTACTTGAGGCTCTGAACCCACAACTTCATAACTAGCATCTAAAACATATACACTAATAACTTCCTTGCTCATAAAGATCTGGAAAACTACTTTTCCTAAAGAGATATAAATGTGTTCAATCAAGTAAATGCATTGACTGCCCACTCTGCCTGTTTCTACTCCAGATTCCTCCAGCTCTTTTCTCTTAACAACTTCCTTAATCAGTTTGGAGGAGGTGTGATTGCTAGGTGTATATTATTTATCTAGTCACTCCTACAAGTACTAAAGCTGATACAACTTTGAATTACATAACCACATCCATTTAAGCACCCAAATTGTAGGCACAGCTAGCTCTAGGTAGCAGTAGTGCCGTCAGCCAAGTTCATGCTAATGATTTTACTAAGTGATTTTTCTTCGTTTAAAAAATTCTACTAAGAACTGCGTATCAAACCTCCCTTCAATAAATTCACGTGTATTTAGAACCTCTATGAGTAAAGGTATGGAGGTTTTTATGCCATCAATTCTAAATTCTGAAAGTGCTTTCACTAACCTTACCCTAGCTTCCTCTCTTGTGCGGCCCTGTGCAATCACCTTTGCTATCATTGGATCATAGAAATGCGTTATTTCTATACCTGGTGCAATAGCGTGGTCTATTCTCACATACTCAACTCTTGGGAACTCCACCAATGTGATGATGCCTGGAGATGGAAGCATTGTATTTGGGTCTTCAGCATAAATTCTGGCCTCTATGGCATGCCCATTGAACTTACGTACACTTTCTCTTATCTCCAGCTCTCTACCCTCTGCAATTTTTATCTGCTGCTCCACAATATCTATACCTGTAACCATTTCTGTTACTGGGTGTTCCACTTGTATTCTCTTATTTACTTCAATGAGGTAGAAATTCCCATGCTCATCTCTAATGAACTCTATTGTTCCCGCATTGCTATACTTGACATGCTTCATGAACTTCACCGCATAATCGTACATTTTTGCACGTTCAAGCTCTGTAACGATGGGTGATGGTGCCTCTTCTATAACTTTTTGGTAACGCCTCTGAATACTACACTCTCTTTCACCAAGTGCGACAACATTTCCATAGTGATCGGCCAGGATTTGCACCTCTATGTGCCTAGCCCTAGGAATGAACTTCTCTACATACACCTTGTCAGATCCAAAAGAAGTCTTCATCTCCTCTACAGCTACATTGAAAAGCTTCTCTAGTTCTTCAAAACTTCTTATAATCCTTATCCCTCTACCACCACCACCCCTATCAGCTTTTAGCAAAATGGGAAAGCCCAGTTCTTCAGCTATCTTCTTAGCCTCTGCTAGTGTAACTGGGCTTAGCGTGCCTGGCACAACTGGTACGCCAATGCTATGAGCAATAGACCTTGTAATAGACTTAGACTCCAGCATCTCTATAATGTTCCACCTTGGTCCAACCCAGATTATTCCAGCATCTTCTACAGCCTTAGCAAATGCAGCTTTTTCAGAGAGAAAGCCGTATCCTGGATGAACGGCATCAGCACAACTTCTCTTAGCAATTTCAACAATCTTGTATATATTGAGATAAGAGTATGGATCAGAACCCAGGGAATACGCCTCATCAGCCAGCCTAACGTGCATAGCATCACTATCCACCTGTGTATATATAGCTATAGTCTTTATGCCAAGCCTTCTACAAGTCCTTATAATTCTGACCGCTATCTCCCCTCTATTCGCGATTAGCAGTTTAGCTATCTTATCAACCACTTGCAAAACCCTTCAGAAGTCTCTGATAAAAAGGCTCTATAAAAGCTACCAGAATATAAGTAGATTGCAAGTTTCTCGATGTGCATAATGTTCGAGCCATTTGTAGAAAGCATGTTGATAGAAAGCATAGTGTTGGCGTACTATAGTGCATCAGAATTGCGTGCACCATTCTCTTAGACACCATGAATTTCTACAGCTACACTTCTGCTGTGGTTATGGACACTCCTTGTCTCTAGCAAATACACCTCAGTGTTGCTATTTAGTGCAAGTGAGCGATTTTCTATAGGTACGACGAGGTTTGTTGATAAAAGTGTTGAAATAAGGTGCGCATATGCATTCCCGTGTTCCCAGCCTGTAAACGGAATGAATTTAGTTAAGAAATTTATAAACAAGCTCTCTAAGCCTCTTTCTAAGATCACTAAGGCAGGGGTCGCTCCTTCAACAGAAGCATACAGAATACCATTTTCAATGTCAGACTCCTTAATGCATCTTTCAAGTATGTTTCGAAGGGGGTGCAAAACCATGGGGCCAAGCGTCCTAATCTCAACTAACTTCGAAAACACCTTCACCAACGACTATCACCTCCTTTAAACCCTCATCTCTTGATAAATCTATAAAAACAACTTTCTTAAATTGCCCTAAGAGCATTGAACCATTGTGAACAGGTATAATGATACTCTTACTTAGTAGTGCACTGCAAATGGAGGAATCCATGCAACCACTGTTTTTGAGGAGGGATTCGAGATCCTTAAGGAGATTTGGCTCATACTCTATCTCAACAATATTACAGCCCCTCTCTGGTGTGTGTACCACTGCAATACCTCTTCTAAATCTCATTTCTTTAAGTACTGAAGCAACGTAATTCGTTATATCTTCAGCAGTATAGCCAGGGCTTTTGATCCACATTCTAGCAGTTTTTATGTTTAAGGCTGTCAAGGAGACCCCGCTAGGAGCGTGAAAGGACCTGGCTTAAAAGTCTGCTTAGGAGCTAAATACCGAGCTCCCTGTCAAGATACTCTTCACCAAGCTCTGAAATTGTATAAAGCACTCTTCTCCCATTAGAACTCAGTACCCTTACATAGCCCTTTTCTACAAGGCTCTTTAGGTGGTGGTGAACAGTCTGAAGGGTTATGCTGTAGCCTAGGCTCACTAATTTTTTCCAGATGCCGTAGGTATGGCACTGCCTAGCCTCATAGAGAATTTTTAGAATTTCCTTTTGCGCATTTGAAACATATACCATGTCTCTATTGTTGTAAATTCTATAGATAGAAGCACTCCTCCCACTGTGAGCAACAACTTTGTAAAGCACATAGCTATCCTTAGATGGGCTACCACTAATCACAACCAACACTCTCTCTCCTTTCCCTACAACTCCAAGCTCTGTAGCCACCTTAACGCCTGCAAGACTTGCTACGCCAACAGGATCTACAACAACACCCTCTAGCTCTGCTAACTGTGCAGCAATATCAAATACAGCATTCTTCTCTATACTGACATACTCTACGCTATCCTTAAGAATATTGGCAATAATGTTCCTAGTTACTCCCCCACTCAGCTCAACTAATACCGTCTCAATGGATTTTTGTTTTTTCCCATAGCTTTCTTCAAGTTTTACAGTTAAGATTCTAGGTGTATCTATATTCAGAGCCTCTCTAATTTCATTAAGCCCTTTAAAAATAGCTGTAGCCAGTACCCCATCCCCCACAGGCACTGCTATCCAGTCAATTTTTTGCAGGGTTTCTACAACTTCGAAAACAATTGTCCTATAGCCATCCATTACAGTAGGGGAGCAGGGTATGGACAGGTAGTGAGAATGTTTTTCAGCCAATTTTGAAGACTTCTTAATAGCACTTAAATAGTCCTCTACTTCTATGACAGCATCTCCCAAGAGTGTAAGCATGTACAGCTTCCACGGCTCTACAAACTCTGGTATATAATGCGTTGCATGTATTCCATAACGCTTTGCGTACATAGACAGTGAAATTGCGTAGTCCCCAAGGGAAGCAGAAATAATACTATTGAATTTACTTTCATAAGCTGCTTGCACATCTATAGCTGTCCCTCGATCAATGAAAGTGCCACTAGGATTTCTAGACTCATTCTTAACTAGAATGTCTACACCAAGAACATTGCTAAGCCTCTCAAGCTTAACGATAGGCGTCCAACCTTCGCCAAGAGACCTACCAATGAATCTCACTGGCAGTAATTCACTAAAGCTCCACACACCTAAACCCTGAATAGCTCTCTCCTTAGCATTTATGAGAGTGTTCTTCAAGATATGCTCAAGGTTCTCATATATAGTGAAGAGCGGGGCACCGCACCTCGCGCAAGTCTTAGTGCTAGCAGTGAACTCGTACAAGGTTTTACACGAGGGGCAAACAAGGTGACTAGGGGGCATAGGGACACACAAGCTTTAACCTAGCTTAGCACAAAAGTGTAGAGCTTTAACAGGATAAATGTTTATTAAAATGTTGCATTAGTGATGCTATAATACAATGCAAAGAAATAAATTGAGAGGGCTCTTGCGCGCTCAGCTCTAGTACTAGCTGTACAGCTACTCCCGATGATGTACTTGTGGCTGAGAGGCTTGGCGATATTAGGGATGCTCACTGGTCTTTCAAGCAATACCGGCTTAACTGCTCTTCTCGCTTTAAGATAAGATATGTGAAGGCTATGGCTACACTAAGCTTGCTGTATGTCTCTAGTGTTAATGTGGCTAAGAGTTGCTACCGCTATGATTACCACTTCAATTTTTGTGTTAATGTATTTTTCACTTTTTAGGGGCTTAGTGCCTTAAGGAGTTGTGGTGTTTTAGGTTTGGAGAGAATTCTTATGTCTTTGAGTAGCTGTTGAAATCCCTTACTGTTGTAGCTGGTATACTATGAAATTAACTCGCCCCTCATTTTCGTGCTTTTTCAAAGCTTGAAGCGCCTCCTTTCCTACAACTCTTGTGTTGCTCGCCCAGTTAATGTACGATGGTGTGTACTCTTTCTTATTAACGTCTACCGCTATAGAAAACAGCCAGGTTTGGGCGAGTATGACTACTACATATACACCTTTGTTAAACCTACTGCTTATATAATCAATTACCTCTTCGATGCTACCCACATCGCTAACTCTATTCAATATTCTTCTCTCTATAAGCGGGTACTTAACTGTCGCTGAAGCTATTGTAACCTCTGCGAAGCCGTCGAGGATGCTTTCATAAGCTTTACTCAGCTTGAAGCTACTCCTCTCCAAGCTTACTACTGGAGCACTGACTTGAGGCGCCCTTTCCCTACCCATGGCAAGCCCCCTCTTTAGGAAGTTAAATATAGCTTTACACAGCTCTTCATAAGCACTCTCTAAGCATTCGAATACCACAGTGTCTTCTTCAGGAAACAGCTTTGCAACAGTCTTTAGACCACTTTCACTATAAACTCCAAACACCACGCTTTTTCCAACCATCCACACATACACTTTGTAGAGTTCCCTGGTCTTTTTCAACACACCTTTTTCAATATGTAGAGTTATGCTACCATCTATGGCATCTACTTGGATGTTCTGTGCAGAAAACAAGCTAAGCACAAATTCTGATGTGAAGTTCCTAAACATCTCTGTACTTAGTCTAAGCCTTTTCATAGTCTCGCGCAGTAGAGTACAGTACACACTTATAATAAGAGAGTTAATAAATACATAGGGAATTTACTTGCTATCCTATCTCCAAGAGCTCTGAGATACTGTATTTGCATAGTTTGTGCAGATTTTCAAGGCTTAAGAGCCTCCCTTTGAATTCTAGTGCTCTCTTGCCATACAATGTATATCCGCCAAGACTGCCATCAGCTTTTACAACTCTGTGGCAAGGTATGGCAATGGGGTTCTTATTTCTGCTTAGTATCTTTGCAACAAGCCTAGGGCTTATGCCAAGCACTTTTGCAAGATCCTTATATGTTGTTGTACAGCCTATTGGCACTAGTTGCGTAAGAGTATACACAGCCTCTTCTATGTCAAATAAGCTCCACTTCCGCACTATAATGTCATCTTTTTTGAGTTCTATCACAAGCATTTTGAAAGGACCTAAGCAATGTCCTTCAGGAACTGCCCATTCTCGTATACTAGATCTTTATCTGCAAACACCTTTCCTTTTCTCATATCTTTAACCATGTCCCAGTGTATAGATGAAACGTTTTTACCGCCTGTCTTAAGGTATGCTGCTCCAAGAGCTATGTGTATTGTACCGCCAATTTTTTCATCAAACAGTATCTCTTTCGTAAACCTGGTTATGTCATAGTTTAATCCAAAAGCAATTTCACCCACTCTTTTAGCACCTTCGTCAACACCAAGCATTTTCTTTAAAAACTCCTCACCTCTAGTTGCCGATGCCTCGACAACTTCTCCTTGTTTAAAAACCAACTTTACACCCTCAACTTCATAACCTCCGTACACAGCTGGGTATTCAAATGCTACAAAACCTTCAACACTATCTTCATGTGGTGCTGTGAACACCTCCCCACCAGGCATGTTGTTTTTGCCATCATCGTTAATCCATGTCCTCCCCCCAACCTTGACCAAGAGATCGGCATTCTCAGAAACTATATGCAGCTCGTCAACTTTTGATAAAAGGGCAACTATTCTTTCTTGCTTTTTCGCTTGAATAACCCATGCACTGGTAGGGTCTACTTCATATAGCTTTAACGCTCTGTAGACAAACTCCTCGAATTCTATTGTGGACATGCCGGCTTCTTGTGCAAGCGCTCTAGTTGGATATGGCGCTACAACCCATCTCAGATCTCCAGTAGCGTCTCTCTTCATAAAAATCTCTGTGAACACCTTATTAGCTTTGGACCTTACCCTGACCCTCTCTGGATCTATGCTTATAAGAGGTTTTGTGTGCTGAGGAGACAAAATACTTATTCTCACAGTTATCTTCTCAGCTATGAATCTATCTATGGGTGAGACGTATTCGAGAAGTTCTTGAGAGGCGTACCTATAGAAGAGCTCTGCTAGCATATCGTCAGCTATAACAAGCCTTGGGTAAGCACCTCTTACCACAATCTCTCTCCATAGCTCTCTTATTAGCGGCATAGCCTCAGTAGATCCAGAAATTAGCACCTCATCGAATTTCCTTATGGATGTACAGTAATCAGCAATAAGCTTAGCATATTTATCAAGATCCCTCATTTTCTCATCCAGTAAGACTTTTCTATTGACACAGCTTAAATATTTTCAGGTGATGAGCTATAGTAGTGATATACTTTAGTAGGGAGTCTTACCTTCACACACCACTTAAAGGCTTGTATCACCCCGAAAATCCATCAAGACTTGAGATAGCTCTTAGCGCACTTTACAACAGCGGATTTGGGGAAAGCATTGTTGAAGTACAGGGCGGTGAAAACAGTGTTGATGTACGTGAACTGCTTCTAAAAACCCATGACAGTGCTTATGTGGAGTACATATTTAAGTTATGTAGCCAGGAGTTTGAGGGTTATATAGATAGCGATACATATATCTCCAGAGGTACTTGTGTAGCTGCTCAAAAAGCTGTTGAAGTTTCGGTAATGGCCGTAGAGCATGTATTAAAGAGCCAGTACAACTTTGTGCTAGCCTTGGTAAGGCCTCCAGGACACCATGCAGGCGTGAGTGGAAGAGCCATGAATGCGCCTACTCAAGGGTTTTGCATATTTAACAATGTTGCTGTTGCTGCTACATACGCCTTGTCAAAGGGCATCAAACCTGTTCTGATAATAGATATCGATGCACATCATGGGAATGGGACCCAGGAAATCTTCTGGAGCAACCCTGGAGTTGTTCACGTGGATGTACATGAGCGGGGGATATACCCAGGCACTGGCGATATTCATGATATTGGTGGAGGTGAAGCTGAGGGAACGAAGATAAATATTCCCCTACCTCCATACTCAGATGATGAGGACTATACCTACGCTTTTCTAAGGATTGTAGAACCACTTGTTTACGCGGTAAGGCCTAGGATCATAGCTATTTCAGCAGGATTTGATGCTTACTCAAATGATGGTTTGGCGAGTATGAGGTTAACGGAAAACTTCTATAGGTTCTTCGGTAGAATGTTGCGTGAGGTGCTACAGGCTCTTAGAATTGGGGCTGTAGCAGTGCTTGAAGGCGGTTATAGCGTTGGGTTAAGAAATGGTTTACCTGCAATGCTTAAAGGATTTGCAGAGCCTGGCTATAGCAAGCCTAGCTTGGAAAACGTGAAGCCTAGCTACGCTGTAGAGGCTATTGTTAACAGGGTTGTTCAAGTGCTGAGGAGGTATGCATTTACTTAGCCCCTCTTGAAATAAGCTTTACAATGGCTTTTGCGTAGCCCCCGAGCAAGGCGATAACTACGTTTACTATGGGGAACCTCTCAAATGCTTTGACAATGAAGTTGACATCATCTTCACTAACTACTCCTAGGACTAACGCTATTGGAATGTAGGTTGTAAGAAAGATGATAAAGCCAAGCACTATTCTTACTACACTTACAAATCTTGGTACAGGGATTAGAAACACAAGTAGTGTAAGAATTGCTGATAAAGCAGAAGCGAAGTAGGTTTTACAAGCGTGAATGTAGTCCACGGGCTTTGCAATATACTTCTTTATGTAGATTGATAGGAAGATGAGTCCAACTATGGAAGAGAGCAGGGAGGCTATGAGAAACCCCCAGAGCTTTGCACTAATTGTCAGCACATAGGATGCAGGTACAAATACGGCTGTTGAGATTATTGTGGAGTACATGTTTGCCTTGGTATCGCCAATGGCATTCAATATAGTGGGAATAGTAAGGCTTCCCAAACTTGCTAGCAGGTTTGGGGCTAGTAAGAGTGGTAAGAGTGGATATGTAAATAAGTAATCTGCTCCGTAAAAGAGGTACATAATTTCCCTTGAAAAGATCATGGCTGCGACAGTCACAGGTGTAGTAACAAACGCTATGTACTTATTTGTTATGCGAGCCACCTTGTCAAGCTCATTTGAATTACTATGAAATTTTGTGAATAAAGGAAGAAGTGTTGCTGATATAGGGGCTGTAACAACAGAGACAAGTACACCGAGGTTTGCCATAGCCCTGTATCCCCCGATCTCTCTATCAGGAAGGTTGTAAGCTAGTAATGCGTTTTGATATGCGCCAGAAACAATTATTGGTATTAGTGAAGCAACATATAGTGGTAGACTGTATCTGAGCATATCCTTAGCTATAGTAGCAATACCTACTACACTATTATTATCATTTTTGCCAGACCCTCTTAGGGCTTGCATTAGGAATAGAAATGCTGCAACTAGGGCAAATGTATAGCCAATAATGTTCCCCAGCAAAGCCCCTAGAACACTGAGCTGTAGTAATAATAGCATGTATATAGATGCAACAGTTTTTACAACACTATAAGTAATCTTTGCAAAAGTTGTTCCTGTTACTCTTTCTAAACCTATGAATATTGAGAGCAGTAGGTTATATATGTTTTGAAGCAACACAATAACAGCAGCAACTCTCACATATGGTGCAAGGTCAGGCCTATTTATGAAGAACCGAGCTAGCGGTTCTGCGAAGATGAGACATAGTGCGGAGCCCATAAGACCTGTTACAGTTTTTACAAGAAGTGAGGCTTTTATAACAGCCCTTACACCTTTTTCACTATTCCTCATGAGAAACATCTGACTGTATCTTGAAGCAGCCGTGTCTATTCCTAACGACAGTAGTGAGGCTACTATTAAGGGAGGTACTAGTGCTAGTGAAAAAGCCCCATAGCCTTCGCTTGCCAAAACCCTAGCTATAACTATGGAGCCCAGAGCCAAGGTTAAATTATACGTAAACTCCCCCAGGAACAGAATGAAGCTACCCTTAGTGGCGCTTTCAATGTACTTTAAGATGCTGTACTCATAGCTCTCTGAGTTCGGCAAATAACATCATCCATGAGTATTGGTCATCTTCTGATCTCGTATAGGGCATGAGGGGACAGTTCGCAGATTATGTCTTTTAAAGCCAGTCTTACAGCATTGGGGTTTCCTGGCACTATAAATACTAGTGCTCTTCTCACAACATATGCTGTAGCACGCGAGAGATAGGCTCTAATACCCACATGCCTATAGCTGAGATGCCTAAATAGTTCACCAAAACCCGGCATCACCTTTGACGCAATGGGCTCTACGGCTTCTATACTAACATCCCTTCTACTTAACCCAGTGCCGCCAGTTACCATAACCACATCGCATCTGTTTGTAGCCTCAAGAACAAGGGCCCTTATCTCCTCGATACTATTCCCGACAACAGCATAGCTACGTAATACTGCATCTGGGCAGAGGCTACTAGTGGACTCAGCCACAGGCTTTATCTCATCAGGTTTAAGCCCCTTAACCACACTATCACTAGTCACAATAAAACACAGTGAAAACGGT
The DNA here is from genome assembly GCA_964568685.1 of uncultured Ignisphaera sp. Classification (GTDB taxonomy): domain Archaea; phylum Thermoproteota; class Thermoprotei_A; order Sulfolobales; family Ignisphaeraceae; genus Ignisphaera. The sequence continues at coordinate 37,940 of CAZMQK010000008.1, forward strand.
CTTACAGTCTCATGTTCGTGCTCAGGCATGGGGGATCATCTTCATAGGTGAGCTGGAATAAAGAACAGTGGCTCCTCTTCAGCAACCTCTCTATCCTTATAAACAATGACATAGAGCGCTGCAATCGAGACCACTGTAGCTACTGAGGCAAACGAAAAGATCACTGTAGAACCCATAGAACCGGCAACATCTTCGCCAACTATTTTGCAATGAAATACCACTAAATCACCCCTAGTAACCCTTACAGTAAATAGTGATGGGATCACTACTATGGTGTTAGTAGTTATAGTGCCATTGAAGCTCTTTAAGATGTTATTTGAGTCGTACAACGCCAGTCCTTCTATCCTAAGAGATATTCTAAGGTTGTAATCTGGAACAAACAGGTTAGGATTTGCATACCCTAACTGTGTAATAGTGTTCTGGGGGTAGTTTCCAATGTTTTTAAGCAGATTTGCCCACAAAAATCTATTAAAAACTATCCTAGCGTCTTCTAGTGAAGGTGCTATGTAGTCTCCACCTAGAGCATACACAGCCTGGTCTGTGGTAACCTCTTTGGTGTTCTCATTTACTGTTGTTATGGTGTATAAGTATACGCCAGACATAGATGGAGCTATTAGAGTAGAGTACGCAGAACCACCAATGACAGCAAGTAGTAGTACAGCTAGAACAAGTTTAGCAATTTTTTCAAGACCTGTGCTTATGCGCCACTCCATAAAAATTGGGTAGTGGGGTTCATGCGCAGTGGCATGGGGCCTCTTTGCAAAAGGGTATATAAGGGCTGATCCCCCTATGAAGCCTCCTACATGGGCAAAGAATGCAACTCCCCCAAACCTCAAGTAACCATAAATCACTTGAGTTGCGAACCAGAATATTAAAAACCATGTTGCAGACATTGTGAAACATAAAGGTATTAGGAGCATAAAGTAGCATCCTGACAGCCTTCTCCGTGGAAACAGTAAGAGGTATGCCCCTAGAACACCACTTATAGCACCAGAGGCACCTAGGGCTGGTATCACAAGGTTTACACTACCAACGATAGGTATAAAGGCTGTGTGGAAAACTATTGCTAGAAAACCTGAGGCTAGGTATAAAGTCAAGTACTTTGCGTGACCAATTCTTCTTTCAACTGAGCTTCCAAAGAAGTAGAGAAACCACATGTTAAAGAATATGTGAAATATATCTGCATGTATAAACATGCTTGTTAAAACCCTGTACCACTGAGAAGGTACTTGAATTAATACAGGTACATAGGATAGTGAATCTATCCAGTCCTGCGAAATTTGAGTAAAGAAGTTTTTATAGGAGGTGATGATATACATGGCGATGTTTACTATTATAATAGCTATTGTCACTAAGGGCCTCCTAGACCTTCTCTCAGTCCACACATGCTCATAAGACATTATGCAGAGACACCGCAATACATTGCTTCTTAACTCTACTGCATTCAGCTTTAAAATGCTTATGCTTAGAAAACCATGTATTAAAACACACTTTACTGTACTACGGCATATAAATGCGTATCCCAGCTTCGCCAAGAGGAATTCCAGTATCTATTGATACTGGTAAGCACTTTGCCACAAGGGCATAGACAATGGGCTTGCTCAAGATGCTTGCAACTTCTGTTATATACTCATAGTTAGCCATGCCTTTTGAAAGAATTACGTCACACCCTTTAATTAAGGCTCTTGCTTTTTCTCCAAGTTCGGATAGGAATATGCTTGATGCATCGGTACCTGTATCGTAGACCTCATCAAAGCTTTTACTAAGCATAGCAAACTGAACATCAGCTATAGTTACATCGTTTTGAAAAGCCCCCCTCTTAACAACAGCATAGACCCTAGCCCCGCTAGCCTTCAGCACATCTGCTACAAGTCTATCAAAAACAGATTCCCCAGCATTATCCAGTATCACGGCAATGCTTCTTGATCTCAGCAGTAGATCTAATGCTTCATCAACACTGCCATGGATTTGCATACCTCGAGCTTTTTTCACAACATCTTCAACTTTTGGTGGAGTGTAGTTCACCACCCCCATATCAAGAAGGTTGCCGACCAAGGAGAATTGCAAAGCCCTATAAAGCCTAGCCCTAAGCCCCTTCTCTGAGAATACAACCTCCTTTGCGGCTTCATACACCTTTAATGCCTCCTTATGCGCTTGTACCTTATCCTCAAAGTAAGGGTCAGGGTTGTTCAAAACGCTCTTGATATATCTAAATAGTTTTGTGGCTAACTCTGTTGGAACACAAGAGCCCTTACCACTTAAGCAGGCATCAAGAAAGTTTTGTGTAATATCAAGCACACCCCTCATGACATGTAACCTAGCCTGCGTATCGAGACCCTTGGCCTTCTCTAAATCTCTGTACCTCACGTTTATTTGGCACACTATACACTGTGGATAGAGCTTCAACATTAAGCACCTTAGTAAACAAGAGTTCTAAGTACATAGACTAAGTTAAAAAGGTGATGCTCGTAAGTGAGCTGTTACAACACTACCTTAACAACTGAAAGCCTTTCTACCCGTGGCGGGGAAGGTCGTACTTGCAAAAGCTTAAGGTCCGACCATTTGTGTGCTTTAGGTGTGACATTATTGTGCGATCACTTATTAATTGGAGGTGTGTGAAGAGTAGCACAATTGGTGCTCTCTATAATGTAGGGTATGTGGAGCAGTTTAAAATAAGTTTAGGTACAGTGTAATGTGCAGGTAGCATTATCTCTGCTGATTTATCCAGGTAGCTTCTTCTTTATGTAGTATGAACCTATGGTTAGGTATAGGGGTAGGAACTCCAGCCTTCCAAAATACATAGCGATAATTAATATGAGCTTTGCTGCAAGTGGGAGAGAGGCAGATGTTATGCCTACAGAAAGCCCTACACAAGATAGAGCTGAAGTTGTTTCGAACAACGAGTCTAGAAAGCTATAGTATGTAAAGTTATTTGCTACTAATACAAGGTGTAGTACTGTTGATAAAAGTAGCAAGGCCATTATGTACAGCACTATATAAGCCATAGCTGATGTGATGGCATCTTCATTGAGCATTTCTCGCCCCAGTCTCTTAGTTATTACAATATTTCTTGGCATCACAATTCTCTGAATATCCCATGCAACGGACTTAACTGCTATTGCAATTCTGCGAATCTTAATCCCTCCTGCTGTAGAAAAAGTTGCACCCCCTATAGCCATGGCAAGCACTATTAGCACTTTCAGGGCATCTGGGTAGGTATTTAGGGCTTCAACTTGGAATCCTGTTGTTGTATATCCAGAAATCAGGTGGTAAATTACAATACCAATATCAAGGGCAAATAATTTAGCTAGCGCGGTTGCTGGTATGAGCATTACTAAAAGAATTGCGAAGAGCCCCCTCACCTCAGGTGCGCTAATAAACTCTCTAAAGCGCATTTTAGACAGGAGGTAGAGGTCCCTAAAGTTATGCGCACCCAGAATCATTATTATTGCTGATGTTAACAGTACTACTTGAGCGCCTCGAAAATACCAGTACCCAATACTTTGATCTTTTGATGACATGCCGCCTGTTGCAATAGCCGTCATGGAGTGAATGACTGCGTCCAGAGGCTCCATACCACTTAGGAATAGAATTAAAATGCCTAGCAGTGTATATATGGCGTAAATAGCGAATAGGTCTTGTATTGACCTCCTAATTGTTGAGACAAGCTTAGGCCCCCTCTCTACAGAATACATTCTGACTAGGGAAGCGTGCACATAGGGTAAAACCACACCTGCTATAACCACTGTCCCTAGCTCACCTAGCCACTGTGTTATAGCCCTCCACATGAGTATAACGTATGGTATAGCATCTAAGTTGCTCAAAATGGTCAAGCCTGTTCCTGTAAAACCGCTAACTGATTCGAAGAAAGCGTCCATAATATCAAGTTTAAGAGTTAATAGGTATATCACTACTGAAGATAGGGGGACGGTAAGCCATACAAGAGCGGTAGCAATCATTAAGTCAACTTGGCTCCCTAGCACGTACTTTCTGTTTATGAATGCTGTAAACAGCCATAGGAAAAGAAGGGACGAAACTGAAAGTAGGTACTTTATAGATGTTGAAAAACCTACAGCATCGTTCACCGTATAGTAGTATACGAAGAAGAGAATCCCATTTACAAGTGCGAAAAACATTATAGCCAGGTTTATTTGAGCTACTGCAAAGGCTATTGCTCTTATTCTATTCAAAAAGCATGCCCTGGTAGCTCTCTACACTAGACACTATTACAGCAGGTATTAAAAAGTGTTATTGTTGTTCAGCTGGAGTGAATTTGATGCCGTAGATTATTATTCCCTCATCTTCCTCTTCCCATATTCTCCTAAGGGTGGCTTCTACAGGCATACCTATATATACATTCTCAGGTCTTACGTCAGTTAAAGTTGATAGCACTTTCACACCATTTTCAAGTTCTATCAGAGCCACTACAAGTGGTGCTTGGTGTCTAAAGCCTTCAGGAACGCTATGCTCTATAGCAAAGCTAATCACTCTACCTCTCTTTGGCAACTCTACCTTCTCGACCTCTGGGTAACCACAGTAAGGGCAGGCAGGTTTTGGGGGGTAGAATGCTTTGCCGCACCTCTTACACCTTCCCCCTTCTAGCCTGTACCTCGCCCCTCTTTCTCTCCAAACTCTAGCAGGAGACATTCTCACAAAGCATCACCTCTTCAACACTAAAACTGAAGTTAAGGTGGCAACGCCACCAGTATTCATAGCTACACCAATTTCAGCTTTATTCACCTTCACACCAGGAAAGTCCCCTCTCAGTTGCATGGTTACTTCAGCTATTTGATACACTCCCGTAGCGCCTACGGGGTGCCCCCTAGCCTTTAGTCCGCCACTAAGATTCAACGAAGGCTTATCACCAGCAGCAAACCTCCCTTCCTTAATTAACTTCCACGCAACTCCAAAATCAGCAAAGCCCATGCTCTCAATAGATAGCAGTGCAGTTATTGTAAATGCGTCGTGAATTTCTGCAACATCTACTTGCCCAGGCTCTATACCAGCCATTTTATACGCCTTTTTGCTAGCTGTAATTATGCTTATAGGCTTCAGCAAGTCTTCTCTTGATGCAAGGTCCACGCCATCGCTACCTAAACCAACCCCTGCAATTTGTATTGGTATATCCGTAATTTTCTTAACAACGTCTTCTGAAGCTAGTAGTACTGCTGCAGCACCATCACCTATTGGAGCAGAGTCCATAAGTCTAATGGGGTCTGCTATTATAGCTGATCTTAGCACATCTTCAACTGCTATCCTATTCCTCAGCTGAGCATATGGATTTTGAGAACCATACTCATGCATTCTTACAGGCCATAACGCTAAGTCCTCCCTTCTTGCTTCATACCTATGCATGTACAGTCTCATAGCGAGAGCGTTAAGTGCAGCAAAACTAATTCCGTAAATCGCCTCATGCTCAAAATCTGCCGCTTGTGCTAAGGCCATGGTTACTGAGCCTGTTGGGTAATCAGACATCTTCTCTAGACCTACGACTAGCACCTGATCGTAAAGACCAGATGCAACAAGGGCATACCCTGCAGCCACTGCGTGACCCCCACTTCCACATGCTGCCTCTACTTTAAATCCCCCTCTACCCCTAAGACCAGCAGCATCAGCAACAACAGCTGCAAGTGAGTCTTGCTGATATAGTGAGCTGCTCATCATATTGCCTACTACTATTGCCTGTGGGTTGAATTCCTTAACATCGCTCAGCATATTTTTTATTGCTAAGTAGGCGAGCTCTTGAAACCCCTTATCGTAATGCCTGTCAATTTTGGTCATGCCAACTCCAGCTACATACACCCTTCTCAACATGTATCGCCTAGCGGTTAACTGAATTCTTGAAGGGGCTATATAAAGCATATTTTCCCGTCTAGAGAGCACAGTATACAGATGTCTTCAGTCATGCCCACTGAGAGATGATGAGTATCGGGGTATAGGAACCCCATGGCAGAGTATAGGAAATACTTTTGGAGTCTTGTAAGACCTGATGCCGCTGCAGCCTTACATAACGAGGTATTTAGGAGGGCTCTCAGCTGGTATTACGCAATTCTGTTAGAGAATTACCCAGCAAAATTCCATATAGCTAAGGCTGTTGAGATGCCTGGGGATGTGAAGTTTGAGAGTTGTGATATGGCGTGCCTATGGGGGGTTCACAGAGAGCTTGAGAAAAGTTTTGTATCGCTATGGAACGAGGTTAAGAGAACTCAGTTAAGCTTTAAAGAGTTTAAGAAGATGTACGGTGAGCCTCCAAGAAACTTCATAGATGTTAAGATAGAGTTAGCGTATAGAATGCTAAAGAGTTGCATGTATTGTGAATGGAGATGTGGTGTTGATAGGACAAGTGGGAAGACTGGTGCCTGCAGACTAGGTGTAAAGAGCTATGTTCACAGCTGGTTTCTCCACATAGGGGAAGAGGCACCACTAGTACCTAGCGGCACGATATTTTATGGAAGTTGTAACTTCAAGTGTGTCTATTGCCAAAATTGGGATATCTCCCAAGAGAATCCCTTTGGGGGTGTAGAGGTAGCGGCTAGACAATTGTCATTGATGCAAAAGGAGCTGAAGAACGATGGTGCTAGAAACATAAACCATGTTGGTGGTGAACCCACCCCTAATTTACACAACACACTAGGGAGTTTGAAGTACTTGGACACAAACATCGCACAGCTATGGAACAGCAACTTCTACATGAGTTTAGAGGCTATGGAGCTACTAAAGCATGTCATAGACATATGGCTTCCTGACTTCAAGTACGGCAATAATGACTGCGCCTTGAGGCTTTCAAAAGTACCCAGATATGTTGATGTTGTTGGAAGGAATCATAAAATTGCTATTGAGTGGGGAGACATGATAATAAGGCATCTCGTTTTGCCAAACCATGTTGAGTGCTGCTCTAAAAAAGTACTGAAGTGGGTTGCTGATAACCTACCAAGGGAGAGGGTGTTGATTAACATAATGGATCAGTATCGCCCAGAATACAGGGCCTATGAATATAAAGATATCGCGAGGAGGCCTTATGGAGGAGAACTAGAGGAGGTGTATAGCTATGCTGAAAGCCTAGGTCTGCTATGGAGGGACATCTCTCGATGAACATGCTTATTATAGGCATGCCTTTGACCATATGCGAGCTAGCGTTAATTTAGAGATAGGCTCACTCCTTAAATATTAGCGACCCTAACATGCGTGCTTTAGGGGTTGTGCGTGGGGTTTAGCGACATCCTAAAGCACTACAGTAACTCTATTGTGCGTGACGCAATATTTGAGTTTTGTAGCAGTAGATGGGTTTCTTTAGAAGGCGCTGTCGAAAGTGGGAGGATTTTCATAAGGTATATCAGGGGGAAGCCACTTAAACTAGACTCGCCAAACTCACTAACGAGTTTCATAGCGAAGTACAGAAACCTAAATGTGAGGACTGTTTACGCCTCTATAGCAGTCTACAGCAAGTTGGAGTCTATAGAAGATACTGGCAACTCTTTGAACATAGTTGCAGCAACACCGTTTTGGGATGTAGATGTAGAGGGTTTAGAGAATTGGAAATTTGCTGTAGAGATCGCTAGGATCATTCTCGACTTTTTGGAGAAGAATGGGGTTTCGAAATCTGTTTACCTGCTGTGGAGTGGTGAGGGTATGCACGTAAGACTCCATGAGAAATCAATACCACCAGAGCTCTACACAATGTATAACCCTATTGATGTGGCTTACGCTATTGTTGAATACGTCATCGACTGCACCAAGCAGAAGATTGAAGAGGTTGTGAAGAGCTCTGGTGGTAAAGTGAAGGTGGAGAACGTCATTGATGTGAAGAGGGTGTTTACAGCACCCCTATCGCTTCATAGAAAGCATGATTTAGTGGCTGTAGCCATAAATCCCCAGAACCTTGAGTCCTTTGATTTAAGCTGGGCTACTTCAGCGAAATTCAAATCTGATGACGTATGGCGTTACTATAGCCCTGGAGAAGCAGAGGCTCTTGCAAAAGAGGCTTTGAAGGTCTTGGCTAATAGAAGGCATAGATTGAGAACACAGATTGGTCTTAGAGATAAAACTAGGGCAGAGGGAGATATCGACAGGTTTAGCATCATGGCAGTGCTACAAGCGGCACGCTACTACATTTTGACAGGAGATGTAGAGAGGGCAAAGAGCTTTGGCTTGAATAGAGCCATTTTCTACGCCTATCTGAAGTACTATGGCAGGTTTAAAGCACATCAGCAAAAAAGCCTAGGGGTAGGGCATAACACAAGCTCTTCAGAGCATATGCAAAGACAGTTTGCTAGTGGAGGGCGCATCCCTGTTGAAGATGGTGTAGAGGTCTCTCCAAGCGGACTCTTCATGATTGGTAATAGGGAGCAAACGCCAGAGGATTTTGATAGAAATATTGTTAGAAAAATTGAGGCTCTGTTGCCATTTGATATTGTGTGGGAGGCGGCATTAAAATATGTTGCAAGGTTTCCTAGGCATATGCTCGTAGACCCGCAAAAATTCTATAAACATGTCTATGAACCTGTTCGTGACGGCTTTGTGAAAAAGGTTGTTGAAGAGGTTATAGAGCCTAAAGAGCAAGTGCAACAAGGAGAAGTGCGTAGAGCTACGAGGAGAGGGGTTGCTGTTGAACCTCTAATAAAACATAGCTCATTGATGAAATGGGTTAAGAAACCTTCAACTCAAGCACAGCAACAGAGCCACCAAGGCTCTGAGCATATGCAATAACTTTATTTAGCACCTCTTGAGCGAGCTTTGAAGCTGATGAGCTATCACCGCCAGAGGCCATAACATAGATGTTAATAACTGGTTTTCCTAACTCCTCGCCTAAGGGATGGGACTTCAAGTAAACCTTTTCATATTCATGTGCAATTCTATTTAATTGCGGTGCTAAAGAAGACTCTGGCACTCCAACCACCTTAGCTACTGCCTCTGCTATGTAAATTAGTGGGAGCAGCCTCTTTAATCTTGGTTCAACCCAGTTTTCCCACATAGCTTCCATCTCTCTCGGAACCCCTGGGAGTGATATTACTACACTCTCTCCGTGCTCTATCCAGCACCCGGGAGCTGTGCCTATAGGATTTGGTATAGGTACTCCACCTTCTGGCAAATAAGCCATTTTTATTCTCTCTAGCGTCAAAGGCATTCCCCTCTCTTCATACCTCCTCTTAACCATCTCAAGAGCTTCGCTATTTAAAACAAGCTTCCTATTCAAAGCTTTTGCAACAGCTTCAAGAGTTCTGTCATCATAGGTAGGGCCCAACCCCCCTGTCGTAACTATGAATTTGGGCTTCTCATCCAGTACCACTGTTAGATACTTTGAAATTAACTCAATGTCATCAATTATAGATGCAATTCCGATAACCTTAACCCCAAGTAGAGTTAACCTCCTGCCAAGGTAACTACCGTTAGTATTAATAACCCTACCCTGAGTGAGCTCTGTCCCCAACGTGAAGATCCATGCACGGTATTCAAAGTTGTTTCTCACGGTCAACACCATCTCTGCGGTACTCTGCTCTAAGGGTAACGAAACTTAATAAATTTCGCTATTTGAGAGAGCTATTAGAATTTTAATTGAAAGCACTTTGTATCGTAGCTACATAGCG
>CAZMQK010000009.1:0-45157 GCA_964568685.1 uncultured Ignisphaera sp.
AGCAGTGTGTTCATAAGGGCTTCTGCAACAGTATTGAGAATGCTAATACCTATAGTAGCTGTTGTGGGTGGGAGGCTCCGCATTGATGTTGGTGAGACGTTGCGAAGGAGACCTATAGAGACTCTTATTAGTGTGCTTTCGAGCCGAGGAATAAGGTTCTCAAGTACGGCACCACCGCTTGTGATGGAGGGAAGGCTGAGGGATAGTGTTATCGAGATAGGGGGTGGTGAAAGCAGTCAGTATGTCTCAGGGTTTATGTATGCTTTTGCACTCAGCGGAGGAGGCACGATATTACTGAAGTCGCCGATCCCCTCTAAGAACTATGTCTACTTAACAGCTCAAGTTTTGAGCGAAGCCGGTGTTAAGGTGAAGATCTACGAGAACAGAATAGACATTGACACTCCAAAGGATTTGAAGAGCATCACTACGAAGGTTCCAGGAGACTTTTTGCTAGCTTCATTCTATGTTGCAGCAGCTCTTCTCACAGGAGGTGAAATAGAGGTCTATGGATTGCCAAGATCAGGGCAGCCCTATAACCCTCATATTATTGTCAATGCCTATAGGGATATGGGAGCGTACACCATGTATGAGGATGGTGTGTGGAGAGCTAAGGCTGCTGAGGAGTACAAAGCAATTAGTATTGATGTGGACCAGGATCCTGACTTAGCACCTTCAGTAGCAGCCCTAGCCTCAGTAGCGCAAGGCGACACCGTTATAGAGAATGCTAGGAGGCTCAGAATTAAGGAAAGTGATAGAGTCGAAACATTAGTTACAGTACTACGTAAATTTGGAGTTGTGAGCTGGTTTGATGGTAACAACATACACATTGTTGGTGGGAACTTGAAGAGCACTAACATTACTTGCCCTGATGACCACAGAGTGGCGATGTTAGCAGCAGTACTGGCAACCAGGGTTGGTGGGGAAGTGGATAAGGCAGAGTGCGTGAATAAGAGCAATCCATCCTTTTGGGCAGACCTATTAAAGATTAATGCAAGGGTTTCCTTAACTCATGTGTAGATCCATGAGGTGTTAGGGGTGTTAAGGAGGCGCCCCTATGTAGTTGCCTCAGTGCCAATAAGAAACAATAATGATTTGCATGTCGCACTTAGCATAGCAGATGCAGATTACGTTGAGTTAAGACTAGACTACCATGAAGACCCCTTGAAGCTAGACTATGAGGAAATGAAGGGCAAGCGCATCATCATGACTTTGAGGGAACTTGATGAAGGTGGGCACAGGGGGTTTGAACCAAGTGCAAAAAAGAGGTTAATTGATATGTGGAGGTCTCTAGGCCTGCTTTACGATATTGAATTGAGGTTTGCTGAGAAGTATAGCGTTGAATATGATGGTGCTATAGTTTCCATCCACATATTAAACGAAAGGCCATCTCTAGATGAGGTAGTAGCAGCAGTTTCTAAGTACATGGACAAAGCGTTTGCAGTCAAGGTAGCGCTGAGGCCCTTCAAGGGCTACAAAGCATTTCTCGCTTCATTACTAGAGTTAGGAGAGAACATTGCAGTAATGCCTATAGGTGTTGACGAAGTAGAGCGAATAGCCTTTGCATTACTGGGGTCTAAGCTTGTTTACGGCTATGTGACGCAACCTACAGCATTAGGGCAGCCGCACTACAAAAAGCTTCTTAAAGTACTAGAGCTTCTTTACGTAGACTAGGTGCTAGAGCCTAAATCTTCTTCCTGTACCTACCCCTGCAAGCTTTTTCTCCCAATCAGCTCTCACCTCCCTCCTCAAACCCTTGACTTTACTAACATAGTTTATGGCTGAGAGGGCTGCTATGACTCCAGAGGCAGCTGCTATTATAGCCTGCTTGTATGGTGTGTTTGACGCTAAATCTCCAGCAGCAAAAAGGCCGAGGGTTCTCGTTTCCCCCAACTCGTTTACAACAATCTCGCCTTTTTCATTGAAGTCTGCAAGGCGTTTTAGGAAATCTACCCTAGTCTCAAAGCCCATTTCAACAAAAAGTGCAGCAACCTCAACCTCAAACTCCTTTTCATCATTGCACTTCACAAATACCTTCTCCAGCTTTTTCTCGCCAAATAGCTTAGTCACTCTACAGCCCTCAAAGATCTTAACATTGCTGTACAACTTGGCTTGCCTCATGCTGGGGTCACCCTGGTAAGGAACTATGTAAATAACCTCATTTGCCAAAGGCGACAGGATATTGAGGCTCTCAATACCCCTCTCTCCAAAACTTACCAACGCCACTTTCTTACCCTTAAACAACGCTGCATCGCATATCACGCAGTAGCTTAACCCCTTGCCAACATACTTCTCCTCTTCATCAACTCCAAGCCTCCTAGGAGCCTTACCGCAAGCTGCAATTATGGCTAGTGCCTCAAAAACCACGCCACTCCTCGTTTTAACAACAAATACCTCGCCTTTTTTCTCAATGTGCTCAACCTCACCAATAAATACTTCAGTACCAAAGGACGCAGCTTGCTGCTGAATCTTCAACACAAGGTTTATTCCAGGAGCTGCGTCAAAGCCAGGATAATTCTCTATTAAGCTGGCATACGAGAGCTGACCACCAATATCAGTAGTAACAACACACACCCTAAGACCCTGCCTAGCAACGTAAAGAGCTGCTGAAAAACCTGCTACACCCCCACCAATAACCACAACATCAAATCTCTCAACATCTTTCACATTTCCACACCATACTCAATAAGTAAACGGCTTTTGGCAAATTAAAAGTATTTCGATTGTGAACTAGTGATGAGGGCACTTGATAGTGTGATAAGGATTTAAATTACCGTAGTACAATGTTAGTGAGGTAGGTATTGTGATTGCTATCGTTCTTGCCGCTGGTTATGGCACGAGACTAAGACCTTATACTATTGAAAAGCCTAAAACGTTGATAGAACTTGAACCTGGTGTCACAATCTTTGATTACATAGTAGCCGTTCTAAAGGAGGTGGGGGTTACAGGTATATATGTGGCGACGAGAAGAGAGTTCGAGTCATTCTTTAGTGGGAGAAATGATGTAAGGGTTCTGGTAGTCGACGTAGCTGAGGATGATGGGAATCTATGGACGCTTTACCAAGCATTAAGCGCATTGAAGGAACAGGGTGTGGAAGACGATATCCTCTTAACAATGTCGGACCACATTTATGAAGTTAATATCGTTAAGAAGCTTGTTAAAGTAGCTACGGGGAGTAGTTCAAAGCTATATCTATGTCTCGACAGGCTTATTAGAGGTAGAGACGCTGTAGAGGGGTTGAAGATAGTTGTTGACGGGCATAGCGTAGTTTTATCTGGTAAGGACATACCTCCATATAGTGGCATTGACACAGGCGTTTTCTTCATATCAAAGGATCTGTACAGTTACATAGAAATGGTTGTTAATAAGAAGAGTAGAAAGGCCTCGCTAGCAGACCTAGTGAATACGCTAGCAAAGGTTGGCGTCGTTGGCTATGTAGACGTTTCTGGGCTTCTTTGGCAAGATGTGGACACAGTTGAGGATATTGAGAGAGCGAGGAAGCTCTATTGGAGGATCTTGGCGAGAAACCTGGTAAAGGAAACTGATGGAATTGTGTCCAGGTATATTAACAGAAGGATATCTACGTTAGTTAGCATTGCATTGTACAAGTCGAGGATATTCATGAACCCAAATATCGTAACACTTGCAGTATTTGCGATAGGCATGTTAGCCTCCGTGCTAATATTCATGGGTTACGAAGCTTATGGAGCTCTGCTGGCTGTCCTTTCATCAATTCTAGATGGGGTTGACGGAGAGCTTGCACGCTTATACAGAGCTCAGACACGCTTTGGCGCTCTATTAGATACAACACTTGATAGAGTTGTTGATGTAATGCTACTCACTGCAATGTTTCACCAGCTACTCGTAGTAAACGCCTCTTTTCAGCAAACATTGCTACACACAGTAGTGTTTGCATTAGCCATCTCTGGGTCCATTTACGTAAGCTATGTCAGCAATGCTCTTGAGGATAGGGAGTACCTAGCAAAACTCCGCAACTCCTTCCCATGGGCCACAAGAGATGTTAGAATACTTGTTGCTACTATAGCAACACTACTCAAAGCCTACACTTTGGCTTTTATCTACATTGCTATAGCTACCTGGTTCTTTACTATAAGAGCACTGCTACATAGCTTAGGAAAAGGTGGTTTAGCTGAGGCAAAGTTCTTCGTAAGGCCAAAGCCACTCTCTATCACCCCTAGACCCGCTAGGGCATATACAGTGCTCTTAGAAGAAATAATAACTTACGCAATACCACTCATAATTCTGCTTTACCTTGTAGACATTGCTTTAGGCAAAACCTCTTATTACGCAAAGGTAGAGCTCTCTAGCATTTACGCATTGGTTTGGCAAGTCATAGCAACTGTCGAAATAGCATTGATTGTGTACCTAGCATACAATGTCTTAAAAAGGCTTGCAGAGCTCTTCAAAGTGCTAAAGGATAGCGTTATTGAGAGAATATGGGTTACACCATCAGTATACGCAAAACTCGTGAAGAGAGCACTGCTACTCATAGCTATAATATTATCCGCCTACCCCCTAAACTACGCAATGTCGCTAGGAAATGTGGAGGAGGAATTGAGGGACTTAGGAAACTACATGGTTACAGCAGTAGCGTTAATAGTACTATTCTTCCTTATAATAGACGTTGCAAAAGCATTCGAGCACCTGATACAGAAGTACATCGCTAAGAAGCATGTCAAGGTGTAGCCACTTCGCAAGCTACAAATGGCTTAGCACCACTATGAAACACTCTTCTGTATCACTTCGCTGATGATTGAAGTTTTAGAGTTGACTCTGTAAGAGATATAGAGATAAAAGCCTTTGCGTAGTAGTAAAGTATATAGGTGGTGTGGTGGTGGTGCTTGACTTTAAGCTTAAGTTGGCTAAGCCCTGCGTCTATGAGAACGAGGTTAGCGTTGTGCCCTTTGCCGTGATTCTACACGGGTACTCTCCCTCGCCAGGCCCTTCTCGCTACTTAATAGCGCTGGACTCCAGCTGGTCTATGGACGGGGCCAAGTTCTTTGTTGGCAAGTACAGCATTCTCTCGCTCATCGACTTGGTGGCGCCGAGCGACACAGTCTCTGTCTACAGCTTTAAGGCAGACGTCAAGAAGGTGGCGGAGTTCAACGGCTCTACTAGCAGTCTTGAGGTGCGCAGGGCCATTATGGACGTCAAGCTGGGGGGCGGGACAGACATTTACAGAGTTCTCCAGGTGCTGTACAGAGATGCGGTGGGTGCTAGGGATAGTGGTAGCGATGTGAAGGTCATTCTGGTGACAGACGGTATGCCCACTGTCGGGGTGAGGGACAGGGGCAGGATCCTGGAGATGGCGTCTAAGCTAGGCGAGGTGGTGTCCACAGGGCTTGTGATAGGCGTTGGTGGGGAGTACGATGAGCAGCTGCTGTTCGAGATCTCAAAGAGGATTAGGGGGGAGTACGAGCACCTATCAGATGTCCTGCAGATGCCCGAGGTGTTCAAAACCTTTGTAGTTTCCCGCAAAGCCGTTGCCGCGAGGAATGTGAGGCTCTTTGTAAAGCACATACCGGGGGTCGCGGTGAAGGTGCATACTCACGAGGCTTACTATGATGGCGATAGCGTGGTCGTGGACCTGGGCCCTGTGTACCACGGCGAGAGGGTTACTGTGTTTGGCGAGCTTGTTGTTGCTGAGGGCCTGCCGAGGGGGCTTAAGCACGTGGCTAACGTCACCGTTAGGTACGCTGATAGAGATGGGGAGGAGCGAGAGCAGAGGGCAACACTCTCCGTAGCCGTTGTGGACAAGTCCACTGCCCCGCCCGTGGCGGTGGACGAGAGGCTGTTCCAGGAGGTCAGCCTGGTGAAGGCCGCTAGGATCCTAATGGACTCTCTGCAGAAGCGCGGGGTGAGGGACTTGGAAAAGCTTGTTAGCGAGATTGCGAACTCCACAGCCTCGCTAGAGCTTAAAGAGCTCTACAGCAGGACTATAGACCTGAGGGAGAGGGTGGAGAGAGAGGGGGTGAGCGGAGAAGCGGCGAAAGCCTTACTAGCGCTGATAGCAAAAATCCTCTCAGGAAAGCTGGGGTAGGGTGAGGAGCTCGTGATCGAGATCACGATAAAGAGCGTGTTCAGCTCGCCAGCAACTCTAAAGCTGAAGGAGGGAGAGTACATAATAGGGAGGGACCCAGCGTGCCAAGTAGTTTTGCCAGACCCCTACGTATCTAGAAAGCACGCGAGGCTCTTCTATAGGGATGGGAAGTGGTATGTGGAGGACCTGGGGAGCAGGAACGGCACTTACATCAACGGCGAGGATATAAGGGGAAGGGGGGCCGTAGAGGTCAAGCCGGGGGCGGAGGTGATACTAGGCCTGACAGTAATAGTCGTGAAGTAATGAGGATTTGGATATCGATAAAGGGAAATGTTTATATTTTTATTTACGTACACTATATAAGATGAGGTATTCATGGTTTTAAGGCTATGTAGAGAAGTTGATGAGCTGAGCACGCTTCTACTTGGTAATCCAGAGGTCTTAGCCCAGCTTCTCTTATCTAAGAACAGGAAGACCATTGCGTATTCTGTGGGGGTTGCGAATAAACTACATGACAATATAATTAGCAAGTTTGATTTGTGTAGTGAAGACAGGGTATGCTATGTGCGAATAACAGTAGGTGATAAGTATGTTTTGCGTGTTCTTACAGTAAGAGATGTTATTGTTGCTGCCTCAAAAGAAGTTGGAGAAAAGGTGGAGTTAGCAGGTCTTAAGGCGTTTGAGGAATTGGAGAAGGCGCTTAAAGGAGATAATGTTATTAAGGTGGTTATAGAGGAGATAGGAGTTGAAAATTTAGGTGTAGAACTTGTCAATAGGTTGAGGGACTGCTATTCAAAAGCTGTGAAGGACTTTATTGCTATTTGGATGAATAAAGGGGTTTACGGTTATGCAGTAGATAGCGTGTTATCCGATAAAGGGGCTTACATGTACGTCTTTAAAGCTAGGAATACTGCTATGGGTACACAGCATGTCTTAAAGATTGTGAGAGAGGATGTTGTATTAGCAGGGAGGCACATGGACTATCTGAGGGGGTATGCACAAGCATTTCTCGCTCTCTCTGTAATGCAAAAAGATCTGGAGATGTTGCTTAGCGTAAGAGGGCTTAACGAGAGGTTGGCAGAGAGGCTTATAAAGTTTAGAAAGAACATTGTGCTACCCATAGCGATAATCGTCCCAAGTAATGGAGCTAGCATTACGAAGTACATTACAAGTCCTCCAGCAGTTGTAGAAGAATATGGGAGCTTAGGGGATCTGGAAAGCTATGTAAAGGAGGGGAGAAGAGTGAGCTATGAGGAGGGTATGTACATATTCTACCATATTACGGGAGCTGTTGCACTAACGCATAGCGTTGCCATACCCCACCTTGACATAAAGCCTAGGAACGTAATACTATTTGGTGACTCCACAGAACCCTTTGGATATACAGTAAAGATCAACGACTTCTCGGGGTCTTTAAACATACCTGGGCGTGGCTGGGAGCTTAGGAGAGTTACCCCAGCCTATGCAGATCCGCTAGCAATAATTACTGGTTTTGGGGATTACGATTATGACGTGTACAGCATAGCTATGACAATTATATACACCCTTACATCAAGCATTCCTAAACACAGACTCTATTTAAACACCCTGCTTCTAAATAACTTATACAACTTGGGATTGCCGCTTCCACCATTAAGTGAGGAAGAGCAGGATCTCAGAATATTTGCTGAAAAAGTGTCGGAAACTATTGCTAGCCATTCTAGGGAAAAGCTTGGGGAAGTGCTTCAGAAAATGTCTAGTGATGTTGCAAAGCTAGATGAAAAGTACATTGCGACATCGCTTCGGGACATACCCAAGAACATCATGCTAATACTGTTCAAAGGCCTTAGCTTAAAGAAGGAGGATAGGTATAGAAACGCAATTGAACTCTATGTAGATTTGGGGAAAGCTCTCCAAGGAGCCTTTAAATGGCTATAGTTATGCTAGCTATATCCCTCCAGAACTCCTTCATATCTCTAACACTAATACTATTTGCATTAAACTTCGGTAAGGCTTTAGCCAGCTCTAACCCTAATCTGTGATCCAAAACCAGTGGTACTACTAAGTCTGCGCTATACCGCCTAATTCTATAGTCCTTTTCTGGTGCATAGCCCGTGGTAATGACCATATCCACTCTATTATTCACGAGGTTTTCAACAACCTTAGTCTCAGAAAGCACCTCCGCACCCTTAACAGGCATACCATCTACTGTAATAACTTTGTAACCAGCATCGGCAAGGGCACGGGTCGCCTCATTTAGTTCATCTATCTCCTTTTGCAGTGGGTTGTAAATGAGTATGTAGTTATTTTTAGACGGTAGCTTGTTCCCAGAGACGCTAAGCCAGCTCAATACTAGCGCCTCTTCAAATGAGTTTGCGAGAGTCGCAACCTCGCCTACGCTCCTCATTTCAGGCCCTAGAAATGGGTAAGCCCCTCTAAGCCTAGCCCATGAGAATTGAGGGGACTTAACACCAAACCACTTCGGCAACAATAGGTTAAACTTGTTTTCAAATGGTGCACTATACAATTTGCCTGCAAGTGAAGTCTCTGCAGCCGCCTTCATCAGGTTGTATCCTGTGACTTTGCTGGTAAATGGCATTGATCTACTGGCCCTGAGGTTAAGTTCAATAACGTATACAGTGCCATCTTTGTAAAGCATTTGCAAGTTGTAAGGGCCTTTAATCTCTAAGACCTCATTTAACCTCATAGCCGCTTCGCAAGCTTTTTTAATGACATCATTAGGAAGTGTTCTAAATGGTATAGACATAGTTGCATCACCGCTGTGCACCCCTGCGTACTCAACATGCTCAATAACTGTTCCTATAGCTGTTTTGCCGTCTCCCACAGCATCTACCTCAAACTCTATTGCACCATCAATAAACTTTGATACAACTACAGGGTACTTTGGCGATATTTTGGCAGCTTTTGTTATGTAATCCAGGAGCTCCTTTCTGCTTCGCGCAATATTCATAGCGGAACCGCTAAGCACATAGCTTGGTCTTACGAGAACGGGGAACCCCACTTCCTCAGCGAATTTCAAAACCTCACTAATATTTGATGCCTCTATCCACGGAGGCTGCCTTATCCCAAGCTCATCTAGTAGCTTGCTAAACAAAGCCCTGTTTTCAGCTCTGTGAACACTATAGCCAGCCGTACCCAGTAGCCTAACCCCCCTCTTCTCCAGCTCCCACGCAATGTTATTTGAGATCTGCCCACCTAAAAAAGCGACAACTCCAACTGGTTTTTCAAACTCAACTATGTCTAGAATCCTCTCAACAGTAATTTCATCGAAGTAGAGCCTCTCATTCATATCCCAATCCGTTGAAACAGTCTCAGGATTGTAATTAACAACTATAACCTCGTAACCCAGCTTTCTTGCCTCATCAGCAAAGGTCACGATGCTCCAGTCAAACTCAACACTTACACCAATTCTAAAACCTCCAGCGCCAAGCACAGCTATCTTAGGCTTTTCACTTTCTGCACTCACATCATGCTCCCAGCCATGGTAAGTCACGTAAAGGTAGTTTGTTTGAGCGGGCCATTCAGCAGCAAGGGTGTCTATCTGCTTAACTACGGGTACTACACCAAACTCTTTTCTTAACCTCCTAACCTCGTCTACATCAACACCTAAAGCACTTGCTAATTGCTCATCGCTGAACCCAAGCCTCTTTCCCTCGGCAATGAGCTGTTTAAGTAGATCCTCATCTACCCTACCAATACTCCTCCTGAGCCTCTTCAGATCTTCATAGAATTGCACGACAATCTTCAATTGCTTTAGGAAATGTTTGTCTACACCCACCATTTCATAGAGTGTATCAACATCAACACCATATTTTATAGCCTTTGCCACCCAAATGGGCCAGTAGGGCTCTCTTCGTCTTATCCTATCCAAGACATAGTCAAGTGAGATTGTATCATCCTCATATACCTTTCCACCTACTAAACCTGGTTCCCCTATGTCAAGCATTCTCAGAGCCTTCTGCAGAGCTTCGAGGAACGTCCTTCCTATTGCCATAACCTCTCCAACGCTCTTCATCTCTGTCCCTAGCGACCTATCCACATAGGGAAATTTATCTAAGTCCCACCGCGGGATCTTTATAACAACATAGTCTAGACTTGGCTCAAAACAAGCAGATGTCTTACCCGTAACCTTATTCAAAACCTCGTATAGCCTGTAGCCAAGAGCGAGCTTTGCCGCTATGTATGCCAATGGGTACCCCGTCGCCTTACTAGCTAGAGCACTACTCCTCGACATCCTCGGATTTGTTTCAATGACGTAAGCCTCTTCACCATTCCAAGGATTTAAGGCGACTTGGACGTTGCCCTCTCCAACCAAGAGAATAGCTCTTTCAGTATTTATGGAAAGGTTTCTTGTGAGCTGATACTCAAAATCTGTAAGAGTTTGGCAAGGTGCAATTACTATTGATTCGCCTGTGTGAACACCCATAGGGTCTAGGTTTTCAAGACACGCAATTGCAGCTACATTGTCATAGGCATCTCTAACAACCTCAAACTCAATCTCCTTCCAGTGGTGTAAGTACTTCTCGACGAGCACTTCACCAATCTCAGACTGAGCAAAAGCCGCTCTGAGCCTCTTCACTAACTCATCTCTCCTCCACGCAATAAAACTACCAGCTCCCCCCAAATTAAAACTCACTCTAACCATAACTGGGTAACCCATTTTCTCTGCAAGCTCTACAGCTTCATCTATTGAAGTTGTGGCACTGCTCGGCGGTACTGGTATGCCGTGCTTAGTCATGGTGTCTCTAAATAGGGATCTTGATAAAGCCCTCCTAACACCCTCTATGGGGGTTCCCAAGACCTTAACTCCATATTTGCTCAATACACCATCGTCGTGCAACCTCACACCAATGCTTAGTGCTATTTGCCCACCAAACCCAATCATAATTCCATCTGGTCTCTCAGTCTCTATCACCCTAGCCACGAACTGTGGTTTAAGTGGCACTAAGTAGACCTTGTCAGCAAACTTATAGCTAGTTTGAATAGTTGCTATATTTGGGTTTATCAATACCGTTTCAATGCCCTCCTCCTTCAGCGCCTTAAGCGCTTGATTACCACTGTAATCGAATTCAGCTGCTTCAGCAATTTTAATAGCGCCAGAGCCTATAACAAGGACTTTCTTAACCACTTCCATGATTCAGCACCAGCTTTTTAAAGAGCTCAAAAACCCATGTCGTGTCATGGGGTCCTGGTCCACCTTCTGGATGAAACTGCGTGGCTATGGCGGGTAGCTTCACATGCATCACTCCTTCGACAGACCCATCATCAATGTTCTTGAACCACAGCACAAGCCCTGCATCACTAAGGCTCTGTTCATCAATAGCGTAACCATGGTTTTGCGTAGTTATGTAGCTTCTACCTGTGATCACGTCGATAACACCTTTATTAGGCCCCCTGTGACCGTACCTCAGCTTATATGCTCTTGCACCAAATGCAAGGGATAAGAGCTGCATTCCAAGGCATATCCCAAGTACAGGTACACCTGAGGCTACGACTTCTCTCACAGTCTTGATCTGGTTCACCAGTAGGGCTGGGTTTCCAGGCCCATTGCTTATTACAACACCTTGAAAACCATCTAGTAGCTGATCTGCCTTAGCCCAGCAAGGAAACCTAACAACTCTGAATCCATACCTCAGAAGCCACCTCAAAATCCCATACTTTAAACCACAGTCTAGCACTGATACAGTTGCTACAGGTTTTGATAAGGGTTCGTGAACTACCGTAGTCTTTGGCGACACCTTGAGTGTGAAGTCCTTCAAATCATATCTTTCAGCATACCTCAACTCTTTTTCTAGAACACTCCACTCAACAACTTCTTTTTCATTAAATACTGCCAAAGCACCCATCATCACACCCCTCTCCCTAATCTTCTTAACAAGGGCCCTAGTATCAACTTTGTACATGCCTGGTACACTGCTTTTAGCAAGCCAAGTACTCAAATCATAGATGCTGAGATGGTGATTAGGTGGTGGGAGCTCTGTTACAATAAAGCCATCAACTTGAATATGATCAGACTCGTAGTTTAGTGGAATATCGCAGTAACTATGGGTTTTTGTGGGAACGCCGTAGCAGCCGACCATGGGGTGAGTCCAGATCAATATCTGTCCGGCATAGCTTGGGTCTGTTAACGCCTCCGCATATCCCGTCATACCTGTTGAGAAAACAATCTCACCTACTCTAATGCCCTGAGCGCCGAAGCCGCAACCCTCTATAGCTTCTCCATCCTCTAGCAGTAGCCTAGCTCTTAACCCTGATTCGCATTTGAGATGAGGCAATTGCTTTGCTGGCACGAACCCTCAGCCACACTTAGCTGGGATAACTTAAAAGCTCTGCGGTACACTTTTCAGCAAAGTCAATAACGTTTTTAATGACATTCCTATCTCTTTCAAGTCTTATCCAAGCATCTTCTAGCAACTTCTTTACACTAACTTCAACTGGCTTACTCTTGACAATACTCCAAACATCTTGAATGCTCAAGCCAAAAACTGAGAGTATTTTGAGAATGCACTTTTCATCCACTGAGTTGCAACTCTTAAATAGCTTTGCAACAGTCAGATAAACCTCTCTCACAGGCTTTCCACTCGTCATAGCTATGTACTCAACTAACTCACTACTCCAACAAGGCTTATCAGCTATGTACTTTAGAAAAGCATCACCATTTATAGACAGCCTTGCCACAAAGTCTATCAGCACATCGAGAGTTGAGTTAACAACATCAAATGCTTGCCTAAGTAAGGCGTTTATTTCTTGAAAGTCTAGGTTATAGCCATAGGGAAGCCCTTTGTATATTGATTGAGAAGCCATGGCGTAGCCCATCACCTTAGACGCATTCGCTCTTACTATCTCCATGGTCACGAGGTTTCTCTTATGAGGCATTATGCTGCTTGTTGCTATGTGCTCTACGGGTGGGTTTACAGAGTTTGGTATAAGGTTGCTGAGCATAATCATATCTTCAGCAAACCTACTTACCTCAAGCATTAGGAGTGAAAGGGTGTTTAGATAGTACAGTGCAAAAAGTCTTGAGCCTGTGGAGTAGTAGGGAGGAGTCAATGCATCACTAAGGCACAGCATCTTAGCAATGTAACTCCTATTGAGATTCAGCACTGAGCCACTAGCTGCACCAGATCCAAGTGGGTTTTCACTCAGCATCTCAAGACCTTGAGCAAGAAGTCTCCAAATATTTGAAAAGATTTGCTCATAAGAAGCGAAGTATATTGATGCCGAGCCGCACTGAGCGATTTGACCATGGGTGAAATAGGGCATTAAGTTACTTCTGAATTCTGTAGCTTTGTCTAAGAGTACTCTTCTCAATTCTAATAATTTCTGCATAACCTCGATGACTTTATCCCTCGTGAAAAGCCTTAGAACAGTTGCTATATGGTCATTCCTACTTCTCCCAATAGCAATATAGCCTGCGCCAATACTAGCAACATCGTGTAGGTACGCTTCTAGAGCCTCAAAAACATCCTCAAAGCGGTACTTCCCTTCGGCAACCCATCTGTATAGGGTACCTCCCTCAGTTTTCACTATCTCTACAAGAGCATTTAGAATATCCTTACTGTGCTCCTTAGGCATGACTCCTTGGTCTAGCAAGGCCTTGACATGCGCTAGCATAACTGCTGCAGCGTACTTAGCTAGCACCTTATCCCCTTCAAGACTTGAGAAGTAGCTCTCAATAAAATCCTTTGAGTTGCCTAAGTATATCCTATACCTAAGAGTCATTGCACATCTCAACCCACATCTCAAAGCTGGTTTTGTTGCCTTACCTTCAGGGCTGTCAAAGCGTAGAGACCATGGACTGTTATGAAGCCCCTGGCTTCTTCATCTGAAGGATACCAGCCAACGTTATAGTCTATGAGCTCTCTAGAGTATAGAGAGTAGGGGCTATTCCTTCCGACAACTATTAAGCTACCTTTAAACACCTTGAGTCTTACAACACCTGTTACGTATCTATTCATAGAGTTTATAACGTTCTCTAGGTGCCCCCTCATAGGGTCTACCCACAGTCCTTGATAAACTAGGTCTGACCACATTTCATCAACATATCTCTTAAACCTCAACTCCTTTGGCGTGAGGACCATTCTCTCAAGATCTTGATGCGCTTCAATAAGGGCTAGAGCTGCTGGAGCCTCATAGACCTCTCTACTCTTTAAGCCCATGACCCTGCTCTCAATGAGGTCAACTCTTCCAAAGCCATGCAGTCCTAAGACGGCATTAAGCTTCTTAATCATTAGCACTGGGTCTATTTTCTCGTCATTTACCTTTCTTGGCACCCCACCCTCAAACTCTATAGATAGGTAGTATGGTGTATCAGGAGCTTTTTCTGGTGGCACAGTCCAGGCGAACACATCCTTACTCGGCTCTGCAAGAGGGTCGTCGAGCTCTCCCCCCTCTATGCTTCTAGACCACAGATTCTCGTCAACGCTGTACTTTTTGTGAACCTCGGGAACCTTATAGCCATACTCACTTAGAATCTTTATATTCATGCTTCTAGTGAGCTTGAATTCTCTAACAAGTGCCATTATCTTTATACCAGGTTTAAGAAAGGCTTTGAGTGTTAAATCAAACCTCACCTGGTCATTTCCTTTACCTGTACAGCCGTGCGCAACAGCGTCAGCACCTTCCTGAATAGCTATTTCAGCAATCTTCTTAGCTATGAGAGGTCTTGCAAGTGCTGTGCCAAGTGGGTATTTACCTTCGTAAAGAGCGTTAGCCTTGATAGCCTTAAACACGTACTCTTCTACAAACTCCCTCTTAGCATCAATGGTGTAGTGCTTCGAGGCTCCAAGCTCGTAAGCCCTTTCCTCGACACCCTTTAGCTCCTCCTCTTGACCAATATCAACAGTTACCGTAACTACTTCTGCATTATACTTCTTTTTAAGCAGCACTAGTATTGTAGATGTGTCTAAACCTCCTGAATACGCTAAAACGACCTTCATATAGGCTCAGCCTTTTTTAAAGCTCTTTACTGGAACACGCTTTTCCAGTTACTGAAACATTTATAACAGAAGGCACGCGCCTCTGTTACAAGTGGTACAGAAGATGTCATCAATTTCGCAAGTAGTTGTTGAAGTTGTGTCGGGAGACCCAGCTCTTAGGCAGTGTATAGCCAGAGGTATTGTGAATTACCGTAAGCTTGCAAAAGCTCTACAACCAATGGTCTCACAGATACTGGGTAAGGAGGTCTCTGTAGACACGATAAAAGTGGCGTTGTTGAGGTCTTCTAGCAGAGTTGGTGAAGAGAGGAGCGTTAGGAGGGAGGTTTTAGATGTCATAGCCAGGTCTTCTGTAGAGTTGAGAACAGACATAACGATAATAGTTGTAAGGAGCGGTGCCATTAACTACATAGCACAGCTCTTAACAAAGGTAGTGCCAAGAGCAAGGTTTGTAGCGGTTATGCAAAGTGTGGTGGCAACAACGATTGTTGTTGATAGGGATTCTGCAGAGGAGCTTTTAAAGAGCATAAGGAGAGAGGATGTTATAGATGTGCAGAGAGAGCAAGCAGCAATAGTTATTGTGAGCCCAGAGGAGATAATGAAGGTGCCAGGGGTTCTTGCATACATAGCAAATGTGCTTTCCCAAAACAGCGTAAATATTGTGCACATAGAATCGTGCTATACAGATACAATAATAATAGTCTCTAAAAGCGATTTAGAGAAGGCATTTGGCATAATTATGAGGCACATAGAGGGGGCTAAGAAGATGCTCTCTCTCCTAAAACCCTCTTCCTAACCTCCTCGATCCTACCCCTTGACAAGGTGAAAGCAGGCCTCTCTGGCATCATTCCCTGAGGTCTAAACATCGTTATCAGGATTATCACAAGTCCCATCAGTATGTACTCAAGCCACGTAGCATCTATGTTAAAGAGGTGGCCTGAGATCTCGTGCTTGTAGATAGAGATCATGCTTCTAGCAATAGACATTATTATGACAGCTAGTGTGACACCAAGGTTATTCCCTACACCTCCAAGCATTATGTAAGCCCACGGAAGGAATGTCCAGCTATACCTGGTAAATACATCAGCTCTTGAGGTTTTCGTAAATATTGTGTAGAGGGCTCCTGCTAGGGCGGCCATCGCAGAGCCTATTACAATTGCATAGATCTTGACGCGCATAGAGCTCCTACCATATACCTGGATAGCTAGCTCTGAATCCCTTACAGCTCTCATAACCCTACCCAGAGGTGATTTGCTTATGCGCTCTGCTATAGCAAAGCATGAGACAGCCATGAGAATGACAAATAGCAGTAGAGCTACTGTTTCAAACTCTGTTGCAAATCCTAGAAATGCTGGTGTTAAGACCCCGAGAGTCCCCCCTATGAGTGGCTCATAGTTGTAGGTAAAGGTTCTGAGGATCTCGCCAAAGGAGAGCAGTGTTATACCTAGGTAAGCCTCCTTGAGGCGTAGTGCAGGTAAGGCTGTTAAGAGGCCTATGAGAGCACCAAGTAGTACAGAGGTGATAAGGGCAAGGATAAGTAGTAGTATTGATGCATGTGGGTTTATAGAAAGGTAGCTGTTCACCTCCGATATGACATGCGCATTTGCTTTTATAAACTCCTCACCTGTGGGCTGACCTGCGAGCATAGCTGCAGCTCTCCCTATGACTCCGCCTACAGCAATGGAGCCCACAAGTGCTGCCGTAAGTCTTCCAAATTGTGGAATGTTTGTAAAGCCTGTCTCTATGTTTAGGCTTAGGGAGAGAATAAGGTATATGCCTATATTGAACACAACATTAACTAAGATGTAGAAAAGGCCTCCTTCAATCATCTTCTCTCCACCAATCGGGCTAATCCTCTGGGGTAGATGACTAGTGTTGCTATAAGCATTGACAATGGAATTACGAATCTATAGGAGTATATCCAGGGGAAGATACTTGAGAGAGAGTATGATAAGAGCCTTTCGCTTAAACCAACAAGGAGTCCTCCAAACAGTCCACCTAAAATGCTCTGCAGCCCTCCTACAATAGATCCAGCAAAGTACATTACAATGATGTCGGAGCCTATAGTGCTTGAACCTTGCATTAGCATTGTTAAGAGGCCACCTGAAAGACCTGCAAATAGCCCCCCAATGAACCAGGCCAGTATGTATACTCTGTCCACATCTATGCCAAGAATTGATGAGAGTGTAGGGTTCTCTATGGACGCTCTCATAGCTATTCCAGTATTTGTCTTAGTTAAAAACATGTGCATTAAGAGAAGGAGGAGTAGTGCTACAACAGGGGCGACAACATAAATAGCCTTGATGTCTGTATCCGCAATACTCATTAGTGTTGGATCTCTTAACACTATATTCACAGTCTTTATATCCCACCTAAAGTTGTAATAGAAGAAGTCTATTAGGATATTTAGGAAAGCGAAGAGCATGAAGTCAACACCTAGTGTAACCATCATCAAGGTTATTTCCGAAGCTTTGGCGTGAATAAGCCTCCTTATGACTAATAGATATACAGCAACACCATAAAGCCCAACAATGAGTGTTGCAAGAGGCATGAACAGGTATGGTGAGAAGCGTGTTAACCTGTAAAATATGTACGTTAGGTAAAAGCCCCAGCTAACCATTGATGCATGAGCAAAATTGAAAACACGTGTAGAAGTGTATAGCAGTGTTATTGCGGCACAGCCTATAGCTAGTGTAGAGGCGTAAGCTAGAGATGTTAATACTATTACCAACATTCTTAATACACCTTCATCATTTCAGGTATACATAGAGTTTTGCCATCTATACATTGGCTTGACGACATAGTTGCTAACTTTGTGACGCAATTTAAATTTTTATGATGTATGTTAAAGAGGTGTTGAAGTATATTAGAAGGTTAAAACCATATAGGTTCTCTTCAAAAAGTATAAAAGTATTTAAACCCTTGATGCGGATAGTGTTAAGGTAATAAGTGTATAGATTTGGGTGGGAATAAATGAAAACAGTCATAGCAGTAGCATTAGCCGTAATAACACTTATAGTGGGGTATGTTGCAGGATACATAACATATTCATATACAGGCAAAGCACCACAACAACAAGTAGCGACAGTAACTGTAACTACATCAATGCCCATTCCAGCGT
Organism: uncultured Ignisphaera sp.; assembly: GCA_964568685.1. GTDB lineage: Archaea > Thermoproteota > Thermoprotei_A > Sulfolobales > Ignisphaeraceae > Ignisphaera. Next base: position 18,117 of record CAZMQK010000009.1, read on the forward strand.
ATGTCGTAGTAGGAGGCGTTGCCGCAGCACCTTCAGGTGAAATTCCTATAGGGGCACTACTACCTTTAACAGGAGATCTTGCTACCTATGGCGCTCAATGTAAGGAGGCTCTTCTGCTAGCTGTTGAGGACGTGAATGCGTGGCTTCAACAACTTGGAAAGCCTTGGAGGTTAAAGCCCATTGTTGAAGACACTGGTGTAGATCCTGTTAAAGCACTTAATAAGTTGATGGACTTAGCGGCAAGGGGCGTAAAGGTGGTCATAGGCCCTATGGCTAGTAGCGAGGTCAAGAACGTCAAGAGCTTTGCTGATTCCAACAAAATCCTGGTAATATCACAGAGCTCTACCTCCATGGAGCTTGCAATACCAGGCGACTTTATCTACAGATTTACACCTCCTGACAAGTATCAAGGTATTGCAATAGCTCACATCCTGTGGGAAAGGGGAGTGAGATACGTTGTACCCCTATGGAGAGGGGATACCTGGGGCGATGGCTTATTAAACTATACAAAAACAGAGTTTATGAAGATATGCAGTAGTGCTGGAGGGGGTAACTGTGGTTTTGCAGATGGTATAAGGTATGACCCTAAGGCATCAGAGTTCTCTGTGGAGGTAGCAAGACTAGCAGATGCAGTTAAAGACTATGTAGATAAGTATGGCAAGGACAAGGTCGGAGTCCTAGCAATATCATTTGAGGAAATTGCAAGCATCCTTACAGAGGCAGTAAAGTACTCAGTGCTAGCAGAAGTAAAGTGGCAGGGATCAGACGGAACCTATGGAACAAGTAAGCTTGTCGAAGACGAGACCTTAGCTGAGTTCTCCATAAAGACACAGTTTTGGAACACCATGGCAGCACCAGGGGAATCTCCGCTAAAAGAGTCTGTAAGGCAGAGAATTATTCAGAAGCTTGGGCAAGAACCCATACCCTACGCTTACTTTACATATGATGCAATATGGGCTGTAGCACTAGCAATAGACTACACGGGTAAGTACGATGGCGAGTCCATTAGGAACGCTATTCCACTAATACTGAAGAGCTTTATAGGGGCTTCAGGGCACTTTGAGCTCGACGAAAATGGCGATAGAGCGACACCAGACTACACATTTGCAACTATTGTAAAAGTTGGAGATAAGTACACATGGAAAGAGATTGGGGGTTACATAGGAGGCAAGCTAGTGGTGTTCAGCTAGTCTCGTAAACCACATTATGCTAGGAATTATAGTAAAGAAATAAAATTTTTTAAACCTTTTAAATACTTTTTATTAAAGCTAATGTAGTAAGAAGGCACTTTAAGGTGGTATCACCAATGAACAGCACACTCAACGGCACTATACTAATCACTAAAAACCTTACAAAGAGATTTGGAGGTGTAGTAGCGTTAGACAAGGTTTCTCTAACTGTTAGCAGAAGATCTATAACACTCCTGATAGGCCCTAACGGAGCTGGTAAAACAACTTTTGTTAATGTTTGTACAGGTGTATTTAAGCCGGATGAAGGTAGGATAATATTTGAGGCTAAAGACATCACTGGTTGGCCTCCGTATAAGGTTTACGGCCTTGGGTTTGCTAGGTCATTTCAAATTCCACAGCCATTTAGAAGCCTCACAGTTTTAGATAATGTGCTTGTAGCTATGAGGAGTCGTGGGGAAGATCCTATTGGGGCACTACTTAAGAAGAGCTGGGCTAGGGAAGAGGAGGAGAACATTGAAAAAGCATTTAGGATATTGAAGATCGTAGGTCTTGAGAACTACTGGGATTGGGAGGCATACAAACTCGGTGCAGGTCAACTAAAGATGCTTGAAGTTGCTAGGTCCATTGCGTCAGGAGCAAAGCTCCTAGCACTAGACGAGCCCATTGGAGGCACTGATCCTCGTTACGCTTTTTACATATTTGAGCAATTACAGAGCATCAGAAAGGAGTTGGATGTTTCATTCCTAGTTATAGAACATAGAATTGATGTTGCACTAAAGTATGCTGACATGGTTTACGTCATGGATAAAGGCAGGATTATTGCAGAGGGCAATCCAAATGAAATACTTAAGAACCCTAAGGTAGCAGAGGTGTACTTGGGTTAAGCCTTGAAGGTTCTTAGGGTATCAAATCTTAGTGCTGGGTATGGCAAAATAAAGGTGCTATTTAATGTTAATGTGGAGGTTGAGGAGGGCAGTGTTACGGCTGTTGTAGGTCCTAACGGGGCTGGTAAAACAACACTTCTCAACAGTATTTACGGTCTTGCAGATATATACGAGGGCTCCATACTATTTTATGACAGGAATGTAATAGGCTTAAAGCCACATGAAATAACATCTCTTGGCATAGGCTATGTGCCGCAAACGGACAACATATTCTCAAGCCTATCTGTACATGAAAACCTAAGGCTTGCAGGGAGTAGATTAACTAAAGAGTACTTCTTTGAGAGAGTTAAGGAGATCTACGAGCTCTTTCCAAGACTCAAAGAGCTAGCCAATAGGAGAGCTGGAACGCTTAGTGGTGGCGAGAGGAGGATGCTTGCAATAGCGCTTGCACTTATGAAGAGTCCAAAGCTCCTCTTATTAGATGAAATTACAACAGACCTAGCGCCAATAATGGTTAAAAAAGTTTTAGAAAAAGTTGTGGAATTAAAGAGTAGGGGGATAACAATCCTATTAGTAGAGCAGTATGCGCATAGAGCTCTAGAGATCTCTGATAAGGTGTACCTCTTGGCAAGTGGCGAAATAAAGTTCACGGGAGAGCCAAAGCGGCTTTTAGAGAGAAAAGACCTCCTCTCACTCTACCTAGGGATGTGAAAACTCTTTCTTTAGTTACTGAAACAATTTGAAGAACTCTTCAATTGTGCTTCTGTATATCCTTGCTCCTTGGAGCACCTCCTCTACGGCTATCTCCTCTTTATCTGTGTGTGAAAGCTCTGATTTCCCAGGACCATAAGCCACTATATTGCTTGAGCAGTTGTGTAGAAGATTCATATCACTTGTTCCAAGCTTGTAGACAAACCTAGGCCTTGCCCCCTCTATTATAATGGCTCTAGTCAGGGCCCTCGCAATGGTGCTGTTTACAGAAGTTCTGATAGGCTGAGTATAGTCTATAACATCATAGTAACACTTGCTGTACTGCATAACCAGGTTACTCAAGTACTCTTCAATACTTTTTACACTGTCGTTTATGCCTACCCTAAAGTCTATGAGCATTGACCCTTCCTTAGGGTAAACGCTATACCCTGTATTATCACCACACTGTATGGAGAGAATTGCAGCTGTTGTAAGCTCAGCCTTAAATGTGCTGTACCTCTCCCTAACCTTGATCCAGAGGTCTATGAGCTTATCATATACTGTAGGTTCGAGGGGTGGTGATGAAGTGTGGCTGGATGCTGACAAGCACCTTATCTTAACCTTAGCGCTCCCCCTATAGCCTAAGACTATGGAGTTATTGCTAGGCTCACCAATGATTATTCCGTTGGGCTTGAAGCCTCTCTTGACAAGCTCTTTAGCTCCTCTGCTATCCCCTTCTTCCCCTACAGCAGCAATAACGTATACTCTGTGTTTACTCAAATTTATGTGGTTTTTAGCTAGTGAAGCGCCTATAAACATAGCTACAAGAGGGCCTTTAGCATCTACAGCTCCCCTACCTCTAACAACGCCATTATTAAGCTCTACTGGTAGTTCTCCAGGAACTGTATCAATATGACCTACTAGTGCTATAGATCTATCACCATAACCTATTTCAGCGATGAGGTTGCCTACGCCATCTATGTGCACGTCATCAAAACCTAGGGTCAAAACGTATTCACGCAGTATTTTAATAGCCTTCTCCTCGTGACCCGATGGGCTATAGGCTTTCAGAAGCTCAAGCAACATTTCCTCTGCTAAATTCCTCAATACACCTTCCAATGATCTCCACCGCGTAATCAGCATCATTTAAGGTCATCATGTAGGGGGGCAATAGCCTCAAGACAGTGGCCCCAGCCTTTAGTGCCAGCACCTTGTTATCCTGAAGGCACTTTATTACCTTAGTTGGTTCAAATCTCAAGTCTACGCCTATCATTAGCCCTGCACCCCTAATCTCTCTCACTATTCTCATATCTTTGAGCCTCATTCTCAGCAAGTTGGTTAAGTATTGTCCTTTCTCCATTGCCTGCTTAGCTACAGAATCTCTAAGCAATACCTCTGTGCTTGCTTTAACAGCTGCACAAGCCAATGGATTCCCCCCATACGTTGAGCCATGGAGTCCCGACTCTATCCTAGAGACAACCTCTTGAGGTAAGAATGTTGCGCTAACAGGAAATCCCCCACCAATTGCCTTACCTGCTAAAAGGACGTCGGGGACAATGCCATACTGCTCGAAGAGCCATGTTGTCCCTGTTCTACCAAACCCTGTCTGAATCTCGTCAATTATTAGCAGAGCCCCAGTTTTGTAAGTCATATCCCTAAGGGCTTTTGCGAACTCCTTTGACGCCACGTTCACACCTCCTTCACCTTGGATTAGCTCAACTATGACTGCTGCAGTGTTATCATCAATAGCCCTATCAACATCTTCAACACTATTGTACTTTGCCTGTTGCACCTCTGGAAGAAGAGGCTCGACGCCTTTTCTGTACTTCAAGTTTGAAGTTACGGAAAGGGCGCCAAAGGTTCTACCATGGAAGGAGTTTGTGAAGTACACAATCTTCTTCCTATTGCTAACAGCTCTCGAAACCTTTAGTGCAAAATCCACAGCCTCACTACCACTATTCAAAAGGTACACGTATTCAAATTTTGTGGGCACAACTTTTGTGAGAACTTCTAGCATCTCCTCTCTAACTCTAACTCTAAATGAAGTAGATGCAGTTGCAACTTTACACAATTGGTTAACAAGTGCCTCAACAATATGTGGGTTTCTATGGCCTAGAAACGCAACACCATGCCCAGTATGCATGTCGAGATACCTATTGCCATTAGCGTCCCATATGTACTGCCCTTCAGCATACGCTACCTCTAAACCCCTATCTTCATAGAACATGAGGTACTTTAACATAGCATCACCTTGGCGAACACAGAGAGCCCTCTCTTTGTATAACTCTACTACTTTCTCAGCTGAGTCTTTATGTACTCCGCTATCTTCAGCTGTATCTTCACACCAGTAGCAGCAACAGTATTCTTGAATTCGGGAACAGCGTTTATCTCGTTCACAACGTATCCCCTCTCCCTATCTTCAAATACATCTATACCAGCCACCTCTATTCCTATGAGCTTAGCTGTTTTAAGCGCAAGCTCCCTCAGTTCGTCATCTACCTTGGCGGGCTCCGCCTTACCACCCCTAGCAGTGTTTGTTATCCAGTGATTACTAACTCTATATATTGCAACAGGGACCTCGTCTCCAACAATAAAGATCCTTACATCCCTATTTGGCTTATTAACGAACTCCTGAATCATGTGCACTTTCATTGCAGGGTTAGGTATGTAATTTCTATGTTCTATAACAGACCTCAGCTCCTCCTCATCTCTAGCCATTGATATTAGCCTACCCCAGCTGCCATCAATGGGTTTGAGGACAATGGGGTAGCCAATTACCTGTGCAGCTTTGTAGCAAGACTCTTCACTAAAGGCTATAAGGGTTCTAGGAGTCTTTATGTTGTTCCTTGTCAGTATGGCTAGTGTCCAAAGCTTATTCATAGCTATGGCTGTAGAGATGGAGCTATTTATCACTCTAATACCCAGCGACTCTAAAGCTATTGTTGAGTTCAGTGCTACTGAGTGACTTATAGCTCTCTGTAGAGCTATTTCAACATTGCCTAGTAAGGCATGACTTTTTAAACCATTTTCTCCAACACGTAGAATTGTATTATATAGATGGACAGGCTCCATATCGAGATCTATTTCTTTAGCCGCATCGAGAATTGCTCTTTCCTCCCACCTTAAAACCTCGTAGAGTATTATACCTCTGGCAATAAACCCCACCTCTGCTACTCGCCCCAGTCCTCACCAACGCCCTCTAGGGGCTTTACCTTCACAATGTTGTCATCAATTACAACCTCAAGTGTTACCCCACAGTCGTGTTCTACTACTTCACCTGCCATAACATCGTCTGGTAGCGATACCTCACCACCGCACACAGGGCACTTGGTTTTTACGGTCATATTTTTTCACCAAATACTGCATTTTTTACAGTGAGTTGTCTAATGCATGCAGGGAATATATACGATATCCTAATATTTACGTGCGGGTTCATGTAAAGTACATCTGCTGGTTTCGCACAGGCTAAGTATATTATCTGCACCAAGTTTTCAATGCCTAAGGTGAGGTGAACTTAGTAAGGTTTGCACCACTTTATAGAAGGTTTGCAGCACAAGATGTAATTGTGGGTGTTAAGCCTGAGAAAGAGAGTATGTGTGTTAGGTGCGTCTGGGTATACAGGGGGAGAGCTACTTAGGCTACTGGCGTATCACCCATACGTAGAGGTTGCTATGGCGACGTCAAGAGAGTATGTGGGTAAACCTGTGCACTATGTCCACTTTAACCTGCGTGGCATATACCGGAACCTCAAGTTCTCAGAGGCAAATATAGATGCTATTACCAAGAATTGTGATGTGGTATTCCTATCACTACCACACGGAGTTTCACTTAACTATGTCCCCAAAGTCCTTGAGACAGGCATGGTCGTAGTTGATCTAAGTGCAGATTTTAGGTTAAAGAAGCCAGAGCTGTATAGGATTTGGTATGGGTATGACCACCCCTACCCAGATTTGCTAAAAAAGGCTGTCTACGGCATGCCTGAGCTTCATAGAGAGGAGCTTAGAAATGCAAAACTTATAGCCTCACCTGGCTGCAACGCTACTGCAGGAATACTATCGCTTCTACCTCTGGTTAAGCACAGAGCTATAGATCTCAGCAAAATAGTGATAGATGCAAAGGTTGGGAGTAGCGAAGCCGGCTCCAAACCATCGATAGCAGATCACCACCCAGAGAGAGAGGGTACTATAAGGCCTTATGAGGCTGAGGGGCACAGGCATGCAGCAGAAGTAGAGCAGGAGCTAAGTGGTATTGTAGGTCAGGAGGTTGCGGTATCTATGGTTCCACATGCCGTAGGCAGTATTAGAGGTGCCCTAGCATCGTCACATGCATGGCTACTCCAAGAGCTAGAGGACCTGGAGTTGCTCAAGCTCTATGTAGCTACCTATAGAAATGAGCCTTTTGTGAGAATTGTTTACAAAGTGCCTCCAGGCTTCCCAGACCCAAAATACGTTGTGGGTAGCAACTATGCTGACGTAGGCTTTGCCGTTGAGAGAAGGCTGAAGAGGGTGACCTCATTTGCTGCAATAGACAACTTAGTGAAGGGGGCAGCAGGGCAGGCCATACAAGCATTTAACATAGCTATGGGCTTTGAGGAAACAGCAGGGCTACTAATACCACCTCTAAAACCTGCTTAGTGGTGGATGAAATGGTTATAGTTGTAAAGGCTGGTGGAAGAGCTCTGGAGAGAAATGTTGACGGTATTGCTAAAGACCTTGCTGAAGTCGGGAAGAGAGAAAGGGTAGTGTTCGTACATGGAGGAGGAGATGTTGTAACAGAGGTCAGCAAGAAGCTTGGTGTAGAACCAAAGTTCGTTACATCCCCTGAGGGGATAAGGAGTAGATACACAGATGAAAAGGAGCTCGAGGTTTATGTCATGGTAATGGCGGGCAAGATAAATAAGCAAATAGTTTCAAAGCTCATAGCTTCAGGTGCTCAAGCAATTGGTATATCGGGTGCTGATGGCCCGACACTGATTGCTGAAAGAAAGAAGAGGATAGTGATTGTTGATGAGAGGGGTAGGAAGAGGGTTATAGATGGGGGTTACACAGGCAGGATAGTAAAGGTTGAACCAAAGCTCTTACAGACACTACTAGACAGCGGTTTTGCAGTGGTTGTAGCCCCAATTGCTATAGATGTAGAGGGAACACTACTAAATGTAGATGGAGACCAGGCAGCATACGCCATTGCAACAGCATTAAAAGCATCAGAACTGATTATACTTACAGATGTAGAGGGGGTGATTATAGGAGGAGAGGTTGTGAGAGAGTTAAAGTCCAGTGAGGCTGAGAGAGCTCTTGCAAGCATAGGTCCTGGAATGAATAGAAAGGTAATGCTGGCTGGGAAAGCAGTTGAGGAGGGTGTTAAGAGGGTGGTGATATCATCAGGAGTCGTAGAAAAGCCTGTCACAAAAGCACTTAGCGGGGCTGGTACAATAATTTCCCAGGGCTAGAGACTGTGCCAATAGACGAAGTGGATATGAAATTACTTAAGTTGCTAAAGGATAACGCTAGAACACCCTACTCAAAACTTGCACGAGAACTCAACATTAGCGAGTCTGCTGTAAGAAAGAGAATAGCTAGGCTATTAAAGGCTGGGATAATAAAGAAGATGACTATAGAGTACGAACTCGAAAATGAAATCAAAGCCGTGATACTCGTGAAAACACAGCCACCTATACCAGTACCAGAAGTCTCTAAGAACATCAAGAAGATAACGGGTGTTGACATAGTTTATGAAATTACAGGGGAGTATGATATAATAGCAGTTATCAGGGCTTCAGGCGTTGAGATGATAAATAAGTTCATAGACGAAATCCGCTCTATACCAGGAGTGGTGAGTACATACACCATGGTTGTGCTTCGTACATGGATTTAGACAAGAGATGTTATATAAGCTTTTTAAGCTTGTACTAGAGAGATAAGTAAGAGTCAGTAACATTAGTACAGGTTGTATGGAGGTGCTATAATGCGCCAAACAGAATAGTTAAGAAAAAAGTCGTGGTAAGGGCACCAGCATCTATAGCTAACTTCGGCCCAGGTTTTGATGTCCTCGCAGCTGCAATTGAAGGCCTCCATGACATTATTGAGGTCTCCTCTACCCCTGGCCTGGGTAAAATACTCGTTAAATCACATGGCTTCGAAGTGCCTTCTGGAGAAGGTAATGTAGCGTATCACATAGCTAAGCACTTCATGGAGGAGAACTCTATAGACAAATACGATCTGCATATTACTATTAAGAAAGGAGTGCCACCTGCAAGTGGCCTTGGGAGCTCTGGTGCCACAAGTGCAGCGGTAGCTTATGCACTTAGCATACTTTTTAATGCTGAGCTAGATGAAGGGGCTCTTCTCAACCTGGCTGGGGTTGGAGAGGCTTTTGCAGCAGGAGCCCCTCACTACGACAATGTAGCAGCAAGCTTATTTGGGGGCTTTGTAATACTTGACCTAGCTTGTAACAAGGTATTTAGACATGTGCCTAAGAAGAGAATTCCTATAGCTATTGTAACGCCCAGCCTACAGAACCCTGTATCAACTAAGAAGACAGAATATGCGCGCTCTCTCCTACCTGAGCAAATAAGCCTCGAGACTCATGTGAAGCAGTCTTCGTCTTTAGCAAAGCTACTATACGGTGTTTTAACAGAGGATCTTAAGATCTTTGGCGAAGCAATTTCAACAGACTACGTAGTAGAGCCTTACAGAGCTAAGATGATACCGTTCTATAATGAAATGAAGCAGCTGGCTCTAAGCGAAGGAGCGTACGGTTTCAACATAAGTGGGGCGGGCCCCTCGGTATTTCTAGTGCACGAAGATGCTGATGTGGTTTCAAGAATTGCAGAAAAAGTTAAAAGTTTTCTCGGTGAGAGAGGGGTAAAAGCACATACCTTTGTTTCTTACATCTCTTCAAAAGGAGTTGAGGTGCTGGAGGTGATGGGATGAAAAACATAAACCTAGCTATAATTGGCTTTGGGAATATTGGAAGAGCCTTTGTAAAGACCCTGGCCTTGAAAAGAAAAGCACTACTTGAAAAGTATGGAATAAGCCTAAATGTTGTAGCTGTTGCCGATTCCAAGGGCATGGCGATAAAGCCCAGCGGGTTTGATGACTATGAAATGCTGAAACTTTGCGAAGTCCCGAGGTCTGGTATACACATGCTTGGCTCGTACGCAAAGCAAGGCGTGGACGTAGAAGAGTTATACGATAAAGCGTCCCCTGATATTCATGTGGAACTCACACCAGCAAACTATGCTACGGGGGAGCCTGGTTACACAAACATTATGATTGCGCTGAAGAGAGGAGCACATGTTGTTACAGCAAATAAGGCGCCCTTGGTGCTCTACTACAAGGAGATAATGGAAGAGGCCAGGGCCAAGAAACTAGCAGTTAAGTTTAGGGCAACGGTTATGGGGGGAACGCCGTTTCTAGAAATGCTATCTAGTATGAAGAGCCATGATATCGAGAAAGTAGAGGGGATACTGAATGCAACAACGAATTACATACTAACTGAAATGCATGAGAACCTACTTGATTTTGAACAAGCACTTAAAAAAGCACAAGCACTTGGCATCGCTGAAGCAGATCCAACACTTGATGTAAAAGGTTTTGACGCGGCCGCCAAGCTCACAATAATATCCTATGTAATAGGTAAGCCCATTAATATAAATAGTGTTTATAGAGAGAGCGTGGCTCAGATAACACTAAAAGATGTTCTAGACGCTGTCAAGCAGGGGCAGGTTATAAAGTACATAGCATCTCTAGACACACAGAAGATTGTTGCTTCAGTAAAGATAGAGAGAGTGCCTAGAGATAACATATTCGCCCAGATCAATGGTACACTAAATGGAGTTAGAATTAAAAGCGATGCTACAGAACTTTTCTTCATTGGGAGAGGTGGGGGTAGGATAGAGACAGCGCACACGGTTCTTGATGATGTGATAGAGATAGTTTTGAGGTGGTTTGTGTGAGTGAGAGGGAGAATCTCTGTGCAATTAAGGTTGGGGGCTCTCTACTAAGAGACAGCAGGTCTTATGTAGAGGCAGCTAAAAATATAGGGAGGTTTGTTGAAGATGGGCGCCTACCAATAGTAGTAGTAAGTGCTGCAAAGGGCGTTACAGATGCACTACTTGAGGTATCGAAAGGATCTATTGAAAGACTTAACAAGGTCTCTGATCTGTATACGGAAATAGCGAGGGAGCTAGGATCGCAGAAGGTTTACAAAAGGGTTTTGGACGAGCTTGAGCTCCTTAAGAAGATAGCGTACTCAGTTTCAGAAGGTTACGACCCTGCGCTACAGGATTTGCTGATCTCATTCGGTGAGAGAATAAGTAAGACTCTACTAGTAGAGGCACTTGAGATTGTGGGCATAAGAGCGTTAGAGCTTAATGCTAGGGAGCTCATCATCACAAATGATATTCACGGAGACGCTACAATAGACTATGTAGCAACAGCAAATCACTTAGAGAAAATAGTTAATTCAATTGTAAGCACAGCAGCAGTACCAGTAATAGAGGGATTCATAGGTGCTACAGAAGATGGTAGGGTCACAACTCTTGGTAGAGGAGGCTCGGACTATACAGCTACATCGATAGCAGCCTTGCTTAAGCTAAGTGATGTTTACCTTGTGACAGAAGTCGACGGGATTATGACTGCAGACCCAACAATGATTTCAACAGCGAGAATTGTGAGGGTAATGAGCTATGTAGAGGCTATGGAGGCAGCAATGCATGGCGCCAAGAGAATAAATCCAAAGGCGTTTGAGCCTCTGGAAAAGTTCTACAGCTCTACAGTGCACATAGGTTCGTGGAAGCTTTTTGGTACGAGGATCTTACAGAAAATTCCAAGTGAGTATAGGGGGCCAAAGGTGATAATGCATAAGGCACTGCATGAAATGCCATACATAGCGATTATAGGTGAGGGAGTGAGTGATATAAACTTTGTCAAGAAAGTTGTGGATATACTTTACGAAAGTGGTGTTGAGGTCATGGGGCTTCAGGCCTACTACTACAGACCATCAATAATAATACACGTGAAGAAGGGGAGTGAGGCAAGCACTCTAAAGTTGCTCCATAGAAAGATTTTTGAAGAGGTTGATTAAGATGAAGAAGAGGGTAGCAGTACTAGGTGCTACTGGTATAGTTGGTCAAAGATTTGTCCGCTTCCTATCAGATCACCCATGGTTTGACTTAGAACTCGTAATGGCATCTGAAAGAAGTGCTGGGAAGGTCTATGCAGAGGCTGTGACATGGGTTTTGGAAAAGCCGATGCCTAAAAGGGCCTATGAGCTGACGCTTTACCCAATTAACGTTGACCTAATAGCTAGGGAGAGGATAGATATAGTATTCACAGCGCTACCACCAGATGCGGCAAGGGAGCTGGAGCCCCAACTAGCTAAAAAAGGCATTGTGGTGGTTTCCAATGCTAGCCCTATGAGACTTGAACCCGATATACCTCTACTCAACCCTGAGGTGAACGCAGATCATATTGATGTTATAGAGGTTCAGAGGAGGAATAGAGGCTGGAGCGGGGCAATTTTAAAGGTGCCTAACTGTACAACAGCAATAGCGACGCTATCTCTAAAACCATTGCTCGACGCTTTTGGCATTGGCAAGATTGTTATAGCAACTATGCAAGCTTTATCAGGGGCGGGGCTCACGGGCGTCCCATCAATGCTTATACTTGATAATCTGATACCGTATATAGAGGGAGAGGAAGAGAAGGTAGAAAGTGAGTCGAGAAAAATACTCGGAGAATTTAATGGAAGGGTAATTGAGATCAATAATGCAATATCCGTTACAGCAAGTTGCCACAGAGTAATGGTTTTAGAAGGGCATACAGAGGCCATATTCGTTGAGCTCAAGGCAAAGGCCACAATAGATGAGGTCATTAAGGTTATGGAGGAGTTCAAGGATAATAAGATAAAGGGCATGGGGCTCCCAACAGCACCTGAAAAACCTGTTATAGTCAGGCGAGAGGCTGATAGACCTCAGCCAAGGTTAGATAGGCTAGAGGGCAACGGTATGAGTGTTGTTGTGGGCAGGCTCAGAGAGGACAAGACATTAAATGGTGTAAAATACGTTGCGCTAGGGCATAACACTATAAGGGGCGCAGCAGGTACTGGTGTTCTAATAGCAGAGCTCTTAGTTAAAAAAGGATATGTGTAGGAATCCCTACCTCTGTTCTTCTTTAAGACTCTCCAGACTTTTCCTGAAACTCGATATAGTGCTTAACAATTGATTTAACTGGTCCCTCAACTGCTTTAAAAACTCTAAGACTCTCTGGGACTCTGCAATTACTTGTAGAGTTGCATAGCGTTGGAGCACAATTTGTGCCACTCTTTTTATTGATGTGTACTTTCTTGCCCACTGAGGGAACACGCCAGCACTCCTCATTTCGCTTATCTTCTTAGTCAAAGTGCTCACGTCCATGCCCAGTTTTTCGCAGGCCTCGTCAATGTTTTGTGAAGAGGCTATGACAGTGAGTATCTCAAGCCACTCCTGCTTAATATTTGAAGGAATTGTGAAGAAAGTCTCTAGGTAGTCTGCAAGTGTGCCCTCTACAACCTCTCTAATAACAACTTCAAGCTCCTCGCTGTCAATTAAAAACACGTCAGAAAGTTCAATAACCTTAACACCTAGCTTTTCAGAGAGCTCCTTAGCTGCATCGTCAGCAAAGCCTTTGCACACAATCATTGGTTTAACCTCAGCTATAACTGCATTAACGTAGGCTTGCCTAATCCCAGTTACATCGATTTTACCAGCCTTTATTTCAACACCCCACCTAACACCATTCTCGTCTTCAGCAATAGCATCTATCTCCCCAACCTCAACACCATTCACCAAGACCCTCTTTCTAGTCTCAATAATCTTAAACCCTAGCTCCTCTAAAACCCTAAGAGCAATTCTCTCGCTACTTAACCACCTCCTAGAAGGTGAGAGAGCTCGCTTAGATGACATGAGCTTTACACACCACAGGAAACATACATCTTAAGATAGTTTATAAGGTAATGCTCTTGATCTAGACATCGAGAGGCACTTTTAATAAAGGAGCAGCACCTTCATTGCGATTTGCTTTGGCCAATACCTAGCGTAATGGAGATTGGAATCGCTATACAGTACTATTACAAAATAGAGTTTGAAATGCTCACTAGGTGTAATACCAGCAACGAATCTTAGTGCTATTAGCTATAGTCACTGGAGGCATGCTCTCTCTACAGACGCTCTTTGCCCAAGGGCATGACTTGTGTAGAGGGCACCCTACATCAGAAAATTCTGGCTCGGTAGATGTAGCATACTTAGAGCTCTCTATGAGTAGCCTTGTGTAGGGATGCAGAGGCTTGTAGAGCACTTGGTCTACAGCCCCCTCTTCAACAATATGTCCTTTGAGTAAGACAGCTATTTTTGTTGAGAGGTATGTTACAACATTCAAATCGTGAGAAACTATTATGTATGTACAGCCTGTAATTTCCCTGAGCTCCTTCAAAATACCTAAGATTTCAGCTTGCGTAACCACATCGAGAAAGGATGTGGGCTCGTCAAGTAAAATAAGCTTTGGTCTTAAAATAAGTGCTCTTGCAATAGCAACTCTCTGTAGCATTCCACCACTAAGTTGGTACGGATACTTATCAACTACAGAAGGGCTTAAGTGCACCAGCTCAAGCACTTTTCCAACATACTTAGACAAAACTGATTGCGAAACCTTGCGTATTCTCAGAGGCTCTCCTACAATATCACCTACCCTCATGCGCGGATCCATTGACGAGTACGGGTCTTGAGAGACGTAGCCTATTTTCGATACAACCTCTCTATGCGCCTCCTCATCACTATAAATATCTCTCCCTTCTATCAACACCCTTCCCTTGGTAGGCCTCATAAGTCCAATAACGCTTCTCAATAGTGTTGTCTTCCCAGAGCCGCTTGCCCCCACAATACCGTATACTTCGCCTTGATCAACACGAAACGATATGTCCTTTAGAACATGAACTTCAGTACTTCTAAGCCCACCCCACTTAGGTTTTTTGTATGAAACCCACAAGTTCCTTACATCAACTAAGCTCCCACTCTCCAACAGGCGACACCGTGAGTTTTTGACACATGTTTTAGTGGAGGCATAACTCGGCAGGGCTCTGACCTATGGGGGCATTTATGCTTATAAACGCAGCCAGCCCCATAGTACTCAGTAGCATTTATCTTTGTACTATTTACAGTGGTCTTCTTTAACAATGCAGCTTCTATTAACCCTACAGTGTATGGATGTAATGGGTTTGCAAAAACTTCTTCAACTCCGCCTACTTCAACAACTCTACCTCCATACATCACAGTGATGTAGTTGCACACATGTGATGCAAAAACAATATCATGCGTTATTATAATTACTGTTATTCCGAATTTTACAAGGCCCCTCAGCATATTTCCAACAAGGCTCCTTAAATAAGCATCAAGATTGCTTGTAGGCTCATCAGCTACTATAACCTTGGGTCTTGCTGCCAGCGCCATGGCTATGGCAACTCTTTGTGCCATGCCTCCTGAGAGCTGGTATGGGTATAGGTTCAGAACCTCTTCATCTAATTGCACTGTGGAGAGATACTTTGATATTGTTTCCCTGAGCTCAGCTTTAGTCAAGTTCCTAGTTCTGCTCTTCACCACATCTTCAAATATAGCCCCTATCCTTAGGTACGGGTTTAAGGCAGATGAAGGATTTTGCGGGATTCTTACAACAGCACCTCTAATGACCTTAAAATTACTCTTGTTGTTGTCCACAACTAAGATGTTGTCTACAATAAGATGCCCACGCGTGACTGTGTATGGTGGGAGGAGCCCTGAAATCGCATTACCCAGAGTTGTTTTACCAGAGCCACTTTCTCCAACAATGCAAAAGATCGAATTCTTTGGGACTTCAAGTGAAACATCTTTCACAGCCCACAGAATATCCTCATCTGTTTCATAGCCTATTGACAGCATCTTTGCTTTCACAATACCTTCATTACTTAAATCCACGTGCCCCACCTCCTCCTCAAAACAGGGCTCATGTACTCACTAAGGCCATCACCCATAAGTATCAGGCCTAGTGCTAAGAGGAGTAGGAATATGCCTGGGTAAATGACAATCCACCAGAAGGTTCTGATGTACCTGAGCCCGTAACCCATGATCATACCCCACTCAGGCATGTCTATTGATTGCAGGGAGGCTGAGCCTATGAGGAAGTTTATGGAGGCCATCTCTATGACTATAGAGCCAGAATCTCCAATGGCTTGCACTAGTATTGTAGAGAGGGTGTTTGGGAGTAGGTGTCTGAAGATAATGTATGCTTTAGAGCCCCCCATAACCTCGCAAAGTACAATAAAATCAAGTTCTCTAAGCCCTCTAACAATTGTATAAGCTGTTCTAGCGTACCAAGGCCACCATGTGAGCACCAGGGCCATAACAACTGTCAGCATACCTCTGCCAAATATGACAACAAATGCAGCTGCAACTATAAACGATGGAACTATCATGAACAGTTCCGTGAGGTAAGATAAGAGCTTTTCTATAACTCTATTGCTATACCCTGCTAAAATCCCTAAGAATATGCCTATAAAAAGGCTCAGTAGTAACACAGAGCTCACTTGAATTAAGGCTATGTGAGCCCCAACTAGTATCCTACTAAGCAAATCCCTACCCATTTCATCTGTTCCAAACGGGTGGAGGGGTGTTGGGCACGAGAGTGGAAGGCATGGTGGAAGCCCCTGCTTAGCCAAGGTACCTGGGGTTACAAGACCCCAGCCCTCATCTCTGTAAGGTGGGGTGACGAGGCCTATAATGCCCATGAGTACCATAGCTAGGGTTATTGCAAACCCCAACCTGAATTTAAGGCTCTTTCTCAAAAGCTTTGAAAGCATTGAAGCGACTTGCCTGTTCATATCCTCACCCTTGGGTCAATCAACTTGTGGACTATGTCAGCAATTGTGAAAGCTATGACGAAAGCTATTGAAACTAGCGTTAGCAATCCTATTATTAGTGGATAATCGTTGTAGGGTATGGCCTTTGCTAAGGTAACCCCAACACCATCTCTTCCAAAAACATTTTCAATTGTTGCAATGTCTATTAAGCTGTAAGCTATGGTAGCGCCCATGACCTGGGCTAAGACAGGTATTACACTGCGAAGAGCGTAACGACGAACTACATACAAGCCCTTTATGCCGTATGAAAGAGCTTGCCTGAAGTACTCCTCATGGAGTTTTTCTGATAGTGAGAGCCTCACAATTCTCGTTATTAGTGCGAATGGGTATAGCGATGCCAGTATTGCTGGAGGTAGGGCCCTGGTTAAAGCATCTAGAAATGCGTCAAATCGCAAGCTAATTAGGCTGTCTATGATGTAAGAACCTGTGACAATATTTATTGAAGTTTGATATTCAACACCTATTCTACCAAATACACTCACATTGAAAACCTGTAGAAGCATGACAGCAAGAGCTGCTAACCAAAATCTAGGAGAGGCTATGAGAACTGATGTGACTGTATACACAATCTTATCTCCAAGGCAACCTCTGTAAAGTGCTGCGTAGGTCCCTGCTAGAGTGCCCAGCGGTATGGCGAGGATGTACGCTATTACAAGAAGTTCGAGAGTCGCCACAAGACTTCTAATAGCTATTGTAGCAACGGGTTGCTTAAACCTTAGTGAAACACCCCAGTTAAAAGTGAAGAACCTCATAGTAACATCGTATAGCTGAACGTGGAATGGTCTGTCAAGACCCAGCTCTCTTATAGCAACTTGAATTGCTTCAGCTGCTTTAGGCCCCTTCGGCTTTCCAACCCACGCATACGCTGGGTTGCCAGGCATTATGTATATCATTATGTACGACAAGGCAATGATTCCGAGGATAACGAGAATGCTGAGCCCAATCCTTTTCAAAATATATGCTAGTAGCATCTCGGCTTCCTAGCTATGACATCACTTCAACATATTGGAAGAACAATACAAAGCTGTATAGCGGATTAAATGCGCCTTCTCTAAATTTGATTTTATCTCCATCGTATATGAATGGGTGAACAGAGTCACAGAGATTCAGTGCTACAGCTTCTTCAAACACTATTCTCTGGGCCTGGGTATAGAGGCTCAACGCCCTTGCATAGTCCTCGCCCTCAGCTGTGAACGCCTCATCAATAATGCTATCGAAATCGGAATTTGTGTAGCCGCTCCAATTCCACACAGTGTTGTTGCTGTGAAGTATGTAGAGAAAATCATAAGGTGTTGCGTAGGTAGGCCACCAGTCATTTATAATCATGTGCGGAGCCTCTTCAGGACTGCTCCACACTGCCATACCTTTCTCCTTTACCTGTTCCCATGGTAGCGCTATTATGTCTACTGTTACACCTATTTGTTGAAGAGAGGATTTAAGGAGTGCAGCAAATCTCTCCTCCTCCTCATAACCAGAGGATATTACTAGCTCTAGTCTAGCACTAGATATCCCAATACTACTTAGCAGCTCCTTTGCCTTAGTTAGGTTGTATTCGTAATGTAAGCCCTCTACATGCCCTGGAAATCCGTAGGGAATCAAGCCGCTGCCCAGCCTCCCATAGCCCTGAAAAGCTGTGTTAACAATTTCGCTCCAGGGAATTGCATAGGCTATGGCTTTTCTAAACTCTGTAATATTTGTAGGCCATTTCCTTACGTTGAACATGAGTATGTAGTTGTAGAATAGTGATGCATTGTAAACACTGTACCCAAGCCTTAGGAGGTTGGGGATGCTCGTCTTAGGAATGTTTGTAGCTATATCTATGTCCCCTGATATGAGCCCCATCTCTTGCTGAGCTGGGTCTTCAACGATTTTTATTATGACTACGTCTGGTGCATTTAGGTTATCTACGACCTTCCACCCCCACCACTCGTCAAACTTTCTTAGAATCACCTCAGACTCAGGTTTATATGAAACAACTCTGTAGGGTCCAGTGCCACAATCGTTACCTTGCTCAAACCACATTCTTATGCTCTCTTCAGTTAAGTTAGACGCCTTGGCATAGTTCATTACATTAGGGCAGTATATGTACGCACCGTAGGCTGCAGATGCTATGAGGTCTATAGGTGCAGGATACCTTAGCTTAAATAATACTGCTGTACTGTTAAGCAACACGACATCTTCAACAGAGTCCCATATCCATCCAACTCCAACACCCTTCTCACTATACAAAGCCTTGTTTCTCATAATGGTGAAGCGTACGGCTTCTGCAGTAAGAGGAGAACCGTCGTGAAACTTAACACTAGGCCTTAACTTAAAGATCCATGCAGTCTCGTTAACCTTAAGCCACTCTGTGGCAAGAGCAGGTCTGAACTCCTTATTTAATGGATTGTAGTATAGAAGAGGCTCATAAGCTAGCCCAAGCACTACTATCCCTATATCATCTTCAGCCCCAGGATCTATGCCTGTAATGACATCTCTATAAGCGTATACCACGATCTTCTCCTTCTTCTCTACATACGGAGTGGGGGTGAGTGTCTTAGTTTGATTTAAAGGTGGTTTGCTAAAGGTTGGGTGAAAGACGTATATGAGAATTGATAGTAAAACTATTACAACTATTGCTATAGCAACAATTAGGTACTTTTTGCTAATTGGGGGCAAGGCTTTTCAAGGGCTTGACAAGGGGCGCAGTTAAAAAGCCTTAATCAAAATCAGGCTATGGTGGGTGTCATCATTGTGTCAGCAACCGGATTACTCATCACTAACCTAGGAAGCCTCTGATTTTCGCTAGAGCTACTACATGTGGCTCTACTGGGTTAAGCTCTAGTATGCTTTTATAAGTCTCATTAACCTCAGGCTTTATTCCCATGTAATCAAGTGCTTCATTAACTCTCTTTACAATAGCTTCATCAAGTCTTTTTGATGCTACAGAGGGTGCGTAGAATTGCGCCTCATATTTCCACTCCTCTATTAGATATGGCATGTAGTTGAGGGCCTCATCTATTTCGTTGCTCTTGTACAACTCAATAACGAAATCAGCGTCTAGGAATATTGGTGGAAGTCCGAGGACGTACCACGTGGCTGTGTAGATAATTGCCCTAGGGACATTGAGTAGTTTATCGTTTAAGCCGAAGGTCCTACCATACTCTTTCCATGTAACTCTGTCCCTGGTTGTGGGAACATAGGATGCAAACTTAATTAGAGCGTCTAGATATCTTGAAACAGTCCTTCTATAACTTTCAGAGGCTTTACGCACTAATCTAAGAATGTTTGCCTCTACCTTTCTAACAGGCTTTCCTAGCCACTGTAGAATTGCTGAAGAAACCTTTTGGTACTCGCTAAACGGCACATCATATCTTACTGCAGATTGAATAGTCACAGTTCTGTACCCCTGGTAATGTTGCACCTCATACTCAACTAGCTTTGGGTTATTTATTCCGCCTCTAAATGTTGGAGAGCCCATGCCTATAATAGGCTGGATGTCCATGTCGAGCTCCTCATCTATCCTAGTCAGTTCATTCAATGCGTACATTAAGGCTAGTGCCGAAGCTATGTGCCCTGCTTTAACAGCCGCATCGCTTTTTCCTAGAAACACCCTCATGTTCTGAAGCTTTACGTCGAATTCCTTTAAGGTATTGTAAAGCACTGTCACATATCTGTAAATCTCTAGAAACCTATCACTATCCTCGATCAGGGGTATGAGCTGAATATCCATTTTTGGAAGCCCTAGCTCTTCATAGTACATTCTCATCTTCTTTATTATGAGCCTCTGGATGAACCTAATGGTCTCCGGCTCTTCGGTCATGGGTAGAATTATCCACTTAACTGCTTGAGTATTCAGGTACTTGTAGGAGTAGAAGTTTGCAATAAGCGAAGCCTCTATGGAGAGCGTAACCCTGTCTATATCCTCGAGCCTGGGGTTTGGTATCCTCGGTGTTACAAAGTACTTCTCCCCTACAGCAATGCCGAGCTTGCCTGCCCTCATCACTATATCCTTTGGCTGTGCATATGGTGTGAGCTTCCCCTCATAGTCGCTCATAACCTCATCACATTCAAACATGGTAAACCCCTGCATAGCTTCATCAACTTCATCTTGAGCTGTAACCCTAACTGTTGCATCTGGGTGCTGAGTGCACATGAGCCTCGGCACAATTTCCATGGAGTCTACTCACCCCCTTGAGAAGTACTTTGATACAGTGTCTGGATCCTTGAGTGCATGGCCTGTAGCTACGAGTACTGCCACACCATCTCTATCTATCACTCCACTCTCCAAAGCCTTTCTATAGCCAGCAAGAGAAGCTGCGCTAGCAGGCTCAACACCTATTCCTTCGTACACAGCTAAATCCCTCATACTCTTAATTATCTCCTCATCAGATACTGTGATGAAAGTACCTTTAGACTCGTCAACAGCTTTCAAAGCTTTTAACCAGTTGACAGGCTTTCCAATTCTAATAGCAGAGGCTACAGTTACCGGCTTCTCAACAACCATTAGTGAGTAGCTTTTTGAAGCCCAGGTTTTTGCTAAAGGTGCAGCTCCCTCAGCCTGCACCCCTATCATCTTTGGTAACCTGCTTATTAAACCATAGTTGTAGAGCTCCTTAAACCCTTTCCAAATAGCAGAGATGTTCCCAGCGTTCCCCACCGGTACAAATACATAATCTGGCGGCTCCCCCAACTCATCAACAACTTCAAAAGCAAGGGTCTTCTGCCCCTCTAACCTCCATGGGTTATAGGAGTTAAGTGGGTAGAGGTTCTTTTTGCCGCTTAAAACCACCTCTGTAAACACCTCTTCTAGAGCATCATCAAAAACACCGTCAACTTCAATTATCTTTGCACCGTGGAGGAGAGCTTGGGCTAGCTTACCTCTAGCAACACCCCCGCGAGGCAATACAATAACACATTGAAGGCCAGCCCTAGCCGAGTAAGCAGCTGCTGAAGCAGCTGTGTTACCTGTGCTAGCAACAATCACGCCCTCGACACCAAGGCTCTTAGCAATGGTAATGCCCACCGTCATTCCCCTATCCTTGAAGCTACCAGTCGGGTTACCGCCTTCAAACTTTACAAATACGTTTCTACTTGTAACTCTGCTAATCCTTATAAGCGGGGTCCCCCCTTCGCACATGGTCACCGGCTCCACATCACTACTTAGTGGAAGTAATTCTCTGTACCTCCATACACCAAACCTCCTCTTTCTAGCTGTGCTCCAGTCAAAGCTAGTTGTACTAGGCATTACAACCTCCATTAAGTTGTTGCACTTTGGGCATAGGAAGAGCCAAGGATCTGCATCAGCAGTGTAGTTACATGCTATGCAGCGAAGCTTTACACCGCTTTTAAATATGTTCTTGCCCTTACTTTGATTAAGCACAGGTTCTTCTATGTTTCCAAGACATCCACCAGCAACTTCTCTCTCTTCTGTGCAGGGTTAAAAAGTTTACCTATGCATTGTTAGACCGAGCCAGTCTTGCAATAGAGTCGACAACATCACGTGTTTTGCTACTACCCCCCAAATCAGGTGTTAAAATTTTCAGCTCCTCAACCGTTTTATGAATTGCTTTATCTAGCCTGAGAGCTTTTTCATAGAGCCTGCGGTCTGAGTACTTGTTAGAGAGGTAGAGTAGCATGAGCTTGGCTGACTCCAGTTCACCTACCGGATTTGCTACACCCTTTCCAGCAATATCTAGCGCAACGCCGTGAACAGGTTCAAAAACAGCGATATTCTCACCTATTTGTGCAGAGCCGCAAAGCCCCAAACTCCCAACAACAGCTGCAGCAACATCTGCTAGTATATCTCCATAGAGATTTGGTGTCACTAGGACGCCTAGCTTCTCAGGGTTTTTCACAATAGTGTAGCCAGCTGTGTCAACAATTAGCTCATCAGCTTGCAGATCAGGATGCCTCTTTGCGACCTCGTAGAACACCTCCCTAAAGAGCCCATCAGAAATCTTGAGCACATTAGCCTTATGCACTACGGTGACCTTCTTAAAGCCATTACTTTTAGCGTAGCTAAAGGCAAATTCTGCAATTCTTTTAGCACCTTCGTAGCTTACAACCTTTAGAGCTAGGGCGACACCTCTATAAAGAGACTCAAAGCCTGTGTAGAGGTCCTCAGTATTCTCTCTAATAATAACGAAATTGAAGTCCTTTAGGGAAAACCCTCTGTAACTCCTAAAAGGCCTTACATTTGCGTACAAGTCCAGCTCCTTTCTCAAAAGCACATTGACGCTCTTAAACTCTTTTTCGTGTGGGGGGGTGTAGAGAGGTCCTTTCAAAACAGCGTCAAGGCTCTTCACAACATCAAAGAAATCATCTTGTAGAGCCTTACCTGTTTTCCTATAGTACTCGTAGCCACCATAAAGCTCTACATACTCAATCTCTAGCTCTAGTGCATTAAGCACATCCACTGCTGCTTGAACTACCTCAGGCCCTATGCCATCCCCCCTAAGGACGCCTACTCTGTACCTCTTGACCATGGCAACCCACCACGCCTCTTAACATACTCGACTACACCTCCGTTAACTAGTATTTCGAGGATTTCCCTTGGGTAGGGGCTCACCCTCTCTTCTACACCCTTAGTCACATTCCTAATTACGCCACTAGCCACGTCAACCTCTATCGCATCTCCTGTTTCACTAATATCTGGGATTACCTTGGCAACAATGACTGGCAGCCCTATGTTTATGGAGTTTCTGTAGAATATATGGGCAAAGCTCTTTGCGACAACAGCACCTACGCCAACAAGCTTAAGCAATCTGGGGGCTTGCTCTCTGCTAGACCCCTTGCCGAAATTCCTTCCACCAACAATGATGTCGCCTTTGGATACTAGCCTGTAGAAATTTGGTATCACATCTTCAAGTACGTGAATAGCCATTTTGCTTAAGTCATTTATTGCTTCAAACTTGTACTTCCCAGATATTATATGATCTGTGCTTATGTTATCCCCTAGTTTCCAGCACCTACCCTGTATAATCATGGGAGACACCCTAAGAAAGATATCTTCTTGGATCAGCAATCTTACCCTCAACAGCCGAGGCAGCAGCAACAGCTGGTGAGGCTAGGTACACCTTGCTCTCCCTATGCCCCATCCTACCTGGGAAGTTCCTATTAGTGGTAGCTATAGCAACTTCGCCAGCGGCTAAAAGACCCATGTGTGCACCTACACAAGGTCCGCATGTGGGTGGTGCTACTACGCAGCCAGCTTCTATCAGCATATCTATGTAGCCCCTCTTCAACGCCTCTACATAGACTCTTCTAGAAGCAGGCGCCACTATGCACCTCACACCCTCCTTAACCCTCCTCTTGTGGAGTATCTTTGTAGCCACCTCTATATCCTCTAGCCTACCATTTGTGCAAGAGCCTATGAACACCTGGTCAACTTCAGTATCGCTGACCTCATCAACACTCTTTACATTGTCTACATCTGGTGGGGCTGCAACAAGAGGCTCTAGCTTAGAAACCTCTACAGGGATTTCATCTACATAGCCCTCCTCCTTATCCCACTCAACACTCCTAAAGGCATTGTAGCCTCTCTCAGCAAGCCACTTTCTGGCAACCTCATCCACCGGCATTATAGCAGACTCAGCACTCATTTCTGTACACATGTTTGTGAGCGTCATTCTAGAGTCTATGCTAAGCTCTTTGAGTGAATCACCTCTAAATTCAACAGCTTTTCCAAGCATTCCGTCAGTCCCCACATCCCCTATGATGTAAAGCGCTATGTCCTTGCTCATAACGCCTCTTGGCAGGGGGCCGTGCAGAGCCACTTTAACGGTTTCGGGGATTCTTAGCCAGAGCTTTCCAAACATCATGGCTATAGCAGCGTCGGTGCTACCTACACCAGTAGCGTACACCCCTATAGCCCCAATTGTTGGTGTGTGGCTATCAGCCCCCACTACAATCATACCGGGTCTCACTAGACCCTCTTCCACCACTACTTGGTGGCTAATCCCATACCCAACATCAAAGAGCTTCACACCATACTCTTTAGCAAACCTCCTCATCTCTTTGTGAACTGTTGCAGCTGCGACATGGGGGGCCGGGGCTGAGTGGTCTATGAAGAAATACGCCTTGTCAACAACCACACTCCTTTTAAAGCCAAGCTCTTTCTCCACAACGTCTATGACTAGAGGAGCTGTGCCATCCTGGGCATAGACAGCATCTATACTAACAACAACTATTTCCCCTGGTGATACAGCTCTCCCCAGAGCTTTAGAAACAACTCTGTCTATTAAAGCCAATACTGCTACACCTCTGCTAGACACCTTGATCATTGTTATTAGTGGCTACTCTCTAGGTAAAGTCTCAGGCGCTTCCTGGAAATACTTCTTAACTATTGCAAACATCTCGCTATCTGTAAGAGGCTCTACCCTATTAGTCTTGTTAAATATGTCAACAATTTCGTTGTATATTGCCACAACCCTTGGGTCATCTTTTGATATGTGGTTGTAGCCCATGTAGTTCTTTAGCCAGATTACAACAGCAGACCTTCCAGAGTAAGGCGTTATGGCAACAGAGTAGGGTAGCCCCAACACCCTGACTGGGTCGAAGGGCAGGTACACCTCAGGGTTCTTCAAAAGACCATCAGCGTGTATCCCAGCCTTTGTTCTAAACGCATTCCTCCCCACAATTGGGTAGTGTTCAATGATCTTCAAACCCATTTTCTCAAAGAGTTCTGGAAGCCTGGAAATAGCCTTTAGGTTTATCTTATTGGTTCCCACAATACTTGCATAGTGTAGAGCCATCACCTCTAGGGGGCAGTTACCCGCGCGCTCGCCAATCCCAAGTAGAGTACAGTTACCTGCAGCAGCTCCATACATCCATGCAGCTATGTGATTTGCTACAACAAGGCCAAAGTCGTTGTGCCCGTGGAACTCTATGTGTTCTTGCGGAATCCCCGTGGCCCTCCTAATAGCCTGTATTATGGCTGGTATTCCTCTGGGTAGAGGCACTTCTGGAAATGGTAAGCCAAGCCCTAGCGTATCAGGAAGCTTTATCTTTACAGGTACCCTATACTTTTCACTAAGTTCGAGAAGCCTTTTTACAAAGGGTATCACAGCTCCGAAGATGTCAGCCCTCGTAATATCTTCGAGGGAGGCTCTGATCACAACTCCGTGGCTCATAGCCTTCTCAGCAACCTCTAGATACTTTCTGAAAGTCTCTTCTCTAGTGGCATTAAACTTGTACTTTATGTGGTAATCAGATATTGACATGAGCATGACAGTTTCATCGAGCTTCATATCGATAACTAGCTGGAGGTCTGAGTGCGTAGCCCTAATCCACCCAATGACCTTTGGGTACTCGTATCCATATGATAAAAGCCTCTTCACAGCTTCCCTATCTTTCTCAGTATACAGAAATGCCTCAGTGCTTGTTATGGCTCCTCTCCCACCAATCTCTGCAAGCAGTTCATAAATTTTCTCACACTCTTCAACTGTAAACACCCTCCAGCCTTGCTGACCATCTCTAAGTGTCGTATCTGTTAAGTGTATTTTGCTCAGATTATCACGTATCTCTAGGTCTGAGACAATAAAGCGTGGAACAGCCTCAAATGGGAATATCTCTCTGAAAAACTTCATACCATTATCGCTAGACATAGAGCCACACTCCACAACATTTCAAGTGCGTTACAGTGCTAAATTTTGTACGAACCTAAAATAACTAGTTTTACATTGCATGGTGCGAATTCATGTAATGTTGATGCAAGGAATCCGCTCAGAACATTGAATAAGCATTCAAGGTAGCGCACATAATTCAGCACCTAGCCTTAACTAAATAAAACCCTGAGGGGCGCCATTCTTGCCAATTACTATCACTAGGGTGTATCATTATAGCTGTATACAATATTTAAATGTTTAAATTAGGTATAAGCAGGTATCAAACGGTAAGCTTAAATACTCTAGAGCCCTAAGACATTGTACTGTGGTGAACATCTTTTGTCGGAATGTATAGAGTACTTGTTGTAGATAGGGTATCACAGAAGTTTCTAAGTAGCTTAGACAGCAACAGGTTTGAGGTGTGCTATAGACCTGGAATACCTTTAGAAGAGCTCTTAAACATAGTCCAAGACTACCACGTTCTAGTGTTCAGGGGGAGGCTTAAAATAGGCAAGGAAGTTATTGACAGAGGGGCTAACCTAAAAGTGCTTGCAAGGTATGGTATAGGGCTTGACAACGTGGACGTGGAGTACGCTGTGAAGAAGGGGATCGCTGTCGTCAATGCCCCTAAGGCTTCTGCAATAAGTGTAGCAGAGCTCACACTTGCACTAATGCTCATAGTGTTTAGAAGGCTTTACAGCTTCATACACGAGGTTAAGGGAGGTGGGTGGCCTAAGGGTAAGTACCTTGGTAGAGAGCTTTAC
>CAZMQK010000010.1:0-38794 GCA_964568685.1 uncultured Ignisphaera sp.
GTAAGGTTGCTGAAGAGATGTGTAGAGATGAGTACTTCTCCTACTACTTGTACAAGTTCCTCGCTAGAAAATCGCTTGTTAGCAAAAGTTTGAGAGAAGCTCTTGAGGAGGCTGCTGAAGATGAGTATAGGCACTACCTCTTTTGGAGGGGCATAGTTGGTGAGTGCTCTTCTAAGCTAGTCATGCTTAAGGTGCTTTTCTATGTCGTAATGTTCTACCTCTTTGGCTTAACAGTTTTGCTAAAGCACCTCGAGTCTAAGGAGAGAGATGCGGCAAAGATTTACAAAGAGGTTACAGGGCTGAGGCCCGATATCAGGGATGCTGTTGAGGGTATTGCCGTTGATGAGGAGAGGCATGAGAGTGCGTTCCTGGCTAGCATTGATGAGAGTAGGGTTAGGTACATAGGGTCTATAACCCTCGGCATATCAGATGCCTTAGTAGAGCTAACAGGTATTTACACAGGCTCTCTAGGAGCTTTTGAAAACACACTAAGTGCTGGTTTAGCAGGGTTTTTAGCTGGTGTAGCGGCGTCAATATCTATGGGAATAGCATCGTATGCGCAGGCAAAGAATGAAGGAAGGGCTCGCCCAGAGCTAGCAGCTTTCTACACATTTCTAGCGTATATAGCGGTTGCACTACTCCTTGCACTACCGTACTTCGTCATAAGCTCTCTCCTAGCAGCGTTCATAGTGATGCTGATTCTAGCAGTAGCTATTGTGGCGTACATGACTTTTTACGTAGCAGTCTTGCAAAGTAGGAGCTATCTGAGGGAGTTCACAGAAATCACAGTGCTAATCTTCGGGGTGTCGATGCTACTCTACGTAATAGGCTCAACTCTGGGCAACGTACTAGGTGTGAAAATATAGTGAGCTAAGGGGCTGCTGCCAAAAAGTTCTAGGCACGTTCGCTCCTCCACTGGGGTGCAGAAGGAGTGCTAGGAGTGGTCGCGAAGCCGCCATAGCGTAAGCTTTTTAATCAAGGGCGGGCACAAAGCTTTGTGGTGCAAGCCTTGCGAAGAATTGCTATGGACAAGCCCATTGTCGAGATAGATGGGGATGAGATGGCTAGGGTTATGTGGCGCTGGGTTAAGGAGAGGCTTATAGAGCCTTATGTGGAGCTCAAGGTGGAGTACTACGACCTTCACGTAAAGGTTAGGGATGAGACTGGGGATAGGGTTACAGTAGCTGCTGCAGAAGCCCTTAAGAGGGTAGGGGTCGGCGTTAAATGCGCTACCATTACTCCAAATGCTGAGAGGGTTAAGGAGTACAGCTTGAGGAGAGAGTGGAGGTCTCCAAATGCCACAATAAGAGAGGTGCTCGATGGGACAATATTTAGAGCGCCAATAATTGTATCAAATGTTCAGCCCGCTGTGAGGTTCTGGAAAAAGCCCATTGTGATAGCTAGGCATGCTGTTGGAGATATATACTCTGGCACAGGGCTCAGAGTTGAGGAGCCTGGCGAAGTCTACATAGTATTTAAGAGTGCTAGTGGTAAGAGCATTGAGGCAAGGGTTGGCTCTCTCAGTGGAGCAGGAGTTGTTCAAGCGTACCATGTCTCTGAAAAATCGATATACTCCTTCGCAAGGTCGGTGTTTCGCTACGCCCTAATGTTTGGCTTAAATGTGTGGTTCGCTGCAAAGGACACAATATCTAAGGTCTATGACGCGAGGTTTAAGGGGGTTTTTCAAGAGGTTTACGAAAGTGAGTTTAAGGAGGAGTTTGCAAAGAGGGGGCTTACCTACGAGTACTACTTAATAGATGATGCATACTCTCGCGCAATTAGGTCAGAAGGGGGTTTTGTGTGGGCTACTAAGAACTATGATGGCGATGTTCTCTCAGACCTCATAGCCTCAGCATACTCAGGAAGCCTAGCCATGATGACCTCAGAGCTGCTATCGCCAGAGGGCGTGTACATGGCTGAAGCCGCCCATGGTACAGTTCAAAAACACTACTATAGGTATTTGAGGGGGGAGAAAACCTCAACAAATCCAACAGCAATAATCTTTGCCTGGAGCAAAGGGCTTAGGAGGAGAGGTGAGCTAGATGGTAATGAGGAGCTCATAGTGTTTGCAAAAAGCCTTGAGGAAGCGGTTAAAAAGACTATAGAAGTGGATAGGGTGATGACACAGGATATTGCAAAGATTAGTGAACCCCCTGTAAACACTGTAGTAGCAACAGAAGAGTTTATAGAGTGTGTGAAGAGGAACTTAGAGCACATACTTTCACATTGAGCACCTACATAAACATAGATGCAATAGCTAATAAGAATCAGTTAAGCTAATGGTACGGCCTCCGGCCCAAATTCTAGTCATACCCTCTGCACTCAGCTAGAAGGGGTAGGGATTGAGCAAAAATTGCTTAGAGCCACACAACAAATATTGATAGAGTAGCTCTTCCACCACTAACCTTTTCCACGTACACCCTGGCAAAGGTGAACATGTTTCTCCTATTATCTAGCTCTATAGACTGCACAGAGTCTGGCTCAACTATGCCAGAGCTGTAAAGCTGCCACTTAACGCTATGCTTTGACTCGATAAGCGCTGGCTGCCTTGTTACATGGAGGCTCCACCTAACCTTGGCCTCGCCACTGTTTACCAAATCCATGGCTACGAACTCTCTATCGAGTACCTCTAGCGGAGGGTCTAGCCACACCCCATCCCCAGGGTCAATACCTAGCGCAAGCACCCAAGTAAGAGGAGTTCTGGGGACCTCCACAATCTCTATAACAGCTGAGCCTGCATAGCCCCTCCAGTCAATAGCCCCTATGGTTCCCCACAGCGTTGGAAACACGTGGGTGGTTTCAAGAAGTCCATATGTAGAGGGTCTGTAGTGAAGTACTGGTATGTGGGAGTATGTTGATGTTACCCCCCATCTAGGCCTGCAGTAGTAGTCTATAGCCACGATACCGCCGCCAGCCTCTAAGCCAACTATTGTAAGGTTTCCACCAGCTTCAGCAAGCCCTAGCCTAAACGCGCTATGCGGTTTGAAAAGCCATACAGAGTTAGCCTCTCCATAACTTTTGGGGCACTTCCACACAACCCTCCCATCATCATCAATTTCGTACACCCCTCCAACATCAGAGTTCTGTGTGACAATGTAGTCTCCACCAAAGGAGTTGCTATGAATACCACTAGCTGTGGAGCCGAAGATCCTCGAAACCTTTGCAGCGCCACTCATAGGCAAACTCCACTTGGTAGCGCCATTGAAGCCAACCTTACGGACAAAGCCTCCTTCACCACCAGATCCATAGTCTGTCACTATAAAGCCCCCTTCAGTAGGAACAATATCGTGTGGCCACGCCGTATCCTCTAAGCTAAGGCTCCACTTCACCCTCTTCTCATCTCTGTCAATTAGGACCCACCTACCCTCTCTATCAGCACACACAATATCGCCAGCCCTACCACCAATCACTGAAATGTCTTCTAGTAGCATGTGTGCTATATGGGGGTTTGGAATCGACTTGCCTGGGACTATTAGCTCCTCCTCTATAACACCCTTACCCACATCGTATATTACAACACTGAACTTGTTGTGCGGATCCGCCATAACGAGTTTTTCTCTCCCATCCCTTGGGTCCACTATATGCTCAGCGTAGTGGACTGCGTACCCATGCCTGTAGAAGAGGGTTCTGAACTTAAAGCCTCTAAAGCCGTAGATCCCTCGCTCCATGCCATCACCAAAAATGTGTGTTCACAAGATTTTAAATTGATAAAGACATATAAATTTGAACGTAGGTATATGTGCTCGGTGTAGCTTGTGGATGTAACAGAGATTATGGCTGCAATGCTCTCTAACCCCCAGAACTTTGTTGTAATAGCAATACAATTCCTACTGGGCTTAGCACTAGGTTACCTATCTGCAAAGGTGTTGAAGTACATACTAGCACTAATAGCAATACTTGCACTTGGAACATTACTATCTGTATGGTCTCTCGGCACATCACCACAAGAAATTATAGCAAAAATAGGTTTACCATCAGTAGAGATCCTCAAAGGCCTTGCAGTAGTACTCGGCTTAATGACAGTGGGGCCTGTTTCCATAGGGTTTATAATAGGAGTTGTAATAGCCTTTCTCAGAAAGTAAGTACTTTTTACTCCCCCTCCCATCAACCCTAGGGATTGTGAGACCTGGTGCTCGCCTCCAGAAGGCCTGCAATGAGTAAGGCTCTGTCAATGCCTTAAACTACTCTTCAAAATATGCTATGGAATTTCTATTGCTAGCCAGTATGACCTCAGCGTTTGCACCGATCATCACGCATTCAGCCCCGGACGTCACTCATCACAGTATTTAAGCTAGTTGCTCAGATTAGGGGTTCCTGTGTAAAGTACATGTGTAGAGGGTTAAAATAAAAGCACTGCTGTGTCCAATATGAGTGTGAGGTATGTTTCAATCCCCCCTGGTTTCTCCGAAATGCCTGTAGACCTACAGCTAAATGCAACAGGTATTGCTAACGTTTCTGCAAGTGGGCGTGGATTACCTCAGTACGCTCCGCTACTACCTAGCCCCGCTCAGATACCAAGTGGAGTAGTTGAACTAGTTCTCATAGTGTCAGCATTCCTCCTTGTTTTAGTCATGGTGTTTCTGTATATTAGAAGTAGCTACAGAGCCCACGAAACCCTTTCTGTAACGCTAGGGAGAAGAGAGCTGCATGATCTCTTCCCCACTGTTAACTACGTCTATAAGGGGGTGAAGAGCATTCTGAGGAGGTACCTTACCTTGTTGAGGAGTAGAGTTGGGTGCTCTACATGCACACCTAGAGAGGTTTCGCATAGACTCGGCTTCCTCAAGAAGTTTGTTGAGGTTTACGAAGACGTTGTTTATGGGGATAAGCAGAGGCTAGATATAGATGAGGCTTTGCAGGAGGTAAGGAGAGGTGAAGAATAAGCTACTAGTGTTTTCACTTTTCCTAGTCTTCATACTGGTACTCTCGCAGACAAGAACACCAATAGCGCACATAATAGAGCGCGACCCTCCATCAGTATTCAACTTCGGTCCTGGAGGAATAACAACATTTTACTATAGGGAATATGGTAAGAGAAGAGTAAGCATATTATACAACCTACAAGAACTAAGAGGCTTCGACCCGCAGAGCCATGTACTTATGCTACTTAGCCCAGATAGAAGAGTTGAGAATGTGAATTACTTAGTTGAGTGGGTTGATAGTGGAGGTGTAGCAGTGATTTGCGATGAGCTGAATTACAGCATTGATGTGCTTAAGGTGCTGGGGATTGAGTATAACAGTGATGTGAGTGGAATAGCTGTTGCAAGGTGTGCCCTAGGCAACGAGACCATTGATATTCTCATAGACGTTGCGAAAAAGCTCAAAGCTGTAAATAGTGATGCAAAGCCCCTATGCTTCTACGGGATAGAGCCCATAGCGTATAATGTGAGTCTGGGCAGGGGCTACGCTATTATAGTGGGGGATTCCAGCCTAGTGATAAACGAGATCCTATCGCAACCAACTATAGCTAAAAACAATACGAAATTCGTAGAGTTCTTAATTAACGATAGGAACTTACTCATATACGAAGGGTCTAGGCTGTACACACCCATCTATGCACAGGTGATTGCTCAGTACATTGATGTAGTCTTAAATGGCTTAACCCGAGTCCTGAGGTGGGTGATTAGTGAGAGAGGTGCTGTGGGCTCTCTCGGAGTTGCATTGGGGGTGACAGCCATACTAATGATGTACATAGCTCTGAGGTTTGGTATTCAAACAAATCCAAAAAAATATTTACAGCTACAAAGCACTATAAGAAACACAGCTGAAAGCACTTGGGAAAGGCTTTTAATAGGTGTTAGTGCTTGGGAGAAGCTGGAGATCGGTATGGAGAAGGAATGAACATAAAGTTTTACAGTGCAATGATTGAAAGAGTTATTGAAAACATTCAGAAAAAGGTAGTTGGTAAGAGAAAGGAGCTTGAAATGATACTTGCAACACTGTTTTCAGAAGGTCACGCACTTCTCGAGGGGGTACCAGGAGTTGCTAAGACGCTGATAGCAAAGTGCATTGCAATGTCACTTGGCTTAGATTTTAAGAGAGTTCAAGCAACTCCAGACATGCTCCCCTCAGATGTCATAGGATTTATGATATTTGATGCAAAGGAGTCCAGGTTTGTGTTTAGAAGGGGGCCCGTATTTACAAACATCCTTTTTGTTGATGAGATCAACAGAGCTCCTCCAAAAACACAAGCAGCTCTTTTAGAGGCTATGCAGGAGCGGCAAGTCACTATAGAAGGGGTCTCCCACCCCTTGCCAAGACCCTTTCTAGTAATAGCCACTATGAATCCAATTGAGGTTGAGGGCACCTTTCCGCTTTCTGAAGCTCAGGTAGACAGATTCTTGGCTAAAGTTGGAATAGACTATCCATCACTAGGTGAGACTGTTGATATTTTGAGTAACTATGAGAAGATCTCCACCTTAGACGACATGATGCCTGTGCTTACAAGAGAAGATGTGCTGAATATGATAAGGCTTACAAAAAGTGTTTATGTAGAGCAGAATATCCTAAAGTATATAGCAGCCATAGTTGAGGCTACGAGGAGCCATAGGTACGTAAAGCTTGGCGCTTCTCCAAGAGGGGCCATAGCCCTCTACCTCCTTTCAAAGGCTATTGCGCTCATTAGGGGGAGAGACTATGTCATACCAGATGATGTTAAGTACGTGGCCTACGCTGCGCTTTCCCATAGGATTATCTTAAAGGGAGAGGCAAGGATATCAAATACAACTCCACGAGATGTAATTAACGATGTTTTGGAGAAGGTTGAGCCTCCTTGAAGATAACGCTCTATGGCGTGGCAGGCCTTGTTTTACCTGTAGTTGCAATCCTCTATGGATTGGCTAGTGAGAATCTCCTTCTATACTCACTTGGCTTAGCGCTTCTACTGATTTTCTACAAGGAGTACAAGTCTTTTACTAGGGTGAAAAAAGCTGTAGAGAAGCTAGCCATTGAGAGGAGGTTAGAGAGGGGTGTGGTAAGTGAGCTAGACGATGTTGGGATCACCTTAACAATTGATAATAGGGGGCTAGACGCCATACCCAGGGCTCTTGTAGTAGATATTCCACCAAGATATGCAGAGGCAAGGGCGAAGCCCATAGCGATTACCTCTATACCCCCCCGAGCATCTATAAGCATAACCTATAGAGTTACGTTGATGGCTCCTGGCACGCACCCGTTTGACAAGGTGGTGATAATTGCGAGTGACTTTCTTGGGTACTTCACCGAGGAGCTCCACTATAGCGCAAAGGGCTATGTCACAGCACTCCCATTGGTGGCGAGAGTAGATATTAGCATGAAGACGGTGCAGAAGGTTTTGGGGGTGAATGTGATGGGGAGGGCTATTGGAGGGCTGTACGATATAGCTGATATAAGGGAGTACCAGCCTGGGGACAACATTAAGAAGATTGTGTGGAGTGCTTATGCAAAGATGGGGAAGCTCATGGTTAGAGAGGATTATGGGGAGTCTAGGGCGAGGATACTGCTACTCATAGACATAAGGCCCTGGGTTTGGGGCATAGGCTCTATTCCAAATACACTAGCACATATACAGCTAAGGTTTGCTTCATCACTACTAGCGGCTATGCTAAGAAGCGGATTAGTTGTTGATACAGCTATATGCAGTGAGCTCATGCCAAAGGTTATGCCCTACCAGGGAGAAGACTATGAGAGCACCGCATACAGGATATTCTCCGTCCTGGATGCTGGGGAGGGGTGCCACTCACCTATGAGTGTCTTTACCAACGTGCCTAGCTATATTGGGAGGAGCGCGGCGAGCTACGACCTAGTTGTGCTCATCACGAACCCCCTTGCTCTAGCCCTTGAGAACCCGAGGGATTTTACTGCACTTGGTGAGGTGTTCAACAAGTTGCTAATAGCAATGCCTATGTTTAGATATGAGGAGTATTTGAGTAAGGAGAGCATTTTAAAGCTCTTGAAAAGAGTTGCAGAGGTGTTGGGGGGCTCGCTAGTAGATATTGAGTTTTCTGAAGAGGGCTTTGAGGTGAGTAAGCGTGCTTGACTTCATCACCATAGCCTCTGCCATAGCCATCTTAGTGACAATAATCTACGACCACGTAACTGGTAGTGAGACTGCGCCCTTAGCCTCTCTAGCGATAGCCATAGCCTCTATTACTCTAAAAAGCGCTATGGGCTTGGCACTAGCATTACTTGCGATGCCTCTGTCAAGAGCCCTAGTCCTTGTAAAAATGGTGAAAACTAGCAGGGGTGCTGCATACCATTTGCTACTCGACTTAATACCAATTGCATTAGTGTTGCTAGCACCACTAATAATTGTGACAATGAGCTCCAAGGTGCTCTTCATTGGTATGAGTAAGTGGGTTTCGCAACTATTTTTTGCAACAACCTTTCTTCTCCTGCTAGCAATCATAATAGAGCCTTCGCTTGCTCTAGAAACATTCAGCAAGCTGCTCTTTGTAAAACCAGAGACTGTGTCGAAAATTATGCGGGTTGCAGGCCATTCTGTGGGGCTAGCATCTATCCTTATTATGGTTAGCATTCTCAGCCCCTACGGAGCTCTAGCACTTCTCACGTGGATAGCTGTGCTGTTGCTAAGGAAGGTGGCTAGGATATCTGTGAGAATACCTATGGAGCTAGTCCCCTACGTAATTGTTTTCACAATAGCTCTTCTCAAAGCTTTATAGCGCCTCTAGACCCTGCATAAAAATAAAAACCTTATGCAATACTGTTTCAGTAGTTGTGGGTGTTTTGATTGAGAAATCTTGGCACAGCTTATGTCACTGTTTTACTGGTGTCAGGGCTGGTCTTTCTATTCATGTTTCTCTACGCAATTTACACAGATAGGTACCTCCAAGCCCTTGCATCGCTCGCCATAGGCCTCGTACTAGTGAGTAGCTCTATATCGCTATTCAGAGAGTTAAGGGAGCAGAGGCAGTGAGGTGTGCTAAGCATAACTCTATAGTAGCTTGTAGCTGTATCTAGATGCTATTGAGAGGTATAGGGCAAGCATAATTAGTGCAAAGCCAGCTATTTGAGCGGTGCTCACGCTCTCATTGATTATGAGCATGGCGAAGAGGGGGGCTGAGGCAGGCTCTACTAGGTATATTGTTGAAGCTGTTGAAGCGACTACGTATTTCTGACCATGTAGCTGGAGAGCGTATGCAACAATTGATGCTATGAGTGATAGGTAGAGTAGGTGGGGTACGACTGGAAGTATGCTACTTATTGTGGGGAGCTCGAAGAGCATTGCGTCAAGTATTGATAGTGTTAGCGGGGGTAGGAGCATAAAGAACGTTGTGTCGAGAGGGTTTGTAGTGGAGTACCTATCTACTATGAGTATCTGTAAAGCCCATATGAAAGAGCCTACAAGTACTACTGCTTCCCCAAACCCAAACCCTGTGGGGCTCGTCATTATGTAGAGCCCTGCTAAAGCAATTATAACTGCTACTGCGAGTCTATAGTCGTACCTCTTGTGCTTTAAAGCCTCGTAGGTGTGTAGGTAGATGAAGTAGAGATTTGTTATGAATGCAGAATTAGAGGCCGTGGTATAGAAAGTGCCCAGCCCCTGGAGCCAGAGGGCAAGTGTGTATGCAGACCCTATCAACAGCCCTCCAATAACGGAGCGCTTAGCTACTGAGCCTCTCCAAAGCCTGTAGGCAATGTACGGCACCATAGCTAAAACAGCTAAGAGGTTCCTAATCCACACATACCTAAAGCTATTCACGTGCCTCACAACAATCTTTATGACGGGAAATGTGGAGCCCCATACCACAGAGGCTATAATAAGCGCAGCTACTCCTCGCACCCTCTGTTTGCCATGGGTGCTCAAATCCCGCACCTTAATAAATTGACTAGTGACTACATGTACACAGATTTAAGCTATTGGGATGAAGAAACGCATCCTTATATGATCTGGTGATTGATGCGAATCCCTCTGACCATAAACAGTTTTATCTTACTATTCAAAGCTATTCTAAGTTGGCGCCTAGACTATGGGGATACCTAGAAGTGACCTAGAGTGGGGTGTAAAACTACTCTCAGACATGATTTCCATACCTACTGTAAATCCACCTGGTGAAAACTTTGAGAAGTTCTCAAAGTATGTAACTGGGGTGCTGAAGAGTATTGGCATGGAGGTAGAGGTTGTGGAAGTACCTAGGAGTGTTGTTGAGGATGTGTGTAGGGAGTGCGTAGAGTACCCAAGGTACATAGTCCTGGGTAGGGCTGGCTCTGGTAAACCTGTTGTTCAGTTCAATGGGCATTACGATGTGGTGCCCCCTGGTAGTGGGTGGTCCTCTGACCCGTTCTCACCTAGGGTTTTAGGGGATAAGCTATATGGAAGAGGGTCTGTCGATATGAAGGGGGGCATAGCTGCGGCAATGCTCGCTGTTAAAGCATTTCTCTCTAGGTACAGAGACTTTAGAGGGACTGTGGAAATAGCCCTTGTGCCAGATGAGGAGATAGGTGGGGAGAGTGGTACTGGCTACCTTGTGAAGCACGTGTCAAAACCAGATTACGCAGTAATTGCCGAGCCTAGCGGTTTAAAAGCTATGTGGATTGGGCATAAGGGGGCTGTCTGGGGCTTTGTTGAGGTCTTTGGAAAGCAGGCACACGGTTCAACACCTTGGAGAGGCGTAAACGCCTTTGAGTACATGGCGAAAATCGCACTGAGATTTGTTGATGAATATAGAAGAGTACTAGACAGTAGAAGAAGCAGCTATGACTACGGAGACCCTGAAGGGGCTAGACCAACAATAAACATAGGGGGTGAGGTGAGAGGCAGTGTAAAGACTAATGTTGTTCCAGGGTATTACGCGTTTTCATTTGATAGGAGAGTTGTACCAGAGGAGAGTGTTAGCGATGTGGAGAAGGAGCTTGTGGAGCTTATAAATAAGGTTTCCTCTGAGTACCCAGAGATTAGGGTTAGGGTGTCCATAACCAGTAGGTTAACTCCTGCTCTCACAGACCCCAATTCAATAGTGGTTAAAGCTCTTAGCAAATCTGTGAAAGGAGTTCTAGGCTTTGAACCAAGGCTCGTTGTGTGCCTAGGGGGTCTAGACCTACACTACTACACAGAGCAGAGTGTAGAGGCTGTTGCCTACGGTCCTGGGCCAGATGCGAATGCTCACGTTGTTGACGAGTACGTTTCGCTAAGCGAAGTAGAGGTGGTTGCTAATGTGTACACAGCCATGCTAGAGTCTATGCTTTTACCCACATAAAAACCTCTTTTCCTAGAGCCTCTCTCACAGCTTTTCTCACAGCTTCTCGAGAGCTAAGCCTAGGTCTCCAACCCACGGTGCTCTTAATCTTAGATATGTCTAGGAGCATGAGCTTCACATCACCAGGCCACCCACGCCCATCAGGCATTGTTGTGACGTACTTGTACTGTACATTCTCTAGACCCATCTCCTCTACAACAATATCGGCAATCTCCTTTACCGTCACCCAATCATCGTTGCCAATGTTAAATACGTGCAAGCCCTTCGCCTCTTCAACGTACTGCGTAATTGCTATGGTGGCTTCTACAGCATCTGAAACATGTAGGTAGCTTTTCCTCTGAGTTCCATCGCCAAGAATTTCAAGTGTCTGTGGGCTAAGCTTGAGCTTGTTTATGAAATCCACTATAACTCCGTGGCCAGACCTATACCCAATTACATTAGCATACCTACCAATAGATACGCTAAAACCGTAGAGCTTTGAATAAGCGTGGTAGAGAAGCTCGCATGCTGCTTTAGAGGCGCCGTAGACAGATATGGGCTTCAATGGATGGCCCTCTGGGGTGGGTATCTTCTCTGCATCGCCGTAGACTGTAGAAGAGCTTGCAAAGAAGTGTAGCTTTACATCACTTCTCCTCGAAGCCTCTAAGACATTGAATGTTGCAACAACATTCTCATCAAAATGCACCCTGGGCTCTACAGAAGATATCCTAACCTCTGGATTTGCTGCAAAGTGGAGAACAGCATCAGCATCTCTAAACATGTTAGCCCATGTTGAGTCAAAGTACTTCAAATCAGCCTTAATCAACTGGAAGTAGCTCTTACCAATATGATGCTCTATGTTCTTGACACTACCGCTACTGAAATTATCCACAACAACAACTTCACTAGCAAGCGATAAGGTGACAATGTAGTCCACAGTGTGGCTTCCAATAAATCCAGCACCACCTGTAACAACTACCCTTCCCCATGGCGCGTATTCACTCCTAGGCATTGCAACCTCACGCAACTCTCTTTAACAACACCCCTACTTAATAAATGCTACTTGGTGAGTAGGTGTGGGGAAATGGATTTGCTTAAATAAGGTGATAGGTTATTATAAAGTGAGATGCACTGTGTAAAAGTGCGTAAAGGGATTTGCTACTTAGCTGTAGAGAGCATCGCCTTGCCTATTTCGTAAGCTGCTCTAAAGTCGAATACCCCTTTTGGCTCTTGCAAGGCCTTCTTAATGAGCTCCGCCTCTATTTTATTCTTAAGTATGCCTATGGCTAGCGCACCTACCCCATATACCCCAGGTGCAACCTCTTTTCCATCCCACTTTGGGTTGAGCCCCTCTATACCATAGGGTGGAACTGCATTGCAATCAGCAACAACCTTCACCTTCTTTCCATATGTCTTGAGGACGCTTAGTGGAAGGAGTTGCACCCCAGGAGCCCCTGTTGCGAGTACTATATCCGCATCCTCTATAGCGCTCCCCACCTCCTCTGGGGCCCTGGCTTGGAAAGGCTTTACGGTGCCTGTCTTCAGCTCCTCATTTATTTTAGAGGCTACTCTTTGCGCCTTGGCAAAATCTCTTGATGTCACAACAACTTTTGCAGCTTTTTCAGCTGCGTATAGCCATGCAGCAGCAACACCTACAGGACCCGTGCCAGCTAGCACTGTAACGCTTTTACCCTCGATAGTGCCTAAGCCTAGTTTCTGCATTACCTCTAGCGTTTTTAGTACAGCAGCACTAGCTGTTGTGTAAGAGCCTCTTGGATCAACTATTACAGAGAGTTCAAATGGTGGAAACATGCACTTCTTTATCTTTTCAACAACAGCATTTACAGACTCCAGGCTACTCCCATTAACAAAAAGCTTGGTGAATCCAACGCCCTTTGGCCCCCTGGGGAATAGCGCATCATAGACGATCTTCTCAACGTCTTCAGGAGTCACATTCTCATACTTTAGCACCACAACATCGGGCACGAGGTCTATTGTCATAAGGATGTCAAAGGGGCTTGCATGCTTATCAGTATCAATGAATATGAATACTGGTCTAAACCTCTGCTCAGACAATGCTTGCATTCCTACTTCTTTCTAATTCTCTGCAACGCCTTTAGGAGCTCCAAGTCGCCCTGGTAGTCCCCTGCACACGTTGCTATAATTCCATCAACAATGCCCTCAAGCTTTTCAGCAAACTCAACAGCTTTATCAATTGTTGTTGTAGGGCTCCACCCAATCTTCCTCAGTATCTCCGCATTGCGAGGAGTCTCAATGAGGAAGTATGTGTATAGTGGTTTACCCATATTCTTCAGCTCCTTGGACACCTCCTCAAGTGTTGGTAGTGTCTCTAGTGTGAGCCTTGCAAAGAACGCGAAGTCCCAGCCGCTCTTCACTCTTTCAACCATGTCTTGTGCAGTAAATCCTGTCCTCGCTTTTTCACCGTACCTCTCTCTCACAGGCCTTGGTGATAAGAGGCACCCAAGCTTCAAAGTCTTTACCTTAACCTTCTCTCTCAGGAAGTCTCTAGCACTCTCTGTTTTACCCCAGTACTTAGGCCCCAGAGGCTCTCCGTATATAGGCTCATCGCCCATGGTCATAACTATGCCGTCTAGACCCACAGCATCAGCAGCTAATGCTAGAGCCCCCACTTCCACGGGGCCCTTGTAGTTCAATATGAATATCGGTATTACTACCTTATCAGGGTACTTTGTCTTCAAAACACAGCCAACTGCTGTGCCGCTTGGTGCAGGGATCCCAGCCGCACTATCAGTTATATTCCAGCCATCGACAAAGTCCTTGGTTTCTTCAGCCATCTTTAGGAATTTTCTTGTGGGCACAAACTCGTGTAATATTTTCACGGTGTTCGCCAGGGATAATTAGAATAAGAGTTAAATTTTAAAAACTTATAGTAACATTATTACTATGTTTTTGTAATAAGACCCTTTTCAATTAGTATACGCTCCACGTCTGTAACAACAAGTGTAGCATCGCGAGCGGCATTGACCTCGACGAGGATTCCCTTCCCCCTGTAGTACTCTATTACAGGAGCAAAGGTCTGCTTATACACATTGTATCTCTCTCTAACCACCTCAGGCTCATCATCTTTTCTCCGAATCAAGGGCGCTCCACACACATCGCATACCCCAGGCTTTTTAGGGGGCTTCCATGAGATATTGTATATAGCACCACATTTAGAGCATACAAGTCTTCCAGACACCCTCTCTATAATTACCTCAACAGGAGCCTCAAAAAGAAATGCAACATCTATTTTAACCACTTTGTCTAGCTCTTCAGCCTGCCTTAGCGTCCTTGGAAAACCATCTAGTATAAACCCCTTGCTACACAAAGGACTTTGCAAAACCCTTTTCACAACCTCTATAACAATTTCGTCAGGTACTAAAAGCCCCTTTTCAACATACTGCTTAACCTTTAAGCCAAGCTCACTACCCTTTGCTATCTCTTCACGAAATATATCACCTGTTGAAATGTGCGGGATGCCGTACTTCTGGTTCAGCATCTTAGCATAAGTACCCTTCCCAATACCTGGGGGTCCTATGAAAACTAGTTTCATAGGCTTTACCACAGTGTAGTGGTGTAGGAAGGAATTAAAAGTGTTGCTAGGAGATGAAGATGTGCTAAAGCTAAATGCCTTTGAATACTCTTTACAGCTTTTCGCCTCTGTCAATAGAACTCATTTGTAGCAGGCACACAGGGTCTTATATGAGTATATGCTCGTCACCTTGCTGATATCATTGGTGTTTAAACGCACTCTGTTTTCTTAGACACGGTTAATGTAATGCGCAGAGCTATATAAAGTGTTTAGAGGGTACTGTGGCGAGGTTCTTACCCGATTTAATTGAGGATATAGTGTGTAATACACTTATTGTATGCAATTAAAGTTTTAAGTTATTTAGTTGTAATTTTCTGGGAGAGGGCATGTTGATGAGAGAAGGTGATATGAAGTACTTATTCAAGCCTAGGAGTGTTGCAGTGATAGGTGCTTCAAGAGAGCCTGGGAAGGTGGGGTTCGCAGTACTAAGGAGTATTATTGATGGTGGCTATAAGGGTGAGGTATATCCAGTAAACCCAAAGGCTGATAAGATACTGGGGCTCACTGCTTACAAGTCTATTTCAGATGTCCCGGGAGACATTGACCTGGCTGTCATAGTTGTGCCT
This sequence comes from uncultured Ignisphaera sp., assembly GCA_964568685.1. Classification (GTDB taxonomy): domain Archaea; phylum Thermoproteota; class Thermoprotei_A; order Sulfolobales; family Ignisphaeraceae; genus Ignisphaera. The sequence goes on from CAZMQK010000010.1 coordinate 15,354, forward strand.
GCGCAAGCTGCTTTAGATGTTATGGAGGAGTGTGGGAAGAAGGGTGTTAGATACGCAGTTGTGATAAGTGCTGGGTTTAAGGAGATCGGTGGTGAGGGTATTGAGAGGGAGAAGAGGCTCACTGAGACAGCGAGAAAGTATGGAATTAGAGTTGTGGGCCCTAACTGCCTAGGTATAATGGATCTGTACACACCACTAAACGCTAGTTTCGCTTCAATGCCGGAGACCAGAGGAGGTATAGCATTTGTTTCGCAGAGCGGTGCACTCCTCTCAGCAATACTAGACTGGGCTCCTAAGGCAGGGATAGGGTTTTCAAAGATTGTTAGCTTAGGCAACAAGGCGGATCTCAATGAAGTGGACTTCTTAGCGTACTTAGGGGAAGACCCTGAGACAAAGGTGATACTGCTATACTTAGAGTCAATAGTTGATGGCAGAAGGTTTGTGGAAATAGGCTCTACTGTGGCGAGAAAGAAGCCTGTGATACTACTTAAGGGTGGTGTTACAGAAGCTGGAGCTAAGGCTGCTCTGAGCCACACAGGCGCTATGGCTGGAGGAGTTACGGCACTCAAGGCAGCGTTAAGGAAAGCTGGGATTATACAAGTGTCAACGATTTCAGAGCTATTTGACATGGCTATAGCGTTCAACTCCCAGCCCATACCCATGGGGAGTAGGATCGGCATCGTCACTAATGCTGGTGGCGGGGGTGTTGTTACATCAGACTTGCTTGTATCGAGAGGGCTTAGGCTTGCAGAGCTGTCAAAGCAAACAATAGACTACCTCAGGAGTGCATTACCTCCTGTAGCAAGTGTGTACAACCCTGTTGATGTTATAGGAGATGCGAAGGCCGATAGGTATAGAGTGGCTATTGAAGCACTGCTCAAAGACCCTGCCGTTGACGGGCTTCTAGTCATACTAACACCACAAGTCGTAACAGAGCCTGAGGAGACAGCTAAGGTTATAATAGAGCTGAGCAGGCAGTATTCATCAAAACCTATATTAGCTGTGTTTATAGGGGGAGGAAAGGTAGAGAAAGCCACAAAAATGCTGATAGAGAAAAACATACCAGTATATGAAATGCCTGAAAGAGCTGTTGCTGCAATGCTCGGGCTTGTCAGCTACAGAGAGCTTAGAGAGTATGTGGCAAAAGTCTTAGAGCGTATGGAGATATTTGATGTTGATAGGGAGAGAGCCCTAGGGATTATTGAAGAGGCTAGAAAGCAAAACAGAAGAGTGCTACTTGAGCATGAGGCTAAGGATGTTGTAAAGAGCTATGGAGTACCAGTGGCACCGACAAAACTAGCAACAAGTGAGGATCATGCCATAGAGATTGCAAGAAGGTTAGGATACCCAGTGGTTCTCAAAATAGCTTCTCCAGACATAACCCACAAGTCTGATGTCGGGGGGGTCATCATGAATCTGAAGTCTGATGAGGAGGTCGCTGAAGCGTTTAGGACAATAATATCAAATGCTAGGAGATACGCACCAACAGCCTCAATTCACGGTGTTATAGTACAGAGAATGGTTCCTAAAGGGAGAGAAGTAATAGTTGGTGCAACTAAGGATCCGACATTTGGCCACATAATAATGTTTGGACTTGGAGGAATCTACACAGAGCTATTTAAAGATGTTTCATTTAGGCTCGCACCTCTATCACTGTATGAAGCCAGGGAGATGATAGCGGAGACTAAGGCCTATACACTACTAAGGGGATATAGGGGTGAGCCCCCTGCTGACATAAATTCCATAATGAACACCCTTTTGAGGGTGAGTAAATTAGTTACAGATGTTCCAGAGATAGTAGAAATGGATATAAATCCTCTATTTGTATATGAAGAGGGTGCAGGAGTTACAGCGGTCGACGTCAAAATAGTTATTGAGTAGATGTCTAGGGGTGAGTGAAATGGTGAAAACAATATTTGTAATTGGCGAAAAAGGGAAGACTGTTTTAATATATGGATTGCTAAAGAAATACTCAGCTGAGGGAATGAGAGTAGGGTACTTCAAGCCTATTTCAAAAGCTAGGTACAGACTCCCCTCAATGGTGTACGTAGATCCAGATGTAATTGCAATAAAGCAGGTACTAAATTTAGAGGACAAGCTTGAGGAGATGAATCCCATTACCATCACGAGAAGTACCCTAGACTTAAAGAACAGTGTAGAGTTATTGAAGAAGCGTATTGAGGAAGCGTATAATAGAATAGCTAGTGGAAGAGACGTTGTCTTGGTCGAGAGCTATCCAGAGCTTGAGGTAATGACATCTGCAGGAATGCCACTTCCCCACTTAGCTAAAATGTTTAATGCTAAAACAGTGTTTGTGTTAAACGCAAAAGATAGAGATATTGTTGATGAGATGGTGGACAAGGTCATGCTGTACAACTGCTATTTTGAACACTATGGAGCTAAAATAGATGGTGTGATAATAAACAACGTGCCCATTTACCATAGCGAGAGAGTTGAAGATATTATTGTGCCAGAGATAGAGAAGCTGGGGCTTAGGGTATACGGTGTTATAAAAGAGAGGGTGAGGCTAACTGCTCCCACAGTTAGTGATGTGGCTGAAGCTCTGAATGCAGAAGTACTAGAGAATAGGGATAAGCTCAGCAACATTGTTGAGGACATAGTCATCGGTGCGATGGCCCCTGTAGCAGCTTTAAGATGGTTTAGAAGAGCAGTCAACGCTGCCATAGTTACAGGAGGAGATAGAACAGATTTGATAATAACTGCCCTAGAGACTAGGCCAAGTGTAGTAGTGCTTACTGGCGGGCTCTTCCCGGACATAGGCGTCTTGATTAAGGCGCGAGAGGTTGGCACTCCAATACTTCTAGTCCCCTATGACACTTACACTACTGTTGAGAAGCTCAGGGAAGTGCAGTCCATAGTGACACCCAGCTCCCTAAAGGTAAAGGAGGCTGAAATCCTTGAAACCATTGAAAAGGAGATCAAGTGGAGAGAGCTTGTAGAGTAAGGGCTTAACTAGAACTATAATTTATTCTCTATTCAGCCCCAAACCCGTGATAGTGTGCGTAAAAAGCTCAGTCTGCACACACATATCCACTGCCCCCAAACTCAATTGCAGAGACATCTATTTTCATGTCCTTAGCGAGCTTTAGTATGAGCCTAGCTGTTAAAGAGCGCGCTAGCCCCAGCGATGCTTCACACACTGCAGAGGTCTCTTCTGATAGATAGTGTGGTGCTGATTTATCAAATAGTATTTCAGAGGATGGGGGTAACCCCTCTTCACCAGCCCACACAACTAAAACTATTGGAACTCGGGGCAGTGCGTACACCTTTATGGCAGCGTCTCCTAAATCTACTGGCTTAAAGTTAAAGGGCTTTGCAACTGTGTACAATAACTGCGGGTTCCCCCCAAAGATTTTTTCAACTGCACTGATATTCCTCCTAAGGTTTGGGCAGTGAACAAAGGGGCACAGCTGCCTTGATAGCGAGATTAGCTCTCCGCTTTCCCCTACATCTGTCTTTGTTTCAGCGTAGAGTGAGAGAATGAAATACACTCCAGCGGCTTCTTTTGGTGTTAAGCGCCTACCCAAAATTTCATCATATATAGCTCCAGTTTCGAGGTCTAGTGCGAGCCCAAAGAACCTTAGCTCACCCCCTTTCTCAAAGCCTAGTCTCCCAGGTAAAGACCTTATCTTACCGCTTAGCTTTTCCCACGAGTACCGCTCCCAAAAAGACATAGCTACAAACCCTTTTAGTAGTGCTGTAGGAGAGCTTTATATCTCTATATCCAAGATGTGTAAGTAGAGCTGGCTCAGATGAGGTTAACGTTTTTTGCAATTTGATAGGCTGCTTTCAGAGCTTCAGAAGCTTTTGGTAGGTTTAGCAGTGGTATCCCATTGGCTGCGAACTCAGCTATATTCTCATCGATGGGAATTGTGCCCGCGTACCTTAACCCATTTTGAGAAGCCCACTTAACCACCTCTTCCTCTCTCTTCCTTGAGAGCCTGTTCCCCACAACGTACACTTCATCAGCTTTCAAATCTACCTCCCTAATTATCTCCTTCATCTTTTCAGCTGTTTTCAAGCTCATGATGGAGCTGTCGACTACTACAACAAAGGTGTTCACATGCCTATCTAGTCTTCTATTCAAGTGCTCTAAACCCGCCTCCATGTCCATTAAGACAACGCTGTAGTGCTGAATTAGCTTACCTAGAATTCCTGAGAGCACTGCGTTAACATAGCAATAGCATCCCTCACCCTCACCCCTACCCATGGCAATGAGGTCAAACCCCTCAGCCTCAACTATGCAGTCCCTCATAATGTAGTACTCTAAGAGAGCACTTTTCTCAAAACCCATGTTCTCAAACCTGTGAAACCCTTTTCTAAGCTCTTCAGCTATGTCACCAACAGTCTTACCTACGGTTATGCCTAGAGCCTGCGGCAAATTCGTTGCCGGGTCTGCATCCACCACAAGGATTTCATCGTTAGAGGAACTTTCTAATAGAACCTTAAGTAAGAGTGCTGTAAGTGTGGTCTTACCTGAACCACCCTTCCCAGAGATAGAAACATAAAAAGGCCTCTTAGCCATGCTGCACACCACTGCTTAACTAAGTGGTCTCCAGGGCTTTATACCCCTACTAGCATCTCTCCAAGTTGGGAACAGCTCCTTCTTCCCGGGCAACATAAAGCCTGCCTGGTACTCCTCCATAAAGTCAGGGTCCAGCATTAGTTCAATGGGTGCAAGCAGCTTTGCAACCCTCTCAGCCTCAGCCCTGTAATCCTCTGAAAGGAGTGTGAGTATAGCTCCTCCCAACGATCCGTTGCCTATGTACTCCACTTTTGCCCTACTGAACTCAGGTATCATACCAATAGTCATAGCGCTATTCAGATTCAGGTAATTTCCAAAAGCACCACACACATAAACTTTTTTAATGTCGTTTACTGTGAGAAGCATCTTCTTAAGCAGAATTGCTATGGCACTGCAAACAGAGGATTTAGAGTCTATAATATTATACAAGTCCTCTTCAGTAACAACAATATCTCTCCCTGTGCCAGACTCCTCAGCAGGTACAACAACGTACTCATACCCCTTCTCCCCTCTTCGGATGCTTTGACAGCTACAATCCTTATAGAACCTCCCGAAAATGTCAACTAAGCCATTGACGAATAGCTGTGCTAAAAGGTCTATGTAACCAGAACCACATATCCCAATAGGCTTTGCGCCATCTATTGTCCTATAGATAGCCCTGCAGGTCCTTGGATCTATTACAACACTCTCAATAGCTCCAGAAATAGCCCTAACTCCGTGAGCCAAGCCCCAGCCCTCAAATGCTGGCCCTGCAGGTGCTGTTGTGCCTAGGAACCACTCCCTACAGCCTATTACAACCTCTGTATTCGTACCTATGTCAATGAGTAGCGCTGGCTCTTCAGAAAAGTTTAGCCCAGCTGTTATAACATCCCCTACAACATCGCCTCCGAGAAACCTGCCGGCACAGGGAAGCACATATACATCAGCATTCCTATTGACGCTAAGCCCTATATCCCGTGCCTCTAACCAGTGAGGTGTTCTTGGCACCTCTGCTTTCTCTTTAAAGGACTTTATCAACGGGTATGGATTGAGCCCAACGAAGAGGTATGTCATTGCAGTATTGCCAGCTGCTGTAACCATATACACATCTTCTCTTGATACTCTACACCTCTTGCAAAGTACATCAATAGTCGTATTTATTGTCTCCACTACAACCCTCTGCAACTCTCTTAAGCCATCCTTTCTATCAAGTGCGAACCTAATCCTAGAGATAATGTCTTCACCGTACATTAGCTGCTTATTGAATTCAGAGGTTGTGTCGAGAACCCTCCCCCCAGCGATGTCAACTAGGGCTACAGCAACCTTTGTTGTGCCAATGTCCACAGCTAACCCGTAGAGCCCTTTCCCACCCTCACTAACATCCACAACCTTCCTCCTAGCGGCATTTAGTACAGCGAAAACTTTTTCAACACCCCTTTCCTCAAATTCAGAAATCTTCTCTAAGACACTTGCACCAGAGCTGTACAGAGAGAGGGCGCTAGCTATGCTATGCAATGGCAGAGCCTCTTGTTTAATAGCAGGCCTAGGTCTGGCGCTTGGTAGTACTACAGTCGACTGTAGCCTCGGCCTTCCTACTTGGCTTTCAATAGGAACCTCGACTTCCACATCCTCTATAACTCGTGCTAGGCAGGCCAGCACATAGCCTTTCGAAACCTCGTCGGGCTTTAGTAAATCGCTTTTCCTAGCCTCAACCCTGCCCCTCCTCACAACAACTTTACACTTTCCGCAGAGTCCCTTACCCCCACAAACACTCCTAATGCCAATACCACACCTAATCGCGGCTTCAAGAATAGTCTCACCTTTAGCCACCCCAGTAACAGCGTTGTGAGGCAGAAAACGTACAGTGTGCTTAGAATGCTCCTCACTCAGCATCTTAACGCTATCACCAAGGTGCTCGTGCTCTACCTTATTAGTGCTCTGAGCTAAATATAGTGTTTTGAGTAAATATAGTTACACATAATGAAAACTTTCTTTAGCTAGATCCTCACGTTATTGGCTATTTTCACGCCCCCTCCATAAGCTCTTTAACCTTTTCTTGAGTCCAATTCCTCTCTAGCCACTTTCCAATTTCTGAAGAGTCCATGGGCCCTACAAGCACTCTCCACTTTGATGCGTCCTCTATTTCTCCCGAGACTCTCGCTGCTTTACCAGGTATGATTAGAATCTTGTGCTTCACCTTTTTGTCAAGCTCTGTAGACTTAATAGTCTCAGCGACTCTGTCTCCCGTGAACTTCCTACCCGCTACAGCAACATCTACAGCAAGCCCCTCTGTATCCACAACTAGTAGCCATGCATTTACCTTAGCCTTTTCAGCATCGCTTAGCACAATTGAGTACGTCAACGCATAGTTCGTGGTTACAAGGATGGGGCTCGTCTCGCTGGGCTTTCCAATTTCTCTTAGCCCAGGAGGCACTGAGACAGGTTTTCTAGGGTCTGTATACAGCTGAAATCTCCACATAACCTGGGGTAGCAGAACCCAACCATCTAGAGAGTGCATGATGATGATGTCTGCGTAGCGAGTCATAAGCATTGTTGCTAAGACCGCCTCCCACCACATCACATCCTTCGGGTCACCGCTCATCTGAGTCCATACAGAAATTGGCGTGGCTATCAATGGGTAGCCTGCGTACTTCCAGAGATCGTTAGTAGCTTTGTACCTAAGCCACGAGAAGGCTTTGATTGTATATGAGAGCCCCCCAGGCCCTGTAAAACAGCCTGGATCTAGAGCCAATTCCTTTAAACCCATGTCCTCAGAGAGGGTCTTAACTAGTGAGACAAGCAAGTCGAGGTCTCCAGGAGCTGTAACAGCGAGTGGTACGTCAAACCTCTTCGCTATTTCTGCCATCTCTCTCCAGTTATCCTTAGTAGCAGCATAGATTAGGGGCCTGTGGTGAGGTGGGTTGAGAACGTTTAGCGCAGCCTCTATTACTGCTGGGTTTACTGAGCAGAGGATTAGGGGTAGGGAGCTGTTCTCAGCCACTATGGAGACTGCTCTTGCGAACTGCTTTGGGTCATTAGTCACAGACCTAATAGCAATAGCGTCTAGCTTGAGCTTCTGGCCCACGTACTCGTATTCAAAACCCTCAATAGCGCTAACCCTCTTGACAATAATGTCCCTCTCCATAGAGTCGTCTACATCAATAGCTATTGCCGCTGGGTTGTGGTATCTCATCTCATGCCTGTAGAGAACATACTTACCGCCAATTTTAACAACTCTCTTAGGGCTCTTCAACACCACCTCCTTAACTGGGGGTAGGAGAAGCGCCCTCAGCTTCTCATAGCTCTCCCTATACTTCTCCTCTTCAACAATTGGGGGGCAGTCCTCTACCTTAGCCTCTAAACTCGCAAGCCTTACCGCAAAAGCCATGCAGTTAGCTTCTCCACACTTCCCACAGTTTGTTTTTGGCAAGAGCTGGTATATTTGAATTGGTGTTGGCGGCTTCCAGGGCATTTCAAATCACTGGCAGAGCTTTTGATAACCAGTCCAAAGCTTTTTCAGGATCACTAGGCTTAGGCTCAGAGAACAAGTACTCTCTAACAGCCTTCATGACCTTTACGGAGAGCGGGTGCACTAGCATGTAGTAATCAGCTCCTGCTAAAAGGCATATGAGGCTAGTGAGGGTTTCCCAAAGAGGCCCCCTAATCTCCTTAGGCCCCCAGTAGGGGTCCATTGTCATCCAAGCCTCCCTAGCACCCCACGCGTTTGCGGCACCAACATTGAATGGATGCTGCAGTAGCTCATTGCCTAGTAGTGCAGAGAGCCTAGCTCTCTCCATAGCTGTAAAGCCGTACTCCGTGCCATAGCCTATGCCGCCTATGTTTAGGTCCAGTATTATTCTGTTCCTTGGTATCCACTCATATGTTTTTCTGTTTATCTGCTCAGCTTTATCGAGGTCCATGGGCGAGAAGTTTATGACTGTGGCATTCACCTTAGCTATGTATGGGCACACCTCCTCTAGCTTCATGTCAAGGTTTAAGCTATTTAGAACAAGCCCTTCTGACGGAAACGCATCAACAACTCTCCTAAACACCTTGACATCCTTCTCTGGGTTTCCTGACCCACCCACGACTATGGGCACCTTAACTGCTTGGAGAATAGCGTCAACAGTCCTTACAGCCTCCTCTGGGGGTGCATCCTTAAACGTGGGGTCTGTGCTCACAAGGTGTATATCTACGGCTTCAGCACCATACTTCTCAACCCATATCCTAGCCCACTCAACTGGGTTGTCAAGAGCATCTCCAAATGCGAGCTTCACAGCCCTTGGCAAGCCTATTTTAATGTCAAAAACATCTCCTCCAAATGCTGGTGGGTGTGGTGGTCTGTACCCTGCTATGTAGTAGTATGCAGGCATTGTATGCCCCCCCACTACAATGGTTCTCTCCCTTGTCCCACCCTCTTCTCTAGAAGCCCCGAGCTTTACCTCAACCACTCTACCACTAAACTGAGGCTTGGGCTCTTCAAAAGCTATCTTAGAGAGCTCAACAACCTTCTTAGCCACAACTTCAACAGCTTTTGCAACTTCATAAGCAGCTTTAACCCCAGGCTTCGCCTCTTCAACTGCTTTAGGTGGTGTAACAACAATTGGTATGGGTAGTTGTTGTGATGTTTGTGTAGCAAACCTTATCTCAAGCTCGTCAGCCTCAATTTCGACATTGTAAAGCTCTACAACACCCTTCTCTAGCGCTTCTGAAATCTTAGCAAGTAAGCTATATATAGAGGCTTCCCGCCTCGCCTTTACATCATCTCTGTCTCTCTTAGGCTCTTTGCTACTCACTTACCCTCACCAGCACTACTCCTCTTAATAACGATTCTCTCTGCTCGAATCTTGACGCCTTTAAGTACAAGTGTTACTGTTGTAGGTTGTGCAACTTGCTGTTGCTGAAGTAGTGGCACTGGTATTGTGACTGACACTGTTATACCCCCGGCTGCTTGGGGGGAGGTCTGCACTTGTTGTGGTGCTATAGTTGTTGCAATGGCTTGGGGCTGGGCAGCTGGTTGTGGTGCTTGTGGTAGTGCTGGTGTAGGTGGTGTTGGTGTAATAGAGGGGGGCTTTTCCTCAACCTTCTCTTCTTTCTTTTCCTCAGCCCTCTCCCTTTTCCTCAGCTTCTGCACTATTGGGTGGCCCTTCTCTACTAGGAATTTCTTCAACTCTTCAATAGATGTCGCCTCTTTCTCAGTGGCAATTTTATCTCTGAGCTCAAGTGGTATAGCATCTAATACCCTCTGCTTAAGCTCTGAGGGCATCCAGACAATCCTAGTCCAACCGCCATCAGCTTGGAACAGCTTCTTACTCCATAGGTAGAGAAGCCCGATTCCCTGAAATCCTGGCACCTGCTTACCACCACCAACAGTGTCCGCAATTTGGCTAAACCTCAGCCCAATTGGCGTAGTGCCTGTAAAACCCCTATGCACAAGACCTACAGCATCAAGATCTGGAATATAAAATGTTGCTATCTCAAAGCACCCGCATATAGTTGGCGGGTAATCGAATAGCGAGTACAGCTTCACTCTCTGAATTGCCCCATTAGAGAGCTTCCTTATAGCCTCGTTAGCCCCCTCGTACTCGCCACCTACTGGGTCTAGAAGCCTACCTTTTGGTACGAGCTGTATGGGGCCCTTGGGGTCTATCTTAGCGGCTATCCTTGCATCGAGCCATGATATAGCGCCACAAGCAGAAGGCCTTTCAGGGGTAATTATGCAGACATGTGTTGGTGCAAAGGATTGGCAGAGCTTACATGAGTAAAATTCATTAACATCTTCATCTCTTAAGCCGAGAGCCCTGCGGTCTCTCTCCTCATAGATTTTCAGAGCCTGTGGATGGAGAAGCTCGACAACTCTAGGATCTGTGACAATGACTATCCTCAGCTTCTCGATTATTGGAAACGCTGATTTGAATAGCCTGTAGAGAACCGTACCTATGTATTTAAATGAGGTGAGCCCTTTTTGAACAGCTCTCTTACTTATCCTAAGCCATATATCATACCTCTGGTTGAGGTGCATATAGCCCTGGACATAGTTACTAAACTCATGAATTCTCCTCTCAAGAACACCCTCACCCTCAGGCTCAAGCCCCTTACCAGCAGCCTCTATTATGACTGCATATGGAATGCTAGACCCCTCCTTAAGCTCAGGTATGTCAGGCCCAACAAGAACTACCTTACCATCCTCTATCTCCTCAGGCTTCCTAACTTTAAACAGCTCAAACTTGTACTTAACCTTAGGGCCTCCAAGCTCAACATACATCTCAGGTCCTCTAACTCGCTGCCCCTCATACTGAGGCCCAACGTCAACAGGTATATCGGCAAAGGCTCCTTTTTGAGGTGCTGGAGGAACATCAAATACGCGAATCTTGACGCCCTCAGGAAGCTTTACAGGTTCTAATAGCGTAATGCTAATGGACATAGCTCTTCACACAGCTTCTAGCTTTTACACCCAGTAGTAAAGTAATTGATGTATAATAGGTGTGTAACACGTTTTAAAGCCTTTGGTGTGCTCCTCTGTCATAAAGTCTGTACACCTTTTTTAAGCATCTCCTCTAAGCTACACATGTTCTTGTACCATAGTGAAAGAGGTAGCGACGCCAAAGTCCATGTAGCATTTGGCTGTGCGTAGGGCTCTAAGGTCAACGTTTTCACATTTGGTGTGTAGTGCTTGAGGTAGTTTAGAATAAGCCACTCATATGCATAGGGGTAACCTATTAAAATCACCAACTCTGCGCTCTTTTTAGAAATCTTCCGCGCAAGTTCAAGGGGAAACGCTATCTCATAGCTCTTAACACCCCTCGCATCAAGAGCCTTTACTATGGCTGGTGAAGATGTCGATATCCAGGCCCCTAAGCTCAGCGCTATTGATACCACCCTGTCTATGAGGTCTGGTGAAGTGAGCTCACTTAGCTTTGTTATTTGAGAGCCTATTGCAAACAACCTGTTCTTAAACCTCTTGAAGATGTCGGGAAGGGTCTTGATGTCTGTGAGCACTGATGCTCTTATTGGTCCAGGGGGTATATCCCCATAGAGCCAGTACTCCAATGTCATTGTCCGCCCCCCTGCCTCCTCCTCTTATACACCTCAACAATATCCTCAAGTATTGTGGGATTTGAGGTGACAGGTTTCTCCCTCCACCCAACCTCCTTGAGGTACCTCAAAACCTCATCCCTGTAGGGCACAGGCACATCTCCCTCAGTCCTTATATACAAGTCTATGTCTGGTGGAAGCTTATCCTCCCCATAGAACCTCTTGTACAAGGATATGTAGTTTGTGAGCTTTATTGCCCTACCCTGCGGAGTGTCTGCAGCTCTTATGCACAGCTTAGGTATCATAACCATGGCCTCTTCTACAGACTCCGCAGCATAGAATAGATGAGCAGGGACAGGCCCCAGCCACAGCCTCTCACCAGTCACAGCATCATAGCCGTACCACGCCTCCTCATTTTCCACATCCCCTAATAGCATTCTCCTGTACTTCATTCCGTGGGGACCCACAATGACTGGCACGCCTAGCCTCCAAAAGCCTGAAGCTATTGAAGCGGCTTTCTGGCTCATAGCACCCCATGCAACTCCCACAGCCCCAACTCTATTCAGTATGTAATCAGCTATCTCAGCGTAGTTTGCCCTTAGTGGTAGCTTAGCAAATATGTTTGCAATCTTTATCACAGCTCCAGCTATATGGGAGTTCGCTACACAGGAACCCACATTCACAAGGCCACCTGCTTCAAAAACCCCTGAGAACTCCTCATAAGGTGTCTGCCCCTCCTCATTTTTGTACATTGCTATAGCCATAGCTGAGCACCCAGATGCGGTGACTATGTACCTCCTCGATGCGAACTCCCGCACCATTTCAGCCACATCCTGAGCTCCGTCAGGCCAATTAGCGCAGCCAACAAACGCTACGACGCCTGGTATCGTGCCTAAAACAATGTCTCTACCAACAGCCCTAATCTCAGTATCTTGTATTGGTCCTCTGCCAGCTCTGCACTTATACCTCTCGCTCACCATAGTGTCCTTAGATGCTGCTAAGATTAGCGTTAAGATGGGTATGCTTGCAGGGCATACGTACTCACACCTCCTACAAGCAAAGCACTTGTTGTACAGAGACTTCAAGAATGAGGTGTCCCCTCTTGCAGCATTCTGCAATGCTACTGATATCGGTAGGTTTTGTGGGCAGTTTCTCTCACAATTCCTACACCCTGTGCACCTCTTAGCGTACTCTGTAACAGTACTTTCACTGTATAAGCTCCACTTGAACTTAGCCCTCAGCGGTGCTAATTTAAGTGCTGTTTTAACAGCCACTTCAGCAAGCCTCTCCTCATTTAATATGACTGCTCCTGGTATCTTACCTAGAACAAGCTCTTCTACAACATTATCTGAAGAAGCATAGGTTCTATCTGGAAGCCCTCTCAAAGCCTTGTCTGAAGAGGCTAAGACTATGGCCCCTATCCTCCTAGCCTCATCAACAATATCTGTATATATGCACTGCTCATCAATGACAATCACATCTGGTATGCCAGTCCTTACGAACCTCAGTTGCCACGATATTGGCCCAACAATTTTAGCCCTCTTCTTCTCGTAGCGCGCTATCTCGTGGGCTGTGCAGCAAAGTCCTACGACCTCCACTTTGTCTCTCAGCCCAGCCTCCTCAAGGTAATCTATTATAGCTGCTGATGGCAGGACGTTATGCCCTATGACAAGGATCACAGGCTTTGAAGCGTCTACAGTGCCAATACCTAAATCCACTAAGGGCGACTCGGGATCCGCCTTGGGAAAACCTAGAGCCACTATCTGTGTGACGTCAGCCACCTCTAAGGCTACGTGGTCTAGCATTCCAAAGTGAAAGACCTTAGACTCGTAGTCTTTCCAATCACCTTCCTGGCCTGTGTGAACGCTGGCAAGGGTCTGGACAATCTGTCTCTCAACATACTCTAAGACTATCTTTAAATCCCTCAAAGTCCTTGGCTTAACGCCTGTCACCAACCTTGTTATAGGCATTTCCACGTATACCTCGCCCCCCAGGTCTATGGGCCAATCCTCACCAAACCTCTCAATTAGCTTGTCTAGCAAATCCCTAGCGTGACTCGTATGTGTCGCAGCACCTATTGAGCACACCAGGGTTACTAGCCTTGACTGTTGCTCAGAGAGGTTCAGCCCGCAAGACCCCCTCTTACCCCTAGACAAATCGCACCTACCATATGTGCATAGGCAGCAGAGGTCGCAGTATGGTAGGTAGAGGGGTTTATACCTACTTAGTAATGCGTGGTCCCACTTCCTGAGGGTTGCTATTGATGGGAATGGTGTTGGGCCTGGCGGCTCCTCCCACTCCTCTACAACATAGCCAATGCTTATGTCAAGTCCCTTGACCTCAGCAACACTACTCTTTAGCTCCTCAAGCCTTACTCTCACATCCTTAAATGGTACAGACAAGAATAAGCACCTATACAAATCTATGTATGGGGAATCTAAGTTTTAATCTTAACTCTTTTGAAGCTAATGATAGACTCCTTTAAGCTCTTCAACTCTGTGACCATGGGTGAGCCTGGGTTGTAATCTAAAACAGCTACCCCAAGCCTATCCGCCTTAGTCACATTCTCGTCGTAGGGCAGGTACCCCAAAACCTCTATTCCATTCAGCGACTTCTCTATGTACACCCTATCCTCTTCAGACATCACCTTGTTTCCAATAACAGCAAAACTGCTGACACCAATATCCTTGGATAGCCTGTAAATCTCATGCGTAACATCAATTGACTTAGCCGTAGGCTCTGTTACACATAGCATTAGGTCTACGCCTCTAGCAGCACCCCTACTCATAGGCTCTAGCCCAGCAACCATGTCTACAACAACCACATCCCTTCTGCCAAGAACTAAATGCGAGAGCAGCGCCCTTAGAAATGCGTACTCTGGGCAAAGGCATCTAACACCCCCCCTCTTCACATAGCCTAGTTTAAGTAGGGTTACGTTATCAGGGCCCCTAACACCGAACCTCTCTACAACATCATCTACCTTTGGATTCAGCCTATAAGCTCCACTAGGTAGTGCTGTCCTCTCCTTCACAAACTCCTCATCAAAGAGAACAGGCTTTGAATTAGCAACACTGTCAGCTATACCCAAAGCCTTTGCAAGGTTCAAGCTAGGGTCAGCATCAACAGCTATGACACTATACCCATCCCTCCCAATTAACCTAGCCAAGCACGCTGCTACAGTTGTTTTTCCAACACCACCCTTCCCGACAACAACAATCTTCATTACACTCTAGCCCCTCTTTTTCAGCACAACCTTATGCCCTATGAAGTCTACGTAGGCTACCTCAGCATCATCAACCTCATACCTATTGCCATAAATATCAACAAACACATAACCATTGTGCTTCGGCGCCATTGAAGCAACCTCTTTAGCAACAAGCTTCTCCCCCTCCTCATCAATTATATACACGTGGGATTCGCACATAATCTAGACCTCAGATAAGACACCAGTTATCCAAGTTAATATGCTTTGCAAAAAGCCTGCTTACCAGAGGCTAAGCCACTACTTTAAACAATTTCTACTGCTTCACACCATTCCCAGCCCATCTTCTTGAGAAGTTGTGCAGTGAGCTCTGCAGCTTTTTTCACAAGGTCTTTACCTACTCCCGGAACCCCTGCAGCAACTATGAGTATTTTCGATGTTGCCTCCCTCACCATAGTCTCAACGCTATCTCTATGGGGGTATATGTGCATTACAACACCGCTTGAGTCCATTAGTATTGGCACGCCCTTCTCTAGCCTTATCTCGCTTCCCCCTATTGGTCTAAACACCTCCCCACCCCTACTCACAGTTATTCTAAGAGGGGGCTTTGCGTAGTCCATGTCATACATGCCTATGGGAACCATTGTGTAAGCAGAGGCTATGTTCCCAGCGTCAATCACAGGGCTTATTCTAGGAAAAGAGTCTCTAAGAGCTCTTCTCACAAGAGCTTCACTTGACGGCCTTGTCTTCGTAGGGTCTACGCCTATTCTCCAAAAGAAGTCTCTGTAAGCCCTAACTACTGGGTCCTCCTTAAGCTTCTCCAAGGTGTACCTACCCTTAAGGTAGCCTACGAGGTTCATCACGTCCTCTTCTAGTGGGTAATGCTCAAAGCTCATCTTATGCTCGAGCCACGCATATGTGTAGGCAACAAATATCCCCAGCCTCCTAGCCTCTTCATCAACTGCGAGAATGCCTAGCTCTCCACAGAGCTCTAATTGCATTGAGGTGGCACCTAGTGAATTTAAATAAAGTTTTAGAGGCACTTTTAAATTTCAATCTAGGTAATAGCTTGGTGTGCTACAGTGTGAGTATGTAAATGGTTAGCGTGAGGAAGAGAATTGCAATAGCATTTACAGCAGCTAATCACAGTGCTAGTACTCATCATCCTTTTAGACGTGCTCTTAGAGCACCTACCAAGAGGTGTAGCAGAGCTCTACCCCACCTATAGAAGAGCGCTTCACGCTATTGCAACTGTGGTTACTGGAGTCATATTCACTCAGCCACTGGCTTCGGCAACCTGGCTAGAGGTCTTAAGGAGGCGTGTTTGGTGAGATATGTGGTGCTCTTCTTTGGTTACATAACCCTGGCAGTCATTGTTGCAACTGTTTTAGGGGTTAGTGGGGAAAGCATAGTGGCTAGCACCACCTTCTCAGGGCTCGTCCTTGGCTTAGCCCTACAGCCCGTGCTCTTAAACTTCTTTGCAGGGGTACATATGCTGCTCCCAGGATTCATAAAGCTTGGGCAGGATGTGAAAGTTGCTGGAAGCTTACCAGTATCGCCACTCGCATTTCCTGCGTACAAGTTCTTCGGCAGAGACTACATAATACCTAGCATCAAGGGTGAGGTCCTTGAAATAGGTCTTCTCTACGTAGAGGTGTTAGATATAGATGAGCAGGTGATAAAGGTTGCGAACATGGCCTTGCTCAGCTCTAGCGTAGTTCTTGGGGAAGCTGAGGAGAGTAAGGTAACTCAAGTGAGGTACGAGTTTTCAGTAATGTGTAGCCCAGATGAGGTTTTACCAAAGCCTCGCAAACCCCTACAGACGCTGTTAGGGAGTAGCTACAGCCTCTATATAGAGGAGCAGAGCTATAAGCAAACTACATAGTTTTGCTAGAGGCACTTTTACCTCCACATGTGAAAGACAAGGAGTTTGTGTCTCCATTAATAGGGGTTTATAAAGGTTCACAGAAAGCTGTTGTTAGAGAAGAAGTGCTGAGCCAACGCACGCTACCTTATCTTCAGGACTGGTGCACCCCTTGTCCTCGCAGCCTTTAGGTCACGCAGAGCTTTATTCGCCTCACTCAGCTTGTAGATCTGCACATGCGTTTCAATTCTATGTCTTTTGTAGAACTCTATGAACTGCTTCACATCTTCTCTAGCCACGTTTGCAACACTCTTCACCTCCTTCTCTTCCCACAAGTGCTTAGCGTAGTCAAGGAGAACTGGCGTTTGCTTTCTTATTGCGTTTATAACCAGCCTCCCACCCTTATTGAGAAGCTCTAACGCTCTTGCAACTGTTTCCCCAACTGGCGTAAAGTCTATTGCTATGTGTAGCCCCCTTGGTGGGTTTTCAGAGGGGTGCCCCACCCAATCAGCCCCAAGCCTCTTAGCAAGCTCCCTATGCTCAGCACCCCTACTAAACACGTATATCTCCGTAGATGGGTGGAGCCTTCTTATGATCTGTATGACTATGTGAGCTGAGGATCCGAACCCAAATAGTCCCACTCTTGCTCCATCAAATACCTCCGCCAATCTGTACGCCCTATAACCTATAGAGCCAGCGCAAAGCAGAGGTGCAAGCTTCTCTGCTTCCACAGACTCTGGCAACTCATATACATACCCTGCGAAAGCCGCTACATACTCTGCATACCCACCATCAAAGTCGCAGCCCGTGGCCTTGAAGTCCACGCACAAGTTTTCTAAACCCCGCTTACAAAATTCGCAGGAGCCACAAGCTTTGCCAATCCAAGCAACACCAACTCTCTTACCAATAAGGTGCTCAGTACTATAACCAGCTTCAGTAACTCTTCCAACAATCTGGTGCCCAGGTATTATAGGTAGCTTGCACTTCACCCTACCCTCAATTATATCTATATCTGTGTAGCAAACACCACACACTTCAACCTCTATAAGAACTTGACCCTCTTTAACAGCAGGCATAGGCACTTCAGTAATCTCTACAGGCTCTTCCTTAAGCGGGAGCTCTGGGTACCTCCTCGGAGCCCTCTCCACAAGGATCTCTGCATGCTCTCTAACGAGCCCAGCCTTCAAAGCCCAGCACCAAAGCACTAGAAGAGCCTACAAGACTTTAAATGCATCGCCCTCAAGCACCTACAAATACTACATTTAGAGAGCAAGACCCTGAAGGCGAGGCGAGGTACTGAGCACCCACTCACTCCTTTTAACCCTTCTCTACAACTGAAAGCTGTCCTTTCAAGGTAGGATGGAGAGACCGTCAGTGCTCCTATAATTAAATTGCTCTTGGTGATGAAGTAGCATAACTGCCGTTGCCTCTAATCATTAGGTGTGAACCAGCCGTCGCAGGGGGTGTAAAAAGCAAGTGACAGGTAAGTGACCCAGTTGGACTGCCCATGGGTATCAGATGTAAAAACCCAGGTGGGGGCAGAGAGCCCCCCGACCCCCAGCAGAGCCCTCGCTTCCTTTAGTGTGGGGAGGAGGCAGGCTCTCGGAGCACAGTGAAGAGCTGTGGCAAAGGCTTTCGCATACTACCAGGGCTAGAGTTGCTAATAGACAAGCAATGCGAAGAGGCTTCTTGTTTCAAACCCTCGCAGACTGTATTTATGCGAAGATGCTAGTCATAGGGCTACGATGTGCTAGCACTTATTTTTCCAAACCTATAGTTGTAGAGACGTAAATTTGAGCTTGTGGTGAGATGGAGACGAGGGGTGCGGACAGCTACTAGCTCCACAAACGTGGCGAGGGCCCTTGTAAAGCTATTTAAACACGTGGTAAATGTCTGGCACTTCTATGCTTCAGTTACGCTAATGATCCTGGCCGCTCTACTCTCATCCCTAATTCCATACATTATGCGCTATATCATTGATGCCGGCATAGTTAAGAGGTCTTTTGAAGTCATCTTAAATAGATCATCTCTATTAATTGCCTTGGTTGCCGTATCGAGCTTGTTTAGGCTTGGCTCTGGCTACGTAGGTTCTCTAGCTACTCAAAGAGTTGTGCACATGCTTAGGGCGAGCGCCTTTGAATCAATGCCGAGAAAGCCAGCGAGGTTCTTTAGCAATGTTGCTGTTGGTCAAGCAATTACGACAATTGTTAACGATACTGGGAGAGTTGATGGTTTCCTTGCATTTGAGTTTTTAGAATGCTCATAAACGCAGTATTCTCTGCAGCAATCCCACTTGTTTTCATGTTCTACATGGGTGCTAGCCTAGCGCTCGTAGCCCTAGCATCAATGGCTGCTACTGTTATTGCCAATACATACACAGCCTCTGCCCTAAGACCAGTTGCAGACAGGTTTAGGCAACAGCTAGGTAATGTGGTGTCTATTGCTACAGGGGGTATCGCAGGGATTAAGACTGTCAAGGGCTTGGGCCTTGAAAAGCTGGAGAGTAAAAAGTTTGAGAGGTCTAACAGTGGGCTTCTAGGCATAGGCGTGTCTATGGCTAGGAGGAGGGCCATTCTCACAAATGTGAATGTCCTCATCTTCGGCTTAGCGACATCAACAATACTTCTCTATGGGGGCTTTGCAACACTACGTGGAGAAATATCTGTTGGAGACCTAGTTGCCTTCATGTCCTATATGGTCATGCTTATGTGGCCTCTGAGCATGCTGGGCCTCATAATAGCCAAATATACAGACAGTGGGTGTGTCTGCTAGAAGAATATTTGAGCTGATTGAGAGTGGAGTTGAGGAGGACGACGACAACTGTGTTGAGCTAAACAATGTTAGTGGAGAGGTAGTTTTTGAGAATGCTAGCTTTGGCTATACAGAGAACAGCTCTGTACTGAAGAATCTAAACCTAACTATTAAGCCTGGGGAGAGGGTTGTCATAGTTGGTAAACCAGGGTCAGGGAAGTCAACACTCCTCAAGATAATTCCCAAGCTCTATAAAGTTAGCAGTGGTAGGGTGATAATTGATGGCACTGACACTGCGAGGATCTGCACAGAGTCCCTTAGAAAGCACATTGCCTACGTACCTCAAGAGCCATTCATCTTCAGCGGAACAATAGCTGAGAACATAGCCTTTGGCAACCCCAATGCCACTGTGGAGGACATCATAAGAGCGGCTAAGGCCGCCAAGATAGACAGCTTCATAGAGTCGCTACCAGACAAGTACAACACTGTTGTTGGTGAAAGAGGACTAACACTTTCAGGGGGCCAGAGGCAGAGAATAGCTATTGCCAGAGCACTTGTCCGCAACCCCAAGATCCTCCTCCTAGACGACCCAACATCAAATCTCGATGCCGAGACAGAGAAAGAGTGGCTAAGGGATCTCACTGAGATTTCTAAGGGCAGAACTATTATAATAGCTACGCAGAGGCCTACTGTAGCCGCAATAGCTGATAAGGTTGTTGTCCTTGACGATGGTTGTGTAGTTGAAGAGGGGGCAGTGAGCGAGTTGCTGCAGAGGAGAGGGCTATTTTACAGAATGTTTGCGTCTATGGTTAGTGATGAAGGTGAGGTAGGGTGAAGCGGTGGGCAGGAGGAGCTTTCTGGGGGTTTGCCAAGGAGCTTCTGCAATTCAGAAAGCTTGCTGCAGTAGCTATCACAACTATAGTGCTCAGCACAGTGCTCTCACTCTTCCCGCCATACATAATTGGTGTTGCTATTGATCAGCACATTGTCTCTGGGCATGTAGAGGGCTTTCTACAGCTAGTAATGCTCTATATAGCATTGACGGTGGCCCTATGGGTTTTGCAGACTATTAGGGGGTACGCAATAGAGGCTCTAGGGCAATTAGTTGCCTACTCTCAGCGAGTTAAGCTGTTTTCAAAGCTTCTCGACCTCAGAATAGATTTTTACAAGGATAAGAACGTTGGCGGCTTGGTGTCCAGAATAATTAACGACACTACAACAGTTGTAGATGTGTTTGTGTCAGGCCTCCTCAACACTATTGGGGACGTGGTGACTCTCATCGGTGCACTAGCAGTCATGATCATGCTCAGCCCTATGCTAACCCTCATCTCCATAGCCTCCATACCCCCATAGTGGTTGTGATCAGGGTCCTGGGGGCTAGGATGAGGTCTACCTATAGGGATGTTAGGATGAGAATAGGCGTGCTAACATCAATAGTTGAGGAGTCTTTCTTTGGTGTAGAGGCTATCAAGGTCTTTAACAGAGAGAAAAGCTTTGCTGAGTACTTCGCAAAAGAGTCTCTAGCTACAGCTAAAAGAGCTGTTCAAGCAGCGTTGCTAGGGAATGTTCTGGTCGTCAGTGGGCTTCATATCGACTCTCTCAACAGTTTCAATTATTGTTGTCGGAGGCTACCTAGTGACCACAGGGATTACTAGTGTGAGTATTGTAGTAGCCTTTACACAGTATGTAGCTAGGTTCGCAGGCCCTATAAATAACATTGCTGGGCTTTACGACAGGCTTCAACTAGCATTAGCATCGCTAGAGAGGATCTATGATGTTCTGGATTCAGAGGGTGTTGAAATCGATGAAGGCGTAGAGGTTGGGAGACTCAGAGGAGAGATAGTGTTTGAGAATGCGTGGTTTGAGTATGTGAAGGGAAGGTCTGTGCTGAAGAGTGTTAGCTTTAGGGTGAGCCCAGGCTAGGTAGGTAGTAGCTATTGTTGGCCCCACGGGAGCTGGAAAAACAACGCTCACCAACCTGTTGCTAAGGTTTTACGAGCCTACCCAAGGGAGGATCACAATCGATGGTATTGATATCAAGGCTTTGAGGAGGAGTTGCTTAAGGAGGAGAGTAAGCTACGTTCCTCAAAAAACATACCTGTTCCCAGGGACAATAATGGATAACATAAGGGTTGGGAAGCCTAGCGCTAGTGATGAGGAGGTCGTCGATGTTTGCAAGAAGCTGGGCATACATGAATTTATTGAAAGACTGCCAAATGGCTACCACACAGATGTTGGTGAAGCGGGTAAGAGGCTTTCCCAGGGTGAGAGACAGTTAATAGCCATTGCAAGGGCAATGCTTAGAGACCAAGACATTGTCATACTTGATGAGGCCACTTCGAGCATAGACCCATACACAGAGGAGCTACTTAGAAGAGCCATCAAGAGGTTGATGGCTGGTAGGACAGGCATTATAATAGCCCATAGACTGTCAACAGCTAGAGAATGCGATAAGGTAATAGTTGTTGAGGAGGGGGTTATTGAGGAAGTGGGCGAGTTCAAGGAGTTGCTTAGAAAGAGAGGAGCTTTCTACAAACTGTACACAGCACAAATGCAGATAGCAGAATTTAGAGAACTCCTCTAGGCACTAGGCTTCTACACTAGTACAGCTTCCCAAGTGCTCGACAACTACCCTGAGGGGGCTCACCTCTCAACGCTTAGACGCATATACACAATCCTCAGCCGAGCTCCTTAAACACGCTAGAAGCTCTTGCTGTGGCTCCCTATAGAGCTACCACTTTAAGAAGGTTTACATGAAGTACTAGTGGCAATGCTTGCAAGGTAGCTACTGTGTAGTGAGAGTATGTAGAGAAGAACGAGTGCAATACCTACACCTATGGCGACGCCATTTAGCAAAGGGTTATCGTAGTGTAGGCTTGTGAGCGAAACCCTCCTCTTTTTAAATGGCCATAGCAGGGCTACGCCATCAGCTGTAAAAGCGTCTAGAAGTAGGTGTGAAAGTGAAGATACTAGGGCTAGTATGAAGATGTTCTTAAGCAAAGTCACATCTATTGCAAGGTTTAGCAGTACAGTAACAGTGTATGTGCTTAGGGTGAGCAGTAGTGATATTGCTGAGGCACCTAGAATAGAATGAGTGTAGGGAGTTCTCCTAGGACCTCTATGCCCTGCGACTGAGTCTATGAACCAATTTGTGAAAAGCGTTGCTATGAGTGCCAAGAGCACTACTAACACTAGTGGTTCATCAAGCAAAAGCTTTGCCACCCAAAGGCAAAGAGCAAAGGAGAAGGCATTGTGTGTGGACCTCCTCAAAGCTCCCGAGCCCCTCACTACATATAGTTATACCGCTTTGGCTTCTTGTAATCACTTTTTCCCTCTACTTCCCTTCGCACTTCTACACATGGTTATAGGTGTTGGTGTCTTCACCTCCCCCACTTCTGCAAAGCTCTTTCTGGTCTCACCAATTATTGGTTTTGCCCAGTGCCCCCAGAGCACCCAAGAAATAGATACCACACCCCCGATAATGTTGCTTATGGCAAAGGCTATGTAGATTCCTACTGTGCCTAGTCCTGTTGCGAGAGCTAGTGCATAGCCTAAGCATATCCTCAAGCCCCAGAGCCTAAGCATGTTTATAACTGTGGGTATTAGTGTGTGCCCAGAGCCTCTACCAACGGACATTGATGAGAAGGTTAGGGCAAAGAAGGGGAGAGTCCATATAGTCGCCGTGAGGAAGTTATCTACTTCAGACAGCAGTTGCTCTACAGCCTCTTGAGTCACGCCCTGCCCAGTCACAAATATGGATACTATTGGGATTCTAAACATGTATACTATTGTTGCTGTTGCTAGTACAGCAATGAATATGAACATGGACGTAGCCTTCGCAACTCTCTTAGCTCTTTCAAAATTTCTTGCACCAATGTTTTGCCCGACCATTATCGTAATGCCTTCTGTTAACCCCCAGAGGCTCGTGTTTACAAGGTCAAACACTATAAAGCCTATTGAGAATGCCGATGCTGTGAGGCTCCCAAAGGTGTTAACAAGCCTGTTCTGTATGTTGAAGGCGAGGGAGTTTGATATGTTCATTGCTAGCAGTGGAAGGGCTATGG